>NZ_JBSHMV010000003.1:0-465807 GCF_053645695.1 Brevundimonas sp. NPDC055311
CTTTACGCACCGCCTTGCCGCGGGATGGAGCAGCCCGGTAGCTCGTCAGGCTCATAACCTGAAGGTCGCAGGTTCAAATCCTGCTCCCGCACCCAAGCATCACTGAACCCCCGTAGCCTCGCTCCGGGGGTTTCTGCTTTTACGGTCAGCGCATACTGGCCGCGCTTCGGCAGCGGCGTCACCACCACAGTCTCGATCAAACGGCGCACCAGGTCCCGCGCTTCTGCGGCCGCCTCGCTGTCGATGCGATGCAGCGCCTGAGCCAGGTCGATCAACTCCACCGGGATCGCCCTGGGGCTTGGGCGAGGGCGGAACGGCGGAACCGACCTCTCATCAACGCCGCCGCCGTCTATGCGACGGCGGCGGCCTAAGGCGTCAGTCGGGACGTCAGTTGTGTGCCCGTCCTCTCGGCGTCATTCGCGGTCGTTGCGATAGTTCAACTGCGGAGGACCGTCGCCGACCAGCGGGCGATAGACGAAGTCGGCGCCACGACGTTGGTGGAGCTCGGTCGTCGCTGCGGCGATGGTTTCAGGGCTGACGAATAGTTCGGCAGCCGTCAGGGCCATGGTCTTGGCGGCGACGACCGCGCCCTTGACCCCAATGCTGGAGCCTGCGGCAGCGGTGTTCTGCCAGCTATGCCCCGCTGAACCCGGCACGAACGTAGCGGTCGCCAGGCCGACGGTGGGGACGACCCAACTGACATCCGACACATCGGTCGATCCGCCCGCTCCATCGAAGCTCAGTTTAGCGGGTTGAATTTCACTCACGCTCGACAGCGGCGGAGTTGTGACCAGGGTTTTCTGGAGTTCGGTCGCGAACGCCGTTTCCTCCGGCGTCCAGGAGATGCCGCCGACGCGATGCAGGTTGCGGTCCATGACGGCCATCAGCGCGCCGTTCGGCATCATGCTGTAGACACCGCCGATCTGCTGGAATTCGTAGCGGGTTTCCGTCCCGAGGGCAGCGCCTTCTGCGGCCTTTTTCAGCCGTTCCATAACGGACAGAACGACCTCAGGATCGCCGTGGCGGACATAGTAGTAGGATTCCGCATAGTTGGGCACCACGTTGGGCGCTTCGCCGCCATCGGTGATGACATAATGGATGCGGGTCCCATCAGGGATGTGCTCGCGCATCATATTGGCCATGGCGTTCATCGCCTCTACGGCGTCGAGGGCCGAGCGCCCGCGATCCGGCGCGCCGGAGGCGTGGGATGACGTGCCGTAGAATCGGAACTTGCCGCTGATATTGGCCTTAGTCGTTCCTTGGCTGGCGCTGTTGACCGTCGCGGGGTGCCAATGGAGCGCGACATCGACGTCGCGAAACAGGCCGTCGCGGACCATGAAGGCCTTGGCCGAGCCGCCTTCTTCGGCCGGCGTGCCATAGACGCGCAATTCGCCCTTGATGTTGTTGTCGACCATCCACTGGCGGACGGCGATGGCGGCATAGGAGGAGGCTGCGCCGAACAGATTGTGGCCGCAGCCATGGCCGGCGATCGCATGCAGGGACTGTTCGACCGGCGACACCGCTTGGGACAGGCCCGGCAGGGCGTCGAATTCAGCCAGAAGGGCGACTACCGGGCCATCGCCGTTCTTGAAGCTGGCGAGGAAGGCGGTCGGCTGGCCAGCTATTCCCTCGGTGATTGTGAAGCCAGCGGCAGTCAAATCCTGTTGCAGGCGGGCTGAACTCTGGATCTCCTGATAGCCGACCTCGGCGAAACCCCAGATAGCCAGGGCGGTTGCTCCGAGTTGCTCACGATCGCGTTCGACGGTTCCGATGATGGCGGACTGCTGTATCTCCGGCAGTTCAGCCGTCCAGCCCGTTGTGCCGGCAAAACACGAGAGTGCGAGGGTGAGGGCCGTAAGACTGGTGAATTTCATGTTCTGAATTCCGCTGTTCATGCGCGTATTGATAGGGGCGAAAGACCAAAGGCCGAACCGGCCAAGATGATCGTTCCGAATAATCAGTTCCCGCCTTTCGGTGATGGAAACTGAAGCTTTCAATTTGGGATGGACACAGGGGACGGGATGTGCGCAGGCGCTCATCAAAGCGGGCGCCGAGGAAGGAAGAGGCTTGACGCTTTCCTTCCCCGGCGTCCCAGCCGTTTAGAAGCTCTTGGTTACGGCGATTGAATAGTAACGGCCGAGCGTATCGTAGTTCTGGCCGTCGAAGCTGCCGGCGAAATTGCCGACCTGGGGCGGCTCTTTGTTGAACAGGTTGGCGACGCCCACCCGCACGCTGAGGTCGTGCGGCAGCGTGAAGCGCCCGTTCAGATCGAAGACGTCATAGGAATCGACGCCCCGCGTCGTGCTGGCCGCGTTGCGCACCTGTTCCGCGCTGATCATCGCGGCGGTATGACGCCACCGCAGGCTGACGTTCATCCAGTCCCTCGAGTAGGAGAGGGTCGTGTTCGCCTTCCAGTCGGGGTGAGCCACACCAGCGCCGTCCTCGACGGCGGTGCCGCGGCTGCCGGCGTAGTTGTAGGACGGGCCGCCCGGCAGGTTCTGGATTTCGAACTTGTCGACGTAGCTGACCACGGTGCCCAGGGACAGGCTGCCGGCCGAGGCGGGCAGGCCGATGTCGGCCAAATCGAACGTCCAGTCGATCTGCAGGTCCACGCCGCTGACCTTGAAGGCGCCCAGGTTCAGTGCGGGCTGCCCCGGCTCGAACAGGAAGCCCGTGGTCGGGTTACGCTTGCCCATGACCTGACAATAGTAGTTGTTCACATCATAGGTGGGGTTCGTGCCATTGAGATTGAAGCAATTCTCGATGGTCTGGATGATCGGCAGGTTGCCGACTGCGCCGGTGACTTCGATCGAATACCAGTCAATCGACGTCGAGATCCGTTCCAGAAGCGGCGTGGTGAACGGCGACTGTATGACGGCGCCGATCGAATAGGTGTCAGTGGTTTCTTCCTGCAGGTCGGGGTTGCCGCCGGTCAGGGCGAACACCTGGGTCGAGCCGAACTGATAGGTCGGAAGCACGCCCGCCGGCACGCCCATGGCCAGACACAGGGCCTCCACCTGGGCGGCGTTGGCGCCGCTCTGACCGAAGCCGCCACGATAGCCGGAACGGACATCGCAAGGGTCGCCGCCGAACGGCGTTGCTGCGCTGGGGCTGCCGATGCCGGTGCTGCCCGAGGATTCCGGAGCGTAGAGCTCGCCGACGCTGGGCGCGCGCACCGAGCGGTTGTAGCCCCCGCGCAGACGCAGAGCGTCGATGACGCTCCAGTCGACATCGACCTTATAGGCGCTGACGCCGCCGACGCTGCTGTAATCCGAATAACGATAGCCGAGGTTCATGTTGACCTCCTGAGCCATCGGCATGTCCTTCAGGATGGGAACCAGCGCTTCGAAGTAGATCTCGCTGACGCTGGTGTCGCCACCGGAAGGACGCAGTACGCTGTACCCCAGAATGTCGCTGCCGACGCCCGGGATGTTGTAAAGCTCGTCGGAGTTGTACTGGAAGGAATTGTAGCGATAGCCGAGGCCGGTCGCCACGCGGACCTCACCCGCCGGAAGGGTGAACAAGCCGCCCTGCAGGTTTATTTCGGCGACGCGCTGCTTCATCTCGTTGGTGTTCGACGTCCGGCGGCTCATGTAGTCCATACAGCTTTGAGAAAGCGCATGGTTGCCGAAGAAGTTGGCGCCGCCTTCGCAGAGCACAGGGTAGTCGACCATGCCCACGGAGGCGCCCGTCACAGGGTCGTACTCCATCCGAGAACCGCCCGCGCCGCCGAACGGATCGTACAGCAGGTTCATGACCGCGGATTTGCTGAGCGCGCCGTGCTGGACGTTGTTGGTCTTGGTCTGGCCCACGCTGGCGAAGGCGTCCCACGTCCAGTCGCGGTACGGCACGACGCCGTCGGCGCCTATGACGATCTGATAGACGTCATAGGTATTGGTCTGCAGTCGGTCGCCGGCGGCGGTGAAGGCCTTCTGGAAGGTGAAGTCCCCGTTGGGATCGGGGCGCGACGCCAGGACCAGCCGGGCGTCAGGCGTCAGGAACGGATTGGTCACCGGCGCGCTCAACGCATAGGCCGCGCCCGACGCTAGGGTCGGGTTGAAATAGGTCAGCGCGTCATAGCTCGTGAAGGTCGCCTGGGCGAAGACCGAGGTGTTGTCTGTGACGTCGTAATCAAGCTTGGAGAAGACCGTGATGCGTTCATTGGTGTTCACGACCTGACTGTTCGGCCAGCCGAAATTGAGCTGTTTGCGGCTGCCGGCGATGTATTGGGTGTCCGTCTCGGGGTCGCGGAAATTCTCGACAAAATAGTCGCCGACAGGCGTCACGTGGCTGAACAGGGTGCCGTCAAGGTTGAAGCCCAATTGGCCTGTGTAGGTCGCGGAGCCGGTGATGGGATTGGCGCCATAGACATTGGCGAACAGATTGTTGACCACGGCCGCGCTGGGCGCGTTTCCGGGGAAGAGCATGGCGCCGGAATCGAGCGTCGCCGTGCCGTTCTGGGGCGTGCGCATGATGTTGAACGACCGGTCACTCTGAAGCGCAGGCTCGCGCTGGGAGTAGTCGACCGAGATCATGGCGCGGCCGCGTCCATCGGCGAAACGCGAACCTGCTGTCGCGGTCGCACGGAACTGTTCGCCGTCGCCGTACTCGCTGACGCCGTATTGGCTGCTGAGGGTCAGGCCTTCGATGTTGCGCAGGCGGAAGTTGACCACGCCCGCCGTGGCGTCCGAACCATAGGCGGTGGAGGCGCCGCCGGTGATGACCTCGACATTGCCGATCAGGGCGTCAGGCAGGGTGTTCAGGTCGATCGAGCCGTCAGGAGACGATGGCTGCATCCGGCGCCCGTCCAGCAGGATCAGTGTCCGTTTGGGCCCCAGGCCTCTGAGGCTTGCGTTGGCCTGACCGGCGTTTAGGGTCGTGGAGCTGCTGCCCGTGCTGGCCTGACCGAAGGCGCCGGTGAACTGCGGCAGCTGCGTCAGGGCGCGTTCGACCGACACCTGGCCGGTGTCTTCGATGGCCTCGGTCGAGACCGATACGATCGGGCTATTGGCCACATAGTCCGGGCGCGCGACGCGCGAGCCGGTGACGATGATGTCGCTCACCTGGGTCGCGGACCCGGACTGATCTTCCTGAGCGTGGGCTGCGCCGGCCATCAGCGCGGCGTAGGCGCAAGCACTGGTTAGCAATACTCGTGAGGCGCTCGATTTGGATTGTGCGCGTCCTTGAGTGTTCATCACTTGGTCCCCGGATCTATTTGGTTCTTTTTTAGAGTAAGAATAAGCGAAGCGTTGTGTGAGCTGACTGCAAATCAAGGTATAATAATTTATGAGGTCTCCAATCTTGCTAAGCACCATTCTCTGAGAGGCGTGGGATGGAAGCCGGACCGTCGCAAGTATCGGCTTCCATCGTCGGCTGCCGGGTTCAGTCGGCAGCGACCGCCGGGCCGTAGAGCAGGCCGTTGAAGAACAGACGGAAAGTGCCGGCCGGCTGGGCGCGCTGCAGGACTTCGACGCCGTAGACGAAGAGCTTGCCCTTGCCGATGTCGACTTCGACCACGGCCGAGGTGTCCTTGAGCAACTCCTGATGGTGCGCCCAGCCGCTGCGCAGCGGGGCGTCGGTGTCGAACCAGGCCACGGACTTCGCGCCTTCGCCGGCGATGCGATAGGTCTGGCCGTTGGAGAAGAAGACGTCGGCTTGGGCCGGCATGCCGAAGGCCAACGGATCGGTGTTGTCCACCCTGGCGCTCAGGATTGAACCGGGCAGGAAGAACTCGGTCGTGGCCAGTGGCCGCTGCGTTCCGTTTTCTTCCTTGACCAGGGCCGGGGCGATGGGCGCGCCGAGCAGGTGCGCCAGGCGATTGGCGCCGCCGATCGTGATGACCGAACCACCGTTGCGGGCGAACTCGGCGATCTGGGGCACGGCGCCGTCGGCGGTCACTTCGCCCAGCCAGGCGCGATAGGCCTCGGGGATGTCCTCGGCTTGCGGTAGAGGCTGGTTGCGCTGAGGGCGATAGGCCGCGTGATTCAGCGCAGGCGTGGTTCCGTCGGTGAACACCAGGACGTCGAACCGTTCGTTCAGGTTCCCGGCTGTGAGGGTCTGGGGATAGACCACCTCGAACGGGAACTCGTACTGCTCCAGCAACCAGCGGGTCCAGCCCGCGCTCATGACCCCGCCATAACGGTCGACCAGGCCGACGCGAACGGGCTTCAAGGCGATGGCGCCGCCCGCCGGCTTGCGATCCACGGCATAGGCGTTGAAGCCCAGTTCGCCGACCGCCGCCCGCACTGCGGCGGTGCTTTCAGGCGAGGCCTGCACCCACAGGGCGCCCGGCTGCAACTGAGTGCGCCCGACCTTGGCTCCATTCTCCAGCCATTCGACGCTGGCCCCCGCCTTCAGCAGGCGGTTGGTCAAGATGAAGCTGTTGTTGACCTCATGCGGGATGACGAAGCCCGCGCGGCCCGAGCCTATGACGGCGCCCGGCGGCGTGGCCAGCAGGTTGTCCGCCCGGCTGAAGGGGCCGTCAAAGCCATCCAGCACGCGATCGAACGTGACCCCCATCTGATAGGCCAGGGTGTAGCCGGCCACGTCGTAAGGCAGCTTGGGCGGCCCGCCCGGATATTCGGTGTTGTGCGGATGGTCCTGCGGCTCGAACATGTCCAGCACGTGGGGTCGGAAGGCCTGGGCGGTCTTCACCACGTAGGAGCCCTGCGGATAGCGTTTGGCGCCAACGGTGAACGGGGCGCTGGCGACCTCGACGTCGACGCCGCTCTTCATCAGGGCGTTGAGGAAGGCCACCGTGGTGGGCAGGTCGCGCTGTTCTTCGGGGTTGATGATGAAGCCGCGCGGGTCGCGGTTCTCGGCCGTCTTCAGCACCGTATCAAACAGGCCCGCCTCAATGGCGCCGCGGTCGGCGGTGGCGGCCGCAGCCTTAAGCTCGTCGATCTTCTGCGGCGTGATGGTCCAACTGTCCTGGCTGCCGCGCTCGATGCTGTTGGCGCCCATCTGATAGATGCCCATCAGCAGGCGTTCGCGATTGCGCGAAGCGTAGTCGATGACGGCGCGGTTCATCGTCCACTGGTAGTCGATGCTGTCCTGGAGGCGCCACATTCGGGGGGCGATCGGCATGGGCTCGTCATTGCGCGCCAGCTGGGTTTCGGGGATCAGCGGAATGGCTTCCGGCGTCGGGCCGCCGATGATCTCGGTCAAGATGCCGACCATGTTGTGGAAATAGGGCGCCGACCGATACATGCCGTTGTGCCAGGTCGAGTAGGGGGCGACGCTGTTCATCCCTGATCCGGCCTTGCCTTCAGAGATCAGACGGCTGTGCATGATGGTGCCGACCTCGGTGGTCGTGGTCATCACCAGCGGGTCGAAGTTGTAGTTGAACGGGTCACGGAAGGGCGGAATGAACACCACCATGCCGCGCGGGCCGGTCTGATGTTGATTGAAAACGATCTGAGGGAACCACTCGCGATAGTGGACCCGGTTGATGTTTTCGGTCTCGGGCATCAGCGACATGTAGGAGTCGCGGTTGTTATCGTGGCCCACATACTTCTGATACAGGCGCGGGATCGAGTTAAACTCCCGCTTCAACGGGTCCTCGTTGCGCATATACCAGTCGGCCACCAGTTGCAGGCCGTCCGGGTTGGCGTGGCCGAACAGGATAATGACGTCGTCCAGGGTGCGCCGGGTTTCGGGATCGTTCTGGGTCAACAGCCGGTGGATGATCTGGATCTGGCCCTGGGTGGTGACGGTCTCGGTGGCGTGCAGGCCGGCGTCGATCCAGACGATGGCCTTGCCGTCACGGGCCAAGTCGGCCGCCTGTTCTGCCGTCAATCCCTCGGCCCGGGCCAGACGGCGAGAAATGTCGCGGTAGCGATCAAGTTGAGCCAGGTTTTCAGGCGAAGACACGATCGCCATCCACTGGGTGCGCCCTTCGGCCGAGGTTCCGAAGCTCTCCAGCTTCATCCGGTCCGATTCGCCGGCGACGCGCTTTAGGTAACGCTCATACTGATCGTAGTCGGCTAGGAAGTAGTCTGTGCCGGGCGCCTGGGGAAAGAAGCGTTCAGGCGCGGTCACTGTTGTCGAAGCCGGTGCGGCGACGGCTGGCGCCTGGGCCAAGGCTGCCGTAGCGGATCCCGCAGCGGTCAGCGCAGTGCTGGTCAAGAGCGCCGCGCAAAGCCGGCCGGCGAAGGTCGTCCGGAACATTGATTTTCCCCCGATGAACTCGCTCGAAAGCGCCTCGAGCGCAAAGGCAGGGTTGGTCAGAAAAATGCCTCGGGAAAGCCTTATTTTTAATTTCGGGACATTTTTTTGCTGAAATCCAAAAGAATGCAGAATTGTAAAATGATGAAATTGCGCAAAATCTGATATTCTTGCTAAAATCTTACGGCACGTATTTGTGGGCGTGCCGTTGCTTTGCGGCGAGCCCTCGATCTCCGAATTTCAAGCGTGGCGATTCCGTCGCCATGCGTTTCCGGCATTGTTCTGAGCACCGTACGGCGACAATCGTCAGGTCCCCGGCGAGCCGCCACTATGTACAGGCGCAAGTTAAAGGCGTCGGCGCAGGAGCTCTCATGTTCTCAACTGTCCGGTTCCCAACTGGTTCGCCTGCCGCTGGTTCGGCGGGGTTAAGCCGTGCAGCTTGCAGTGGTGTATGAAGTATCTTTGAGCCCAACTGAGCCGGAAAGACCGCTTCGCGAGGCGTTATTTATAATCGCGTCTTGGACAGCAAAGGCCCGCGGAGCGCCTCGGCGTGGCCCTTGCTGAGGTGACACAAGCTAGTCAGTCGTCGCGACGGGCGCTTGCGCCCCCCGAAACGTCGATGTCGGCGGAAGCGCCGCGGCGCCCGCCGGGGCGGGGTGGCATTGATCCCCAACGAGACCCGAACGGCCAGCAGCGCAAGTTGGATTTCGTAGCGCAAGCGCTGTCCTTGACGATCAACCCGCATCGGATTCAGACGCCAGCTTCGCCGTATCAGGTCATGGCCGACAGCGTCATCACGGCCAGCCTGATGACGGGGCTGCGCTTCCGATCTCCCCGGCTTGCCAACGACTCTCTGTGGCAGCTTAGCTGCCCGGCCATGCTCCCCAGGGCTGGTGGTAAGGGTGTCGTCCAGTCAGGGTCGATTTTTTGACTACGCAGATTTTGGAACGCTGCCGGCGGCTTTGGCCGCCGGCAATGGACCTTTTCGCGCGTCTTAGAACTTCACCGTGACGCCGAAATAGTAACGGCGACCGGCCGTATCATAGGCTCCGTTGTAGTTGGCCAAGCGGCCGCTGAAGACATCCCCCGTCGGCAGGAAAGGGCTGACCTCGTCGAGCAGGTTGTTGATCCCCGCGTACAGGCGGATGTCTCGTCCGCCCACGTCCAGATCATAGCCGGCGTAGAGATCGTGCTCCCAGACTTCGGGAATGCGCAGGAAAAGCGGATATTCGGCGTCCGGCAGGGTCTGCAGCAGCGCCTCGTACTGCTGCAGGCGGAAGCGGCTGTCGAGGGTGGGGCTCAGGTATTTGACGGTGTAGCGCAGGCGGAAGTCGTTCAGACGCCAGGACAGGGAGGCGCGGCCTCGATAGTCGAAGCTGCCCTGGGACAGGTCTCCGCGCTGGTCGGTGACGACCTCGCCTTCCAGGCCCTCGAACCGGTGCTTCTGCTTCAGGGCGTGCGAACCGTCGTAGCGGAGGTCCCAGCGCCCGGGGACGCCGATAGAATCCAGGTTGAAGCGGTATTGCAGGGCCACATCGATGCCAGAGGATTCCAGGCCCGCGACGTTGAACTGCCGTTGGGTCAGGGAGGAAATCTGGCCGTCGTTGGGGTTGCGGCTGACGTCGGCGCAGAAGGGATTGACGGCGATCGACAGGTCGCTGTCGTAGCACTGAATGAGAATGTCCTCGTTGGCATACTGGGTGATCGCGTCGCTGATATCGATGGCGTAGTAGTCGACGGACAGGGTCAGGCGGGGAATGAAACTGGGCGTGTAGACAGCCCCCAGGGTCAGGGTGTCCGCGGTCTCTTCCTTCAGGTCCAGATTGCCGCCGTTCGGGCTGTAGACCGACGAGCCCGACTGGCGATAGCGCACCGTATTGCCCTGGTTCTGCGCCTCGGCGAAGGCGGCCTGAATGCCGATTTCCTCGCGGCAGCGCTCGGCGATCCGGCCGGCCGTGGAGGGCGTGACATTGCTGCAGATGTCGCTGACGGTGTCGAAGTCCCCGCGCGGAGGCGAGAAGAGTTCGGCGATGTCGGGCGCGCGTTGCGAGCGGGCGGTCTGGGCGCGGAAGCGCAGTTCGGTGTTGGGCGCCCACTGCAGGCCGGCCCGATAACTGAACACCGTGCCGACATTGGCGATGTCGTAGTCGGCCAGACGTACCGAAGCGTCCAGGCTCAGCAGGCGGGCGAACGGCAGGTCGGCCAGGATCGGAACAGAGACTTCGGCGAAGCCTTCGATCGCTGAGATCTCGCCGTCGAAATCGGGCACAGGATTGCCCGAGGTCCCGCCCAGGTTCGACAGCAGGTCGCCGCGCAGGCTCTGGCTGTCCTTGCGGTAGTCGGCGCCGAAGGCGGCGCTCAAGGGCCCGGCGGGCAGTTGCAGCACGGAGCCGGCCATGAAGGCCTGCAGGGTGTGCTGTTCGATCGTCACCTGCTGGCGCAGATCGGCGCGGATATAGTCCGCGGCTTCCGGCGTAATGGCGCCTTCACCGAACAGGTCGACGGGCACGCAGCCGGCTGCACGCGCGGCCGCATCGGCGCAACGGATGGCGCCGTCGGGACCGAATTCCGCGTTGAGGCCGTGGCGCAGAGCCAGGCCGTTGATCTCGTTGCGGCGGTGCTGCTCTTGATCATAGCGGCCGTAGCCGGCCGTCGCCTCCCAGGTCCAGTCGCCCCAGGCGTCGCCGCGCAGGCCGACCCAGCTGCGCAGGGTGTCGCGTCGATTGCTGGTGTCGCGGTAGCCGATCTCGTTGAAGCGGCGCGCCCAGGCGATGCCCTGGGTGTTGGCGGACAGGTTGTTGGCGAACACCTCATAGGGCACCGTCGGGTTGCAGTCGCCCAGATCGGCGCGACGGCAGGGAATGCGGCCGAGCGTCTCGTCCGTCTGAAGGCCGGTATCGGGGTCGAACACGGACACGGTCGAGTTGAAGGTCAGGCCGACCGGCTCGCGACGCTCCTGGGTGTCGACCCGCGAATACTGAACCTGTCCGAACAGGTTGAGGTTGGGGCGAAGGTCGTAATCGGCCTTGGCGGCGAGCAGGTAGCGCTCGCGCGGCAGGATCAGCGAGCGATGCTCACGCTGATTATAGCCGTCGCGGTTGGCCAGGAAATAGCCGGTGTTGCCGTCATCCCGCTGGCCGGGCAGGACCGGCGCGCCGGTCTGGGTGTTGGGGCCGAGCGGAACCAGGCCGTCGCGGTCATAGAAGCGGCGCTGCGCGGAGTTGGCGCCGTAGAAGACGCCGCCGGGCGTATTGCCGCTGAGGTCGCGGTAGGCATTGGGTGGGAAGGTCGAGGCGGGCTGATAGTCGCTGATCAGCGTGCCGTTTGCGTCGGTGTAGAGCGTCTCGAACTCATTGCGCCCCAGTTCGGCGTTATAGGCGTAGCTGGCCTGGCGCGTGGCCCAGTCGCGATCGGCGGCGCGGATGCCGTGATCCCGGTCGTAGGTGCCGCTGAGGGCGAAATAGCCGCGCTTGTCGGCGAAGTTCTTGCCCCAGAGAATCTCATAGGTCTGCTCCTCGCCGTCGCCTTCCTCGGATACGCCGCCACGGGCGCGCACGGACAGGCCGGTGTCGCGCGTGGTGATGATGTTCACCACCCCGGCCACGGCGTCCGAGCCGTAGACGGAAGACGCCCCGCCGGTGATGATCTCGACCCGGTCGACGAAGCTGGAGGGGATGGTGCTGGTGCTGACCCGGTTGGCGTTGGCGCTGTTGGACACGGTGCGGCGGCCGTCGATCAGCACCAGGGTGCGGTTGTCGCCCAGGTTGCGCAACTGGATGGCGCTGAGGCCCGAGTTCTGGACGTTGCCGGCCACGGTGCTGTCGTTGAGGGTCGAGGTCGCCGCCGGCAGGTCCGCCAGCATTTCGCTGAGTTCTGTCGTACCCGATTCCTGCAGGTCGTCGGCGCTGACCCCCACAACCGGCGTCGGCGTGTCGAAGGTCGAGCGACGAATACGGCTGCCGGTGACGACGATGTCGCCTACGGCTGAGGCTTCAGACGAGAGGGCAGCGGCGTCGGGAAACGTTTCGGCTTGAGCCTGATCCTCCCGGAAGATGCGCACGGTGTTGGCGTTGACGAAGCGATGCTTGAAGCCCGAGCCCGCCAACAGCCGCGTCAGGGCTTCCTCCGGCGTCAGGCGGTCATTGATGGCCGGCGCGCGTTGTTGGCGCAGAGCCGGGTCGGTGTAGATCAGTTGAACCCCGGTCAGCCGGGGCAGTTGCTGCAGGCTGTCGTGCAGGCTTTGCGCCGGCAGCACGATCGAATGGCGCTCTTGCTCCAGCGCCAGAGCCGGCGTTGCGGCCATGGCGGCCAGCGACAGGGCGGACGCCAAGAGAATAGCTTTTCTGTTCAACATGTTTCGCTCCCCAAAGCTTCTATGACGCCGACCTCAGGAGGCGGCGGCATGAGCCGTTATGTTTCTTGGACGCGTGGCCCCGGGCGATGCGAACCTGGGGCCGCGGGTTTTATTTGGCCTGGCCCGCCAGGATCGGGGCGGCGAAGCTCGCCATCCCGCCGTTGTCATGGGCGATGCCCGGCGCGTAGGTCACGCGCCAGCCGAACCTGACGCCGCTGCGTTCCGCCTCGGCCTGACCGGCGGCATAGAAGGCCTGGCCTCGCGCCAGGCGATGCGGACCCTGAGCGTCGGCATTGCGGCCGTGCGGCAGGCTGGGATGGGCCGGATCCGTGTCGGCCGTGCCCAGCAACAGCACCAGGGGCTTCTGCAGGGCCGCCTCAAGCCCTGCTTCATCCGCTGGGGCGCCTTCCAGCCCGAAGGGATAGGCCTGGGTCAGGTCGGGAAAGGCATAGGAGCCTGCGTTGGCGGAGATCGCCACGCGATAGCGGGCCTCGGGGGTCAACAGGACGAAACGGTGCACGAACTGGGCGCCGGCCGAATGGCCATAAAGGCCGTAGCCTTCGACCTGACTGCCTGAGCGCCGCTTCAGATCGTCGAACAGCGGCTCGATCGCCGAAAAGCTCCACTGCGGGCGAGGGCGCAGCGCGCCCTGTTTGTCGCGGAAATAGCCGTGGTTGTAGGCGTTGGCGCCTGGGAAGCGTTCGGCGTCGAACTCCGGCACGGCCAGGATGAAGCCATGCTGTTCGGCCAGGTCGCGCCATTCGTCGCGATAGCGATCTGCGTCGCGGCCGCGCCCGTGCATGACGATCACGATCGGCGTGGCGGGGCCGACGTTTTCCGGCGTATGGGTCCAGATGCGCAGCGCCGGTCCCGCCCAGCCGTCGAACACGAACCGCCCGTCGCCGGGCGCCAGACGCTCCGAAGCCACATGTGTTTCACCTGCCTGAGCCTCGCCAGCCTGTGCTGCGCTCGTGGGCGTCATGGCCAGCGCCGCAATCCCGAGCGCCGCCGCCGCCACCCAGGTCGTCATCCCCTCAAGCTTCATTTCCGTGTCCCATCCAAATGATCGCCCCCTCAACCGGAGCCCTGTAGGGACTCGACGCTGAAGTGCGTCAAAGGCGAACCTGGCGCCGTTCGGTTCGCCTTCGTCGTCGGCGAGCGTCCCTGTCCCTACAAGCGTCACAAGGCCAGGGAGCTTCGCCGTCATCATGATCCACGCCACCGTCCGCCGCATCGACCACGATCCTCTGGGTCCGGTCGAACTGGACGCCGACTGCCTGCATGGGCCGCAAGCCGAACGGGCGCGCTCGAATTTCGATCTCAGCCGGACCCGGGTCTCGGATCTGCCGGAGCTGATCGTGGCTCTGGCCGAGGTGAAGAAGGCCGCCGCCCTGACTCACCGCGAGACCGGAGGCCTGTCGCCTGAAGTCGCCGGCGCCGTCGTTGGGGCCTGTGACGAACTGATCGGCGGGGCGCATCACGCCGCCTTCGATCTCGACGTCTGCCAGGGCGGGGCGGGGACATCCACCAATATGGCGGCCAATGAGATCATCGCCAACGTGGCGCTTCTGCGCCTGGGCCTGACGCCCGGCGCCTATGACGTCATCCATCCCAACGACCATGTGAACCGAGGCCAATCCACCAACGACGTCTACGCCACGGCGATCCGCCTGACCGCCTACCGTCAGGCGCAGGCGCTGGCCGCCGCGCTCGACCGTCTTGCTGAGGCCTTCGCCGCCAAGGGGGAAGCCTTCAGCCATGTGCCCAAGCTCGGCCGAACCCAGCTTCAGGACGCCGTGCCTATGATGCTGGGCCAGGAGTTCGCCGCCTTCGCCGCCGTTACGCGCGACGACGCGGCGCGCCTGCGCCAGATGTCGGCGGAACTGCTGATGGTCAATCTGGGCGGCACGGCGATCGGCACGGGCCTGGGAGCTGAGCCGGCCTATCGGGCGCGGGTCACGGCGCGCTTGGCGGAAGTGACCGGCCTGCCGGTTCGCGCTGCGGATGATCTGATCGCCGCCACCTCCGATACCGGCGTGTTCGTCCTCTACAGCGGCATGTTGAAGCGGGTCGCCGCCAAGATGTCGAAGATCGCCAGCGACCTGCGGCTGCTGTCCAGCGGGCCGCGTGGGGGGATGGGCGAGATCCATCTGCCCAAACGCCAGCCAGGTTCATCCATCATGCCGGGCAAGGTCAATCCGGTCATCCCCGAGGCGATCAACTGTCTGGCGTTTCGCGTCTTCGGCTGCGACGCCGCCGTGACCTTTGCGGCGGAGGCGGGGCAGCTCCAGCTCAACGCTTTCGAGCCGGTGATCATCTGGTCCCTGCACGAGGCCGCCACGCTGCTGACTCGAGGCGCCGACGCCCTGCGCCTGCACTGCGTCGACGGCATCGTCGCCGATTCTGTCCGCTGCGGCCGGAATCTGGCCCAAAGCACGGCCCTAGCGGCCGAGCTTGTTCCGCACCTCGGCTATGCTCGCGCCGCCGAGATCGCGCAGTATGCCCAGGAAAGCGGCGATCTGATCGCCTCCGTGCGGCTGCTGGCGCCCGAATGGAGCGAATTTATCGCCCAGAAGGCGTCTGCTGATTTCGCATTGGCCCATCCTTAGCGTCCCTATTGAAGAGACGGCCGGTCGAGGCGCGTCGAAGACGGAGCTGGAAATGAAGCCGAACAGGAGCGAGCCAGCGCGCGCATCTGATCCCGACGTCCTGGCGGCGTCGGGCCAGATCGACGCCAAACTCCTGCGTCGCTACGAAGGGGCGTTGCGCGATTTCTTCGGGCGTCGCGTCTATTCGCGCGATGAGGTCGACGATCTGGTCCAGGAGGCCTTCGCCCGGCTGATCGAGTCCGGCGGACGACGCGACGTGGAGTATCCGGCCGCCTACCTCTTCCGCATCGCCAGCAATCTGATCCATGACCGGGGGCGGCGCCGCGCCCGCAGCCCGGTTCAGGCCGAGCTTGACGTCGAGGACGCCGCCTTGGCGGTCGCACCCGAACAGGAAAACCGACGACGGCTCGAGGACCTGCAGATGACGCTGAACGCCGTGCTGGATCAGTTGCCGGCCAAATGCCGCGACGTCTTCGTCATGCGGCGGTTCAAGAACATGACCACGCCCGAGATCGCCGGAGCGCTCGGCATCAGTCATCGGATGGTTCAAAAGCATATGTCACGCGCGCTTCTCGCCCTGCATGAAGCGGTGAGCGAACAGGGGCGCGGCCGGGAGGGCTCGCTATGAGGCGCCGCATCGACTCCCGCCCGGACGCGGCCGAGGCCATGGTCGACCGCATCGTCGCGGCGGACTTCGGCGCAGGCTCGCCTGAAGACCGCCAGGCGCTGCAGCGCCTTCGCCGCGAAGGGCCGGACCAGGCCGCTTTGCATGACGAGGTCATGGATCTGTGGGACGACCTCGGCCAGTTGGAGCCGCCCCGCCTGTCGTCCAGACAGTCGGTGCGCGCGCCGCGAAACTGGCGGTTGATCGCTGCGTCCATTCTGCTGCCGCTGTTCGGAGCGATGGCGTTGTTCCTGACCCATGGCGTCTTCGGCGACCGCGGCGCGACCGTGTTGAGCACAGGGGCGGATGAGCGCCGCATCGTGACCCTGGCGGACGGGTCGACCGTCAGCCTGAGCCCCCACACCGTGGTGCGCGCCGCCTTGGGACGAGATCAACGCCTGCTGGAACTGGAGCAGGGCGAGGCCTTGTTCGATGTCGCCCATGACACCCGGCGGCCGTTCCTCGTCGATGTGGGCAGCGGCCAGGTGCGCGCCATCGGCACGCGCTTCAACATCCGCAAGGGGGAGGACGTGGTGGTCACTGTGGTCGAGGGCGTCGTCCGCGTGACGGCCGGCGATCAGGACGGCGACGCCAAGCTGCAGCTGTCCCAGGTCGCCAGCGCCGGTCATCAGGTGCACCTCGGCAAGCGTCGGAACGCGGGCGCTGCCGAAGCGGGCGGCGCCTACCTTTCACCTGCGCGAAAGGTCGATGCTGAACGCTACGCCAGCTGGGTCAACGGCATGCTGCAGTTCGAGGGCGAACCGCTGTCGCAGGTGATCGACGAACTGAACCGCTATTCGTCGCACAAGATCCGCCTGCCGGATTCATCCATGGCCGACATTCCCATCTACGGCATGTTGCACATCGGCGACGCCGAAGGCCTGCAGGCCCTGGTGCAAGATCTGGAGCGCGGTGACCGGCGACGACCTAGACCGGCGTCGTCAGTTCCCTAGGGTTCCACGACGCGTCGCCTGATCGCGCGCCTTTCCCAGATCGTCCGTCTCATCGAACCGCGCGCCGGCTGAGCCTTGCCGCTCGCCGACCCATCGTGCCTGGAGTTTCTCGTCATGCCCCGCAATCTTACCTTCGCCATCCTGATCGGGATGCTGCTCGGTGTCGCCGCCGGCTTCTTCTGTCATCAGGCCTTGGGCGACGCCGGCGAGGCCGAGCGGGTCGCCGGCTACTTCTCGATCGTGTCCGACATCTTCCTGAAGATGATCAAGATGATCATCGCCCCGCTCGTGTTTGCGACTCTCGTGGCGGGGGTGGCCCGCATGGGCGACGGGCGCGCCATCGGACGTATCGGCGCCAAGACACTCGGCTGGTTCATGGGCGCCAGCCTGGCCTCGCTTGCTCTCGGCATGGCGCTGGTCAATCTGTTGCAGCCCGGCCGGGGCCTGGACCTGCCGCTGCCGACCGAAGACGCAGCCGCCGTGACCGCCAAGACGCCGGATCTCGCCGCCTTCCTGGTGGACATCGTGCCGGCCTCGGTGGTGGAGGCGATGGCCACCAACGCCATCCTGCAGATTGTCGTCTTCGCCCTGTTCTTCGGCGTCGGCTTGGCCGCCATCGGGGAGGTCGGCCGGCCGCTGGTTCGTGCGGTGGAGGCGCTCGCCGAGGTCATGCTCAAGATCACCGGCTACGTCATGGTGACGGCTCCGTTCGCCGTCTTCGCCGCTATCGCCGCGGTGATCACGACCGAGGGTCTGGGCGTGCTGCTCGTGTTCGGCAAATTCATCGGCCAGTTCTATCTCGGCCTGGGCCTGTTGTGGGCGCTGCTGATCCTGGCGGGCTTCCTGGTCTTGGGGCGGGGGATCGCGCCCCTGATGCGCGCCATTCGCAGCCCGCTGATGCTGGCCTTTTCGACGGCGTCCTCGGAAGCAGCCTATCCCCGGACCCTGGAGCGACTGGTTGAGACGGGCGTGCCGCGTCGCATCGCCGGCTTCGTCCTGCCTTTGGGGTACAGCTTCAACCTCGACGGGTCGATGATGTACGCGACCTTCGCAATCCTGTTCATCGCCCAGGCCTACGGCATTGATCTGTCGATCGGCGAACAGGTCGCCATGCTGCTGGTGCTGATGGTGACGAGCAAGGGGGTGGCCGGGGTACCGCGCGCGTCTCTGGTCGTCGTGGCCGCCACTCTGGTCCAGTTCGGCCTGCCCGAGGCCGGGCTCCTGCTGGTGTTGGGGATCGACCAGTTCCTCGACATGGGGCGCAGCGCCACCAACGTGGTGGGCAACGCCGTAGCCGCCGGCGTCATCGCCAAATGGGAGCAAGCTCACACCGACGTCGCCGGCCAGCCAGCGGTCGTGGATGATTCAGCATCGAACGGCGACGCGACGCCGGGGCCGGAGGCGGCTGTCTCTACGAGCTCTTCCTCATAGGCTTGCCAGCCTTCCGATGTCCGTCCTGCCTACCGCAGCGGCGCGACAAGCGACTCGGCCGATCTCTGGGCGCAACCTGGCCGAGTCGCTCCCTGATCCTAGACGATGGATAACCTGCACGCCGTGGTATGATTTGAGCCAGCGGGGCTCTCCGGGGGGCACGTCTTTTGGTCTGCGCGAGGCGCGGCGAGGCCAGATCATTGCGAAGGCGGAAACCGAGAAAGTCGATCTGGTGTATATGGTGATCGCATTCAGCCGCCTCGTGCTGGAAACCTGATATCAGGCGGCCACTTATTGACCGTTTCTCTTCCGTACGCCGGTGACGCCGTGGGCGAGATAGCCGGCCAGCTCCGCCTCATTGAGATGGATGTGCGCGTCGATCAGACCGGGAATGAGGGTGAGGCCCCGGCCATCCACTATCCGGACGCGGGTCGTCGCGAGCACCATTCCCGCCGCGCCCACCTCGGCGATGCGATCGCCCATGACGAGGACTGCGCGCGCGTCCTCGGCCTTGGGCGCCCCGGCCAGCATCGAGGCCAGACGCACATTATCGATAAGCACGCCTGGCATTGACGTCGCCTCAGGTTTCAGGGCGCTCGGCATGTCGTTGAAGGGGCATGCCAAAGCCAAGCCGCCGCAACAGCGACCACGATAAGCAACCCTATGCCGATGCGGCCCAGAAGACTGATTTTCATGAGTATTGACGACCCCAATGGACGGCATTGAGTCGCGGCGCGGACTGAAGCGAGCCTGAAGGGACTTTCATAGACGGCAAAAGCCCTAACAGCCAAGCTGTCCGTAATCCGCCATTGCGGCGGGGTTGTCTTCGCATCCAGCCCGCCGTCGGCGAACTATTGGATGCGTTCGACCGTCAGGCCACGGTTTTCCAGTATTCTCTGGACGCTGTCTTCGCGAGCCAGGTGAAGGGTCGGCATCGACTACCGTCCGATGAACCTCAGTTCGACCTTGTTCGAGAGTCTGAGCACGGGCGTGAACGTCAACCTTCCTCGTTCGGCGGGCGAGACCGGGCAGGGCGCGACAGTCGTGCGGGTCGCGCTCAACCACACCGTGCAACTATCGAGTCTCGTCCGGCTAAGCGAGGGCCTGCCGGAACTTGATCGTCTGAAAGGGGACGGCGGCGGGCTGTCTCGGCAGAACGTCCAAGTAATGATCGATGCGCAACGTGCGCGAACGCCTCAGCAGGACGGCTACAGGTCGCGTCGGGTCGGGGGGGCGCGATGGACCCAATGATCTGATAATCGCGCCCTTCACGAGGGGTGACTTCCGATTGACTTTTCAGGTGATGCCGGGCGGGTCTAGAATCGACTCTAGCGACGCCCCGCAAGGCCCAGCCGGCGGCCTACAGGTGAATTTCGACATTGATAATCTCTTTGACGCTCGTCGGGAGGCGCGCCTAGGCGACGGCACCCCAACTCCGGGATACGGTCGTGACGTTCAGGATCCCTTCGGGCGATCCGTGCGGCTGACTTTGCAGCGTCGCTTCTAGTTCATGCCTGGGTTGACGTTCTCGTCAACATTGAACCAGAGTGACTTCGAGCGAACGATGGTCCGGGGAGGGGCTGGTGAAGCCGCCGTCACGAATCTCGACCCGTCAGGACTTAGACGTAGCGTTTCGCTCGGGCGCCGAAGGCCTGCGCGCCATCACGCGTCGCGTCGAGGACGAAGAGGCGGATCTGGCGCAAGAGGCGTGCCTCAAGCTCGTCGAGTTCGCGAGTCGCGAGCCCGTCGCGACGCCGACGCATCTTCTGTATCGCATGGCGCGGAATCTGGTGATCGATCGGTTGCGCTCTCGGGCCTTGGCGACACGGTTCTTCCGGTCAGACGAGGGGGACGACCATCATGCCTGCCCTGAGGCTGACCCTGAGCGTGCGCTGTTGGCGAATGAACGCCTCCGGCGGGCGCTGGAGGTGATTGACGCGATGCCCAGCCGGCGTCGCCAAGCCTTCCTGTTGCACCGCATCGACGGACTGACCTACCTTGAGATTGCGCGCCTGATGGGCGTCAGCGTCAAGGCGGTCGAGAAACATCTCGCGACGGCGATGTTTGAGCTGACCCGAAAAATGCGGTCCGATGAACTCGACAGGTAGGGAATAACTCTGCTCGTTCGTCTATAGGGTATCCTCCGGTCTCCTTGGCCGACAGCTCCGCTCATGATCTTGGACGACGACATTCACGAAGAAGCGGCCCGATGGTTCGCCGCTCAGCGACGAGGCCCGATGTCGTTGGAGGAACGTCAGGCTTTCGACGCCTGGCGGGCCGATCCACTGCATCAGGCCGCCCTGAACCGGATGCACGAGGTTTGGGGGGAGCTCGCCGCCGTGGGCAGAGTGATCCCGCGGGCGCGGCAGCGGACGATCCTGCGTCGCCGAACGGCTTTCGCCGCCGTTATGGCGCTCGGCCTGCTCGGCGGATTGACCGTAAGCGCCGTATGGAAGTTTCATCAGCCGTCGGCGGTGACGGGCATCGGCGAGCAGCGCAGCCAGGAGTTGCCGGACGGCAGCATCGTCGCTCTGAACGTCGTGACGCGAGCGCGCTACGACATCAACGCCCGCGAACGTCTCGTACACCTCAACGAGGGGGAGGCGACCTTCGTGGTGCACAAGGACCCGGAGCGGCCCTTCCTGGTCCGAGCCGCCGGCTATGAGGTGCGGGCCGTCGGCACGGCGTTCAACGTGCGTAGCCGCGATCACAGCCTGGACGTGGCCGTGAAGGAGGGCATGGTGCAGGTTCGGCGCCTGGCGGGCGACGACAAGCCGGTCCTGCTCAGGGCCGGACAACGGATTCGGGTGCGCGACACCGCCCAACCGGCGCAAACGCCGCTGAAGGTCACGGAAATTGCGACGGGCGCGGTCGACGAATGGCGTCAGCGCGTCCTGACCTATGAGGACGCGCCCGTCGATCAGATCGTGCAGGACGTCAATCGTTTCTACGAACGGCCCATCGCCGTCGATCCGGGCCTCGGCCGTCGGCATGTCACCCTCAGGCTGGTGATCGACGACCGCGCCGACACGGTGAAGCGACTGGCGTCGCTTCTGAACGCCGATGTCCGCAGCGATGGCCGGGAGGACCAGCTCAAACCCCTCGCCTGAAGCATTCTTTGCGAGTTTGAAAAAATTTCGCGGCGGAAGGTAGGGTTTTTCCCGCCTGAATCGTCAATCCCTTCAAACAACGATCTCTTGGGAGGGAGAGGCCTATGGCGTTGCGATCTTCGCATGTCCGTTTTTCGCGTCTGCGCATGTTGGCGGGGGTCGGCTGCGCGGCCTTGCTGATCGCGGCGCCGCTGGGAGTTGCAGCCCAGTCGACGGTGGCGTCGTTCAACATCCGGCCCGCGCCTCTGTCGCAGAGCTTGCTCGAGTTCGGACGTCAGGCCGGAATTTCCATCGCCGCCGATCAATCCCTCACTTCCGGCCTGCGCGGCCGCGCCGTATCGGGCGAACTGCCGGTCGGCGAGGCGCTGAACCAACTCCTGGCCGGGACCGACCTCAGCGCCGAATTCGCCGGCCCCAACGCCGTGCGCCTGGTCCGGGCCGGTCAGGGGGACGCGGGGGGAAACGACCTGCAGCCGGGCGGACAAGACCTTTTCGTCCAGGAGCCGACGATCGTCGAGGACATCGTCGTCACCGCCCAGAAACGTGAAGAGTCGATCCAGGACGTGCCGATCGCCGTCTCGGCCTTCTCGGCCGAGGACCTGGATGCGATGAAGATCGAGGGCGGCTCCGAGCTGTTCCGCGCCGTGCCGAACGTGACCTTCTCCAAGGGCAATTTCAGCATGTACAACTTCTCGATCCGTGGAATCGGGACCAAGGCGGTGTCAGCCTCTTCCGACCCGGCGGTGGCGGTCAGCTTCAACAACACGCCCCTGATCCGCAACCGGCTGTTCGAGCAGGAATACTTGGATGTGAACCGCGTCGAGGTGCTGCGCGGCCCGCAGGGCACCCTCTACGGCCGCAACGCCACGGCCGGCGTGGTCAACATGTTCCCCAATCTGCCGGGACCGGACTTCGACGCCATGCTGAAAGCGGAGGCGGGTAACTACGGCTCGGTTCGCGGTCAGATGATGCTCAACATCCCGCTGACCGACTCCTTCTGGGTCCGAGCGGCTGCCGGTCTGACCAAGCGCGACGGCTTCGACTACAACAGCTTCAATGAAACCCATGTCAATGGCCGGGATTTGCACACGATCCGTTTGTCTGCGGCCTGGGAGCCGACCGACAGGTTCCGCGCCAATCTGATCTGGGAGCATTTCGGCGAGGACGACAATCGTTCACGCACCGGCAAGCAACTGTGTACGACCGACCCTGGGCCGACCCAGGTGGGAAGCTATACCCTTACCAGCGCCTACCTGCGGGGTGTCTTGAGCCAGGGCTGCCTGCCCGGAAGTCTGTTTGACGACGCGGCCTATGGTACGCCTAACGGCGTCGGCATGGCCCAGATATGGGCCGCAGGGAACGTGTCATATGGCAGGAGCCTCAGTGCGGGACGGATATCCGGCATCTCCCCTGGCGTCGATCCCTATGCCGGCGTCACCCAGTCGAGGGACCTTCGCGAGATCGCCACGAGCTACGACCCGAAGTTCCGCGCCAACAATGACGTTTATCAGCTTAATCTCGAACTCGACCTGTCGCCGTCTTTAACGTTCGTCTCACAGACAACCTATGCAAAGGACTATTTCTGGTCGTCTCAGGACTATATGCGATACGTATCCAACGATGTGTTCAATCGTAGCGATTACGATGATTATGTTGACATTTGGGGGGCTGTTGTTGGAATTCACGAAACAAGGAATGCGGCCCCTGGAGGAATATATACAGATCCTCAGCTTGGCCCATCGTCGAGAATGCTTGCGGTTGATCTAAGTAAGTCGAAGAACGAGCAATTTTTCCAAGAATTCCGCTTTCAATCAAATTTTGACGGCCCTTTCAACTTTAATCTTGGTGCCAACTATCTGAAATTCGACACTAAAGACGACTACTACGTCTTCAACAATGTTTTCACGCTCATCGCAGAGCAGTGGTATAATGTGATAAACGGGCCTGACGGCAGGAGCATGTCCATTCCTTGCGTGGATGGAAGTGAGGCTGAGTGCGTCTATGTCGATCGGTCTTCGATCGAAAATATCGCCGGCGACGGCCACAACTATTTCCGAAGCAAAAACGAGGTGACGACGGAATCCTTCGGGATCTTCGGTGAAGCCTATGTCGATCTTTCAGATGCTTTCCGGTTGACGGCTGGTCTTCGCTATACCGACGACACCAAGACGACGACGCCCTATCCGACCCAACTGCTGCTGGGCACCCGGGATAGCCTTGGTTACGGCCATCTGACCGGCGGTTCGTACTCCAGAGGATTCGAACCCCTGCCGGACATTGAGCAGAACTGGGGGGAGATGACGGGGCGGCTGGTGTTGGACTGGAAGCCGTCCGACAATCTGATGGCCTATGCGTCCTACGCTCGGGGCTACAAGGGCGGGGGGACCAATCCTCCCCGTGCGGGCATCAATCCGATCGTGGTGCAATACCTGCCCCAGTCGAGCACGTTTGAGCCAGAATTTCTCAACGCTTACGAGGTCGGGATCAAGAGCAACCTGCTGGATCGGCGTCTGCGGTTAAATGCGACGGCCTTCTATTACGACTATACAGACTACCAGGTCTCACAGATTGTCGACCGCATCTCACTGAATGAGAACTTCGACGCGGAAAGCATGGGACTGGAACTGGAGGTCGCCTATCAGGTCACGCCCCGATTCCGTGTCGATGGCAACTTCGGCTATCTGAAGACGCGCATCGCCGACGGCGAAGGCTCCATCGATGTCATGAATCGCACCCAGGGCGATCCGGATTGGATGCTGCTGCGTCCTTGGGTCCAGGTGCCGTCGAACTGCGTGGCGCCGACCGCTATCGTCGAAAAAATTCTCAGCTCCGCTTATCCGGACAATCTGAAGCAACTCTCATTGCAGGTGCTGTGCGGCGGTTCGAAGAACTACGGGTCGTTCGATCCGAGCTTCTCTGGAGGAACGCCCTTCTGGGCCTTGTACGGCATCAGCTATAATCCATTGACCGATGCGCCGAACAACGGACGCGGCTTTATGGCCGACCTCGGCGGAAACGAGCTTCCGAACTCACCGCGATGGACCGCCAGCATTGGCGCCGAGTATGTCTGGAACATCGGCAATACGAACATCACCTTGAGGGGTGATTATTACAGGCAGGCCGAAAGTTATTTCCGCGTTTACAACACGGAATATGATCACCTGAAGGGTTGGGGGAATGCGAACCTATCGCTCGTGGTTGAAAACCTGTCGAGCGGCCTGGCGGTCAGTGCGTATGTAAAGAACGTCTTTGATGATACTCCAATAGTCGACGCTTTCACAAACAGCGACGATACAATGTTAACTACGAATGTATTCACGCTAGATCCGAGAATTGTTGGGGTATCAATCTCAAAAGTTTTCTAAAATAAATATTGACTCGCGGAGATTGTATAATAAAGTAACATCGCCCTAGAGTGAAATTGTTCTAGGTAAATTCTGACAATAAGGAGTGTGGATTATGAAGAAGTTGCTTTCTGCAGTCTCATCCATTGCTGTCATGTCTTTGTTTGGTGTCGCCTCTGTGAATGCGCAGGACTTTGCGTCTAACCCAGGCACTTATCGTGCTGAAGGCGATCTTTCTCTATTCCAAACCATCCCAGATGTCGTGTGTCATGTTGTGATGGATGTTTCTGTTAATTCGGCCGGAAGCGCGAGCACGACGAATGTTGTGTTTAGTCCGGGGGCGACCGGTCATGCGCTGTGCGGGTCGCTAATACTTCCCCTGACGACGAATTGGAATTTCGTAAAGATTTCCAAAGGGGTGAACACTGGTCAGTTTCAACTTCAGAACGTCAATGTCCAAGCTGGGGCGGGAACTTGCTCCGGTACGTTGACGCCGCTGACGTTGAACTGGGGCGGTTCGAACCAAATCGTGGCCACCACGGCCCTTGTCCCCGGCTCGCCGACCGTTTGCCAAGTGTCCGGTTTCCTCAATGTCACTCAGACCAGCGGCGCGGCCGGTCCCTTCCGGATGCCCTGACGTACGGAACTTCTAATAAGCGCGATCCCCTGCGCTTAACATCGGCCGGACATTTACCGTCCGGCCGATGGCTCCCCGCCTAACTCATGGTTCCTGTAGAACTCGGCCGAGCGTTCAATCGCTCGGTCATTCTTTTAGATCGATCTGAGTGCAGCGACGGACAAATGAGTGGACGTCGATCCCTACAAGGACATCGATGCAGTCATTGGGGCTAGACCGACCTGATTGAGGTGGTTCTCACCCTGCGTCAGGTAATGTGCGTGAAAGTGTGATGGGAACCGGTCATGCAACTATGCGCGGCCAGATTCCTCGTCCAGCAATGTCTGGATTTTGGCCGGGGTGTGAATGTCCGGTACTGGCGCTCAGAGCAGTGTTGAATAGTCGAACCCGCGGGCGATAATCTATCGGTGGGTCGGGGCGCGCCGGGCTGAGATACGGCGAAGGGGGCTTTGCAAAACTGGTGCGATGATGTGGGCGATCTGTCGCAAATCCCGGGCAAGTTAGCAGTGGGGATGAAATTGCGGCAAGTCTATGGGAACCCAAGGCGGGGCAAGCGGCGGGCGTGACGGTCGGTCATTGAACTATCTGCTGGCTCGTTACGGGGTGGAGATCCGCACCGCACTGGTCCGGCGCTATGGTCCTCAGCAAGATGGAGTGGACGACGCCCTTCAGCAGGCTTTCCTGCGGTTCAGCACGCTGGAAAACCGGGAGGGTGTGGCGGATCCTCGGGCTTTTCTGTTCGTCATGGCGCGCAACGCCTTGAAGGACGCCATCCGCCGCGCCGACAGCCAGAAGAGGCGCTGGAAGGCGATGGCCGATACTGCGCCGCCGCCACATGAACTCAGTCCCGAGGAGGTCCTGTTGAGGCGCGAGGAACAGGAGGCGCTGGATCGCGGCATCCAGGCGCTGGATTCCGATGCCCGGGACCTTTTGCGGATGAGCCGGATTGAGGGGCTGACCTATGCGGAGATCTCGCGGTTGACGGGACGCTCTCCGGCGGACATCAGTCGCACGATCGCGCGGACGCTGATCGAGTTGCGTCGCGCTGTTCAGACGCGTGGGGCGGAGGCGGCATGACGGCGCGGAATGATGCGCCGCCCATCGAACAGGCGTTGGAATGGTTGGCGCTGCGTTGCGGCGGCCCCGTCAGCGCGACGGATCGGCGGGCGTTTGAGGCGTGGCGGGCGGCCTCGCCGGATCATGCTGCGGCCTATGCCGAAGCCGAGGCCCTGTGGGCGCGGCTCGATTGGTCAGAAGCGTTGAACCAGCAGAGTTTGGGCGACGCGCAAACCGTCTCGGTCGTCCCCGCGCGCGCGCCGTCGCGTCTCTGGACGGCGCCGTCGCGCCGGGGGCTGATGGCCATGGCGGCGGGGGTAGGGGCGTTGGCGATGACGCCTCTGGCGCTGCAACTGGCCAGTGGCGAGCGACGCCGGTTTGCGACCGAGGTGGGTGAAATCCGTCATCTGTCGCTGGAGGACGGCTCGCGCGTGTCGCTGGGCGGGCACTCGATTCTGGCGACCCGTGTCGACGAGGGGGTGAGGCATATGCGGCTGGATGCGGGCGAAGCCTTCTTTGATGTCGCGCGCGACGAGACGCGGGTCTTCACTGTCGTTGGAGCAGGGCTGAAGGCCGAGGCGCTGGGCACGGCGTTCGAGGTCCGTCTGGGCGAACTGGGACCGGAGGTTTTCGTCGAAGAGGGACGGGTGCGGGTGACCGCCATAGCCGCTGGCGAGCAGACCGTCATCGGGGCGGGAGAGCGCGCGGCCCTGCGCGGCGGGGTGCTGACACGGGCGGCGATCAATCCGGCAGGCGTCGCGCCGTGGCGGCGTCAGCGCTTCAGCTTCATTGATCAGCCGCTGTCGGAAGTGGTGGCTGAGGTGAACCGCTATTATCGGCCCGGCGTGACGATCGTCTCGCCTCAGTTGGGTGCGCGCAAGGTGACGGCGGCCTTCACTATTGAGCAGATTCCGCAAGCGCTGGAGAGCCTGGCGCAGGAACTGAACGGCCATCTGGTGCGACGCCGCAACGCCGACGGCGAAATCCAAATGATGCTGAAAAGCTGAGTTATCTTGAAGCTTTAATGAAATCGGGGTGCGGGCTGGAAGGGCGAGCGTCGGCTTGCGTCTAGGCGGTGTTGAAGCTGTTGGGGGCCATGTCGGCTGCAGGCTTCACGCAACGTCTAGGGGATAGAGTTTGACCGTTCATCGTTCGAGGCTGAAGGCCGTCGCCACGTCTTCCGCCGCCGTTTTCGTGCTTGCCGCCGCCGCCATGCCCGCCATGGCTCAGGCCCCATCCCGCCCGGCCGCCGCCGCCCAGGTTCACACCATCCGCATCGAGGCCCAGTCTCTGGACCGGGCGGTGGTCGCACTGGCTGAACAGACGGGGACGGTGATCGTCGCAGCGGGCGTGACGCTGGATAATCGTCGTTCGAGCGTGCTGACCGGCTCGATGACGGCGGCTGAGGCGCTGGCGCGCCTGCTGGAAGGCGCCAATCTGACGTTCCGGCGCGACCCGAACGGCGCCTTCGTCATCGTTTCGGCCGCCGAGGCGCGGGCCGAAACGACCCAGATCGGGGACGTGGTCGTCACCGCCCGCTTCGATCCGCTGAGCCGCCTTCAAAAGAGTGCGACCGACAGCTTCACCGGCCTGGACCGTTCGCTGCTGGAGACGCCGCGTTCGGCTTCGCGCGTCAGCTCGGACACCATCGCCCGCTATGGGATGGAGAACGTCGACGATCTGGTCGCCGCCGTGCCGGGCGCCTATACGGCCAGCTTTTTCGGCGTCCCGGGTAATCTGAACGTGCGTGGCACCCTGGCCGACACCTATTTTCAGGGCTTCAAGCGGATCGAGAACCGGGGCAGCTTTTCGTCCAACCTGGGCGCCGCCGCCTATGTCGAGGTGCTGCGCGGGCCGTCCTCGCCCATCTATGGTCCCGGCAAGGTCGGCGGTCTGCTGAACTTCGTGCCCAAGTCGGCGCGCGGCGTTGATGCACGCTATGCCGATGAGATGAGCGGCGGCGTCAATGTCACCGTCGGCTCCTATGGACGGCGCAATGCGGCGGCGGACATCGTCGTGCCGGTGGGCGAGGGCGGCTTCGCCTTCTATGTCGAGCGCGAGGATTCCGACTCCTATTACCGCAACGTCCATCCTGAACACCTGAACCTTCAGGCCACCTATGTCGGCGATTTCGGCAACGGCTGGTCGGGCGAAGTCAATCTGATGCACTTCAAGGAGTCGGGTCGCATCCAGTCGCCGGGTTGGAACCGGGTCACGCAGAACCTGATCGACAACGGCGTCTACATCACCGGGCGCGATACCGATCTGGTCGATCTGGATGGCTCGGGCATGATCGAATACGGCGAGATCGACGCCGCCTTCGGCGCCTGGGGCGGCACCTCCAACATCCGCCAGATTCTGGAATACGGCGGCAAGAACAATCCGAAATTCGCTCTTGATGAAGGCGTCGGCACGACCGAGCTGAGCCGTCGTAACGTCATGGCCGACGATGCCGACTATAACGACAGCCGCACCTTCACCGCCTATGCGGGCCTGCAGAAGGAGATGGCGAACGGTTCAGTGCTGGCGTTCAAGGCCTTCATGGACGACATCGAGAACCAGCGTTTCAACAGCTTCGGTTTCGCCGCCGACTATGACGCTCGCGCTCTCGAAGGCCGCGTGACCTACAGCTTCCCGTCGCGTTTCGGCCGGCATGTCAGCGCCGACACCGTCGTCGGCGCCGGTTATCGCGACCATACGGCCAAGCAGTATGAAAGCTTCCTGTCCGGCTATATCGCCCTGAATCGTCGCGACCTGTCACATGGCTCGACGGCGGGTGATCGCATCGCCGCGCCGTTGATGAAGGACGGGGTGCAGATGTGGGACTCGCGGCACGAGATGGAGTGGAACAGCCGCTCGGTCTTCGCCATGAGCGATATCACCATCTTCGACCGTTTCAGCATCCTGGCCGGGCTGCGCTGGGACGATTACGACGTGAAGGCGATCAACAAGGGCGAGACGGTCTTCGGCCTGAAGGATACCTGGGTCGAGAACAGCAAGGACGCCGTCACCTGGTCGCTGTCGGCCCGCTATGAGACGCCGTGGGGCCTGACCCCCTATGTCACCGTGGCCGAGCCGCGCTCGCTGGAATCGACCCAGGCCGGCGGCGTGTCGGTCGGCACGGTGACCAGCAATCTGTTCATCTCGCCGTCGGAACTGAAGGAAGTCGGCGTCAAATTCTCTCTGTTTGACGGCGCTCTGTTCGGCGGCGCAGCCTATTATGAGCAGTTCCGCCGCCAGACCGACATCATGGGCAATGTCAGCGGCACCACCTCGGACGGTTTCGAACTGGAAGCCCACTGGCTGGCCAGCGACAAGCTCAGCTTCACCACGGCGCTGACGTTGCAGGAAACCCGCGTGGATGCGCCGGGCAAGGGCAAGGGCGAGTATCTGGAACTGCGGCCCGAACAACTGGGCTTTGATCCGGTTCTGGCCTACGGCGGCACCTTTGCGGTGAACAATGCGGGCAGCTTCCCGGAGCTGGCTGACGGCTATGTCGTGCGCACCATGCCCGACACCGTGTTCAGCCTGTTCGGCGCCTACACCACCGAGCCGTTCAACCTGATGGGCGCCGAGGCCAGCGCTGGCTTCACCGCCGGGGCCACCTATGTCTCGGAAACGGGCGGCATTCTGGAAAGCAGCCTGCGTCTGCCTGGCTATACGCTGGCCAAGGCGGCGGCCTATGTGAAGGTGCGCAACGTCACCGTCTCAGCCAACATCGATAACCTGTTCGACGAGGAATATTTCACCCCCTCGGCCGAGGTCTACAAGGAAGTCGCCGTCATGCCCGGCCTGCCGCGCATGTTCCGGGTGAACCTGGCCTATCGCTTCTAAGGTCCGATGATCTGTCCGGCGGCCGGAACGACCGGCCGCCGGAATGCTGTATTCCGCGCCGCCCGCACGGCGCATCTCGAACGAAAAGAGTATGTTCGATGACGCAGACCCTTCGTCTGTCGCGCCGCGGCGCCTTGGCCCTGATGAGTGGAGGCGCGGCGCTGGCCGGCCCCGCAGCCGCGATTGCGGCGCTTGATCCGGCGGTCTTCACCCACGGTATCGCCGCCGGTGATCCGACGCAGGGCGGGTTTGTCATCTGGACCCGCGCGATGGGGCAGGGCTGCGTGGCCAAGCTGCGTTGGGAAGTCGCCGAGGACGAAGGTTTCACTCGCATCGTCCAGTTCGGCGTGGTGCAGACGACGGCCGCGCGCGACCACACCGCCAAGGTCGATGTGACGGGTTTGCGCGCCGGGCGTGAATACTTCTATCGCTTCCACAGCGACGACGCCGTCTCGCCCGTCGGGCGCGCCCGCACCTTGCCGGGCGGGGAGGCGGAGCGGGTGCGGCTGGCGGTGGTGTCCTGCTCTCACTACGGCTTCGGCTATTTCAACGCCTATCGCGCCATCGCCGAGCTGGAAGAGCCGGTGGACGCGGTGGTCCACCTGGGCGACTACATCTATGAATACGGCGTCGACGGCTATGGCGGGCCGGAGAGCCGCGCTCTGGGCCGTGAACATGATCCGGCGCATGAGATCGTCACCTTGGACGACTATCGCCGCCGCTTCGCCCAGTATCGCACCGACCCCGACCTGCAGGCCGCCCACGCCCGCGCCGCCTTCATCACCGTCTGGGACGACCATGAAACGGCGAACAACAGCTGGATGGGCGGAGCATCGGCTCATGATGAAGATACGGAAGGGCCCTGGGACCAGCGTCGCGACGCCGCGATCCAGGCCTATTTCGAATGGCTGCCTATGCGTGATCCGGCGCCGGGGCGCCCGGCCCATGTCCTGAACCGCGTCTATGACTTCGGTGATCTGCTGTCGCTGATCGCGGTCGAGACGCGCCTGACCGGCCGCACTCAGGCGCCCAGCGCCTCACGCGAGATGATCTTCGATGCTGAGGGCCGCCCCGATGCGGCCCGTTTCGAGGCCGAGGTGCTGAACCGCCCTGAACGCTCCATGATGGGCGCGGCGCAGGAAGCCTGGCTGGAAGACGCCCTGACCGCCTCGGTCCAGCGCGGAACGACGTGGCAGATGCTGGCCAATCAGGTCGTCGTGGCCCGGATGCGGGCTCCGGACTTCATGTCGGTCATGCCCGAGGACCTGCTGGAAGAAGCGATGTCGCGGCCCGGTTCGCGCCGCTGGCTGGAAAGCACGCGTCTGGGTCTGCCCATCAATCTCGATGCCTGGGACGGCTATCCGGCGGCGCGCCTGCGCCTGTATGACGCCGCCCGCCGCAGCAGGTCCAATCTGGCTGTCCTCAGCGGCGACACCCACATGTTCTGGGGCAACCGCCTGCACGATCCGCGCGACGAAAGCTTCGTCGGCGTCGAGTTCGGAACCGGCAGCGTCACCTCGCCCGGCGGCTATGAAACCATCAGCCCGGACGCCCGCATCTATGAGGTCGCGGAAAAGGCTTTGGTCGCAAAAAATCCCGACGTCCGCTTCGCCCACGTTCGCGACCATGGCTTCCTGATCGTCGGGATCACCCGTGAGGCCCTGACCTGCGACTACCACCTCGTGGCGGACATCAAGGCGCGCGATAGCCGGGTACGCCGTTTCGCTCGCATCACGACCGACCGCGCGGGCGGTTTTCAGGTGACGGAGGACTGAGATGCGCATGCGGATTTTGGGCGTCGCCGCGCTCGGTCTGGTGCTGTCGGCCTGCGTATCCGGTCATGAGGCGTCGCTGTGGCAAGGCTATGCCGACCATCCCGAAGGATAGAGGCGCTCTCCTTTCTGCCGCCGCCGCTTCAGCGAGGCGCTCGGGGCTCCTTTTGATCCCAGCCGGACGCCGACGCTGGCGCTGCTGCTGGGCCGGATGCACGTCGAGGTGATCCAGGCCTCGGCCAAGGCGCGTCATGCCCGGCCGCGTCCCTTCGTGTCCGAACCGGCGGACATCTGCGTCGAGGCCACTCCGTGGTTGGCCGAGAGCGGTTCCTATCCCTCAGGTCATGCGGCGATGGGCTGGGCGTGGGCGTTGATCCTGGAGGAACTTACGCCGGACCGCGCTGAAGCGATCCTGACGCGTGGTCTGGCGTACGGCGCCAGTCGAACGATCTGTGGCGTCTACTATGTCAGCGAAGTTTCACTCGTTGCCGCTGTTGAAGCTGCCCATGTTTCACGGCAGCAGGACGTGAAGGGGGAAGAGGCTTCGAAGGTGTAGGGCCTCGACATACGTAAGCGAGTTGGAGCTCTCCGCGCAAAATTATAGGAGATTCAAGGCAGGGCCGCCCTGCTTTGAGTTGATGGGGGGGACGATCCGGGCTTTCCTATCAGAGACCTTCCTGGTTCAAGATCGCCTGAAGCTGATGCCGTTTCCGGGTTATTTTTTATCAAGTAAGGCGTGAAGAATATGTAGCTTTGCCATGAATTCAGCCGATCTATCAAATCGTACGGGCGAATGGATAGAGGAGCAAAGGCGGCGACCATGCTAAAAACAACGCGACATTACTCCGGCCACAGCTCTCGCATCCGCTGCACCAGATCGTGAGAGGGCGGGCGGCCGCCCTGGGCGCCGGGGGGAGGCCATCGTCCGGCGAGAACGGCGGCGCGGACCGCCTGCGCTGAGGGCGGAGGAAAGCGCCAGCCGGCGGCGGTCAGGCGGGCTTTGACCCGAGATTCGGCTTGGGATTCGATGGGTTCAGCGGGGCGGATGGGAGCGTTCAGGGCGGAGGCGATGGTGTCGCCGTTGACGCCGACCGCCCAGGGGTCGGCTCCGCGCTCCAGCAGCAGTTCGGCGATCCGGTAATTCCGCATGGCCACGGCGGCTTCCAGCGGCGTGCCCCCGGTGCGGTCGGCGCGGTTCACATCGGCGCCGCGATCCAGCAGGAGCCTCACCGCGCCCAGGGAGTTCAGCGCGATGGCTTCGTCCAGCGGCCAGAAGGCGTCGGGTGCGATCGGGTCAGGCGATGCGCCTGCCTGAAGCAGGGCCTGGGCGTGCCAGGGTTCGCGGGCGCGCAGGGCCAGGCTGAGCGGGGTCTCGCCGTTCGGGCCGTCGGGCGGGGCGCCCTTTTCCAGCAGCAGGCTGACCATGGCCCGGTCGTCGCGTGCGACGGCCAGGGTCAGCAGATCCAGGTTCTTGCCGTCGCCGATGCGGGCCAGGGCAGGATCGGCGTCCAACAGACGGCGGGCCTTCGCCAGATCGCTGTCGCGGACCGCCTCGACCATGTCGCGGGTGGAGTGACCGTCTCGGCCCAACGCGGCCACGCTGGCCGGGGAGGGCAGGACGGTGCCGACGACAAAACCGTCGGCGCGGGCGTCGCAACCGCTCATCAGAACTCCAGCGAGAAGGATCGGCGTGAAGAGGCGCATCTTGGCGTTGAACGGCCTGCGGGTCGAGGCCGTTCCGCCGCCTTATCGCATGGCGTCCAGGCTGGACTGGAACCATTCGACGCCGTGTAGGGCGCCGGGCGTCCAGTTCCACCAGGACTTGTCCTCGGGCGGGGTCGGGGATACGGCGATGCGGTCGCCTACGGCCCCGGGCGCGTCGCCCGCCCATCCGCCGACCACGCCGCCGAGCGGGCCGAGCAGAGCGGCCCCCAGACCGCCCAGGATGATCCGATCGCCGCCGTCCTGCAGCAGGCTGAGCGGATCGCCCTTGAGATAGAAGGCGTCGATGTCGGGCGCCGGGCGTCCGCCCGCCTGCGCGCTCTCGATCGTCGAGGCGTGCAGGCCGGAGGCGTTGAAGGTGTCCGCGTCGTGGCCCGACGCCAGGGACGCCGCCGAGGCCATGCCTCCGCCGAGCGAGTGACCGGTCAGGGTGACGTCCGCCTCGACGGCGGCCAGCCTCTGGCCGATGCGCAGGGCCTTGTCGTAGTGCTCTGAGGACAGGCCCAGCGCCTGCTGGCCGTTGTTGACCCAGTCTTCGCCCGCTTGGGAGCCGCGGAAGGCGACGACGTAGCGGGCCTGGCCGCCCTCATCGCTGACGTAGACGCGGGCGCGGAATTCGGAATCGGCGCGCTCCAGCATGTCGGGCGTCAGGCGCAGCCGGTCTAGGTCGTCAGGTCCGGCCATGCGCCAGCCGTCGGGCGGCGAGGGGGTGTCGTTATAGACGTCGGCTGACAGCGCCAGATGCGTCCGCGCGGCGTCCAGGTCGACGACATTGTCCGAACGGGCGGGGGCGACGACGGCCTGGGCCTGCACCGGCATGGCGGGCGGCGGCGCCCAGTCCAGGGCGACGCGCGGATCATCGTCGAAGTGCGCCGTCGCGGGCGTCGTCTGAGGTTGGAACGATGTCGCGCCGATCCGGTCGATCTGCATGGTCGCCTCCCGATCCTATGCAGTCATCCTATCGTTGCTCGCCGAACCGCGCTGCTAGGGTCTTCCCTAGAGGTCTTCCCTAGACTGGGGCTTTAACGCACCGCGCCTGCGTGCAGGGCCTGGTCGAAGGCGGCGCGCGCGGGGCGAGGCAAGGCGTCGATGCGCGCTGACAGCCATTCGGAGACGTCCTGGCCGGGAGCGGGCGGGGCGACGCCTGCGCCTTGAGCGAAGTCGGGCAGGGTCCTGGGGGTGTGCGACAGCGCGGCGGCGATCCCGCCTGTGAAGAAGCCTGCGTCCTCGGCGCGAGGATGCCAGACGCCTCCGTCCTTCTGTTCTGAGGCGGACAGGGCGGGGACATCGGCCGTCAGCGCCGCCCATTGCCGCCCCAGACGCTCGCCTTCGCCGTTCTCCAGCATGGCGGCGGCGTAGGCCTGCAAGGCGTGGCGACCGCCCAGGCTGCTCTGAAGCTGGTTCGCCACGCCCGAAGGGTCGGCATCCACGGCGGCGGCCAGGGCGGGCAGGGATGTCGCGTCGATCCGTGCGGCGGCTGCGATGAAACTCTCGCTCGTGATGACGGCCGAGGGCGTGGTTTCAGGCGTCTCGGGCGAGGAGTCGCAGGCGGTCAGCATGGTCAGGGTCGCCAGGATCGGAAGCCAACGGGGGGCAGGCAAGGCCGCGTCCTTTCCGTCCGGGCGCGGCCAGACTCTGAGGATCAGTTCAGCGGGATCCGCGTCACGGACTCCCAGCCCTCGTTGTAGCTGACTTCAGCCGGGCCGTCATAGGGGCGGCGGCCGTCCGCGCCGGTCGGGGTCGTCAGGGCCACGATGCTCTCGAACAGATCGGCCTGGCCGCTCTGATACTGGCTCAGGGCCGTGTCGAAGACCTGGTCGCTCAGCCAGCCGGTCGCATCGCTGACGCCGGGCCCCGGCAGCTTGCCGGTGGCGAAGCCGAAGATGGTCTTCAGAGTCTCGACGTTTTCGGCCGCGCCCTTGTTCACGCCCTCGAAGGCTTCATGCAGGGCGCCGGAGAAGTAGCCCATGCGCTCGGCGGCCGGATAGAAGACGCCGCCGTCCTGCTGCGTCGGGGCGGTGAAGCGTTGCAGCATGTCGCCCTTCAGATCATTGCCGCGCGCCAGTTGGTCGACCAGCCCGCGGATCGTGTCGGCGCCGCCGTCCTGGCCCAGAGTCTCCTGCAGGAAGGCGGTCATGCCCTTGCCGGCCTGATAGTCCTGCTCCAGCGCCTCGACCACGCCGTTGACGTCGGATTTCAGCAGGCCCTCCATGCTGGCGCGAATTTCGTCGGCGGCGTCGCCGGTTCCGATGGACGGCGTCAGCACGCCGTTGGCGGCCGAGACGCTGGCCATCTGGCGGCCCGCCAGTTCGAACACCCGCGCCTTCAGCTCGGCGTCGGGACTGGTGGCGGCGGCGTCGACGGCGGCGGCCAGCGGTCCGGCGTCATAGCTGTAGGTCGGCACGCCTCCCTGCATGTTCGTGTACATGGTCTGCTGGGTCCCGGCCTCGAAGACGGCCGACAGCTGGGTGTCGCTCAACGATCCATAAGCGGTGCTAAGCGCCGAGGCGTTGCCGCCCAGGCTGCCCAGCACATTGGCCACGGCCAGGCCTTCGGTGTCGCCTTGATCAGAGATCATCACGCCGCCCATGCCGTCGGCCTCGGTCGTCTGGGGCGCTAGGGCGGCGATAAAGCCGGTCTTCACGTCGGACGTCGCGTGGGCGGCGACGCCTTGGGCCAACTCAAGCTTCTGCTCGCGGTTGTCATAGGCGTTGTAGACGCGCTCCAGCTGGGTGGCGTCCAGCGAGCCGCCCAGCGTCGTGTGCAGGTCGCGGCGCTCGTCCACATTCAGCCCGCCGCCCATGCCGAGGAAGCCGGAGTTGTCGAGCTCGTCAGTCCACTTGTTCAGCTCGTCGTCGGACAGTTCGGAGACGACGGCGTTGCGCTCTTCCGCCGTCAGGCCGCTCAGCGTGGCGTTGATGTCTCGTAGGTCGCCCTGGGAGACGTCGTTGAAGAAGCCTTCGTCCAGGCGGTCGCGGAGCGTGTCCAGCGCCTGATCGACCCGGCTGGTCGAGGGCGATCCAGCGACGGGGCCGCTGACGGGCGAAGCCAGGACGCGGGTGTCGACGGACGGCGAAAGAGGCGTGACGGTCATGACCGGCTCCTGCACGATACGGGCGAAATACTGGGGCGAGCGAATACTGGGGCGAGCCTATGGCCGGGACGGCGGCGGCATAAGCTGGGGGCGTCCTTAGCTAGGGACATCCCCTATGCCGGGCCGCCTGCGAACGGCGCCGCTAGGGAAAGCCCCCAGATTTCAGGCGCGCGGACAGACAGCAGAATGGCTGCACGGATCACCGCGTCTTCTGGAGCCGACTCATGTCTCTCGCCGCTTCTTCCGCCGCCAGTCAGTCAGCCGCCGCCGGCGCCCAAGGCTCAGCGCCCGCCCACACCGTCCGCTCGGGCGAGACCCTGTCCGCCATTGCTGAACGCTATGGCGTCAGCGTGGGCGACCTCTTGGCGGCGAACCGCCAGATCACCAATCCGAACCTGATCCATCCCGGCCAGACCGTCACCCTGCCGGCCGGCGCGACGGAGGGCCGGGGCGCCGTGCAGGCCGAGGCGGCCGCCTTCCATACGGTGCGCGGCGGGGACACCCTGTCGGGCATAGCCCAGCAATACGGGATGAGCTGGCGCGAGCTGGCGGCGGACAACGGCATCGCCAATCCGTCGCTGATCCAGGTCGGCCAGCAGATCCGTCTGAACGGCGCGGGTCCTGAACAGGCGACGCCTGTTTCGGAGCCTGCTGCTGAAGCGACCCCCGCAGCGGGGCAGGAAGGCGTCAATCCGAACCTGGGCGCCCTGTCGGCGCGCTATGAGACCGGCGGGCGGGGGCCCGGCACGGTGTCTTCCGGCTCGGGCGATCCGGGCGGGGTGTCCTACGGCTCCTATCAGCTGGCGGTGAACCGCAACCGGCCGCAGGAGTTCCTGGCCGCCGACGGCGCGCGCTGGGCCGATGAGTTCGGCGGGGCGGCGGCGGGCACGCGCGCCTTCTCCGACACCTGGCGCGCCATCGCCGCACGCGAACCGGAAGCCTTCCAGGCCGCCCAGCACGCCTTCATCGAACGCACCCACTATGACGTGCAGTCCGCCCGGATCGAGAATGCGGGCCTCGACATCTCCAACCGCTCGCACGCGCTTCAGGACGTGGTGTGGTCGACCTCGGTGCATCACGGCCCGAACACGGCGGTCGTCACCCGCGCCATGGCGGCGGTTGAGCGTCAGGGGATCGACGCCTCCAGTCCTGACTACGATCGCGCGCTGATCAACGCCGTCTATGACGAGCGCGGCCGTCGCGACGGCAACGGCGAACTGGCCTATTTCTCCAGCTCGCGCGCCGATGTTCAGGCGGGGGTCGCTCAGCGGTTCGAGGACGAGCGCCGCGACGCCCTGAACATGCTGGACGGCCGCTGATCGCATGACTGAATCCAGCGCCATCTCTGGCGCGTCCGGCGCCTCGGCGGCCTCCGCCGGGGCGTCTTCTGCCGACAGCCGCTCATTGGCGGTCGGCGCCGCCGTTCAGGCCATGGCCGAACTGGCCGGCGCGCTCCTGCCCGATCCGGCGGACAGTCTGGATCGCGGCGTGGCCCTGTCTCAGGTCTGGGCCGAGCAGGGGCAGCAGGGCGGGGCGGTGGTCGGCGGCGACATGCGCGTGCTGGCCGCCCAGACCGGCCAGGCGGTCGCGGCGCGGCTGAGCGCCGTCTCCCCGATCGAAACGGGGCGGATCGACCGCGCCCTGACCGATTTCGTCCGCGCGGTTCAGGATCACGCCCGCGCGACTCCGCACCTGACCGCGCCCTCCGTGGTCGAGCCGATGCTGCGCGCCCTGGCGGCGGGTCTGGCGCGTGAAGAAGGCCCTGCCGCCGCCCGCGACAGCGCCGTCGAGCAGTTCGCCCGCATGGTGGACGCTACGACCGCTTCACTGGAGCGGCGCTGAGCCAGATCCCTTGCTGTGACGCAAAGCAAACCCCGCGGACCGAAGTCCGCGGGGTTTCGCGCTGAACCGCAGGTGAAGTTCAGCGCGTCGGCGTTGGGCCGAGGGCGATGCGCGGGCTGCCGGGCTCGCTGGTTTCAGAGGCGCCGCCCAGGGCTTCGGCCAATCCGCTCAACACGCCGGTCAGCAGCCAGGCGCCCAGGACGCCGCGCAGGGCGTCGCTGAAGGCCTGAAGCGCCTCGGGCAGGCCGGCGTTGCCGATCTTGGTCAGGTTGAAGTCTTCCTGGCTGACGGCGTCGCCGGTGATGCCGCTGGTCCAGCCCGATCCGGCGGCGTCGTCCTCGCGGATGGTCAGGCCGTCGCGATAGGCGGCGTCGATGGCGTAGCCGTTGTTGCTCATGCTGATGTTCAGGTCGCCAAGCTGGTTCTGGCTGACGCCGTCGATGATCATGGCCTGGTCGCCGCGCGTGATGACCAGCTGGCTGGTGACGGTGGCGTTGGGATTGTTGCCGAAGGGCTCGGTGTTGACGGTGATCTTGGTCCCGTTCTCGAGCTCCAGGGTCATGGTGTCCCAGAAGTCGCCGACGTGCTGGCCGTTGTAGTTGAAGTGCGGGTCGCCCCAGATCTGGGTGACGTTGCCGTCGGCGTCGCGCACCACGAACTCGGAGTTGGCCTCGTTGATCTCCAGCGTATAGCCGTCGCCCAGGTCCACCGTGGCCTTGCCGTCCTGGGGCATGGAGGCCGCGAAGGCGGGGGCGGCGGGCTGGAAGGCGCCGTTGAGCATCACGCCCAACTGGAAGCCCATCTGGGCGAAGTTGGCCGCCGTGGCCATACGGTCGGCCACCGCGCCGAGCGCGAGCGTCCCGACGGCGGTGGAGAAGGCGGTGTTGATGTTGGTCATCGCGTGCAGCCCCAAGTTGATCGTGCTGATCGGCATCGGACCACGCGGGGGCGGGACTTCACAGTCGGGACGGTCCCCATCAGGGACGACCCTAGCTTCCTAGCTCGAGCGCCGCCCCATCGCCTTCAACACCTCCAGAACCGTGTCGTGGCGGCCCATGATCTCGTTCAGCAGGGTCTGCACCAGGCCGGTCATCATGATCAGGATGATCAGGGTCGCCAGCCACGCCTTGATCGACAGCGACAGGGAGAAGACGTTCAGCTGCGGCGCATAGCGGTTGACCAGGCCCAGGGCGCCGTCGGTGACGAACAGCACCACCAGAACCGGCGAGGCGAACAGCACGGCCAGGGTCATCAGCCGCGTGAACTCGCCCTCGAACAGGCTGAGGCTGCTCATGGTCAGCACCGGCGTCAGGCTGCCGATGGGCCAGATGACGAAGCTGTCCAGTATGGTGCCGACCAGCAGCAGCAGGCCGCCCGAGAACATGAAGACGAAGTTGGCCAGCCGCCCCAGGAACTCGCCGTTCAGCGAGGTCTGATGCCCGCTGAGCGGGTCCACCACCTGGGCCATGGTGGCGCCGACCTTGGTGTCGATGATCTGGCCGGCGGCCTCGAACGCCCACAGCATGGTGGCGAAGAAGAAGCCGATGACCACCCCGACCAGAGCCTCCTTGCCGAACAGAAGAATCCATTGAACCGTCGGCAGGGTCATCTGGGTCACCTGCGGCTGCATGGTCAGCACCGCCAGGCCGAACACCAGGAAGATGGAGTTGCGGACCATCGCCGGCACCGTCTGCGGCGACAGCAGCGGCATCAGCAGGAAGGTCGTCGCCACCCGCGTGGTCGACACCGCCACCAGGATGGCGTTGTCGAACAGACTGTCCAGACCCTCGAACACCTAGCGGCGCACCAGGGCCGGGAACTCGGTGAAGATGCGGTCGCTGAACTGATACAGCGAGCCGCCGATCAGCGCCGCCGTGGCGAACAGGGTCAGCACGATCGCGAAGAATTTGGCCGTATACTGCAGGGTCTGTTCCTGAAGCTGCGTCGCCGACTGGATCACCGCCACGATCAGGCCGACGATGGAGGCGGCGATGATCGGCGGGGCCGACAGGAACAGGACGAGCCAGAGCGCCTGATTGACGAGCTCGATGGCCTGGGCGTTCATCATGGGGCGCTCTCCTAGACGTAACTGAGCACAAGTCCGTGGGACAGCTTCACCCACCCGTCGATCAGCACGAACAACAGCAGTTTGAACGGCAGGGAGACTGTGGTCGGCGACAGCATCATCATCCCCATCGCCAGCAATATGTTGGACACCACCAGGTCTATGATCAGGAAGGGCAGGAAGATCAGGAAGCCGATCTGGAAGGCCGTCGCCAGCTCCGACACGGTGAAGGCGGGCACGACGACCAGGAAGTCGCGCGCGGTGATCTCGGCGCGCTTTTCAGGCGTCGAGATGCGCTGGGCGGTGCGCAGGAAGAAGGCGCGCTCGCGCTCGGACGAGTGCTTGATCAGGAACTCGCGCAAGGGCTCCTTGGCGCTGTCGGCATAGGCGAACAATTGCTGGGTGTCGCTGAGAGCGGCGGTGGGCGGCATGTGGTTGGTGGCCTCGGCCATGCGCTGGCCGACCGGAAACATGACGTAGAGCGTCAGGATCAGCGCCATGCCGTTCAGCACGATGTTCGGCGGCACCTGCTGCAGGCCCAGGGCGTTGCGCAGCAGGGACAGCACCACCACGATCTTGGTGAAGGACGTCACCATCACCGCCACGAAGGGCGCGAGCGCCAGCAGGATGACGGTGACGAGCGCCGAACCCGGCGAGAACTGGGACAGGTCCATGTCAGACGGCCTCCTTCGGGTCGGCGACGGCGTCGATCAGCACGGCGTAGGCCTCGCCCATGGAGACCAGGCGGCCGCGCGCGAAGGCCTGGCCGGCGCTACGCAGGGTGACGCGCATCTCGGCGTCCAGCCCGGTCAGGGGCAGGACCGCGCCGGGGCGCAGCTCGGCCAGCGTCTTCAGCGGCACGACGGTCTCGCCCAGATCGATGCTCACGGCGATCGGCGTGTCGGCCCCCGGCGTCAGTCCGTGCTCGTCTTCGGCAGGCGGGGCGGCGGCCTCGGTCATGCGGCTTTCCTTGCGTTGATGAGTGAAGTTTCGGGAGGCGGGGGCGAACAGGCCGACGGCCGTCCTGCCGGGAACCGACAGGCGCGCGGCCCAGGCTTCGGCCAGAGCAGGGATCAGCAGCAGGTCGCCCGTGCGCAGGCTCGACAGATCGTCGGGCGACAGTCGCGGCCCCTCGATGAGCAGGCGGGCCGGCATGGGCAGGTTCAGCCCTGGCGGCTGATCGCCGACACGGCGCAGGCGCAAGGCCACGCCGGGCGGCAGGGACAGGCGCGCCTCGTGCAATGTGCGCTCGCCGTCGCTGAGGCGGACCTCGATGTGCGCCGCTTCGAACGTGTCGGAACGCACGCCAACGGGCGTCAGCGCCTCGGCGCCTGCGTCTTCCAGCGCCGCCAGCAGCGGCTCCAGCGTCGAGACGGCGGCCAGCAGGGCGGCGTGGTCGCCGTTCGCGAAGGTCGCGCCGTCGATCGTCAGGGGCGCGACGCGGACGGGGCCGTGCGGTGTGGCGAAGACGGCCTGTTCGCCGACGAAGGTCTCGTCCTGATCGGGGATCAGAACGCTGACGCGCAGTTCATCCAGCGTCAGGCCGTCCAGGGCGGCGACGACGGCCGCGCGGGCGCGCACGGTCGGCTCGTCCAGCCGAAGCGGGCGCGCGGGCGCGAGCGAGGAGGGCAGGGCGTCCAGGGCCAAGCTCACGCCTCCTCGACCTGGCCGGACACGGCCATGCGGACCAGATGGGTCAGGGTCGGCGCCTCCATCTTGGTCATGATGCGGGCGCGGTGCAGCTCGACCGTCTTGGGGCTGATGCCCAGGTCATAGGCGATGACCTTGTTGTAGGAACCGGCGACGACCAGATTCATGACCTCGCGCTCGCGCGCGGTCAGGCGCGACAACCTTTCCTGATAGGCGAGGGATAGCGGAGAAGCGGTTGTTTCATCTTCTATTTCTGATGGCGTGGTGCGGAAGGCCAGGGCGATGGCCTCTTCCAGCGCCTTCTCCTGAAAGGGCTTCTCCAGGAAGGTGACGGCGCCGCGCCGCATGGCCTCGACCGCCAGGGGCACGTCGCCGTGGCCGGTCATGAAGATCACCGGCTGATCCAGCCCGCGCTCGCGCGCCGCCTCCATCAGCTCCAGCCCCGACATGCCCGGCATTCGCACGTCCAACAGGAAGCAGGCGGGTTCGGCCGGGCGCTCGACCATGGCCTCCAGGAAGGCGGAGGGTTCTTCCCAGCACTCGACCTCATAGCCTAGGCTTTCCAGCCACCAGGCGGCGGACTGGCGGAACTCGGCGTGGTCGTCGACCAGGCAGATGCGGCCGGACGGCCCGTCAGCCGGCGTTGCGACGGCGCTCATGGGTGGGCCTCCTCGGTCGGGGTTTCGGCCGCGGCCAGCGGCAGGGCGACGTGAAAGACGCTGCCGCCCGTCTCGCCGGGCGTGAACCACAGGCGACCGCGATGCAGTTCGATGATCGAGCGGCAGATGCCCAGGCCGACGCCCATGCCGCCGCTGCGTGTGCTGAAGAAGGGCGAGAAGACGCGGGCGCTCGCTTCTTCCGGCACGCCCGGCCCGGTGTCGGTCAGGGTCAGCTCGATCTGGCGCGCGTCCAGGCTGTGACGCGCCTCTATGGTCAGTTCGCGCCGGGGCAGGTCGACGCCGCGCATGGCGTCCAGGGCGTTGCGCGCCAGGTTGACCAGCACCTGCTGGATCATGACCGGGTCGCCCAGGACGGCGGGCAGGTCCGGCGGCGTGGCGGCGCGCGCCGTCACCCGGTCGCGGGTGATCTCCCAGTCCAGCAGGTCCAGGGTGTTGCGGGCCAGGCGGGCCAGGTCCAGCCGCTGCACCTGGGGTTGGCGTTGATCGACGAAGGTGCGGACGCGCTGAATCACGCCCGAGGCGTAGAGGGCCTGCTCGGTTGCGCGGTCCAGGGCCTCGGCGCCGGTCTCGAGCGTCAGGGCTCCGCGTTGCAGCCGCGCCTTCAGCCCGCGCAGGATGTTGGCGATGGAGCCGATCGGCTGGTTCAGCTCATGGGCGATCATGGTGGCCATCTCGCCAACCGACAGCACGCGCGAGGTGGTCAGCAGCTCCTCGCGGTCGGCCAGGTGGCGCTGCTGGGCCTCCTGACGCTCGGCGGCGTCGGACAACTCCAGGAAGACCAGGCCGTCGGACAGGGCCAGACGCGCGTCATGCACCCGGCGGCCGCCCGGCTGGACGATCAGAGCGTCCGAGGCGCCCTCGCGCCGCGCCGCCGCGATCGCCTCGGACAGGCCGGGCAGGCGGGTTTCTACGACCGGCAGGGCCTCGCCCTCGCGCCACTCGGGGAAGGCGGCGGCGAAGGCGGGGGAATGCCACGTCAGGCCGCGCGCGTCGAAGGCGGCGGCGCAGATGTTCAGCGCCGACAGGGCGGCGTCGGTCCATTGCGGCGCGTCGAGCGGGCGAACGGCGGCGGTCATCGGCGCGCCTCCGGGCCGCAGGCGGCTAGGGAAGTCCCGCATGGCGAGGGCGCGCGGATGCGCCTAGATTGGCGGCCTAGCGTGGACCCTTCCACGTCGAGGAGACCGCCATGACCACGATCCGCACCGACAACGCGCCCCTGTCCGGCGTCTGGTCGCGCGATCTGTCGGCCTCGACGCCGCTGGGCGCAGAGGCGCGGGCTCACGGTCGCGGCGGCCAGGCCTTCGGCGACTTCACCGCCTTCGCGGGCGACGACGTGCGCGTTCTGGTGTCGGATCGGCTGGATATGGACGCGGCCGCCCGCGCCATCGCCGATCATTTGACCGAAACCCGCGACAAGGGCTTCGGCTGAGGTTATGCCTCGGTCATCGTGACCGATCTCGTTCTCAAGGCTGAACCCGACTGGGCCGCCGCGGCCCAGGCTCTGATCGACGGGCTGAATGGCCAGTCGACGCCCGATGCGCGCGTCACCGTGTTGCAGCGCGTCTGCGACGGACTGGGCGAGGCGCTCTATCCCGGCTTTGTCAAACTGCTGGCCGCCGTGGCGCGCTTCGGCGACGAGGAGGCGCGGCGTCTGGCCGCCGACGCTCTGGCCCGCGCCCTGACGACCGATCGCCTGCCCGCCACGCGCCTGCCGGCCTGGGGCGCGGCGGCCTTTTCGAGCCTGTCCGGTCCCGGCGGGGGGCTGATGACCAACGCCCGCAGCGTGGGGCCGCTGGAATTCCTGTGCGTCTGGCTGACCCGCGACGTGGTGGGCCAGCCGCTGGAGAACGAGGCGTTCGAACGCGCGGCCGCCCTGGTGCTGACCCTGATCCAGACCTCGCCCGAGGCGGCGCGTCTCTATGCCGGAAAGCTGGCGGCGGACGCCGACAGTCCGACCGAGGGACTGCACAATCGCCAGAGCCGCCGCCTGGTGCGGTTGACCGCTGAAGGCTTGGCGGCGGGCCGCGCTCCGGCCGAGACGGCGCGCGCCGTGCTGGACGCCGCCCGCGCCGATCGCGACCAGGGCCGCTGGGATTTCACGCCGCGCTGAGATCATGGCTCACCGCACCCCGTCCGGCGGGCGATGCTCGCTGTCGGGATCGGCGGGGGCGACGCGCACCTCGGACACGGCCACGCCGCGCGCCTCCAGCCGACGGCGCATCAGCTCCAGCGCGCGCTCCAGCTCGGGCGTCGGCCGCTGGTGGGCGGCCAGTTGCAGCGTCAGGCCGCCGTCGGCCAACCGCATCACCCCGAACCCGGCCAGGGCCAGGGTTCGGTCGGTGAACTGCACCTGCATGCCCTTGGCGGCGTCGGCCTGGGCCGCCAGCCAGGCCTTCTCCATCATCGACGCCATGGCTTCGACATCGCCGGTGAAGCCCGCCGCTGCGACGGGACCGCCCTGGACGGCGTTCAGGCCGGTCGCCCCTGCAATGTTCAACTGGCCCTCGGCCTTGTCCGCCTTGTCGTCGGCCTTGGTCTCTTCGCGTCGTGCGTCGTCGGGACGGTCGCGGACGGGTTCGGCGTCTTCGTCGCGGCGGGCGAAGCGGGGCTGGCGCTCTCCCGTTTCGAGCGCATGGCGGCGCGCGGCGGCCTGATCCAGGGCGGCCTCGAAGGCGCCGCCGCTCCAGGCCGAGGGGGCGGGGCTGGCGGACCGTGCGGCGGGCGCGGACCGGGCGGGGGCGGAGTTGTTCACGGCGTCGGCCATCAGGCGCGGCCTCCCATAAGCAGTTGCAGGCGCGGGCGGCCCCGTTCCTCGAAATCGAGCTGTTCCTGGTCCTCGCGACGTCCGGCGCGCAGGGCCACGGCGCGGCGTAGTTGGCCGTCGACGGCGTCGTGGCGGGCCGTGGCGCGCATCAGGGCGCGCAGGGCCTGATCCCGCTCGGCCTGAGCGGCCTCGACCGCCCGCTGATCCTCAAGGCGCGCCTCTGTTTCGGCCTCGCGACGGTCGGCGATCAGGCCGCGTCGCGACAAGGCGCCTTCGATCAGGCGCGCGTCGCCGCCCGCGCCCGAGGCGAACCATTCGTCCAGGGTCTCGATATGGCGGCCCAGGGCGGCGATGGATTCCTCGCGCGCCTGCAACGCCGCCTGCGCCCGCGCCAGGGCGTCCTGGGCGACGGCGACCAGGCGGCGCGCGGCCTCGACCCTCTGCGCCCGCAGCCGGGCCAGGCGCCGCAGCAGGGTGATGCGGTCGCGCCCGCTCATGACGCGGCCTCGGCCAGCTGGGCCAGGGCCGCCTCGGCCGCGACGCCTTCATGCGCGCCTTGCTGCAATAGGGCGCGAAGGGCGGACATCCGTTGCACGGCCTCGTCGGCCAGGGGATCGCCGCCGGGCTTGTACTCGCCGATCTGCAGCAGGAACTCGATCTCGGCGTATTTGGCCAGCCAGGCGCGCACCTTGCCCGCCGCCGCCTGATGCTCGGGCGAGGTCACGCGCGGGAAGACGCGGCTTAGGCTCGTCAGCGGGTCGATGGCCGGATAGTGGTTCGCCTGCGCCAGCTTGCGCGACAGATAGACGTGGCCGTCCAGGATGGAGCGGACCTCCTCGCCGATCGGGTCGCCGCCTTCCTCGTCCTCGATCAGCACGGTGTAGAAGGCGGTGATGGAGCCGCCCTCGATCGCGCCCGCCCGTTCGAACAGTCGGGGCAGTTCGGCGAAGACCGACGGCGGAAAGCCGCGCCGCACGGCCGGTTCGCCGACCGACAGGCCGATCTCGCGCAGCGCGCGGGCGAAGCGGGTGACGGAGTCCATCTGCAGCATGACGCGCAGGCCCTGGGCGCGGAAGCCCTCGGCGATGGCGGTGGCGGCGTGGGCGGCGCGGACGCGCTCCATCGCCGGGCGGTCTGAGGTGGCGACCACCACGACCGAGCGGGCTAGGCCTTCCGGCCCCAGGCTGTCGTCGAGGAACTCGCGCACCTCGCGTCCGCGCTCGCCGATCAGGGCGATGACGTTGACGTCGGCGGCGCAGTGACGGGCGAACATCCCCATCAAGGTCGACTTGCCGCCGCCCGCCATGGCGAAGACGCCGACCCGCTGGCCCACGCCGACGCTCAGCAGCGTATCGACCGCGCGCACGCCGGTCGGGAACAGGGCGTTGATCGGCGGTCGGGCCAGCGGATTGGGCGCGTCGGCATAGACGTCGCGCAGGGCGACCGGCCCGGCGATGGGGCCCAGGCCGTCCAGCGGGCGGCCGAAGGCGTCGATGACCCGGCCCAGCAGGCCGGGGCCGCTGGGGACTTCGGTCCGGTCGTCGGCGGCGATGACCTCGGCTTCGGGGCCGAGGCCGTTCAGGCTGGTCAGGGGCGTCAGTATGGCCGCGCCGTCGCTCAGGCCCACGACCTCGGCCTTGACCACGGGGCCGCCGGCGGGGTCGCGGATCTCGACCTGCTGGCCGATGCGGGCGTTCAGGCCGGTGGCGCGCACCGTGGTGCCGAAGGCCTGAACGACCCGCCCGCGCCGGTCCAGGGTGCGGGCGCGGCGCAAGGCGTCGTGCAGGCGCAGTTCGACGGCGTCGTGGCTCATGCAGCGCGCCCCCGCTCAAAGGCGCGCTCAAGGGCGGCGAGCTGGACTTCAAGCCCGGCGTGGCTGCGCCCGGCGGCGGTTTCGATGACGCAGTCGCCGGGGGGCAGGGCGTCATCGGGCCGCACCTCGATCGCTGCGCCGATGGGCCACAGACGGGTCGCGACGGCGCCGACGCCGTCGGGGGCGACATGAACCACGACCGGCGCCTCGGGCAGGACGTCCTTCACCGCCCGCTCGGCCAGGGCCGCCAGCACGGCCTCTGGCGCTAATTCGGCTGCGATGCGGCGCACCACATCCAGCGCCAGGCGCCCCGCGGATTCGCGCAGGCGCTCGCGTTCGGCCTCCATTTCGCGGTGCAGGCGGGCGGCGCGTTCGGCGACGTCGCGGGCGGCGGCGGTCAGCCCGGCCTCATAGCCGGCGGCGTAGCCGTCGGCGCGACCCGCCTCGCCCTCGGCGGCGCGATGGGCTTCGACCTCGGCCAGCCGCGCCTGGGCCTGGGCCAGAAGTTCGACCGCCGCCTCGACGACGGCGCGCTCCTCGCGGCGGATGACGGGGCGGTCGGTCAGCAGGGCCGCGTCGGGCGCGGCGGCGATCAGGTGAAAGCTCATGCGGCGATCCCGCAGATTGTCAGGGCCAGACGGCGCGCGGCCTGGGCCTGATCGGCGTCGAGGCGCAGCAGGGGCGGGGCCAGGCCGTCGGCCAGCCGCCGGGCCGTTTCGCCCGACAGATCGGCCAGCAGGGCGGCGGCGCCCAGGCCTTCCAGCGCCTCGGCGTCCAGCGCGCCGACCGGCGGCGTCTCGGGCCGTTGAGCGGGGGGCAGGGCCAGGACGGCGTCCAGCGCGCTCTCGCCGATGCTGCGCCCGACGACGCCGAGCATCCGCCCGTCGATGCTGGCCGCCAGCCGCTCGGCCAGCAGGACGGCGCCGCAGGTCGCGGCCAGACGGCGGCGCGCGTTCAGGGGCAGGGCGGACCAGGCGGGCGCCTTCAGGATGGCGGCATAGTCCACCGGCGCGCGCGGCGGCGTCAGGCGGCGGGCCAGGGCGCGGGCGCGCGGCGAGCGCGTGGCGTCATCCGCGCCGTCCAGGGCGCGGGCCCGGCGCCACAGGGCGGCGCGTTCGGTCCTGGCGGCGCCCGGCGTCAAGCTTCGCCTCGCTTGGCGTCTGACTTGGCGCGCGGCTTGGGCCGCCGATAGAGGCCGTAGATGCCCAGTCCCGCCGCGCCCAGGATCAGCACGCCCAGCGGCAGGCTGAGCTGGGTGACGGCCGGGGCCTGCGGCTGGGTCAGGACTTCGGACGCCGGGAAGGCGACGACCGTGACCTTGTCGTAGGGCAGGCCCTCGATCGAGTTGACCACCAGGGCCTTGATCGAACCTGTCTGGGCCGAGATGTCGTAGTCGGGCCGATGCTTGATGAAGACCGAGGCGGAGGAGGGCGGCTTCTCCTGCGCCAGGGGATCGCTTTCCGGCACGGCGATGTGGACGCGCGCCTGCACCACCCCGTCGATGGAAGAGATGGTCTGGCCCAGCTCCTGCTGCAGCGCGTACATCATGCGCATACGCTGCTCCATCGGCGAGGAGACGAAGCCCTCCTTCTGGAAGACCTCGCCCATGCTGGCGAAGTTCTGGCGCGGATAGCCCCGGTCGTGCAGCAGGGCGACCGCGCGAGAGAAGTCGCCGCGATCCGCCTTCAGCACCCAATTGTCGCCGTCGCGGGTCTTGGAAGCGTCCAGCCCCTGAGCCTTGAGCACGGCGACCATTTCATTGGCGTCGCGTTCCGTCAGGCCGCCGTAAAGCTCCTGCTGGCCGCAGGCGGCAAGCAGGAGGGCTGCGCCCGCGAGGGCGGCGAGCGATCGGATTCGCATGACCGCCTCCCTCAGGACTGTTGCCGGAACAGCTGCTGCAGGCCGTCCGACGTGCGGTTGGCCATGTTGGAGGTGAGCTGGCAGTTGAACATGAACTCGTGCGCGCGGACGGTCATCATGACCATCTCGCCCGGCGTCATGCCGCCGGCCTTGCCCTCGGCGGCCTGGGCCAGGGCGGCCAGGTCCGAGGCCTGACCGTTCACCTGCTCCAGGGCGCCCATCATGGTCTTCATGACGCCGTTGGGCTCGGTCGGGGCAGCCGGAGCCGACAGGGGCGTGACGTGCAGCAGGTTCTGGAATTGCACCGCCTGACTGAGGGTGGCGTTGTAGGCGACGTCGATCTGCTGCGTCTGGGGTTGCAGCATCTCGGGCGGCATGGCCGCTGCGGCGGCCGAGGCTTCGAAGGACATGAGCCCCTCCTGTTGAAATGAAGGGCTCAGTTCTTGCGAGCCATGGTCTCCAGCGCCTTGCCGACGGAGTCGGTCGAGGTGGAGGAGGAGTTGGCCATGAAGTTCATGCGCATCGACTCGGCGGTCAGCATGGCCATGGTCGAGGGCTTGTCCTCGCCGCCCGGTCCGATCTGTTCGGACAGCTCGACGATACGGCCGGCCTGGGCGTCCAGGGTCTGGCCCCAGGAATGGGCCATGGCCTCGAACCAGGAGCCGGGGCGGGCCTTGTCGCGCTCGCTGTTCAGGCCGGGCGAGACGGCCAGCATTCCGAGGCCGTTCAGACTTTGGGATGACATGGGAATTCTCCTTTTGGGCTGGGGTCAGAAGTTGAGTTCGGAACGGGAGCCGTTGCGCTCGACCAGGACGCGGGTGTCCTCGATCGAGACGATGCGGTGGCCGGTCGGCAGGACGGCGCCGGGGAAGTAGCGGGCGCCGTCGGCGGTGGTGACGTGGCCGCGCTCACCGCCGATCACCGACACCACCCGCTTGCCGCCGCCCTGCTGAATGTCTTCGAAGCGGCCGCCCTCGTCGGCGCCGGGAAGCAGGCTGACGTCGATGCGGCGCAGGCCCTTGACCTCGCCCATGGCCAGACGCTCCAGGCGGGCGGCTTCGTCAGGGTCGCTGCCGGTGACGTCCAGACGCACCATGCCCGCGCCGACCGAGCGCGCGGCCGCCTTCACCCCGTTGGCGAGGTAAAGCTCCTCGACCTGGCGGGCGATGCCGTCGTGAGTCTGAAGCTCCAGGCGGGGGCGCCATTCGCGGGCCGCCAGGACGCGCTGCAGGCGCACGCGCTCGGCGTCCGAGGTCAGCATTCCTTCGATGCGCAGGTCGCCGGCCTCAGTCTTGATGACGACCAGCTTGTCGAAGCCCTCCTCCGACAGGACGGCCTGGACCTTGGCGGGCTTGGGCTGCGACTTGGGCCAGGCGGGGATGCCCGAGCTGATGGCGAAAAGGGCCGAGATGGTGACGACGGCGATCAGCAGCACCGGAACGAACTTGGCCGAGCGCGACACCAGGGCGTTGGTGTTGTTAAGCAGATATTGCCAGTTGCGGCCGTCGCCAGCCGGGGCGTCGTCCTCATCGCCGTCATCGTCCGGCAAGGGACGGGCGGCGGCCAGGATGCGCTCGGCCTCGCTCCAGCGCGGGCTTTCTGCCTCGCCGATGGCGACGGCGTTGTCGCCGATCAGCAGCGGCAGATAGAGGGGCAGGATAGCCTGGGCCGGGGCGGTCAGCTCATGCCCCAGCAAGGTCACGGCGCCGGACGTTAGCTCCAGGTCGGCGGCGTCCGCCCGCGCCTTCAGCGTCAGCCGCACTCCCTCGGCGCTGGCGTCGCGCAGCACGATGTCGGCGTCCAGGTCATGGCCCACGGCGATGACGCGGCCACGTTCCAGAGGCGCCGAGGCGCCGCGCACGCGCCCGGCCAGGACGCGAAGGACCAGGCTTTCGATCTCGGGTGCGGCGACGGCGTCGGCGGGCATGGCGGATCAGTCCTTGGCCGGTTCATAGGGGGTGAAGCCGGGCGGCGGCGCTTCGCGCACGGCGACGGCGGGCGTGGCGGCCGGGGCGGGCAGGGGGTCGTTCGGCGCCGAACCCTGGTTGAAGCCCATGCGCGATCCGCCCTTGGGCAGGGCCGGGGCGGCGGGCAGGGGCTGGGTTTCGGGCGAGCCGGGAATGGCGCCGAAGTCCAGACGCGGCGCAGGCGCTTCCTCGCCGATGGAGGCCAGGCGCGGCGTGATCAGGAACAGGCGCTCGATCCGGCCCGTCGAACGCTCCGAGCGACGGAACAGCAGGCCCACCGCCGGGATGTCTCCCAGCACCGGCACCTTGGTCACGGCGTTGACGTCCTGCTGCACCACCATGCCGCCCAGCAGCAGGCTCTGGCCTTCCAGGATCATGGCCTGGGTGTTCAGGGCCGCGCGTTGCACGACCGGGATGTCGTCGACGTCGGCGTCGGTCAGGGAGCCGTCCTCGATCTGGATCTGCATCCGGATGCGGGTCTGGTTCTGGTCGCGCAGGACGTGGGGCGTGACCTTCAGCGTGGTCCCGGCGGTGACGTTGTAGAGATCGACGTCCCGCTCGCCTTCCAGGCCGACGTAGAAGCTGCGGGTGTTCTCGAACAGGGCCTGGACGTTCGACAGGGTGACGATCTGCGGCCGCGAGACGATGCGGGCGACGCCTTCATCCTCCATCGCCGTGATGCGCGAGACGAAGTAATCGCCGTTGCCGATGATGGTCGAGATGGCCAGGCCGTTGTTGCGCGGGGTGATGTCCTGGCCCCGACGCAGGCGGTCGTCGTTGCGTGTGCCGTCGCCGAACAGCACTCCGCCGCGCCCGTCGTCGAAGCGCCAGCTGATGCCCAGCTGACGGGCGCGGGTGGTGTCGATGTCGATGATGGTGGCCTGGATCTCGAGAAGCTGCGGCTCCTTGTCCAGGGCGGCGATCAGCGCCTCATAGGCGCCCATGCGGTCGGCCGTGTCGCGCACGATGACGGCGTTCAGGCGCGTGTCGGCCTGGATGCGCGCATGCTGGACCGGCGCGCCGCCCGCCATCTGCTCATCCGCCAGCGCCAGACCGAGCGTGTCCGGCGTGGGGGTGAAGCCGCCATCGACATAGCTGGCGTCCATCAGGCCGTTCTGCGCCGCGCCCTGCGACGCCAGGCCCTGACCGCGCAGGCCCCCGACGCGCGGCGAGCGTCGCGTCTCGATGCGGCGGGCGACGGCGCCGTTCGGGTCATTGCTGACCATGGCGCGCAGGATGGAGGCGACGCCTGGAATGGTGACTTCGCTCTGGGCCGTCTCGAAGGTCACGTCATCGGCCCAGGCGTAGCGCAGAGTGAAGACGCGGTATTCGTAGGTCGGCTGGGCGGCTTCGGCGCGGGCGCCGGGGCCGGCCCGGGCGATCTCGTCGATCTGCTGGATGAAGCGGCGGGTGCCGTTGGCGACCAGCATCTGCCCGGCGGGCTGCAGGGTGTTGCGGCTGTCCAGCAGGCCCATTTCCTGCGCCGTGGCGCGCACGCGGCGCAGCATTTGCGGCGAGGCGGGGATCGACTGACTGGTCAGTTCGGAGGTCTGATAGATGTAGACCGCCCCGCCGTCGTAATAGGCCACCAGGTCGAAGGCGTCCGCCACCTGGCTGAAGATGGTCGAGGCCGGGCCGCTGAAGGCGCCGTTCACCGTCCCTCGCAGGTTGGGGCTGATGATCACCGGCACGCCCAGCTGGCCGAAGAAGCTTTGCAGGAACTGACCCACCGGCTGTTCGCGCGGGGCGATCTGCAGGGTCTGGTTGCCGATCGGCGGGTCGCCCGCCGCAGCGGGCGCGGACAGGCCGAGCAGGGCGGCCACGGTCAGGAGGGCGGTCTTGAGGCCCTTGCGGGCGGTCGGCGTCTTGATCGTCATGCAGGGTCCGTCGTTTCAGGCCGCAGCGGCCGTGGAGGCGGGGGGATTGGAGGGGGCGGGAACAGCCGCCGGCGTCGCCGCGTCGAGGTCGGGCAGGGCGACCCGGCCGACGATCTCGAGCTTCAGGCTGGGCAGGAGCTCATGGAAGGACAGGGCGGGGGTGTCGAACAGCTCCGGCTCGACCAGCTTGCGGATGTGACGGCGCAGGTCGATGGCGGCCAGCACGGCGTCGGCGTTCGTGTCGCGCACTGTCTTCTGCACGGCCTCGATGATCTGACGGGCCATGTCCGGCTCCAGCGCCAGTTGCTGTCCGGCGCCGCCGACGCGGATGGATTCGCGCAGGTGCTTCTCCAGCGCGGGCTCCAGCACGGCGGCCTTCAGCACGCCGTCGGGGGCGTAGCGGTGGCTGATCTGGCGACGCAGGGCCACGCGGGCGAACTCGGTCAGGGCCAGCGGATCCTTCTCGCGCTGACCGGCGTCGGCCAGGGATTCCAGGATGTCGCGCAGGTTTCGCAGCGGCACCTCTTCCTCGGCCAGGCGGCGCATGATCTCGGCGATGCGGGCCAGAGGCAGGGCGCGCGCGACCTCCTTGACCACCTCGGGATAGCTCTCGCCGGCGCGGTTCAGCAGGGTCGAGGCCTCCTGGATGCCGATGAACATCCCCGCGTTGCGGCGCAGCAGGCCGCGCACGCCGGCCAGCGTCGTATCCAGCGCATCCGGCGCCGGGCCGGGATCGCCCGCGCCCAAAGGGGCCTCGAACGCCATGAGCCGCCAGCGGTCCGCCGCCTCGGCCGGGCCGTAGCGCACCGTCACGCGCGGCAGGGCCACGCCCAGCGAGGCCTCGAACTCGTCCAGCAGGGTCTCCAGGGCGGCGGTCAGGCGCTCCGGATCGGTCGCGCGCAGGGCGCGGCCGTCGATCTCGAGCATCAGGGGCGTCATGGCGGCGCCTTCTGTCGGGCGTGTCTGGGTCGAGGCGATGGGACCGTCGGCTTCGGCGGCGGCGCGGCCGGTCAGGGCCTTGACCCTGCGCCCGGCCGACTTGCGCCAACGCGGCTCGATCATGACCGAGGCGGTCATGGCGACCGCGCCCAGCAGCAGGAAGACCACGGTCGGAAAACCGGGCACCAGGGCCAGCAGCCAGCACATGCCGCCCGCGACCAGGAAGACCTTAGGCTGGGCCGATAACTGGCGGTGCATCGAAGCGCCCAGGTGGGCGTCGGTCTCGGAATCGCCGCCGCGCGTCACCAGCAGGCCCGCCGACATGGCCGCCAGCAGGGCCGGGATCTGCATCACCATGCCGTCGCCGATGGTCAGGATGGAGTATTTCTGGACCGCCGCGCCGAAATCCATGCCGTTCTGCAACATCCCCACGGCCAGGCCGCCCAGCAGGTTGATCACCACGATGATGATCCCGGCGATGGCGTCGCCCTTCACGAACTTCATCGCGCCGTCGAGATTGCCGTTCAGCTTGCTCTCCATCTCGAGCAGGCGACGGCGGCGCTTGGCCTCGTCCTTGTCGATCAGGCCCGAGCGCAGATCGGAATCGATCGACAGTTGCTTGCCCGGCATGGCGTCCAGGCTGAAGCGGGCGGCGACCTCGGCCACCCGTTCGGCTCCCTTGGCGATGACGATGAACTGCACGACGGTGATGATCAGGAAGACCACCAGGCCGACGACCAAATTGCCGCCCGCCACCATGTTGCCGAAGGTGTTGATGATCGCCCCGGCGTGGCCTTCCAGCAGGATCATCCGCGTCGTCGCGATCGACAGCGCCAGCCGGAACAGGGTCGTGATCAGCAGCAGGCTGGGGAAGACCGAAATGTCGACGATCGAGGCGATGTAGATCGACACCAGCAGCATCACCACGCCCGCGCTGATGTTGATCGCCACCAGGGCGTCGATCGCCAGCGACGGCAGGGGCAAGATCATCATGGCGATGATCGCCGCCACCCCCGCCACCAGGAACAGGTCCGAATAGCGGCCGACGCCTCCGCCGTTATGGCGCAGGCCCAGCAGTTTCAGCGGGCTGGCGAAGGACATGGACGCGCCTTGTGGCTGCCGGCGGATCAGGCCGAACGGGAGATCGGTGAGAACTATCGGAAGGAGGAACGGCGGGCGGTGAGGAGCTGGTCGTAGCGAGCCATGACCTTGCGGACATAGTCCTGGGTCTCGCGGTAGGGCGGGATGTTGCGGCCGTAACGCTGCACGGCGCCTTCGCCGGCGTTGTAGGCGGCCAGCACCAGGCGCAGGTCGTTGCCGAACAGGCCCTGCAACGTCTTCAGGTAGCGCGAGGCGGCGCGAATGTTGGTTTCCGGTTCGTGCAGCCGCATCTCGTCGGCGACGCCGAAGCGACGGCCGGTGGCGGGCATCACCTGCATCAGGCCGCGAGCGCCGACGGGCGAGCGGGCGTTCGTGTCGTCAGCGGATTCCACGCTGATAATCGCCTGCAGGAGGGCCGGGTCGATGTCGTGTTCGCGCGCCGCCGCTGTGATCAGATCGCCGTGCGGAGTCCTGTTGCGATGCGGTCCCGCGCCGGTCGTGACACTTTCCGACCTGTAAAAAGCAACGGTTTCTGAGGAACCGATCACCTCGGTCGGCGACTCATTGTCGTAGATCAGCAGTTGCTGCGCCGCCTGAACCTCTCGCGGGGCGTGTGCAGAGCAAGGCGTTGATTCGACCGCTCCGCTTCCCAGCGCCAGGGAAAACTGGCTGACGGAAGCGGCTGAAGCGACCAGCTGCGGCGAGGCGATGCTACAGTCTTCCGCAATTGCGGAATGATTCCATGCAGTAATAACAAGTATTACTGTACCGGTTACCGAGCAAAATTGTCTCACTTCGTATTTCGCCCGAAGCTATGTGAATTTCGATCTTGTGTGACAGCGATATTATTGCTCATGAATGTTGTCAACGAGATCGGTAATGAAAATTTTTGCCAGTAGGGTTAACCCTAGCTTGCTTTTTTTCTGAAGCGGTCAGGGTTCGGATAAAGTGTAAGCTTGACCATAAGCTTTGCCGTTTCTGTATTCGGCAAAGCTCGTTTTTGATGTTTTTCATCCCTGTTCGATGAAGCGGAGCGCGCGTGGCGGAGAAGAACGACGGCGGCGACAAGACAGAGCGGCCGACACCGAAACGGCTTCAGGACGCGCGCAAGAAGGGCGACGTCGCCAAGAGCAAGGACGTCGGCTCCACCGCCGTGCTGCTGGCCTGGCTGCTGGTCGGCCTGATGCTGGCGGGGGCGGTGTTCGCGAATTTCGCCGCCCTGTTCGACGATGTATTCCGCGTGATGGACCAGCCGTTCGGCGACGCCTTCGAACAGGTCGCCTGGTCGGCGGCGCGGCGGTTCGTCTATCTGACGGCGCTGTTGCTGCTGCCGGTGGCCCTGTTCGCGTCGCTGATGGAGTTCCTGCAGACCGGGCCGGTCTTCACCCTCGAGAAGATGACGCCCAAGCTGGATCATCTGAATCCCGGCGAGGGGCTGAAGCGGATGTTCAACACCGACAACCTGTTCGAGGTGGTGAAGTCGCTGGTGAAGACGGCCTTGCTGCTGGGGCTGGCGGGGCTGATCCTGTTCGGCCAGTTCGATCGCATCCTGCGCCTGCCGGCGGCCCAGCCGGGCGAGGTGCTGGGCGCGTTCGGCGCGGCGGGCTTTCACCTGCTGGGCTGGACCCTGGTCGTGTTCGTCTTTGTCGCCATCCTGGATTCGGCCTACCAGCGCTTCAGCTTCATGAAACGGCTGCGGATGAGCCGACGCGATATCCGTCAGGAGGCGAAGGACATGGAGGGGGATCCCACGGTCAAGGCGCGCCGCCGCGAACTGGCTCAGGAGTGGGCTCAATCCAGCGCCGTCGGGTCCGTGCGCGGCGCGGCGGCCCTGGTGGTCAATCCGACCCATATCGCCGTGTCCCTGGCCTATGATCCCGGCGAGCACGTCGTGCCCGTGGTGGCGGGCAAGGGCGACGGCCTGATCGCCCGCGCCATGCGCGGCATGGCCGAGCGCGAAGGGGTGCCGATCATCCGCAACGTTCCCCTGGCCCGCGCCCTGCACGAACAGGTGCCGGTCGAGGCCGTGGTGCCCGAGGACATGTTCGCCGCCGTCGCCGAGGTGATCCTGACGGCGCGCCGCCTGCGCGATGAAGCGGCGCGCGGCGAGACGCTCGACCCAGTCGATCTGACCGACGAGGTCGAAGGTCAGGGCGCAGATCCGGGCGAGGGCGCTGCGGTTGAAGCCGCTCCTGTCCGCAGCGGTCCTCTCTTTCCCGCCATGCCCGACGACGGCGTGGCTTCCTCTCCGGAGACGCAATGACGCCGTTCGCCTTGTTGATGGACTTTCTGACCGTCCTGGTCGCGCTCGCCCTGGTGCTGGGGTTGGCCTTCTTCTCGATCCGCATGTTGAAGAAGGTCCAGAGCGGGGCCCCCAGCGGCGATGAGATCCGCTTCATCCGTTCCCTGCCGTTGGGCACGCGCGAACGGGCGACCGTGGTGATCTGGCGCGACGAGGTGCTGTTGCTGGGCGTGACGGCGGGCGGGATCACCGTTCTGGACCGCCGCGCCCGCACAGTCGAAGAGACCGCCGAGGATGCGGCCCGCGCCGAGGCCGCGAGCGTCCAGACAGCGGCGGTCGCCGCCCGCGTCCCGTCGCGTCTGCGTCGTTGGCTAGGGAAGTCCCTAGCTGGGGAACGGCCTGACTACCGACGATAAGGGACGGGTGGTTTCGTGAGGTCGTCGGGTTTCCGGGCGAGGCGCCTGGCCGGCGAACCGGAAACGCACACCATTCGGAGAAAAGATCATGTTCGGCATCGGCGGCGGCGGCTTCAATATCGGCAGCCTTATCAGCCAGGCGGCCCTGGCGGTCGCGACGGGCGGCACCTCGGCTCTGGTTCAGGCGGCTCTGACCCAGGTCGTGTCGTCGATCGGCCAGCAGGTCCTGCAACAGGTCGGTCAGGCTCTGGGCCTTCCGCAGTCGGTGATCGATCTGTCGATCGGCGCTTTCGCAGCCGCGACGGGCAATACGGGCGGCGCCTTCCAGAGCATCGGTGAATCCGCGGCGGGCCTGGCGCAGGCTACCGGAGGCGGCGCCTTCGAAGCCGGCGGCATCGAACGTCAGATGAACGACATCGTTCAGGATCTGGTCGACAAGACCCTGGAGAAGGCCCGCACCGGCGGCCGCGATGAAGAAGGCAACGCCATCCCCGGCGGACTGAACGGCAAGAGCTTCATGCTGCGCCTGGCGCTGGCGCTGGGCAGCGTCCTGGACGCCAAGATGGAGCGCATGGCCGAGATCGGCGAGAAGATCGACGCCGAAAGCCAGAAGAAGAAGCCGAAGATGGGCAGCCTGTCCGCCGAGATGACGGCCGTCGGCAAGGAGTTGGATTTCGTGTCCCAAGCGCTGAACAACGCCCTGAAGTCGATCGGCGAATCCGCTTCGACCCTGGCTCGCAAGCAGGGATAAGGCCGAAAAGGCCGATTTGTGGAACGGCGGGCGAAACCTTCGCCCGCCGTTGTGCTTTTGAGGAATGAGCGTTTTTCAGAGTGATGGAGAGGCGGAGATGAGCGGCAAGCAGGTGTTTCTGGCGGGAGCGGTCGCAGCGGTTCTGCTCTGCGCGTCCCAGACTCAGGCTCAGGACTACGCCTTCCAGGGCTTCGCGACGGCGGACGCGATGAACCAGATGCACGCCGCCATGCGCGACAACATGATGGAGCCGTCCTCTCAGGCGCGTGCTCCCGCGCGAGGCGGAGTGGCGGCTGGAGCGGCGGCGTCGGGCCGTCGCGCCGCCGCCTCTGCCCGCACCACATATCAGTCGTCGCCGGCCATCACGCAGCGCGTCAAACGCCAATTCGCGGACTTTGTCCGCTCGACAGGCGGCGACGGGGCGGGAATCGCGGCGGCGATGGATCAGCAGGACTTCTTCGCCCGCTGGGGACAGCACGTTTCACAATACGGCTTGCGTCGCGGCGATGTGGCGGACGCCATGACGGCCTACTGGATGCTGAACTGGCAGATCGCCAACGATGTGAGATCCGTCAGCAGGGCTCAGGTCCAGAGCGTTCAGTCGCAAGTTCGCGCCATGATGGGCGACAATCGTTCCTTTACAGGCCTGAATGACGCGCAGAAGCAGGAGATGGCGGAGGTTCTCATCCTCAACTTCATCGCCCAGAGCGTCGCCTATGAAGACGCCATGCGGGACAATGACGCGACGATGCAGCGTCGCCTGCAGAACGCGGCGACGACACGGTTCCAGAATGAGATGAACGTCGACCTGCGCCAATTGCGACTGACCGGAAACGGGTTCGTAGCCGCTTCTTGAAAGGGGCAGGGCGGGAGCCCGGAGGCCAAACCCTCGTCTGAGAATATGCGGAGCGGTCTCTCTCCGGGCCTTATGGTCTATGGGGCGGCTGGATTGGCGACCGTAGCCCTCGCCGTTGCGGCGATTGGCGCGGCCTTGCTTCGGCGACGGTAGGGTGAGGCGGGGACGCCCGGAGGACGGGCCCGGCGCTCACTCGGGAGATCCGGTCCTGCGGTAGAAGCCGTCGATATCGGATCCCATGCCGCAGAAACGGGCTGCGGCTCCGCCATCCTGAACGAACGCGCCCTCCGGCCCCATGCGGACTTGAATAACCGGTGCGTCCGCCCCGATGTCGGCGGCGGTGATCACGTTCAGTTCGCCCTCGAACGGAACCACGCGCGCAGCGATGACGTCCTCTCGGTTCTGCAGCCCGACCGCCTGAAGTTCACAGTCGGCGGCGGTCGCGGGGCCATTCGGCACGCCTCCGGCCCGGAAGGCGACGCGCCAGCCGGCGCTCTCGCGATTCAGGGTCATGGTCGCGTCCGCCGGTTCGTCGCGCTTAAACAAGGCGTCGTCGGCGGCGACGCCAGCCGGTGCTGTATCCGTCATGACTCGAGGCGCGGCTTGCGAAGCTTCAACTACAGGCTTCTCGTTGGGAGCGCTGTCGGGCGACGGGCTGCAGGCCGTCAAACCGAGGAGACCGATGGCGGCGGCGGCGGACAGGATGTGCATGAAATCCTCGCAAAATCGACGCGTTAGGCAAGGAAGCATATCCAGATATGAGCAACGGACAACATATGGACGAACAGTATCCCGGCCTTCTTCCGCTCTCACGGCTGGCGAACTCGGGCACCAGACCGATTGGCCTGACGCTTCGGTTCCTCTAGACTGGCCATCATGAGCCAAAAACGTCTCTTCCACGCGGTCGCCGACCAGATTCTCCAGCTCATCGCCGATGGAGGCTACGGACCTGGCGCTAAACTACCCGGTGAGCGGGAGTTGGCCGAACGCTTCGGTGTCAGTCGCGTCACTGTGCGTGAGGCGGAGGTGGCGCTGCAAGCTCAAGGCAAGCTGGCGATCAAGACAGGGTCGGGCGTCTTTGTCTGTTCGGCGCCGCAACCGGCCGGCGCCCTGCCGGCGGTCAGTCCTTTCGAAGTCACCGAGGCGCGCTCTCTTTTCGAGTCGGAGGCCGCGGCCTTGGCCGCGTCGGTCATTACGGATGAGGCGCTGACGCGGCTGGACGAACTTGTCACGGCCATGGGCGGGACTAACCCCGATCTGGACCCTGACGCGGCCGATCGTGAGTTTCATCGCGTGATTGCGGCTTCGGCCAATAACGCCGCTGTGCTGCACACCATTGAGACGCTGTGGCGGATGCGGACGGAGGTTCCGGAGGTTAGCGCTGCGCATCAGGCGGTGTGCGAGATCGACGATTCGTCGCGTGTGGATGAGCATGCGGCCATCCTCAACGCCTTGAAGGCGCGTGATCCGGCGGGAGCGCGGCGCGCCATGCGGACCCACTTCAACCGCCTGCTGGCGGCTATGCTGGACGCCAGCGCCGCCTCGGCGCTCGAGGCGCTGGAGCGCCAGATGGCGGCCAGCCGAGAGCGTTTCCTGATTAGCACGCATTCGGTTTAGACCAATTGGTCTAGTTTTTAGTTCATTTTCTTATGACCAAGAGGTTGCCTTTGGTGGCCTGACTGATAGCTTTCTCCAGCGGATGCGAAACCGCGAACAGGTCCGTACCAAAGCGGGCCGGAGGGGGAGGCGATCATGTTGTCGAGATTGGCGCTTGCGGCCGCCTTGCTGTGGGCTGGGGCGGCGACCGGCCAGACCACGACCTTGGTGGCGACGCCGGCGGAGTATCAGCGGGTTCTGCGCGACGTTAAGCCTGGCGACGTCATTGTCCTGAAGGACGGGGTGTGGCGCGACTTCCAGATCCTGTTCGAGGCTGAGGGCCGGGCTGGCCAACCGATCACCCTGACGGCCCAGACCCCGGGCGGAGTGGTGCTGTCGGGCCAGTCCAACCTCAGGCTGGCGGGACGTCAACTGGTGGTGTCCAACCTGATCTTCCGCGACGGCTGGTCGCCGACGGGGGAGGTTGTGTCCTTCCGCCGCTCCAAGGAGCATCGGGCCGTGGATAGCCGCGTCACGGGCCTGGTGATTGATGGCTACAACAAGCCCGACCGGGCCACGTCCGACAATTGGGTGGCGCTGTACGGCCACGACAACCGGTTCGATCACAACCATCTGACCGGCAAGAACAACGTCGGGACCACGCTGGTCGTCGTTCGCGACGAACAGCAGGGGCTCGATAACCGCCACCTTATCGACCACAACTACTTCGGCCCGCGCCCCAACCTCGGTTCCAATGGCGGCGAGACCTTGCGCGTGGGAACCAGCGCCGACTCCCTATCGGCGTCTAACACCGTGGTTGAGAACAACTGGTTCGAGGGCGCCGACGGCGAGGTCGAGATCGTCTCGAACAAGTCGGGCGGCAACACCTATCGCGGCAACGTCTTCTTCCATTCGCGCGGGTCCATGGTCCTGCGCCACGGCGACGGAAACCTGGTCGAGAACAATGTGTTTCTCGGCGGCGGCAAGCCTCACACCGGGGGCATCCGCGTCATCAACCGCCACCAGACTGTGCGGAACAACTATATGGAGGGGATCACCGGCGATGGGTTCACCGCTGCGCTGAGCGTGATGCACGGCGTGCCCGATTCCCCTATCAACCGCTACCACCAGGTCGTCGGCGCGGTGATCGAGAACAACACCATCATCGACGCGCGTAGTCTTTTCCTGGGGGCGGGCATGGACGCCGAGCGTTCGGCGCCGCCCATCGACAGCCGGTTCGCGCGCAACCTGATCGTCAGTTCGGACGGCCACGATCCGATGCGGAGGCTGGGCGACCTGTCGGGCGTCATTTTTGCGGACAATGTCCAGACGGCGCAGCGGGATATCGCCTTGGTGCGCGGCGCGAACGGGTTGCTGGTTCCAGAAACGTTGCAAGGCGCAGGCGTCTCGCCCGATCTGACCATGATCCCGCGCGAGGCGACGGGAGTGGCCTGGTATCCCAAGGATGTTCAGGTCGTTCGCCTGGATCAGGGCGTCGGGATCGCCGTCGGGCCGTCCGAGGGTGCGCTCGAGGCCGCTGTCGCTGCCGCCCGTCCGGGCGACGTGCTGGTGCTGGCGCCAGGCCGGTATTTAGTCGACCGGACCCTGACCGTCGGCGCGCCGCTGACGGTGCGGGGCTCGGACCAGGGTGGGGTCGAGATCGTCTTCTCGCGACCTTCTCTGTTCGAGGTGGCCAAGGGCGGCTCGCTGAAGCTGGCGAGCCTGTTGGTGACGGGCGTTGACGCCCCTGACGAGACCGGCAACGCCGTGATCCGGGTGGCGCCCGGTTCCAGCGCGGCGAACTTCGACCTGGTGCTGGAAAGCGTCGAGGTCCGCGACCTGACGGTCAATCGCGGCTTCGGCGTGATCGCCCTGGGCAAGGGCGTCATGGCCGACCGGGTGCTGCTGCGCGACGTGCGGGTGGACAACATCACCGGCTCGGTGATCTCGGCCGCCGCCGAGACGGACAACCGGGGCACCTACAACGCCGAACTGGTTCAGATCGAGGGCGGCGCCTTCAGCCGCATCGGCGGGGCGGTCGTCGACCTCTATCGCGGCGGCACGGACGAGAGCACCTTCGGACCGCGCCTGGTGGTCAAGGGGGCGAGCTTCGAGCGTGTCGGCTCGGCCGAGCGGCCGTCGATCCTGATGCGCGGCGTCCAGCACGCCGAACTAGTCGGCAACACCCTGACCGACAGCGGCGCGATCAGCTTCTCCCACCGCGTCGGCGAGCCCGTGCTGGCGGTGGCCGGGAACCGCCTGGTCCGCACGCCCGAGATGCAAACCGACATCGCGCCCGTCGCGGCGACGGAGGATTTCTGATGCTGCGCGCCCTGCCCCTGACGGCTCTTCTTCTCGCCAGCAGCGCGCTGAGCGCCCAGACGGCGACCGCCCTCGTCGCGCAGGCCTCCGCCCCGGCCACGGCCGAGACCGCGTCCGTTCTGACCACGCCCCAGGAGTGGCGGCGGATGGCAGAGGCGGGCTCCGCCTATCCTCTGTTCGCCGTCGAGCGCGAGCGGGTCGAGGCGCTGGTCCGCGCGGCCATGGCGGATGGCGTCAATGTCCCGATCCCGCGCGATCCTGGCGGCGGTTACACCCACGAGCAGCACAAGCGGAATTATCAGGCCATCTACAACGCCGGGGCCCTGTATCGCCTGACCGGCGACAAGGCCTACGCCGACTTCGCTCGCGATCTGCTTCTGGAATACGCCAAGCTCTATCCGACGCTGGGCGCGCATCCGGCAGGCCGTGGGCAGATCCCGGGCCGCCTGTTCTGGCAGACGCTGAACGACTCGGTCTGGCTCGTCTATTCGATCCAGGGTTATGACGCGATCCGCGAGACCCTGACCGCCGAGGAGCGTCGCCGCATCGACGGTGACGTCTTCCGTCGCATGGCCAGCTTCCTGTCGGCGGAGACGCCTGAGAATTTCGAGCGCATCCATAACCACGCCACCTGGGCCGTCGCCGGCGTCGGCATGACCGGCTATGTGCTGCGCGACCGCGACCTGTCCGACAAGGCCCTGACCGGGCTGAAAAAGGACGGCTCGGCCGGCTTCCTGACCCAGATCGATCAGCTCTTCTCGCCCGACGGCTATTACGAAGAGGGGCCCTATTATCAGCGCTACGCCTTGGCGCCCTTCATCATCTTCGCGGGGGCCATCGATCGGAACGAGCCGGGACGCGGCATCTTCCAGCGTCGCGACGGGGTGCTGCTCAAGGCCGTGGATACGCTGATCCAGTCCAGCTACGGCGGCTATTTCATCCCGATCAATGACGCCATCCTCGACAAGGGACTGGACACCGAGGAACTGGTGACGGGAGTCGCCTCCGTCTACGCGCGCACCCAGGACGCGGGGCTGCTGTCCATCGCGCAACGGCAGGGGCGGACCCTCCTGTCGCCGGAGGGTCTGAAGGTGGCCGAGGCGGCGGCTTCGGGCGCGGCGCAACCCTACGCCTTCCGTTCGGTGTTGCTGAGCGACGGTCCGGACGGGACGCGAGGCGCGTTGGCGATTTTGCGTGCGGGCGGCGAGGACGGTCAGGCCCTGGTCCAGAAGGCGACCGCCATGGGCATGGGGCATGGCCATTTCGACAAGCTGAACTGGCTCTTCTACGACAACGGCCAGACGGTGGTGACCGACTACGGCGCCGCGCGCTTCCTCAACATCGAGGCCAAGGCCGGCGGCATCTACCTGCCCGAGAACACCAGCTGGGCCAAGGCGACGGTCGCCCATAACACCCTGGTGGTGAACGAACGCAACCAGTTCGGCGGCCACTGGCAGACGGGCGAGGATCACCCGCCTCAGGTGCTCTTCTTCGACACGCCCGAGGGAACGCAGATCGTCTCGGCGCGCCAGGCGGGAGCCTATGACGGGGTGACGTTCACGCGCACCCAGGCTCTGGTCGAACACCCCGAACTGGAGCAGCCGGTTGTCATCGACCTGCTGCGCGTCACCGGCGAGCGCCCGGCGCGCTATGATCTGCCGCTGCACTACAACGGCCACATCATGAAGTTGGGCTTCGAGGCCGAGCGCATGGTGACGGACCGCCCGGTCCTCGGCGCAGCCGACGGCTATCAGCACCTGTGGGTCGATGCCGTCTCCCAGCCGTCGCAGGACAGCCGCAGCCTGACCTGGCTGCTGGATGGCCGCTTTTATACCTGGCGTTTCGCCTCGAGCGTTCCCGCCCAGGCCATCCTGGCCGAGAGCGGCGCCAACGACCCGGACTTCAACCTGCGCCGCGAGCCGGCTCTGATCCTGCGGGCGGACGGCCAGAAGGACGCGACCTTCGTCGGCGTGCTGGAGCCGCACGGCCGCTACGACGGCCGGGCCGAAACCGTGGTCGGGGCCGACAGCGGCATTCGCGACTTGCACAGCGTGCGGGGCGCCGACGCCGAGGTGGTCGTCGTGACGCTCGCTTCCGGCAAGACGGTGGTCCTGGGCGTCGCCGACGATCCGTCGCCTCGCGCCGCTCACGCCGTCACGGCGAACGGCCGAACCTGGCGTTGGACCGGACCCTGGGCGCGACTGGATCAATAGAGAGGCCGGCGCCGCGCGCAACCGGCCCGACAAGGGAGGACCAGACATGCAAAAGAGATCCGCCGTCCGGTGGGCCATCATCGCCATGATCGCCGTGGCCACGGTGATCAACTACATCGACCGCAACGCCCTGGCGGTGATGTGGCCGGAGATCGCCGGCGAGATCGGCGCGACCAAGGAAGATTACGCTCTTCTGGTCACCATCTTCATGCTCTTCTACGCGGCGGGCCAGTTCGTTTTCGGACGGCTGTTTGACCGTATCGGCACGCGCCTGGGCTTCGCCTGGTCGATCGGCCTGTGGTCGATCTCGATCGCCCTGCACGCCACGGCCAGCAGCATCGCCTCCTTCGGCATCTTCCGCGCCATGCTGGGCGTCAGCGAGGCGGGCGCCTGGCCGGGCGCGGTCAAGGCTAACGCCGAGTGGTTCCCGCCCAAGGAGCGCGCCTTCGCCCAGGGCATCTTCAACGCCGGGGCCTCGATCGGGGCCATCGTCTCGGCTCCCTTGATCGCCTTGCTCTTCCTGTCGCTGGGCTGGAAGGGCACCTTCCTGCTGGTCGGCGCCCTGGGCTTCATCTGGGTGCTGCCGTGGCTGGTGATCTATCGCGCCGGGCCGGACAAGCACCCTTGGGTCAACGCCGCCGAGCGCGCGCTGATCCTGGACGCCCCGGCCGAGACGACCGTCGCGACCGAGGCCGAACCGGCCAAGGCGCCCAGCCTGAAGCAGATGATGTCGCACCGGCAGAGCTGGGGCATCGTCCTGGCTCGCTTCTTCCTCGACCCGATCTGGTGGCTGTTCGTCTCCTGGCTGCCCATCTACCTGGCCGAGACCTTCTCCTTCGACATCAAGCAGATCGGCATATTCGCCTGGGTGCCCTTCGTCGGGGCCATGCTGGGCAGCCTGTTCGGGGGCTGGCTGTCGGGACGTCTGATCGCCTCGGGTCGCTCGGTCGACCGGGCCCGCAAATGGGTTATCACCCTGGGCTGCCTGATCATGGCGCCCGCCCTGCTGGGCGCGGTGCTGGCTAATGATCCCACCGTGGCCGTGCTGACCATCGCCGCCGTCCTGTTCGGCTTCCAAGTCGCCATCGGCAACATCCAGACGCTGCCTGGCGACGTCTTCCACGGCAAATCGGTGGGCTCCCTGGCGGGCGTCGGCGGCATGGCCGCCGTAGCCGGAACCTTGATCACGACTTGGCTTGTGCCGGTCATGACCAAGGCCTCCTACGCCCCGATCTTCATCCTCGTGGCCGCGCTCGTGCCGCTCTGTCTGGTCGCGATCTGGGTCGTGACCGGTCGCATCGAAAAGGTCGATGTTCCGTCGGCGCGCGGTTGATCCCTTCCCAATCATCACTTTGCTTTCAAGGACTAAGAGCGAAATGAAACTCAACAACAAGGTGGCCATCGTCACGGGTGGCGGACGCGACATCGGACGCCAAGTGTCGCTGAAGCTGGCCGCCGAAGGCGCTAAGGTCGTGGTCAACTACGCCAACGACGCCGCCAGCGCCGAAGAGACGCTGCGCCTGATCGAGGCGGCGGGCGGGACTGCCGTGCTGCATCGCGCCGACGTCACCACGCCCGAAGGCGTCGATGGCCTGGTGTTGGCCGCTCATGCGGCGTTCGGCCCCGGCGTCGATATCCTGGTCAACACAGCCGGGGGCATGGTGGCTCGCAAGCCGCTGCTGGAGATCGACGACGCCTTCTACGACAGCGTCATGGACTTGAACTTCCGTTCGACCTTCCTGACGACGCGAGCGGTCGTGCCGCACATGTCTTCGGGCGCGGCCATCGTGAACTTCGCCTCCCAGGCGGGGCGTGACGGCGGCGGCCCCGGCGCCTCCCTCTATGCGGTGTCCAAGGCGGCGGTGATGACCTTCACCCGCGCCATGGCCAAGGAACTCGGTCCCAAGGGGATCCGCGTCAACGCCCTGTGCTGCGGCATGATCTCGACCCGTTTCCACGACGATTTCACCAAACCCGAGGTGCGCCAGGCCGTGGCCAACGGCACGCCGCTGCGTCGGGAAGGTCGTCCCGAAGAGGCCGCTGATGTCGCGGTCTTCCTGGCGTCGGACGCCGCCGGCTTCATGACCGGCGCCAACGTCGACGTGAACGGCGGCACCTACTTCTCCTAAGGCATAAGGCGAGCGATGGCGGGCGAACCCATTTCACAACGCAGAGCGGCGAGGCGGACCCTGGCGGGCCTGGCTGCCGGTCTGTGCGTGACGCTGGCGGCGCCCGCCATCGCAAGCGCCCAGGTCTGGGTTCCGGCGTGGCTCGCCTCGCCCATGCCGTGGCGGAACGAGTCCGCCGCCAACGGCGCGCCGCCGCTGCTGCAAAACGTCACCCTGCGGCAGGACTTGCTGATGGCTTCGGCGGCGACGGCGGTGCGCGTCCGTTTCAGCAATGAACTGGGCGAAGGGCCGCTGGTCATCGGCCGGGCCGAGGCGGGGGTGAAGGGCGAGGCGGCGCAGCCCCTACGGTTCGACGGCGCGACCCATGTGATCATTCCTCTGGGCGGCTTTGCGCTCAGCGATCCACTGGTTGTGGCCGTTCCTGCCTATGGGGAACTGACGGTCAGCGCCTACCTGCCCGGAGAGACCCGACCCGCTGTTCGGCTCGGCCCGGTGAGGATCGCCTCGGGCGACGCAACGCCCGGTGACGCGGCCCCGCTTCTGCGCGGCCAGGGTGTCGTCTCGGCCGTGCTGGCCGAGCGGCCGACGGCGCCCGTCGCGGTCATCGTCGCCATCGGCGATTCCATCACCGAAGGCGGATCGACGACCCTCGGCGCCCACCGCGCCTGGCCGCACCAGTTGGGGCGCCGTCTGGAGGGCGCCTGCCCGGGCGCCTTCGTGGTGGTGAATGCTGGGATCGGCGGCAATATGGTGGCCTCGGACGGACGCTCTCCCTCTCTCGTTTCGCGGCTGGAGCGTGACGTTCTGACCATGCCCGGTATTACTCATGTGGTGCTGATGGCCGGCCTCAACGACGTGCGCCAGAAAGGCCCTGCGCGCGATCGTCCGGGCGCGGGGGTGGACGATGTCGCAACCGGATACCGGCAGGCCGTTGGGGCGCTTCAGGCCCAGCGCATCAAGGTCATCGGCGGGGTGCTGACGCCTATCCTGGCCTCGCCTGTGGCAGAGCCTGCCATTCCCGGTCCGACCACCGACGACAAACGCCGTGCGCTCAACACCCTGATCCGCCAGGGCGCGATTTTCGACGGCGTCATCGATTTCGAGGCCGCACTCGATGATGTCGCCCGTCCCGGTCGCATCCGTCCCGGCGCGCATCGTGAAGACGGCTACCACCCCAATGACGAAGGCCATCTTCTGATGGCCGAGGCGATTGACCCCGACATCTTCGCTCTCAGTCCCTGTTCACCGCCGAGGCCCTGACATGATCCGTCCGTTTTCTGTCTTGCCTTGCAAAGCCGGTCGCCGTCGCACGGCCCTCCTGGCCCTGACCCTGGCCGGCGTCGCCTGGGGCGCGGCGGGCGCGGCCTCGGCTCAGGTGTGGAGCCCGGTCTGGACCGCCTCGCCCGCGCCTGATCGCAAGGACGGCACGCCTGAGGCGCCCGTGCAGTTTGCGGGACAGACGGTCCGCCAGGATATGCGTCTGGGCGCGTCGGTGCGTGCGCTTCGGTTGCGCGTCAGCAACGAACTGGGCGATGCGCCGCTGCGCGTGGCCGACATGCGCCTGGGCCTGGCGGGCGAGGGCGGTACGGCGCCGGTTCTCTTCGACGGGCGCAGCGAGGTGACGATCCCGGTCGGTTCCGTCCTGATCAGCGATCCTGTGGCCCTAGATGCGCCGGCCTTCGCACAGGTTTCGGTCAGCCTGCGCTTTCCCGACCCGACCCGTCCTGCCGTGCGCCGCACCGTCGTCCGGATAGGGCAGGGAGAGGCGACGCCCGGCGATGACGTCGCCCTGGACTACCGCCAGAACGTGATCTCCGCCGTCTATGGCGAGCGTGAGACGGCGCCGATCGTGGTGGCGGCCTTTGGAGACTCCATCACTGAGGGCGCGACGGCCACTCTGGGCGCCGAGCGCGACTGGCCCAGCATGCTGGCGCGTCGTTTCGAGGCGACCTGTCCTGGCCGATTCGTGGTGCTGAATCAGGGCATCAGCGGGAACAAGCTGCTGGACCACGGCCGGTCCCATTCGGGCTTGGCGCGGCTGGATCGGGACATCCTGGCCCTGCCGCAGATCGACTACGTCATCCTGCTGGAAGGCATCAACGACATCCGCCACGGGGGCGACCCCGCCAAGCCGGGCCGCAATGCAGCGGACATGGTTCAGGGCTATCGCCAGTTGGTCGCCCGCCTGCGCGACCACGGGGTGAAGGCGGTCGCCGGAACCCTGACGCCGTTCAAGGGATCGGAGCGCTATGACGCTCCGTCGTCAGAGGCGCGTCGGGTCCTTAACGCCTTCATCCGCGACGAAGGCGCGTTTGACGGCGTCGTGGACTTCGATGCGGCCGTGCGGAATCCGGCGGATCCAGAAAGCTTCCGCGCGGGCGCGGCTCGTCCCGATATGCTTCACCCCAATGATGAGGGGTATCGATTGATGGCTGAGGCGGTCGATCTGTCGCTGTTCGGGTGCGACGCGCGATGAGCGAGGCGAAGCATTCGTGGGCGCTGTCCGACGGCGGCTCCAGACGGTGGGATCTGGCCGCCCTCGGCGAGGTGATGCTGCGCCTGGATCCGGGCGAAGGACGGATTCGCAGCGCCCGCGCTTTCAACGTTTGGGAGGGCGGCGGCGAGTACAATGTCGCGCGGGGGCTCAGCCGGACCTTCCGGCGGCCGACGGCGGTGCTGACGGCCCTGCCGCGCAACCCCCTGGGCGCCCTGGCCGAAAGCTTGATCGCCGAGGCGCGGGTGGACGTCGACGCCATCGTCTGGCGCGACTACGACGGCGTCGGGCGCGAGGCGCGAATGGGCCTCAACTTCACCGAGCGCGGCTTCGGCGTCCGGCCGCCGCAGGGGGTGTCCGACCGAGCGTACTCGGCAGCGTCGGCGCTCGACCCGCAGGCGTTCGACTGGGACGATGTTCTGGGCGCGCGCGGCGCGCATTGGCTGCATACCGGCGGGGTCTTCGCGGCATTGTCGGCTGAAACGGCGCAGACCGCCCTGGCGGCTGTGCGTGCGGCGAGGCGCCTCGGCGTCACCGTGTCCTACGATCTCAATTATCGCGAGAGCTTATGGCGCAGTCATCCGGACCCCGAGGCCCTGCGCGCGATTAACCGGGCTATCGTGGCTGAGTGCGATCTGGTTTTTGCGGATGATCGGGGACTGGCCGCCTGCCTGGGTCTGGTCAGCGAAGAGGTCGGGCGGCGCGCCTGGCCGACCGATCCGGGGCCGCCGTCCAACGCCGCGCAGATGGCTTTCGACGCCTTCCCTCAGCTTCGGGGCGTAGCCTACACCCTGCGTGACTCGAAGAGCGCCACGGTCAACGGCTGGCAGGGCGTGTTCCATGAGCGGGACGAGCGATACGTCTCCATGGCTCGACCGGATCTGGAGATTCTGGACCGCGTCGGCGGGGGCGACGCCTTCGCCTCGGGCCTTATCCACGGGCTCATGGCGGGAGAGCGTCCCCAACAGGCGGTGGAACTGGCGGCCGCCCACGGAGCCTTGGCGATGACAACGCCCGGCGACAACGCCGAGACGGATCTGACTGAAATCGAGGCGCTTATTCGGGGCGAGCGCGGCGGCAGCCGCTGAGGAAACGAGTGTTCGACCCAAGAATAGACCAATTGGTCTATTAAATTAATCCATTGTGGTCCGAAAAGAGGTTGACAGACAGGTAAGGCCAATCCAGCGTTCGGATAATAAAAAAACGCACTGGGAGGCACGCGATGAGGCAAATGGGGGATGCTGGCGTTCGAGCGAATTCCGGCAAACGATTTACGGCGATACTGCTGACGACGACGGCGCTGATGGCGGCCGCTCCGGCGTTCGCCCAAAGCGTTGAGCCGGATCAGGACGAGGCGGGGAACGTCGACGTCACTCAGGTCGATGAGATCGTCGTCACCGGCATTCGCGCGTCGTTGCAGAACGCCCTGTCGCAGAAGCGCAACGCCGCCAACCTGGTCGAGGTCATCGAGGCCGAGGACATCGGCAAGCTGCCGGACCAGAATCTCGCCGAAGTGCTTGAGAACGTCACCGGCATCCAGATCACCCGCGAGGCGGGCGTCGGGCGCGGCGTGCAGATTCGCGGCACGGACGCCAACCGGGTCGAAATCAACGGCGTCTCGACGGTGGGGTCGGGCTCGGGCCGGTCGGGCATCAGCTTCGACGATCTGGCGGCCTCGATGATCAGCTCCGTGCAGGTCATCAAGGTGCCGGAAGCCAAGACGATCGAAGGTTCGGTGGGCGGCACCATCAATCTGCGGACCATCCGCCCGCTGGACTTGAAGGATCCCCTGTTCGCCTTCCGCGCCCAGACTGAATACAGCGACCTGTCGGATACCCTGACGCCGCGCTATTCGGGCACGATTGGCAAGCGCTGGGACACGGACTTCGGTCAGTTCGGCCTGGTCGGCAGCTTCAGCTACGCCGAGCAGGACGTCGCCGCCTTCCGCCCGCGCGTCGACCGCGATGCGGTCGTCACTCCGGACTCGGGCCGTCTGAGCGCCGAGGCCTTCCCCTTCATGCGCATCCAGTTCTTCAATCAGGATCTGGATAATTTCGAGTATGAGACCAAGAATTTCTCGGGTTCGGCGGAGTGGAAGCCGAAAGACAATCTGAAATTCTACTTCGACATGACGCTGAACGATCAGCAGCGCGCCGAACAGAGCTCGACCGTCCAGATCTCGACCATTTCGGACAACGGCGTGGTCGACAACACGACGAACACCGCCTTCGAAACCGTCAACCTGGGCAAGGTGCAGGGTCCGAACGGGACGATGGATCTAGGCTCCGTCCAGGCGGCGCTGAAGGGGCTCATCCTGCCTCGGACGGACGGCAATCTTGCGCCCTATCTGCGCACGACCAGCGATACGGGCTCGCGCGTAACCGAAAGCCGCGTGTTCGCCTTGGGCGGCGAGTGGGATCTGGAGCGTTTGTCGCTCAGCGCCCAGGCGTCCTTGTCGACCTCGGACTCGGTCTTGCCCAGCTTCAATACGACGCTCGAATTCGTCAATCCCAACGGTCCCCAGCCGGTCCGGGGCGTGTCGCTGGCCAACGGCGTGCCGATCGAGTTCGACCTGAGCGGCGGCACGCTGCAATTCGGCATCGCCCAGGGGCAGCTCTCGACGCCCAGCACGGCCCAGTTGCTGGACCCCGCCAACTATCGCCTGCATCAGGTGTCGCAGGGTCGTAGCGTTCGCGAGAATGAAGAGAAGGCGTTCCGCCTCGACGCCTCCTACGCCATGGACGGCATTGTGCCCTTCATCAGCTCGATCGACGCGGGGCTGCGCTGGAACGAGACCAGCGCGCTCAATGACAACGTCACGGGCAGCACCAACTTCACCAACATCGACTCGTCCTTCTTCCGTCCCAGTGGCGACCGCTTCTCCAACCTGCTGATCGCCGGCCCGAACAACTTCAACGCGGCCGATGATCGTCGTCTGTATTTCTCGGACTTTCTGATCCTGGACGGCGCCAAGGCCTTCGGCGATCCGGCCGGAACTCTGGCCGACATCAACGCCGCCATCGCGGCCAGCAACGCCGCCAACGGCTCCAATATTCCGCTGATCGGTCAGCCGACGTCGCAAGCGAGCGCCTTCTTCGAGATCACCGAAAAGACCAGTACAGCCTATCTGCAGGCCAATTTCGACACTGAAGCGTTCGGCATGCCTGTGCGCGGCAACGCCGGCGTCCGTTATGTCAGCACCGACCTCAGCTCGGTCGGCAATACGGTCGCCAGCGGCACGGACGCGAGCCGGTCGGTGCACAACACCTCCTATGAATTCTGGCTGCCGCGCTTCAACCTCGTGGCCGAGCCGCGGGAGGACGTGATCATCCGCGCCGGCGTCGCCCGTGATATTCGCCGACCGGACTTCAACCGGCTGTCGTCCTCGGTGACCTTCGCCACCAGCGAGAACACGGCGGTAAACCGCGGCAATCCGAACCTGGAGCCGGAAACCGTCCTGTCGTTCGACCTGTCGGCCGAATACTATTTCGCTCCTTCCAGCCTGATCAGCCTCGGCGTCTTCCACAAGGTGCGCGACAATCTATTCGCCAGCGTCACCGAAAGCCCGCCGGACAACGCCGTGAACGGCGTGGTGAACCGAAGCCGTGATCCGTCCTGCCCCGGCGGCGGCATCTACAACCCGATCGCCGTCATCAACGTCAATCACCCGGACAAGGGGCAGACCGGCATCTGCGTTCCGCTGACGTCGATGTTCAACGTGGATGGCGAGACGACCCAGACGGGAGTCGAAGCGGCCTTCCAGTACGACCTGTCGCAATGGGAGGATCGCCTCGGCTGGATGTCCGGCTTCGGCTTTATCGGCAACTTCACCTATCAGAAGACCGGCGGAAACGTTGACAGCTACCGGACCATCGGCCTGACGCGGAACACGACCCGCGACCTGGGCTTCGATCCTCTGCCGCAGGATCGCGTCGAGCTGGAGAACCTCTCGAAGTACTCCTACAATGCGACGCTGTTCTACGAGCGGGGCGGGCTGAGCGCCCGGATGCGCTACACGTGGCGTTCCGACTTCATCAACACGGAAGCCTTCACCTCAGCCTTTGACGTTCCGCGTGTCAGCGACGACCGCGGACAACTGAACGCCAGCGTCAACTATGAGATCAACAGCTGGGCCACCGTGGGTCTGGAGGCGATCAATCTGACGCGTGAAGACGCCAATGAATACTGCATCAACGACGATGCTCTGCTGTGCTACAACGGTCTGACGGACCGCCGCATTGTCGCGGGGCTGAGCTTGCGCTTCTGAGGGACGCTAGGCCTTCCGCTCCGTAACGAGATGGAGCGGAAGTCTCGCGCCAATCTAAGTATGCGTCGAGCCATGGCTTTCAGCCGACTGTTAGGGGCAAGGGCGGGGCTGAGAACCGCAGGTGCTGATCGAGTCGGCTATAGCTGCCTTGCTCTGACGCCATGGTTTGCTTGCTCCGGCGGCTTTCGAAGCAGCCGAAGCCAGAGGCTGATGTCGACGTCTCGGTTCATCCACACTGCAGGCTGGCCAAGAAAGCTGGCCGGGACAAACATGTCGTGGATGTAACCGTGCCAAGGGCGACGCACCTTAACCGAGGAAGCGTCAGCATTCTCGACACAACCGACGCAGCGGCAGCTCTCAGCGAGGCTGTTAGATCACGAAATGTCGAAGCTTAGCGTGACGATCAAGCCCTTCTTTGTCGATCGGTTTCGGATGGAGAAGCCGCCGCCTTGGGCTTGCGCAAGGGATTCGACAATGGACAAGCCCGGACCCGCCCCACAGGGTTTTCGCGTTGCGCTAGGCCGATAGAAGCGCTGTGACAGGCGCTGCAGATCCTGAGGGGCTACTCCAGGGCCATGGTCCCATAGAGTCAACTGGGCGATATCGCCCTGGACATTGACCTGAAGCATGATCGGCGGGAGGCCGTAACGGCGGGCGTTATCGAGCAGATTGGTCAATTGCTCGACGATCAGATCCTCGTTTCCGCGAACCAAAACCGTTTCCAGGGGAAGTCGAAGCCGAAGGTCGTCGCCAGAATGGCTGCGGCAGGCGGTGCGGACGGCGCGGCCGAGATCGGCTTCGCCCGCGAAACGCACGCCGTCGGCGCGAGCGACGGCCAGCAACTGATGAACGAGGCGGGTCATGTAGCCCGCGCTCTGCCGCGAGTCCTCCAACAGGCGCAGCTCCGTTGCGCTCCAACTGCGGTCCGAGTTCGCCAACAAGTCCAGATTGGCGGCGATCACTGTCAGCGGGGTGCGAATCTGATGCGAGGCGTCGGCTGCAAAGCGCTGGATCCCGGATGTGGAGCGTTCCAGTCGCGCCAGAAGATCGTTGTAGGCTGAGATCACGGCCAGCAGTTCACGCGGCGCCAAGTCGGTCGGCGTTGGAGCGAAATCATGAGGCGTCGCCGTGGGGCGCGCGGCGAGATGATCGGCCAGACGTCGCAAGGCGCTTAGCCCCCAAGTGAGACTCGGCCAGATGAGCAGGGCGGCAAGCCCGACGAGCATGGCGAGAAACAACAAGAGGTTGCGGTGCAGTTCCGCCATGTCCGCCCGACGTGAATCCAGACTTTGAGCGACCGAGACGGAGACGACGCCCTCGCGCCCCGGAATGGCGACAGATTGCTGAGCCATACGCAACGGAACATTGTGCGCGGTCAGATAGGCGAAGCGCGGATGGTCGGTCGACAGCCCTGACAATAGGGGCAGCTCTTCATAGCCGGTGATCAGCTTGCCGCTGTCCCGCACGTTGTAGAAGACCGCGTCCCGTTCGGGGTTGTCCAGCAAGGCCAACGACCACGGCTCGACTTCCGCGATCACCTCGCCGTTCTCAAGCGTGACGCTTTCGAGGATGGTCTGCATGGCGCCTGCGAGCAGGCGGTCCGCAGTTCGTTCGACCACGCGATGGGTCGTCCACATGCCAATGGCGAGAAATAGAACCGCAAAGGCCGTCAGGGGGGCGATCTGCGCCAGGAACAGACGACTGATCAGGCTGTGATGCTTGAGAGATCTGGCCATCAGAGATCGAGGCGATACCCGCGACCGCGGATATTGACCACGGCGGGTCCGTCGGGCTGCAATTTGCGGCGCAGACGTCCGATATGCACTTCTAAAGCATTGGGCGAGGGCGCCTCGTCCTGGGGAAAGACCTCCGCCGCAAGCATGTCCCTGTCCACGACCTGGCCGACGCGGGAAGCCAATACCCGCAACGCCGCCCATTCGCGGGGACGCAAGGCCAGGTCGCGGTCGCCGACCATGACGCGTCCGGCTTCCCAGTCACAGGTCATGGCGCCGATCATGACGGTCTCTGCGGTTCGTCCTTGGCGACGGCGTGCGATGGCCCGCAGCCGCGCCGCCAATTCGGCGGGGGCGAAGGGTTTCACCAGATAGTCGTCAGCCCCCAGATCCAATCCCGCCACCCTCTCGGTCAGCCCGTCGCGCGCCGTTAACATCAGCACGGGCGTGGTCGAGCCCCGGCGTCGGAGCGCGCTCAAGACCTCGAAGCCGTCGATATCGGGCAGGCCGATGTCCAGAACGGCCGCGTCGAAACCCCCGTTCGCCTCCAGGGTCAGGGCTTCAGCGCCATACTCGGTGCAGCAGGCGGTGAAGCCGGCGGCTTCCAGACTGGCCTTGAGAGAATGCCTGAGCGCCTTGTCATCTTCGACGACCAGTATTTTCATGGCGACCGGCTGGGTGGGAGGGAGTGACTTTGCGGAACCTAAAGCGGCGCGCCGCAAAGTGGAACTGGCCGGCGAGCTTGATACGACTTCTCGTCGTGCTGGCGGTCGCGGCGACCGCGACCTGCGTTCGCGAACCGAACGGGCCTGCCACAGATCCGCTGACCCGCTGGAGGGCGCAGCGCGAAGGGTGCCTGGTCGTCTATACGAACACCAGCATGATGCAGCCGGTCATCGACGCTTTTCAGGACCGATGGCCGATGATCAAGGTGCAGGTCGTGGATCGCAACTCGTCCCTGATCGCTGAGGAGGTGAAGGCGACGGCGGATGCAGGGCGACCGGGGGTCGATCTCGTTTGGTCCTCGGCGATGGATCAGCAGATCAAGCTGGTCAATGACGGCTACGCCCAGACCTATCGCTCACCGCATCGTCGCAGTCTTCCCGACGGCGCCATATGGCGGAGTCAGGGCTTTGGCCTGACCGCCGACCCGATCGTTTTCGTCTACAACCGTCGATTGTTGCCTGCGGACGCGGCGCCACGTAGTCACGCGGAGCTTCTGCGTCTTCTGAGCACGAAGCCCGAGGTGTTCGCCGGGCGGACCACCCTATATGACGTCGAGCGCAGCGCTGTCGGCATGATGTTGTTGTCTGCGGATATCCAGGCCTATCCAGACGCTTGGCGGTTGATGGAGGCCTTGGGCCGTACGGCGCCTCGCCTTGATACATCGGGGCATAGAATGCTGGGCCAGATCGCCGACGGCCGGAAGGTGTTCGCTTATAACGTCAATCGCTCCTTCGCGGTCGGCTTTGCTGCGGATCATGACGAGGTGGCGGTGATCGTGCCGTCGGACTATCGACTGTCTGTGTCGCGCGTCGCCTTTATTCCGCGCAACGCCAGCCACCCGGCGGCGGCGCGGCTGTTTCTGGACTTCCTTCTGTCGCGTGAAGGCCAGGAACTCATCAGCCGGACCGGCGCGGGCCCCGTTCGTGTGGATATGGCGGATGTCGCCGCTTCTCACGGGCTGAGGTCCATCCGTGTCGGTCCTGGTCTTCTGGCCAACCTCGATCAGTTACGACGTCGGCGCTTGATCGCCCAGTGGCGGACAGCGATGGTCGGAGCGGAACAGGCGCCAGACGATCCCTTCGCGCCATGATGGGCGATCGCGCAATCCTGTGGATAACTCTCGCGCGCGGTTGCTGACATCTTCCTGTCACCTTTCTGACACCGCGCCGCTAGGCGGCCCGCGCCTCGCCGCACGATTAGGTCGAGCAAGGACAATCTTAGCGTATGCTTGCGTAGTATATGCAAACTAAGCAATAAAATTGCCAAAAATGTCGATTTGACAGGCTTTGTGAGGCGGTTTCCTACTGGTTTTTGCAGCGCGGGAGAGATCGAACTCCGACGCCGAAGGCGCAACCGCCCCGGAAACGCTCAGGCAAAAGGACCGTGCTGCGCGGGAAACGCTGGAGAGAAGGCGGCCTTCGGGTGCGCCTCGCCGAAGGAGCAAGGGGCGACCCGAAACTCTCAGGCCCGATGACAGCGGGGGCGGTCAAAAGGCGCGTCAGTCGCCGCTGGTCTCTTGTCCTTGGGAGGGGACGCCGTCGCCATGAGGAACTTCGACTTGTCCAAATTCAATACTCGTTTGACCGGATGCAGCAGCGTCCTGGCGCTTCTCGCGTGCGCCGGCGGCGCCATGGCCCAGGATGTCCCTGTGGACGAAGGGCCCTCGGCGGTCGATGAGATCGTCGTCACCGCCTCGCGGATTGATCGCGCCGGGTTCGAGGCGCCGACGCCGACCGTGCGTCTGACGGCCGAAGATCTGTCGGTCGGCGCACGTCCGAACATTGCAGCGGCCCTTAACGACATGCCGCAGTTTCGCGCGACTTCGTCGCCGCAGACCACCGGCACCAACACGGGCGCAGGCAACGCGCCGGTCGATCTGCGCGGCCTGGGCATCAGCCGCACCCTGGTGCTGATCGACGGCCGCCGTGTGTCGAGCGAGAATGACCTGAACAGCATTCCGTCGATTCTGGTGCGCAGCGCGGATGTGGTCACTGGCGGCGCTTCAGCGGCTTGGGGCTCGGGCGCCGTCGCGGGCGTGGTCAACATCGGTATCGATCGTCGGTTCACCGGCGCCAAGATCGGCGCGGAATACGGCATCTCCTCCTTCGACGACGCGGAGCAGAAGCGTTTTGAGGCGGCCTGGGGGACGGATTTCCTGGAGGGCCGGGGCCACTTCGTCATCGGCGCAGAATACCTCGACAATGAAGGCGTGGTGCCGAAGACCTCACGCCCGCGCATCGGTCGCTGGGGGCAGGTGTCGACCAATGACGGCACCGGTCGTTTCGTCACCGTGCCGGACGTCGGCTTCGCCAACGCCGCCTATGGGGGGCTGATCATGTCGGGCGTGCTGTCGGGCAAGGCCTTCAATCCTGACGGTTCGTTGCGCGACTTCGATTTCGGCCAGCAGGTCGGGACGTCGACCGTGGGCGGCGAAGGGCCGTCCAACGACGATCTCAGCCCTCTGGTCACGCCCCAGCAGCGCTTCGTCGCCATGGCCAGCGCCACCTATGACGTGACGGACACCCTGCGTTTCACCGCCGATATTCGTCACGCCAAGATGTGGAACGACTACATCTGGTTCGGCGACCATAACCGCGGCGATCTGCAGATCAGCATCGACAACGCCTTTCTGCCGACGGCGGTGCGTGACGCCATGACGGCGGCGGGTGAGACCAGCTTCACGATGGGCCGCTTCAACGCCGAGACCTATCCGCGGATCGACTTCGAACGCGTCACGACGCAGGCCACCCTGGCGCTGGATGGTGAACTGGGCGGCGGCGCCTGGCGCTGGGGCGCCTACTACAGCCATGGAGAGTTCGAGAACAACATCGACACTCCCGGCTTCCTGCTGAGGACGGAATACGCCCAGGCGGTGGACTCGGTGCTGGATCCGGCGACGGGGCAGGCGATCTGCCGCGTCTCCCTGACCAACGCCAACTCGGGCTGCGTGCCGATAAACCTGTTCGGTCTGGGCGCGCCCAGCCAGGCGGCCATGGACTATGTGACCGGCACGCCGCAGCAGCGTTCGACCACCAAGCTGGATGTCGGGGGGATCAGTCTGCGCGGCGAGCCCTTCACCCTGCCGGCCGGTGATGTCTCGGTCGCCTTCGGCGTCGAGGCGCGCAAGGAGTCGATCGACCAGACCGTCGGCGAACTGGACGCGGCCAAGGCTTTCCGGACCTTCAGCTTCTCGGCCATGTCGGGCGAGTTCTCGGTCAAGGAAGCCTTCGCCGAAGTTCTGGTCCCGGTCGTTCGTGACCTGCCCGTTCTGAACAATCTGGAGTTCAACGCGGCGGCGCGCATTTCCGATTACGACACGACCGGCTCGATCTGGTCCTGGAAGGTGGGGGCGACCAATGAGTTCTTCCCCGGTTTCCGAGGCCGCATCACCCAGTCGCGCGACATCCGTTCGGCGAATCTGTCGGAGCTCTACACCCAGACGACGACCGGCTATAACAACATCAACGATCCGGCCAAGAACCAGACCGTCTATGTGCTGAACAACGGCGGCGGCAATCCGGATCTGACGCCAGAGACGGCCGACACCCTGACGATCGGCGTCACCTATGCGCCGCCGTCGATCCCCGGCCTGAACATGTCGCTCGACTACTACAACATCAAGATCGACGACGTGATCACCACCATCGCGCCGCAGGACCTCGTGAACCGCTGCTTCAACGGCAACACCGCCCTGTGCAGCAAGATCGAACGCAACGCCCAGGGCGACCTGGTCCGCACCATGTCCACCTATGTGAACCTGGCCGAGTACCAGACCGACGGCGTGGACGCCGAGATCTCCTACGCGGCGCCGCTGGACCGCTTCTTCCCTGAAGCGTCGGGTCGGGTGACGGCGCGTCTGGTCGGAACCTGGGTGAACAGCCTGACCACCAACGACGGCGTCAGCGAGATCCAGTACGTCAAGTCTCAGGGCTACTCCTTCGGCCTGGGCGTGCCGGAATGGCGTCTGAACGGCTCGCTGGGCTGGAAGGGGGATGTGTTCGGGGCGAACCTGCGCGCCCGCTACATCTCGGCCGGCGACTACAACAGCACGATCAAGATCGTGAACAACCACATCGGCAGCTATACCTACTTCGACCTGGGCGCGACGGCGGACCTGACCCGCTTCGGGGCGCAGGGGGTGGAGCTCTACGCCAACGCCACCAACCTGTTCGATCGCCAGCCGCCGGTGGGGTCGCTGTTCTCTCCCTACTACGACGTCATTGGCCGTTACGTCACGATCGGCGCGCGGGCTCGCTTCTAGGTCTGAGCCTTCGTGTCCTTGTCGCCGGCTCCCCAACCCTGACCAGGGAGCCGGCGCCTCCTTCCCTTGCCGAGAGGGCCTGATTTCATGATTTCCCGACTTCCCCTGGTGTTGGCCGCCGCCGTGGCCGCCAGCGCCTTCGCCGCACCTGTGCTCGCCGAAGCGCCCAAGCCGGCCGCCATTGTCGCGGACGGGCTGCCGCCGGTGCCGGACGCCCTGGTTGCGGCGACTCAGCCCTATCTGGAGGCGCGCCGTGCGGCCTTCCTAGGATGGAGCGCTGTAGATCGCTCCATGCTGGTCAAGACGCGCTTCGGCGCCAGCGACCAGCTGCACCGTGTCGCCGCGCCCGGCGCGGCCCGCACCCAGATCAGCTTTGAGGCCGAACCGGTGATGTTCGGCGCGCCGTCGCCCGCCGATGGGACGCTGTTGGTCCAGAAGGACAACGGCGGCGACGAATTCTATCAGCTTTACACTCTCCATGACGGGCGGCTGAGCCTGCTGACCGACGGCCGCAGCCGTAACTGGTTCGGCGCCTGGAGCCCGGACGGCCGCAAGGTCGGCTACGCTTCGTCCCGTCGCAACGGCGCGGACATGGACCTCTATGTCGTCGAGCCGGGCGTCGCCGGATCGGATCGCCTGGTGGCTCAGGTCTCGGGCGGCGGGTGGAATATCGCCGACTTCTCCCATGACGGTCGCAAGGCCCTGGTCCTGAACCGCAAGTCCATCAATGACGCCGCAGTCTATGAACTGGACCTGGCGTCAGGCCAGATGACCGCTCTGACTGATCCGGAGGCGCAGGTCTCCTATGTCGATCCGCGCTACGGCGCTGACGGCGGCGTTTACGCCACCTCGAACCGCGACTCCGACTTCCTGCGCCTGGGCCGTATCCAGGGCGGCGCCTTCGTTCCGATCAGCCGTGAGGCGAAATGGGATGTGACCGACTACGCCCTGGCGCCGGACGGCTCCTTCGCAGCCTATGCGATCAATGAGGCCGGCGTCACCCGTCTGCGGGTGCTGGATCTGAAGAGCGGAGAGGCGAGGGCGGTCGACGGCCTGCCGGCCGGCGTGCTGCACTGGAGCTTCGGCGACACCATTCAGATCGCGCCCTGGGGCGAGATCGGTCTCAGCCTGTCTTCGGCTCAGGTGCCGGGCGACGCCTTCTCCATCGATCCCAAGACGCTGGCCGTGCGCCAGTGGACGTTCAGCGAGACGGGCGGGCTGGACCCCAAAGCCAATGTCGAACCGACGTTGGTGGAGATCCAGAGCTTCGACGGCGAGACGGTCTCGGGCTTCCTTTATCAGCCGGACGCGGCAAAATTTCCCGGCCAGCGGCCGCTGATCATCGACATCCACGGCGGCCCCGAGGGTCAGACGCGACCCGAGTTCCTGGGCCCGCAGAACTATCTGCTCAACGAACTGGGGGTGGCGCTGTTCTTCCCCAATGTGCGGGGGTCGAGCGGCTATGGCTCGCGCTTCGTCAACCTGGACAATGGGCCTTGGCGTCGTGAGGATTCGGTCAAGGACATCGGCGCCCTGCTGAGCGCCCTCCAGCAGAATCCGTCGCTCGACGCCTCGCGCTTTGCTGTGACCGGCATCTCCTATGGCGGCTACATGTGCTACGCCACGGCGGTTCACTACAGCGATCAGTTGAAGGGGGCGAACTGCTATGTCGCCATCTCCAACTTCGTCACCTTCCTGGAGAACACCCAGTCCTATCGCCGCGACCTGCGGCGGGTGGAGTATGGCGACGAGCGCGACCCGAAACAGCGCGCCCAGCTTCAGGCCATCTCGCCGCTGACCAACGTGGATCGGATCAGCATTCCCCTGCTGGTGTCGACGGGCGGCAACGATCCGCGCGTGCCGGCTTCCGAAGCCGATCAGATCGTCAAGGCGGTCCGCAGCAACGGCGGCACGGCCTGGCATCTGCTGGCCGAGAACGAAGGCCACGGATTCCACAAGAAGGAGAACGTGGACTACTACTTCTGGACCAGTCTGCAGTTCTGGCAGGAAACCCTGCTCAGCGGCGCGGCTTCGCGCTGAGTATTCCGCGATGGGGCGCCGGTAATGGCGTCTCATCGCGCCCTCTTTCCGAGTCCTTCATGTTTCTGAAAAAGGTCGCTCTGGCGACGGCTTTGTCATGCCTGTTCGCCGGTTCGGCGGCTGCGTCCCCGATCGCTGTGGATCATCATGTCCATGTCCACTCGCCGGCGATCCTCTCCTTCCTGCCGGGCTATTGCCGCAGCCCTGGGCGGATCGGCGCTTGCCCGGATATCTTCGTCCAGCCGCTGACGGCTGATGATCTGCTGGCGACAATGGACCGGGCCGCGGTGAGGCAGGCCTGGCTGATGTCCACCGCCTATCTGGCGGAAAGCCCCATGATGGTTCCGCCTGCGCCGGACGCGGCTGAGCTCGTGCGGTCGGCAAACGCCTTCACCGTCGGCCTGGCGCGAGAACGCCCGGACCGCTTCGTCGCATTCATCGGGATCAATCCGCTGACCTCGACGGCCTTGCCCGAGCTGGCGTTCTGGGCCGACGAGCCGGCGGCGGCGGGCGTGAAGCTGCACCTTACCAACTCAGGCCTCGACCTCAGGGACAAGGTACATGTCGCCCGCCTGGCGCGGGTGTTCGAGGCGGCGGGGCGTCACCGCAAGACGATCATGATCCACATGCGCACCCGCGCCGAGGACTATGGCGCGCAGGACGTGGAGATCTTCCTGAAGGAGGTGCTGCCGCACGCTGGCGGAAGTCCTGTCTTCATCGCGCATTCGGGTGGGTGGGGCGGCCTGGACGCCAACACCTGGTCGGCCATCGACGCCTTCGCGGAGGCGTTGGAGCGTGAGCCGGGCCTGGGCGCCTCGCTTCATTTCGACCTGGCCCAGACTTTCGACGCCGAGACGCCCGATGAAGATTTGGCTCGCCTTGCGGCTGTGATGCGGCGGATCGGTCTGGAGCGTTTTGCGCTTGGTTCGGATTGGCCGTTCTCTGGCGAGTTGGCAGGCTATTTCGGCTCTGCGTTCGAGCGCTTGCCGCTCACTTCCGCTGAGCGCGGCCAACTGACCCCAGCTCACGCAGGCGGGAGCGTGCGGGGGCATGATCACCAGGGAATTCGCCTTGTTTCGACGTGGTCTGCACCCACGCCCTGACTCGGAACACCCTTTTGTCCGAACCCCGGCCAGGGCCAGGAATAGGCCTACCCAAGTTGCGCTGAAGCTTAACTAATTACTCTCGTCGTATCTTAACTCTTTCCGCAGCACGTATCGGCCTCAGTTTAGATATCGTCTGCGGAGTTCGCGATTGCCTGTAGCCCGTGTGGAGACGCCGGTTTCGATTGTCGGCCTTGGTTTCGGCGATTCGCGGAAGAAGGCGCTTTTGAACTCAGCCTGTCGCCATCGCGCCATCTGGGCGGCGGCGGCGGCGGTGTTGCTGCCCTCCACGCACGCGTTCGCTCAATGCGCCGCTGCGCCGGCGGCGCTCAATCTCTCCTCCGGCAGCTGCGCCGATCCGGCGTTCACCGCGAGGCAAAGCGCAGACGCCGCGCCCGTGGTCGATGTCTCTGGATCGGGAAGCTATAGCGGCGTTTCTGTCGATCTTTCCGCGTTCGGCAGCGGCCACGGCGTGCGCGCCAGCGATGACGGTACGATTTCGTTGACCGGCACGCCGTCGGACGGGGCCATGGTCACCACCTATGGCGACGACGGCCACGGCCTCTACGCCGATGGCGGGGGGCAGATCACCGGCAGCTATACCTCGGTCTATACGAACGGCGCCGGCGCTCACGGCGTCGAGGCGATCGGGACAGGCAGCAGCGTCACGCTGACCGACAGCGGGGTGAACACGGCGCTCGACAACGCGCACGGCGCCTATGCGTCGGGGGGCGGGACGATCACCCTGACCCGCACCAACGTCACGACTAGCGGCGCGGGGGCCTCTGCTGTTTTTGCGGACGCGGGCGGATCGATCGCCCTCAACGACCTGAGTACGTACAGCGATGGCCATAACGTCGCCGGCGCGGTCGCGGCGGGCGCTGACAGCAGCCTGACCCTCAACAACGCCTACGTAAACGTCTCCGGAAACGGCGGCGCCGGGCTGCTCGCGGCCGATGGCGGACTGATCACCATGAGCGGCGGCGCGATCGCGACCGGCGACTACTACGGCGGCGCCGTCACCACCGGCTCTCCGGGCATGCTGGCCCGTGGCGTCGGCAGCCGGATTCTTGTCGTCAATGGCGCGACGTCCGCCACCTACGGCGCCGACAGTCAGGGCCTGTGGGCCGACGCCGGCGGCAGGATCGACTTCGTCGGCTACGGCGTCTTCACCTATCAGCCCAATTCCTCAGGCGCAGCGGCGAGCGGGTCGGGCAGCACGGTCACCCTGACCGATACCATAGTCCGCACTTCCGGCCCTTCCAGCGCCGGCCTGCTCGTCATCGCCGGGGGCGCCGTCACCGCGAGCAACACGGAGATCACGACCGGTTATGGAAGAGGCGGGAGCAACCTTCCGGTCCTTCAGTTTCCGAGCGCCGACATAGGCCTGGAGGCCCATGGCGCGGATGTGCTCGGGGTCGGCAGCAGGCTGCAGACGCAGAACGCCCGCATCACCACGCACGGCGACGGCGCCGTCGGCGTCAGGGTCAGCCAGGGCGCCTCGGCCTCGATCGTCGGCGGCTCTATCACGACCAACGGAGCCGACACAGCCGCGATCGGCGGCGCCGACGCCGTCCGGGCGACCGACGACGACAGCAGCATCACCCTGTCCGGAACCTCGGTCAAAACGACGAACATCAACGCCGCGGGCCTGCATGCGATGGCAGGCGGCGCGATCGCCGCCACCGACGCCACGGTCGCTACGCAGGGAGCGAACGCCTTCGGCGTATCCGCGCGGGACGCTGACAGCAGCATCACCCTGACCAACACGAACGTCGCCACCTCAGGCGACGCCGCGTTCGGAGTCCGGGCCGGCGATGCAGGGACGGTGCAGATCGCGGGCGGTTCGGTCGAAACCGCCGGCGCCGCTGCGCACGGCGTCGCCGCCGTCAACGGCGGGGACCTCACGATTTCGGGCGCGGCCGTCGCGGCGAACGGAGCCGGATCGTCGGCGATCTACCTCGCGGGCAGCGCGGCGAACACCGTGTCGATCACCGGCGGCAGCCTGAGCGCCGCTGACGGCGCGATCGTCCTTTCCGAAGGCGGGACGGGCGTGGTCTCGATCGGCGGCGGCGCCGTGCTCAACCCCGCCGTCGTCAACGGCCGGCCCCTGCTGGCGCAGGTGAGCGACGACGCCACAGGTGTGGCCAGCGACCTGACGCTGAACATCGCCGACATGCCGTCCCTGACGGGCGACATCGTCGTCGACGCATCGACCCTCGCCTATAATCTGAGCAACAGCAGCTGGACGGGCGATCACCGTCTGATCGGCTCCGGAAGCGCGACCAGCGCCAGCCTGACCGCTTCGCAATGGACGGGCGACCTGCTCGCCGACCCCGGCAACACCGCCGACGTGTCCCTGGCGCAGGGCAGTCTCTGGACCGGCTTGGCGCGAAATGCGGCCGATATCACGATCGACGCCGACAGCGCCTGGAACCTGACCGGTGTTTCCAGCGCGACCGGCGCATTGACCAACGCCGGCGTGATCCAGTTCCTGGCGAGACAGGACGGCTACAGTACGCTGACGGTCGGCGGCTATACGGGCGGCGCAGGGAGCCGCATCGGCTTCAACACCTATCTCGGCGGCGACGCCTCGCCCACCAACCTGCTGGTGATCAATGGCGGTCAGGCCGGCGGCACGACCACCATCCTGGTCAACAATACCGGCGGCCCCGGCGCGCTGACCGTGGACGACGGCATTCGGCTGGTCCAGGTGACCGGCGGCGGCGCGACGACGGCCGAGGCCTTCACGCTGGGCCAGCGCGTCGTGGCGGGCGCCTATGAGTATCAGCTCTTCCGGGGCGGCGACTCCGATCCGGGCGACTGGTTCCTTCGGTCTCATCTCAAGAGCGAGGATCCGAACGGGCCCGACATTCCGATCTATCGTCCCGAGACGTCGCTCTACGCGCCTATTCCTGCGATCGCGCGGCAGATGGCCCTTTCAACCCTGGGGACGTTGCACCAGCGCGTCGGCGATCAGGAAAACCTGCGAGGCTCGGGGGAGCGGCGAACCTATGTGAACGGCGCCTGGGGGCGACTGTTCGGGGCGCGGCTGGACAACCGATGGGGCGGACCGGCCGAGGCTCGGGCCGAAGGCGATCTGGTCGGGTTCCAGACCGGGCTCGACCTCTTCCGGCGGACGACGGACAGCGGCCGTCGCGATCACGTCGGCCTGTATGTGGCCTATACCGACCACGACGCGTCGATGAGCGGCCTTGCACGCGGGATGCGGGATCTGGAGGTGGGTCGCCTGCAAACGGACGGCTCGTCTGTCGGGGCTTACTGGACGCATTTCGGCCCGACGGGCTGGTATGTCGATACGGTCCTGCAGCAGAGCTGGTACGACATGGAGGCGACGTCCCTTTACGGCTCCGAAGCCTCGACCGAGACGACCGGATACACGGCGTCGCTCGAGACCGGCTATCCCATCACCCTGCGAGAGAACTGGCTGGTCGAGCCGCAGGCGCAGATCGTCTACCAGGATGTGCGGGTGGACGGGACGCAGGACCAGTATTCGAGCGTCGACTGGGATGAAGGGTCGGCCTGGACCGGGCGGATCGGGGCGCGTTTGCAATACACCCGCCGCGACGCGCGCGGGACGCTTTGGCAGCCGTATGGACGGATCAATCTCTGGCGCGCCTTCTCCGGCCAGGACGGCGTGATCCTGGGGCAATCCTCCCCCGCGATCGAGAACCGGTTCGGCCACACGGCGCTGGAAGTCGGCGGCGGCCTCACCGCTCGCGTGAGCACGAACGTGAGCCTCTACGGTCAGGCCAGCCATCGGTGGACGATCGACGGCGACCAGAGCCGCCAGACCGCCACCGAGGCCGCCTTGGGTCTTCGTATAAACTGGTAGGGCGGAGGGAACCGCCCTCAGGGGCGGGTCGCCTCGTTGATCAGGGCGCGAGCCCGTTCCGCCGCCGCCTCGGTGGTCAGTTCGCCGGCGTTGATCTTGTCCGCCATCTCCATCAGAGCGGCGCTGGTGACGGCGCCGGTGTCGGCGACTTCCTGCACATGGACGCCGCCGTCGCGGGTGATGACGGCGTCCCAGGCGGCGCGGACCTCGGCCCAATAGGCCTTCGTCGCGGCCCAATAGTCGTCGCCGGGCTTGGGTTCGAAGGCGGCGGACGCGTCATAGGTGTTGACCACGTCCTCCTGCACCATGGCGCGAGGCTCGCCGCCGTCGCGGCCGGTCATCTTGACGTTGTCCTGGATATGGACCCAGCCGCCGGGACGGATGACGTGGCGATTGGTCCCGAGATAGCGATCGTAGACCGGGTTCCGCACGGCGTCGCGGCGAGCCAGGGGGCGCCAGGTCGGGCCCGAGGTCCAGACCGTCATGCCGTTGTCGTAGCTCCAGCGCCCCACGCCGCCGTAACGGGGCGAATCGTCTGTCTGCCAGACCGTCTGGGACCAGGCGCCCCGACGGTCCTCTGCGGACACAGGCGTCAGGGTCCACTGGTCGGGGCCGGCGTAGATCAGGACGGTCTCGGGCTGATAGGTCCAATCCTGGCGCCAGTGCTTGACGAGGATGGTCTGACCCTCGTGATACATGACCAGGATGTGCTGCAGGCTGATGCGGTCGCCCGTGTCATGGACGACGCGCACGATCTCCGTTCCGCCGGACGTCTTGGGTTCAAGCGGCTGATAGTCGGCTTGCAGGCCGACGGTTTCACGCATGTTGAAACGCACGCGATAGTCGCCGACCTGGGCCAGGATGGCCTGGCGGTCGCGTTCAAAGGCGCTGGTCGGCGCCGGTGACGACGCCTGGGCCTGGGGCGAGGTCGAGGCGAGGGGCAGGGCCTGGGCGGCGGAGGCGCCGGTCAGCAGGGCCGCAGCGATCAGGATGGCGCGCATCGGTTGTCCGTTCTTGTGCAGGAGAAGAGCTTCGCGTTTGTGGGTCATGAGGTGGTTCACAGGCGGATGTTCAGCGAGACGCCGACGTTGCGGCCCGGCTGGGTGAAGGCGTCGAGCGTGGCCGGACGGGCGCCGACGGCGGGGCGGTTCAGGCCGCGCACGTCGCTCCACCAGGCGTATTTCTCGTCGAAGACATTGAAGACGCCGGCGCGCAGGGTGGCCCGCTCTGTCACGTTCCAGAAGGCGGTGACGTCCAGCAGGGTGAAGCGCTCGCCCGGCCAGCACAGGCCGCCGCCGCATTCGTGGTTGGACTTGCGGTCCGACCAGGTGACGGTGGCGCTTCCGCCCCAGACGCCTGAGGGGGCGGCGTAGTTCAGCCCGCCGACCAGCTTGATCGGATCGACGCTGGTCAGGGCGCCGCGTTCGCCGTCCGTCTCCTGCTCGCCGTCTGCGAAGGAGGCGGTGACGATGGCCGAGAGGCCGTTGTCCCAGTGGATGTCGCCGCGCGCTTCCAGGCCCCAGATCTCGACCTTGGTCAGGTTGACGTACTGATAGATCAGCGGATCGACGCCCGGCACGCCGGTTCCGCGCACCACCACCTGATTGATGAAGTCGTCGTATTCCGTGCGGAAAGCCGTGGCCTGCAGCGAAAGGACGCCGCCGAAGACATCCAGATTGCGGAAGCGGAAGCCGCCCTCGATGCTCTCGCTGGTCTCGGGCTTCAGGTCTGGATTGGGGATGGACTCATAGCCGAACACCGGGTTGGCGAAGAAGTTGTTCACCTGCATGGGCGAGGGCGCCTTGAAGCCCTGGGCGTAGTTGGCGAAGACGCCGAAGTGATCGTCCGCCCAGTAGATGGCGCCGATCTTGGGCGACAGATGGCTGTCGCTCTGCCCCTCGGCCGGGGCCGGGAACAGGGCGTCGGCCTTGGGCGTCAGCTCATACCAGTCGTAGCGCAGGGCCGGAATGATGCTGAGGCGGCCGCCCAGCAGATCGATCTCGTCCTGTATGAACAGGCCGGCCAGGTCATACTCGGTCTTGGGGAAAGGACGGGCGGGGAAGGGTTCGCCCATCGGGGGAAGCGTGCCGTCGCGGACGCCTTCCTGGGTCGTCCGCGACCCGTCGACGCCGAAGGTGACCCGGTGGCGAACAGCCTCGCCGCCGAAGCTCTTGGAACCCTGCGCCGCCAGGCCCCAGACGGCGTTGTCGAAGGTCACGTCGCGGGTGCGATCGCCCAGCGTCGGACGCTGCTCAAAGGTGAACTGACGCGTCGTCGCATCCTGCCAGAAGACGGCGGCGGAGCCGGACTCGAGGCCCAGGAAGTCGTCGAAACGCCAGTCAAGGCTGACGCGGTCCCGCTGCGTCTCGTCCTGGGCGCTCAGGCCGGTGACGGAGGCGGAATAGCTGCTGAGCGCCTCGCCCTCCATGTCCTGGTCAAAGTGGTCGTAGGTCAGGCGCAGAGTGTGATTGGGCGCTGCGTCCCAGACCAGCTTGGCCAGCACGGCGTTGGAGGCGAAGTCCTGAGGGTTGGGCTGGGTGCGGGCCGCGCCGACGCCGCCCGTTTCGGCCATGTTCTCGGTCTCCTGGGAGTCGCGACGGGTGTAGGCCAGCAGGCCTGACAGGGGCCCGCTGCGCCCGGCCAAAGCCAGGCCTTCGGTCCAGCCCTCGTCGGCGGAGTTGTAGCCGACCCGCGCACGGGCGCCGAAGCTGCGGCCCGCCTCGATGAAGTCGGTCGGGTCCTTCGAGGTGAAGCTGACCGCCCCGGCGATGCCGTCCGAGCCGTAGAGGGCCGAGGCCGGACCGCGCAAAATCTCGACCGACTTGACCAGATCCAGATCGTTGTAGCCGCCGCGCCCCACAGCTTGCGCCCCGAAGGCGAAGCCGTCCGGCACCCGCACCCCGTCCTGCACGATCAGCACCCGGTTGCCGCCCATGCCGCGGATGGTGAAGCCCGAATTGCCGTCGCGTCCGGCGCCCGACAGGGCGGCCGAGAAGCGGGCGGGGCTGGTCGGAACGCTGACGCCCGGTTCGAACCGGATCAGGTCCTTGATGTCGGTGACCAGATTGGTCTCGATCGCCTCGGCGGTGATGACGCTGACGCTGGCCGGAACTTCATCGACGCGGCGTTCGGTGCGGGTGCCGACGACGGTGACGGGCGCCACCCGCACCGGCTGGTTCAGATCGATCGCGGAGGCAGCCTCCTCGGCGATGGCCGGGAAGGCGGCGGCGAGGGCTGAGAGCCCGGCGGAAATCATCAATAGCGAACGCATCGGCGGCACCCCGTTGGAAACAGGCTCTGCCTTTAATGCGAACGATTATCAGAATCAATCTAAGTTTGGTTCGAGACCCGGATTCATCACTTGCCGTTCGATCATCTGCGCGTTGGCGATGCCGAACTTGCGGCCAGGCGCCCTTGCTTCAAGGATGAGGCTGCGGCCGGAAAAATAGGGTGTGGTGCGAGGAAGTTTCGCCTGTTCGCCGCCGCAGCTTCATTCGGCTGTGGCCGGCTCGTCGCGCACGCGACATTCAGCATCTCTAGGTCTGTCCTGCTTTCTCAGGGGGTAAGACCATGAAGCCGATCAGCCTCAAGCGTGGATTTCTGGCGGGCACCGCTGTTGCGGGCCTGATGGCGGCGGGCACCGCCCATGCCCAGAGCGTTTCGCCGGGCGAGGCGACGACCGCCGTGGACGACATCGTGGTGACGGCCCAGCTGCGCGCTCAGGACCCGATCGAGGTGCCGTTCGCCCTGACGGCCTACAGCGGCGACTTTCTGGAAAACCTGGGCGTGCAGGAGTTCGACCAGCTGTCGGCCTTCGTGCCGGGCTTCCTGGTGCAGAACCAGTCGCCGAACAATCCGGGCTTCGTGATGCGCGGCATCACCTCGGACTCCGGCGCCGCCACCGCCGAGCCGCGCGTGTCGGTGTTTCAGGATGGGGTGTCGATCTCCAAGTCGCGCGGCTCCTATGTCGAATTGTTCGACATGGAGCGGGTCGAGGTGGCCAAGGGGCCGCAGTCGACCCTCTATGGCCGCGGCGCCCTGATCGGCGCGGTCAACCTGGTGCAGAATCGCGCCCGTCCGGGCCGGTTCGACGCCGGCGCCCGTATCGAGGCGGGCGATCTGGACTATCGCGCGGTCGAGGGCTTCGTGAATGCGCCGGTAGGCGAAACCGGCGCCTTGCGCCTGGCGGCGCGGATGAAGACGCGCGGCGGCACGGTCGAGAACCTGCTGGGCGGCGAGGACTATAATTCGATCGAGACCAAGGCGCTGCGCCTGTCGGGCGCCTGGGCGCCGACCGACAATCTGCGCGCCGATCTGATCGCCAACTATCAGAAGGACTCGGCCAGCGGCACCTCGTTCAAGTCGATCGCCTATGACCCCTTCGACCCGACGACGGGCGCGTCCCTGGGCGGTCGTGCGCCGTGGGACGGCGCGGCCCTGACGCCGGGCGCGGACTTCGACGGCGGCGTCGGCCTGGGCCTGGATCGCGAGGTCTGGGGCGTGACGGGCCTTGTGAAGTGGGACCTGTCGCCGTCGCTGACGCTGAACTCGACCACGGCCTATCGCCAGTTTGACTCGACCGAGGTGTTCGACCCGGACGGCACGTCGCTGCCGCTGCTGACGGCGGCCGAGCACGCTTATGGCGAGCAGTGGAGCCAGGAGTTCCGCCTGAACTTCGACAACGGCGGCCGCTTCTCTGGCTTCGTCGGCGCAGGCTATTTCAACGAGGAAGGCTTCCAGCGGATGCCGACCCAGTTCGACGAGCGGCTGGCCCTGCTGCAACTGGCGACGCCGCTGGGTGACCAGCGGTTGAAGATGGTCTACGCCGCGCCGACGCCGTTGCTGATGGGCGGCATTCTCCAGTCCATGCTGCCCGCCGCAGCGCATCCGCTGATCCCAGGCATCGTCGGCAATCTGAAGCCCGCCCATATCGAGACGGCGACGAACCGGGCTGATCTGACCTCCTATGATCTGTTCGGCGATCTGACCTTCAAGGCGACCGATCGGTTGGAGTTCTCGGGCGGGGTGCGCTGGACGCGCGACGACAAGACTACGGGCTATTCGGCGGCGGTGCTGAACGGCCGTTCCATCGCCGGCGGCCTGGTGGCGGTGCAGACCCTCGGCGTTCAGGCCCAGCAACTGGCACAGGCCGGAGACTTGGCCGGCGCTCAGCGGCTGCAACAGCAGATCACGGCCATCCTGACGGGGCTGGCGACGCCGGGAGCGGCCGACCTGCCGCTGGCCTCGGGCTTGCCTCTGTTCGCGCTGACGGCTCAGCCGACCGCCAATAACGGCGACCTGATCCAGGCGGATCACGAGGACGACGGCTTCACCTGGCGTCTGACGGCGCGCTACGCCGTGTCGGACGACGCCAGCCTCTACGCCAACTATGCGCGCGGCCGTCGCCCCGAGGTGCTGGAGGTGCGCGGCCCGTCCGTGCCGCTGGGCGCCCCGACCTTTGAAGTCATCCCCGCCGAGACCGTCGACAGCTTCGAGGTCGGCTACAAGGCGGCGCTGATGGATCGCCGCCTGCGCCTGGACGGGGCGGTGTTCCACTACGCCTACGACAACTTCCAGACGACCGAGCAGGACGGCACCCGCTTCGTCACCGTCAATGCGGGCAAGGCCAACGCCTATGGGTTTGAAGGCCAGGTCGCCTTTGCTGCGACGCCGACCTTCGATCTGTTCGGCACCTACGGCTACAACCACTCGCGCTTCGACGGCGGCGCGCGCGACGGCAATCGCTTCCGCCTGTCGCCGGATCACATGGCCTCGATCGGCGCGACCTGGCGCCTGCCGGTCGAGACCGGGACCATCGAGATCCAGCCGACCTACACCTGGCAGTCCAAGGTCTTCTTCGATGACGACAACGACCGCCCGGAGCTACAGACCGGCAACTTCGTCGCCGACACCGCGCAGGACGAATACCAGGACGGCTACGGCCTGCTGAACCTGCGGGTGCGCTACGCCCCGTTGTCGGGGAACTGGGGCGTCGAGGCCTTCGGCGACAACATCCTGGACGAGGAATACATCAAGGACGCGGGCAACACCGGCGATGCGCTGGGCCTGCCGACCTTCATCGCCGGACGGGGCGCCAGCTACGGCGTCGCCTTCACCCTGCGCTACTGAGGACCAGAGCCATGACCATGAACCGTCGCGGCCTTCTGGGCCTGTTCGGCGCGGGCGCGGCGGCGGGCTGCGCCACGGTCCCGACGGGCGAAGGCGTCGCTGTCGCCTTCGTCCACGGCGTGGCCTCGGGCGATCCGGCGACCGACCGGGTGATCCTGTGGACGCGCGTGACTCCGGCGGACGACCAGGCCGGGCCGGTCTCGGTCGTCTGGCGCGTGCTGGACCGGGAGGGCGACCGCGTCGTCGCCTCGGGCCGGTTCGAGACGGGGCCTGAGCGCGACTATACGGTCAAGGTCGACGCGGCGGGCCTGCGCCCCGGCCGCGACTATCGCTACGACTTCGCTGTGGGCGACACACGCTCGCCTGTGGGCCGCACCCGCACCCTGGCGGCGGAGGGCGTCACGCCGGTCAATCTGGCGGTGGTGTCGTGCCAACTGCACCCCGGCGGTCTGTTCAACGCCTATGAGGCGATCGCCGCCCTGCCGACCCTCGACGTCGTGGTTCATCTGGGCGACTACATCTACGAATACGGGGCGGATTCCGACGCCTACGGCATGGCGACCGGGCCGACGCTGGGCCGCGTGCCCGAGCCGGCGCACGAGATCGTCTCCCTGGCCGACTATCGGCTGCGCCACGCCCAGTACAAGCGCGACGCCGACCTCCAGGCCGCCCACGCCCGCGCGCCCTTCATCTGCGTCTGGGACGACCATGAGACGGCCAACGACGCCTGGCTGCACGGCGCTGAGAACCACCAGCCCGAGACCGAAGGCGACTTCGCCCAGCGCAAGGCGGCGGCGCTGAAGGCCTATTATGAGTGGATGCCGATCCGCGAAGCCGCGCCCGGCGCGTTGAAGGAGGCGATCCATCGCAGCTTCCACTTCGGCGACCTGGCCAGTCTGATGATGGTCGAGACCCGCCTGACCGGCCGCACCGAACCGTTGGCCTATGACAGGGATCTGACCGCCAAGGAGGGACCGGACGGCGAGGCGGTGCTGGACCTGGACGCCTTCCGCGCCAAGTTGAACGACCCGGCTCGCGACCTGATGGGGGCGCAGCAGCGCGACTGGCTGAAGCGCGAACTGACCGCCTCCAAGGCCAAGGGCCGTCCGTGGCAGGTGCTGGGCAATCAGGTCGTCATGGCGCGCGTGGCCGGTCCCGACGTGTCTCGCACCCTGACCGAGGCTCAGGTTCAGGGCCTGATGGCCCAGATCCCCGAGGCCTATCGCGACCAGTTCGAACAGGCCCTGTTCCTGTTCAAGATGGGCCTGCCGTTCAACCTCGACGCTTGGGACGGCTATCCGGCCGGGCGCGAACGGCTCTACGCCGCCTTCGCCGAGGCGGGGGTGCAGCCCATCGTCCTGGCCGGCGACAGCCACGCCTTCTGGGTCAACGAGCTGAAGGACGCGAACGGCGCGCGCCGGGCGGTCGAATTCGGGACCAGCGCGGTCTCCAGCCCCTCGATCGGCGACGCCATCGGCGGCTTCCCTCTCGGTGCGGCGCTGATGCAGGCCAATGACGAGGTGCGCTTCTGCGACCAGTCGGCCAAGGGCTTCATCCTGCTGACCCTGACCGAAGACCGGGCCGAGGCGGCCCTGATGCAGGTCTCGACCATCTTCGCCAAGCCGTTCGAGGTGACGACGTTGAAGCGCGTCGGCGTCAGCCGCGCCGATGGGGCGATCACCGGCGTCTGAGCCGAGCCGTCTAGGCGCCGGTGTCGCAATCGTTTGGGCCGACAAAGTCCTCCACCAGGTCGGACAACTGCAGGAGCAGCGCCTCGAACGCCGGTGTCACGGTTTGGAGTTCACGCAGGTTGCGCGCCGAAAGCGTCGCCAGAACGGCCTCGCCCCTGGCCGTCAGGCGCACATGAACCTTGCGCCGGTCATGGACGGCGATGTCGCGTGTGATCAGGTCTGCCGCGACCAGGCGGTTGACCAGTTCGGCCGTGCTGTGGGGGCGTAGCAGCAAGCGGTTGGCCAGGTCACCGACCGTCATCTCACTGGTGAAACTCTGCGCCTTGATCGCCAGCAAGGCCTGATGTTGCTGGGATGTCAGGCCTGCCGCCTTGGCTCCCTGTTCGGCGAAGGCCAGGTACCGCCTGATGGTGAAACGGAACCGGGCTAGGGATTCGAAATCCGCCTGGGTCAGTTCGGTGGAGGGATGCGACATCAGGCGACGACCATACAGGCTACAGGTTCTTGTTTCTCTTGATGACGGACCAGCCGATCGCCGACAGGCCGGACAGGATGAAGGCCACGCCAATGAGGGCCTTGACCATATTCGCCGTCAGACTGCCGCTTACCATCAGAAAGATGCCGATCAGCAGCGCCAGCATGCCTGACGCCGCGAACACGAGCACGGATCTCATAACAGACCTCCTCGAGCGGTCGGCGCGGCGTTCAGGGTGTCGGGGACCGGTAAGGGGAAGAAGGTGGTGGTCCCCAGAATGGCGTGACCTTGATCCTCTACGGCCATCTGAACCCCGAGGCCGGACAGGGCGAAGCGTGCAGCGATCGAACGCGCCGCAGCCTCGGCCGCCCGCCCGGAACGGAACATCTGAGCCTCGAAGCGGGGGCGACATTCCAGACGCCAGCCGGCGCCTTCATTGATCACTCGGATGGTTACGTCGTCAGGCGGTGCGGACATCGTCGTTCTCCTATGGGATCAAATATGTCGTAATACGATATAATTGCAAGCGAGCAGCCCCTGGCGGTTCCGTCGCGCCTCGAACGGCGACGTCTTACAGGCCGAGCACTCGCTGTTCGGCGGGAACCTGGACGATCAGGCCATGGCGCGCACGGGTGACGCGCGCCATTGCATTGAGCCCACCCCTACAAGGATCAGAAGCTTGCCTGTCTCCAACGCCACGTAGAGCCAGTGGTGCTCAGAGGGCGGCGGTGTTTCGCCGGCGGTGATGAAGGCGATCCGAGCGTCGAGTATCGGCAGAAGCCATAGAGACTGCGCTGCAAGGACAAGCGCCAGCACGCCCACGCAGATCCAGAGGCCAAGCGGGACGCTCGTTCGCCCGACCCATGCGACAGCCAGGGCCAGCAGAACGACCAGGCCCCATTCCACACGTGTGAACAGGGCGAAGGTCGCCTGGCCGACCTCCAGCGCCGTCGCCAGGGTCAGCGACGGCGCCTGGAACTTCACCGGCGTGGCCAGGAATGAAACGCCGATCAGCAGGCCCAGCCACAAGGTCGCAACGAAGGCGACGCTGGCGTAACGTGCTGTTGCATCTGTCGACGATCTGTAGCGGGCCATGCCGGCTCCATTCAGGTTCTGCGACGGCTAGGCCGCGAGGATTTCGTCCGCAGGGCCGAAGAATTCATAGTGGATGCGATCTGCCGGAACGCCGGCCTCCCGAAGGTCCGACACCAGGGCGCGCAGGAAGGGGCGGGGGCCGCACAGATAGTAGTCGGCCTCTTGAATCGGTGTTTGCTGGCTCAGCCAGGCCCCGGAGATGCGCCCTGCATGGTCATGGCCGTCGGCGTCATTGGCGGGCGCCTCATAGAAGACGGTGCTGCGCGCGCGCGGATGGGCCGCCGTCAGGGCGCGGATGTGCGGCCCCATGGCGTGGACCCCGGCGTCATAGGCGCCGTGGACATAGTGGACCTCCGTATCCGGCTTCTCGGCGACCAGGGTCTCCAGCATCGACACCATGGGCGTCAGGCCGACCCCGCCGGACAGCAGCACGACCGGGCGCTGCGGCGTCTCGGGCAGGAAGAAGTCGCCCGCCGGAGCCCCGACCTTCAGCACCATGCCGACGCGGGCGTTGTCGTGCAGCCAACCCGAGGCCAGGCCCTTGTCCTCGCGCTTGACCGAGATGCGATAGGTCTCGTCGTTGGGGGCGCAGGAGATGGAGTAGTTGCGCTTGATCGGCGCATGACCGGGGATGTCGAACCAGAAGGTCAGATACTGGCCCGGTCGGTGACGCAGGATCGGGCCGCCGTCCTTGGGCTTCAGCACGAAGGAGGTGATGACCGAGCTTTCGGGGCGCACCTCGACCACCTCGAAGGCGCGCCAGCCGTTCCAGCCGCCCTTGGCCGCCGCCAGGTCCTCGTAGATGGCCGCTTCGCGGGTGATCAGGATGTTGGCCAGGAACCAGTAGGCCTCGCCCCAGGCGGTCATGATCTCTTCTGTCGCGGCTTCGCCCAGAACATGGGCGATGGCGCCCAGCAGGGCCGCGCCGACGTGAGGGTAGTGATCGGGCAGGATCTGCAGGCCGACGTGCTTCTGTGCGATGCGCTCGACCGCCGCGGCCAGGGCGCCCAGGTTATCGATGTTGGCGGCGTAGGCCAGGATGGCCCCGGTCAGGGCGCGCGGTTGGGAACCGGCGTCGCCGTGGTGCGAATGGTTGAACAGGTCGCGGATCTCGGGGTTCTGGAACATCCGCGAATACATTTCGTGGACGATGTCGAGACCATGCGCCTCAAGCGCGGGAACAGTGGCTTTGACAAGCGCAATCGTGCGCTCGCTGAGGGCTTGAGCCATCAGGAAACTCCTAGGCGATACTAAGTGGGGGAAGGAAAGGGGGGGGCTGCCGGCGTCTAATCGCCGGGCGGCTCGTTGTAGAAATCGACGCGCATCCTCATCGGCCCCAGCGGTTCGACGAAATGGACCTGTTGCGGTTCGATACGGCCCGGCGTTCCCGGACGGAGCACAGTGGTCATGTGCGGGTCGCGATAGGTCAGGCTGACCTCGCCCTCCAGCACCTGGATCAGACCCCAGGTTCCCGCCTTGAGGCTGTGATCGGCCCGCAGGGCGGCGGGCAGGGACGAGGCGTCAAACACCGACGTCGAGCGATAGGGGATCGGCGCTGAAGCGGCTCGGGCGGCCGGGGCCGGCGGTTGTTCCAGACTATGCGAGCGGCCGTTCATCGCCCTTGCTCCATTGATGCATTGCTAATGCATCTATAGCGCGCATTTGAAACATGCAATGAGGATGCATATAATTTGCTGCGGCGCGATGACGCGCTTATCGAGAGCCTCGCCGTAAGCGGCTCCAGAGAGGTTGAATGCGCCTGACGCGCTATACGGATTACGCCATGCGGGTGCTGCTCTACCTGGGCGCACGCGAGGATCGGCTGTGCTCGATCGCCGAGATCGCCCAGGCCTACGACATCTCCCAGAACCACCTGATGAAGGTGGTCAGCGACCTGGTGAACGGGGGCTATCTGGTCAGCGTGCGCGGTCGATTCGGCGGAGTGAGGCTGGCGCGCCCGCCGGCCGAGATCAACGTCGGGGCCGTGGTACGCCACACCGAGGACGGCTTCGATCTGGTCGATTGCGGAAACTGCATCATCGCGCCCGCCTGCGGCCTGACAGGCGCGCTGCATCAGGCCCTGGCCGCCTTCATGAAGGTGCTGGACGGCTATACGTTGGAAAACCTGCTGGCTCGCCGGGTCGACCTGGCGCGTTTGTTCGAACCGTCGGACGCTTAGTCTGTAGCCGCCTGAAGCTATCGCTCGCGCCAGATGGCGACGGGGCGCTGCTGCGGCCCAGTTTGCAGTGAGCGGCGTCGCGGCGGCGCCAAAGGTCTGCCGAAGGGCGCCGGCGCAGCGTGCCGCCAATTATCCCCAGGGTGTTGAGGTAAGTCGTTGATTTATAGGTAATTAATGGCGGAGAGGGGGGGATTCGAACCCCCGGTACGCTTCCACGTACGCCGCATTTCGAGTGCGGTACATTCAACCACTCTGCCACCTCTCCGCGGGTCGGTAGTCCCTAATGGGGCTGAGCGAGCGGCTTCTCTAATCAAAGGCTGCGATGGCTGCAAGCCATGACGGCGAAGAAATTTGAACGGCGGTTCAACGCTGTCCGGGAAGCGACAGGCCGAAGGCGCCGCCATCGCCGGGTTCGGGTCGGACATGGCGGAACAGTTCGGCGGGACGGCCGCCGGTGTCGCTGGTGAAGACGCCCGTGGGCTGGACCAGGCCGGTGCGCTCGACGCCGCGGCGGAAGTTCTGCTTGTGCAGCGACAGGCCCGCCACGGCCTCGGCCGCCGCCTGCAACGCGGACAGGGTGAAGGTCGCGGGCGTGAGGTCGAACAGGACGGGCCGGTATTTCAGCTTGCTGCGCAGGCGGGCGACGCCGGTCGCCAGGATGCGGCGGTGGTCGGACGTCATGGACAGGTCGCCGAGCGGAGCGGGGGCTGGGCGACCGTTGTCGCGAGCGGATTCCTCGACCAGATCCGCCTCATAGAGGAGTTCATAGCGATCCAGCACGCGCTCCTCGTTCCAGCGGGCACCGGGCGTGAGGGCGAACAGGGCGTCGATGCGGCCCTTGCGCGCGGCGTCGTCGACGGCCCAGGCGCTCAGGGCGGGGATCAGGCGTTCCATGACGGGCGGGCGGCCCCGACGCCAGTCCTCCCACGGGAAGACGTGGAAGATGGGCGTCCATGCCGCGTCGCGGCCCGAAGCGTCGAAGCTGGCGGAAGCGCCGAAACTGGCGCCCTCGGCGGCGTCGGCGGTCAGGGCCAGGTAGCCGACCGAGATCTCGCGCGCGCGATCCGGGCCGGGCGTGGCGCGCGGGGCGTCGCGGCCCAGGTCGCCGAAGGTGTAGAGCTGTTCGACGAAGCCCAGGGGGAAGCCTGTCTGAGCCGCCACGAAGTCGCGGAGCGCCAACTCGAAGGTCCGGTCGCGCGCCGGATCGAAGGGGCCGAAGGGCAGGGCGGGGGCGCCGTCGGGAGCGTGGGTGGTCAGGACGACGGCCTCGCGGTCCCGCAGGGCGATGATCACCGCCGACAGGCCGATCCTTATGCCGGTGTGGGAGGATGACGCCTCCGTCCGCCCCTGGTCCATGCGTCTCCCTTGCGCCCGCTTTCTATTCCGTGTGCCAGGCGTCGGCGCCGGGCAGGATGCCGACAGCTTCGGCCAGAACGCGATAGCGGTCCAGATAGCGCTCCTGGGCCACGGCGGCGGGCAGGGGTTCGATCACCAGATCATAGCCGGGGGGCGGAGCGCCGAAGATCTGCAGGGATTCGCGGCGGGTGAATCCGGCCAGTTGCGTCGCCTCATAGAAGGCGCAGGCCTTGTCGGCCTTCTTGATCAGCGATTTGATCGTCTGCGGGGTCTTGGGCGGCAATTGGAAGCGGACGTGGATCGCCGCCTCCAGCCGGGCCTCGAAGTCCTTGTAGCTGGCGCCCAGGGCCGATTTGAACGGCGAGATCATGTCGCCGATGACGTATTCCGAGGCGTCGTGAAGCAGGGCGGCCAGGCGCCATTTCGGCTCAAGCCCCGGACGAATGTGGGCGGCGATCTCCTCGACCACCAGCGAGTGCTGGGCCACCGAGAAGGCGTGCTCGCCGATCGTCTGGCCGTTCCAGCGGGCGACGCGGGCCAGGCCGTGGGCGATGTCCTCGATCTCGATGTCGAACGGCGAGGGGTCCAGCAGATCCAGGCGGCGGCCGGACAACATGCGTTGCCAGGCGCGCGGCGGCTTGGGTTTGCGGACTCGAGGCGCGGGGCCGGCGTCTTCGATTTCTTCGGCCAAGGTCTTGATGCTGCGCATGCTCAGCTGGTGACTCAGACCGAACGCGCGATCAAGGGCGGCCGTTGCGATAGATGGGGGTTAATCGCCGACGTTGAGCGTCACCAGGGCCTTGGCGGCGTCGAACAGGCGGTCCGGGTCGCGGTCCTTGCTGCGGACGGTGGCGACGACGATGGGGCCGCCGACCGGGCCGCGCGCTTCATAGCCCACGGTGCGCCAGCCGCTGGCGGACGGCTCGTTCGCGGCCATCAGGAAGGTCGAACGCACGGATTCGCCCGAGGCGGCGCTGGTGCGGATGCGTGCGGCGCTGTCGGTCGCGTCGATGTTCACGGCGTCGTCTCCGGACGAGACGTTGACGCGGCTGCTCTTGTCGTCGGCGCGGATGGTCAGGCCGCCGATGCGGATATTGGCGCGGTCGCCGTCAGCCTCGATCTTCATGCCGGGCAGGCGGACGGTGGCCTTGTCGCCCTGGGCGTCGACGCGCAGGCCCGGCATTCTGACCTGGGCGGAATCGCCTGCGACCTCATCGGCGACCCTGGACGCCTCGGCGGCGGCTCGGTCGGCGTCAGCCTCGGCGCGGGCGGCGTCCGCTTCGGCCTTGGCGGCGGCGGCCTCCGCTCGAGCGTTCTCGGCCTCCACCTGGGCCATGGCTTCGGGCAGGTCGGCGGTCAGACGGGTCTCGAAGGGTTTCAGCGCCGTCTGGGCCGAGCGGCCGTCCAACTGGACCAGTTGCAGGATGACTTCCGAACCCCGCGGGCCGCCGTAGACGCAGGACCCGTCGGCCCGGGCCGACCCCTTGCGTGTCAGCACGCCCTGGGTCTGGGGGCATTGCAGGGCGTCGACCACCTTCAGCACGCCGGACGAATCCGAGGTCGTGGAGGTGGTGATGCGCACCGAGCCGCCGTTGTCGCAGGCGGCGGTCATCAGCGCCAGGGCGATAACGGGCCAGGTGATGTGTTGCATGGTCGGCTCCACTCCAGGCCCCGATTGTGCGCCATAAGCGCGGCAGGGCCAGTGAAATCGCGGTAATCGAAAGACGACGGGAAAGCGGCTGAAATCAGCCGCCGGGGCGGGCGCCTTCGCGACGGCTCATGAAGGCCAGGCGCTCGAACAGATGCACGTCCTGCTCGTTCTTCAGCAGGGCGCCGTGCAGCGGCGGGATCAGCTTGCCCGGCGTCTTTTCGCGCAAGGTCTCCGGCGAGACGTCGTCGACCAGCAGCAGCTTCAGCCAGTCCAGAAGCTCCGAGGTCGAAGGCTTCTTCTTCAGGCCCGGCGTGTCGCGGATTTCATAGAAGGTCTTCAGCGCCTCGGCGACCAGGCGCGGCTTGATGCCGGGGAAGTGGACCTCGACGATGTCCTGCATCGTCTCGGCGTCCGGGAAACGGATGTAGTGGAAGAAGCAGCGGCGCAGGAAGGCGTCCGGCAGTTCCTTCTCATTGTTCGAGGTGATGACGACCACGGGGCGGACCTCGGCGCGGATCGTCTCGTCCGTCTCCTGGACGTAGAACTCCATGCGGTCGAGTTCCTGCAGCAGGTCGTTGGGGAACTCGATGTCGGCCTTGTCGATCTCGTCGATCAGAAGGACGGGGCGGGCCGGGGCGGTGAAGGCCTCCCACAGCTTGCCCTTCTTGAGGTAGTTGCGGACGTCGTGGACGCGTTCGTCGCCCAGCTGGCTGTCGCGCAGGCGGCTGACGGCGTCGTATTCATACAGGCCGTTGTGCGCCTTGGTCGTCGATTTGACGTGCCAGGTGATCAGCGGCGCGTTCAGCGCCCGCGCCAGTTCATAGGCCAGGACCGTCTTGCCGGTGCCCGGCTCGCCCTTGATCAGCAGCGGCCGTTCCAGCGCCACGGCGGCGTTGACGGCGACCTTCAGGTCGTCGGTGGCGATGTAGTTGGACGTGCCTTCGAACCGGCTCATGCGAAACCTGCTCCATTCCGGGGGAAGGGAGCAGGTAGCTTAAAGAAATCCGTGTGAACAGGCGGCAGGGTCAGGTGATGCGCTTGGCGGACACCGGGTCGCTGGCGGGGAAGGTCTCCTCGACGCCCTCGTCGATCAGGGCTTCCTGACGGTTCTCGGCGTCCTTCTCCTTGTCCTTCAGCTGGTCGGGCTTGCCGCTTTCGTGCGGTGCGCGCTTGGCCGGAGGGGTGTTCGGGTCGGCGTCTTCCTGGGCCTTGGTCGGATGATGGTCGGTCATGAATTCCCTCACTGTTCAGGGCCGTAGCCCAGGTCCTCTATGTCGTCGTCGGAGAGGCGCCTGGCCTCCCAGTGGGCGGCGCTGGCCTGGGCGCCGCGCTGATTGCGCATCAAGCCGGCATAGACCAGCTCGACCTCGTCGGCCCCCGACGCCGGGGCGCCGTCGCCGTCGGTTTCGCTCAGGCGCACGCTGTCGACGCCCAGCAGGGCGTCAGCCTCGGCCTCCATCCCGTCCAGGGCCAGGTCGCCGTCCAGATCGGCGTCGTCTTCATCAAAGGGTTCGGGGTCGGCGTCGCCGTCCAATTGGGTGACGTCCAGAACGTCGTCGGCTTCGTCGAACGACAGGTCGCCGTCGCCTTCATCGTCCAGATGGGTCTCGTCATAGACCTCGGCCTGGTCCTGGCCGTCGGCGTCAAAGTCGGGGGCTGGCATCATCGTCTCCCTTCGAAAAGCTCAACGGCTCGGCTCGTCAGGGCGTTCCCATCAGCCGGAACGCGACGCGCCAAATGAAGAGATGGTTAACCACGTCGCTTTACAGTTCCTCAGCGGCCGGCCGTCACGGTGAGGGCGGCGCCACGGAGACCTTCCCTTGCCTCTGAAACTGTCGCTGAAGCCCGGCGAAAAATTCGTGCTGAACGGGGCCGTCGTGCAGAACGGCGACCGTCGCGGCGTCCTGGTCCTGCAGAACAAGGCCAGCGTCCTGCGCGAGAAGGACATCATGCAGCCCGAGGACGTGACCACGCCCGCGCGCCGCATCTACTTCCCCGTCATGATGATGTATCTGGACGAGGCGGAGGCGCCGAAATTCTATGATGAATTCGCCCTGCGCCTGACCGAATTCATGGGGGCGGTCCGCAATCCGGACGTCCTGACGGAATGCGTCGCCTGCTCCAAGCATGTGCTGGCGCGTCAGTATTACAAGGCCCTGATGGGCGCTCGCAAAATCGTCGATTACGAAGACCAAAGGCTCGGCAATGTCGCTTCAGGCGTACAAGACGGCGGCGACGCGGGCTGAATCACCGCGTGAGATGGAGTACCGGCTGTTCGGCCAGGTGACGCGCGCCCTGATGCACGCCGCCACCCTGGACAAGTCGGATGTCGCCGGGCGGATGGACGCCCTGGACTGGAACCGCCGCCTGTGGTCCACGCTGGCGACCGCCTGCTCGGATTCGAGCAACGCCATGCCTCAGGCGATGCGGGCGCAGTTCATCTCGCTGAGCCTGTTCGTCAACCGCAACACGTCCGAGGTCATGCGGGGCGAGGACGACTTCTCGACCCTGATCGACATCAACCGCATGATCATGCAGGGACTCAGCGGCCAGACCGACGCGGGCTGACGCGGCTCCGGATTTCCTAGAAGAGGTTTGCGGCCCAGCTGGCGATGTTGCCGACGACCGCGACCACTGTGGTCCAAACCAGGGCCAGATAGACGCCGCACACGGCCGTGCCGAAGAAACCGGCCAGGATGAAGGCGCCGTCCCGCTGGATGATGCCCAGGCCGAACAGGGCCAGGGTCAGGCCGGGCAGGGCGTCGCCGAACGGCACCGGCAGGGCCATCATCATGGCCAGCAGGATGCAGATCACGCCGATCGCCACATCCGCGGCTTCGCCGGTCAGAACGGGCCAGCGCGGCTTGGTCAGCCGCTCGACCCGGCGCAGGCGGGGCAGAATCTTCTCCGCCGCCGTCCGATAGGAGGCGCGGCTTACCGACAGATCCAGCAGCCAGCGCGGCAACCACACCTTCTCGCGCTGCAGCGCCAGCTCGGCGGCGATCAGGATGATCGGCACGGAAAAGACCGCCTTGCCGCCCGGCGGCCAGGGGAAGAGCGCCATCAGGGCCAGCATCAGGATGACGGCGCCGAAGCCGCGCTCGCCGAAGGCCTCGACCATTTCGCGAAGGGACAGTTTGTCGGACTCGCCCTGATCCGGCCGGTCCTGGCCCAGGCGCTCCAGCACGTCGGAGAAGGTCCGCCCCTCATCGGGCGGCGGCGTGGAAACGAGCGTCATCAAGCGAGACTCAGAGCGATATCATGCACGACGTTAGGGGCGCGCCGCGACTTGCGCCATCCCCGCCGCGAGGGTTGTGACGAAATAGGCGTCTAGTGCTTTGAGACGTGTTCGGGTTTGCCCTTGCGCTTGGTGTGGGCGAACTCTTCAAGCTGCTTCTCGCTCATCGATTCCATCATGGATTTCGACGCGCCCTTCAGCTTGGATTTGGGCGTGTCGCCGCGCTTGGCCGACAGGGCGGCTCCGGCGGCTTTCTGCTGGGCGGCGGACTTGGCGGGCATGACGATCTCCTTCCGAGTGAAAGGCAACCGCCCGCCCGCCTTAGGGTTCCGTCAGCTTCCCAGAAGCTCGCGGCCGATGAGGAAGCGGCGGATTTCGTTGGTGCCGGCCCCGATGTCGTAGAGCTTGGCGTCGCGGACCAGGCGTTCGACCGGCCATTCCTTGGTGTAGCCGGCTCCGCCCAGGGCCTGGACGGCTTCCAGCGTGACCTTCACCGCGTTCTCCGAGGCCAGCAGGATGGCGCCCGCCGCATCGTAGCGGGTGGTCTTGCCCTGATCGCACGCGCGGGCGACCGAATAGACATAGGCGCGGGCGCTGTTCAGGGCGACGTACATGTCGGCCACCTTGCCCTGCATCAGCTGGAAGGAGCCGATGGCCTTGCCGAACTGCTTGCGGTCGCGGACGTAGGGCAGGACCACGTCCAGCGCGGCCTGCATGATGCCCAGGGGACCGGCGGACAGCACGGCGCGCTCATAATCGAGGCCGCTCATCAGCACGGCCGCGCCGCGCCCTTCGCCGCCCATGATGTTCTCTTCGGGGACTTCGCAGTCCTCGAACACCAGTTCGGCCGTGTCCGAGCCGCGCATGCCCATCTTGTCCAGCTTCTTGGAGACGCTGAAGCCCTTCATGCCCTTTTCGATCAGGAAGGCGGTGACGCCGCCGTTGCCGTCGCCGGTACGGGCATAGACCACCAGGGTCTCGGCCTGGGGGGCGTTGGTGATCCAGAACTTGGTCCCGTTCAGGACGTAGCGGTCGCCCTTCTTCTCGGCGCGGGTGCGCATGGACATGACGTCCGAACCCGAGCCGGCCTCGGACATGGCCAGGGAGCCGACATGTTCGCCCGAGATCAGCTTGGGCAGGTATTTCGCCTTCTGCTCGGGCGTGCCCCAGCGGCGGATCTGGTTGACGCACAGGTTGGAGTGGGCGCCGTAGCTGAGGCCGATCGAGGCCGAGGCGCGCGACACCTCCTCCATCGCCACCACGTGTTCGAGGTAGCCGAGGCCGAGGCCGCCGAACTCTTCCTCGACCGTAATGCCGTGCAAGCCCAACTCGCCCATTTCGGGCCACAGGTCGCGGGCGAACTCATTCTTCTCGTCGATTTCGGCGGCGCGGGGGGCCAGCCGTTCGGCGGCCCAGCGGGCGGTCGTGTCGCGGATGGCGTCAGCGGTCTCGCCGAGGCCGAATTCCATGGATTGGGGCGCGAAGGGTATGCTCATGCCCAAAGGCGTAGCATTGCGCGCGGGCTTCGCAAAGACGCCTGTTAGCGGGACTGTTTGTGCTGTGGGTCGGTCGCCGTCGGCGCCTTGGCGCGCAGGGCGCTCCAGGCGGCCATGCCGATGAAGACGAGGCCGGCGATCGCCAGGCCGGCGCCGATCAGGACGGTCGCGTCGCTCGTGTCCGGGGCGCGCCAGGCGCGCTGGAAGGCGGCGATTCCGGCGAGGAAGGCGAGGACGCCGACGCCGCCGATGAACAGGACGGCGCCCTTGTCGCCCGGCGTCGCGTCGGGGGCCGTGCGCGCTTCGTGGCGCAGGACGGGCGCCGTGGGCGGCGGGGCGTCGGCCGGCGGCTCGGCGGCGCCCGGACCGCGCACCGGGGCGGTCAGCAAGGCGTCCAGCGAGGCAGGCTGATCGGGGGCCGTGTCGAACAGGGCGCGTTCGGCCGAGCGGCGGCGATAAAGGGCGTCGACCGGCGGCGAGGCGCGCTCGGGCCAGGCGGACAGGGCGACGGCGGCTTCGGACGGGGCGCCGGCGTCCAGACTGGCTTGGACGTCCGATCCCTGGAACCGCTCCAGGCCGATGGAGAAGATGAAGCTGGCCAGGGCGTCGAACTGATGCTGGTTCAGGGGCAGGCGCACCCGGTCGTTCAACAGGGCGACGATGGGCATCAGGTCGTACTGCAGCAGCAGTTCGGCCTCGGTCTCGCTGACCGCGGCGCCGGGGCGGGCCGAGCGGGCGTGGCCGTAGCCGATGACAGGCGTCCCGTCGCGGCGCAGCACGGTGCGCGGGCGGAAGCCCTCGAAGCTCTTGATCAGCAGAAGGCCTTCTCGAGAGACCTTGCGGCGTTGCGGCGCGGCTGCGGACACGGATTGACCCAATTCGAAACGGGCGTTCTCGCCCCGACGGGGGCGGAGCAAGCCTCATTCCGAAACAGGCGAGGCCGTTTCAGGTCAGGTTCAGAGCAGGACGATGGTCGCCAGGCCGAGGAAGATCAGGAAACCGAAGAAGTCGGTCGTCGCCGTCACGAACACGGCCGAGGACACAGCCGGGTCGAATTTGAGCTTGGACAGGGTCAGCGGGGTCAGCACGCCCACGCTGGCCGCCACAAGCAGGTTCAGGATCATCGCGGCGGCGATGACCGCGCCGATGCGCCAGTCGTGGAACCAGAAGCCCGCCGCCAGGCCGATCAGCGGCGCGAGGACAAAGCCGTTGGCCAGGCCGACCGCCATCTCGCGCCAGAAGGTCCGCAGGGCGTTGGAGGCGTTCAGTTCGCGCGTCGCCAGGGCCCGCACGGTGACGGTCAGGGCCTGCGTCCCCGCATTGCCGCCGATGGCCGAGACGATGGGCATCAGCACGGCAAGCGCCACGATCTGCTGGATGGTGCCCTCGAACAAGGCGATCACGCTGGCGCCCAGGACGGCGGTGAACAGGTTGATGCCCAGCCAGGGCACGCGGCCGCGCACGATCTCCATCACGCTGGACGAGCGGTCCTCGTCGGCGACCCCGGCCAGACGCAGGATGTCCTCGCGGTTCTCTTCCTGGATGATGTTGACCACGTCGTCGACGGTCAGCTGGCCGACCAGTCGCCCGCCGACGTCGACCACAGGGGCCGAGATCAGGTGGTATTTCTCGAAGATGTAGGCGACCTCTTCCTGGTCGACGTCCACCTCGATGGGGTTCACCGGCTCCATCAGCTCGGTCAGGGGCGTGCCGCGCGGACTGCGCAGCATCCGGCTGATGGCCACCCCGCCGACCGGCCGGTTCATGGGATCGACCACATAGATGTCGAAGAAGAGCTCGGGCAGATGATCGCCCTGGGCGCGGACATGGTCGATGGTGTCGCCGACGTTCCAGAACTGCGGCGCGGCCATGAATTCGCGCTGCATCAGGCGGCCGGCCGAATCCTCTTCATAGCCGAGCGAGGATTCGATGGCGGCGCGTTCGACCTCGGGCATGGCGGCCAGGACGCGTTCGCGCTGGTCCTCCTCCAGGTCTTCAACGACCGAGGCGGCGTCGTCCGAATCCAGTTCCTGAAGCGCTTCGGCCAGGGTGGCGGAGGGGACGCGCTCCAGCACCTTTTCACGGATGCCGTCGTCCATTTCCGGCAGGGCTTCGGCCAGCAGGTCCGGCGGCAGCCACTGGACCACGACCGAGCGGTGCTCGGCGGTCAGGAAGCCCATCAGGTCGGCGACGTCGGCGGGGTGCAGGTCTTCCAGCAGGCCGCGCAGCCGCATGCCGTCGCCGTCATCGGCCGCGTCCACCACCTTTTCGACGAAGGCCGCCGTCAGGGCGTAGTCTTCGCCGAGGGCGGCGTGATCATCGTTCTCGAGAGGGGAGTCTTCGGGGCGCAGAGGGGCAAAGTCCGTGTGGGTCACGTATCTGCCTCCTCTGGAGATTGATGTCAGCCGTATCTAGCCGAGATTCGCCCTGTCAGATCAGATGGTGCGGTCGAGAAGACTCGAACTTCCACGGGTTGCCCCACAGCGACCTCAACGCTGCGCGTCTACCAATTCCGCCACGACCGCTCGCATCGGAGGGCGGGCAATAGCGGAGAGCCGCCGGAAAGAAAAGAGCGTTTTGCGAAATCCGTCGCCGCCGAGCGATTTTCCTTCAAACCGATCTTCAGGCCGCGTCGGGTCGAGTAGGCGGGGCCTTCTGACCGCGGCCCAGCATCAAGCCGCGCCCGCCATGAAATCATACACATCCGCCGGCCGAGTCACCGTGATGGCGATGCGGTCGTCGCGAATCTCGATCTCGCCGCGCGCGACCGGGTGGTTGTTGGCCAGAATCCAGACCTCGTCCTTTTCCGAGGCGTCCAGCGGGATCACCGCGCCGCGGCCCATGCGCAGCAGTTGCTGCATCGGCAGGACCGAACGGCCCAGCACGACCGAAATCTCGACATCGACGGCTTCGATCTGGCTCAAAGAGGATACTCGCAAATCAACGGGCGGCCCTTGCGCCGCCGCGTTCGGCCCCACATTGAGGGCATCATGCTTGCCGACCCGTTAAACTCTTCCCAACGCAGCCTGCTTCGCGAGGACGGCCGTCCGGTCGAATGGGCCCTGTCGTCCGGCTATGTCGACTACCCCGCCGCCGAGGCCGCCATGGAGGCGCGCGTCGCCGCCATCGCCGCCGGCGAGGCCGAGGAGCTGGTCTGGCTGCTGGAACACCCGCCGCTCTATACCGCCGGGGTCTCGGCCAAGGACGACGACCTGCTGGCGCCCGACCGCTTTCCGGTTCACCGGACGGGGCGGGGCGGGCAGTTCACGTATCACGGGCCGGGCCAGCGCGTGGCCTATGTGATGCTGGACCTGAACCGGCGCGGCAAGGACGTGCGCGGCTTTGTTCACGGGCTGGAGGACTGGATCATCGGCGCCCTGGACCGTTTCGGCGTCGAAGCCGGAATGCGCGAGGGCCGCGTCGGCGTCTGGGTCGAGCGCAAGGGCGCCGGCTGGAGCCGCGAGGACAAGATCGCCGCCATCGGCGTCAAGGTCCGCAAATGGGTCAGCTTCCACGGCATCAGCCTGAACGTGGAGCCGGACCTGGATCATTTCGGCGGCATCGTGCCCTGCGGCATCACCGAACACGGGGTGACCAGCCTGGTCGATCTGGGCGTGCTGGCGACGATGGACGAGGCGGACGACGCGCTGAGGTCGTCCTTCCAGCGGGTGTTCGGCCCGGTTCAGCCGGGTCTCGCGCCGCTCTGACGCCGGACGCCCGGCGCGGCCCCATAGCGATTGAAGGCTTTCTGGCCGGGCAGGACGGCCAGGTCGAACGCGATGAGCGCAAGGGCGGCGGTCGCGGCCCCCGCCAGCGGCGTCAACGGCAGGGGCGTCAGCAACGGGGGCCATGCCAGGACGAAGGCGGCCAGGATCAGCCCGCTCCACCAGCCTGAACGTCCCCGATCATGCAGACGCTGCGACAGGACGCAGAACCCGCAGTAGACTAGGGCGGCGGCGACGAGGGCGTGAATCCAGGCGGGGATCGGCAGAAGAAGATCAGTCACGGCCCAGGCGCCGATCAGGCACGCTGCGCCCAGTACAAAGCGGAACCGGCCGACGCGCCCCGTGGAGTTCAGAAAAAGATCAACCAGGGCGGTCATTTCGCAAGCACGCAGCGTTTCGGCGCATTTTACGCCTGCAGAACCCACGGCCTAGTCGGGAAACAGGCGCGCGTAAACGTCGCGACCGGGAAAGCGGTGCAATTTCGTCACAGGGGTGGCGACGGCGCCGTTATTGAGTCTAAAACACGCCCAACCCGCACTCTGACGGACTGGGAGAACCCCCATGAAAAGCCTGCTTTCCGCTTCGGCGGCCGTACTGGCCCTGACTTTCGCCGCCTCGGCCGCCTCGGCCCAGAACTTCAGCGATCTGGCCCGTCAGGACCTTCAGGCCATGCACGCGGCGCTGCGCGACAACCACCCGGCCGCTGTGGTGCCCGGCGAGGCCAGCGCACCGTTCCGCGCCTGGCTGGACTCGGGTCTGGAGCAGGCCCAGGCCAAGGCCGGTCAGGTCAACAGCGGCGACAGCCACGCCTATCTGCTGCGCTGGTACGCCAACGGTTTCCGCGACTCCAACATTGCCGCCCGCCCGACCTACGAGGGTCTGGGTCCGTTCTTCGCCACCAGCTGGCCGGGCGTGGCCACAGCCTGGCGCAACGGCCAGTATGTCGTCTCCTATGTTCAGGAAGGCGTGCGCGGCGCGCCGCCGCTGGGCGCTGTCCTCAAGAGCTGCAACGCCGAGCCGATCGAGGACCTGGCCAAGGCCAAGCTGGATCAGTTCGAAGGCGATCTGACGACCGAGGCCGGGCGTGTCCGCAGCGCCCCCTATCTGCTGTGGAACCGCAACAACCCCATGACCACGGGCGTGCCGGGAACCTGTGAGTTCCAGGTCGGTCGCCGCACCCGCGACTACACCTTGTCGCCGCAGCCGGCGACGGCCCAGAACCTGGAAGCCGCCTATCGCGCCTCGGTCTATGTCCCGTCGGGCGCGCCCCTGTCGGTCGAGACGGTGAACGGCCGCCCGTGGGTCAACGTCCACTCCCTGGCGGACAATGCGGGGTGGGACGCCTTCTTCGCCCAGATCGAAGCCCAGTCCGCCGCGATCCGCGGACCGCAGGGCTTCGTGCTCGACCTGCGCGGCGCCAATGGGTCGTCGATCAACGCCACCACGCGCGGCTATGGCCTGGCCAACCGCATCTGGTCGCCGGAATTCACCGTCAGTCGCCAGCCTGAAGCCGGCCAGATCACCTATCGCGCCACTGCGGCCAACCGCCAGTGGTTCGCCGACACCCTGAACCGGATGGTGTCCGACCCGCGCTTCGTCCAGGAATCAGGCGCGGTGATCGAACAGACCCAGGCCATCGTCGCGGCCTTCGACAGCGCCATCGCCGCCGGTCAGCCGACCTTCGTCATGCCCGGCCGTCCGGCGACCCCGGACACCGGCGCCGCCAACCCGGTGCAGGGCCAGGTGGTCGTCCTGGTCGACGCCGGCTGCTCGGGCGGCTGCCTGGACACCCTGGATCTGCTGAGCCGCCTGCCGAACGTGCGCATCGCCGGGTCGACCACGGCCGAGGACACCATCTTCATCGAGCAGACCGTCCTTCGCCTGCCGTCCAACTACGCCGACCTGAGCTATGGCCATAAGGCCTGGACGACGCGCCAGCGCGGCAATAATGCGCCCTACGCCCCCTCGGGCGCGCTGGCCTACACCGGCGACGCGACGGACGAAGCGGCCGTGCGGACGTGGGTGAACGGGCTGTTCGGAGCCTGATCCCAACGATCATCTCGGGCTATTGAGGGCCGGACGGTGGAACGACCGTCCGGCCCTTCCTATTTGAGAACCATGACCCAGACCGAATCTCCCGCCGCCATGCGTTCCGCCTCCGGCTATGACCTGACGCCGCCGACCGACAGCCAGCGTGCGGTGCTGGAGGCTGACCTGTCGCCGGAGGAGAAGCGCGTGCTTCTGGCCCACGGCACCGAGGCGCCCTTCTGCGGGACCCTGCTGGGAGAAAAGCGGGCAGGGGTCTTCTGCTGCCGCGAGTGCGGCCTGCCGCTGTTCCGGTCGGTGACCAAGTTCGAGAGCGGCACGGGCTGGCCCAGCTTCACCGAGCCCGTCGACCCGGCTCACGTCCGCGCCGTGCGCGACGACAGCCATGGCATGGTGCGGGTCGAGACGCGCTGCGCCCGTTGCGACAGCCATCAGGGCCACGTCTTCCCCGACGGCCCGCCGCCGACGGGCCTGCGTTACTGCATCAACTCGGTCGCGCTCAGTTTCGTGGCCGACGGCGAACCCTTGCCTGACCCCCTGGGACGCGGGGATGGAGGGCGCGACGAAGGGACGGCCTGACCTTGGCCGCATTTGAGGGTAGGGTGATCGTGAACGGGAGTAGATGCGTATGCTGATCGAACTCATGGCCGCCTCCCTCTTGCTGGCGAGCAGCGACCCCGAGGGCGTGGTTTCGACCGCGCCGCGCGCGGGTTCGGGCGCCGTGCCGACGGCGAGCGCCGCCGCCCTGGCCGAGACGGTCAGCGACGCCTCGCCTGCCGTGACCCTTCAGACTGCGGCGCCCCACGGCCTGACGACCGAAGAGCAGATTTCCCGCTGGATCGGCGAGCGCAAGGCGGATGCGCCGCCCGTGGAAACCTGGGCTGACGCCTGGGAGGAGGCCGCTCCCCGCAAGATGCACGGCATGGTCAGCGCAGGAATCGGCACGGGCGGCTACAAGGACTTCGGCGCGGCGGTGTCCCTGCCCCTGGGCGAGAACGGCACGCTGAACCTCAGCTTCAGTCAGACCAAGAACGCGCCCTGGAGCTACGGCTACGGTTACGGCCCTTACGGGTTCGATCCCTATGGCTTCGGGGCGGGCCGATATGGACTGGGCGGCTATGGCTGGCGTGACGCCTACGGCGCCGTGCCGGGCCCCTTGGGCGTGCGTAGTCCGCGCGAGCGTTCCAGTCGGATCCGTCCGTTTGATCTCGACGATGAGCGCCGCGACACGCCCGACGACGCCTCGCGGTAGGATATAGAGCCGCCGAAGTGCGGCCTGAGGGTCACGCCGTGCGCTTTTTCCCTCCAGGCGTCGCATCGCCGCATTCCCTTTCCATGGTCTGATCCCATATGCCCTCGGGCAAAGGATCAGTATGGACAGTTTGCTTACCTCGGCCGCCGACTTCATCGCCCGCAACGCCATGTGGGCCGGCGTGATCCTCGGCGTCGTGACCTTTTTCGAGTCCCTGGTCGTCATCGGCGCCTTCGTGCCGGCGACGGGGCTTCTGGTCGCGGCGGGCGGTCTGGTGGCGGCAGGCGTACTGGATCCCTTCACCGTCATCGGCGGATGCGTCATCGGCGCCGTGATGGGCGACGCCATCTCCTACTGGATCGGACGCCGTCTGGGCACGCGGGTGCTGCGCCACCATATGCTGGTCCCGCATCGTCGCAAGCTGGCGTGGACGCGGCTCTACTGCCGCCGTTACGGCGTGGCCTCCATCTTCATCGGCCGTTTCTTCGGCCCCTTGCGCGCCTTCGTGCCGGTGATGGTCGGGGTGCTGCAGATGCGACAGCGCGTCTTCCAGATCGCCAACGTCAGCTCGGCCTTCGTCTGGGTTCTGGCCATGTTGGCGCCGGGCTATCTGGCGGCCAAGGGCCTGGCCAGGCTGGAGATGATGAGCGAGGCCCACAATCCGACCCTGTGGCTGCTGGCCTTCGGCGCGGTGGTGGTGGCGCTGGTCGTCGCCATGCGTTGGCTCAAGGGTCGCGCGGCGCGGCGGAACGCCCTGCTGGAAGCCTCGGTGCGCGGGCTGGGAGAGTAACCTCCTCACCCCCGTTCGCGTTTCAAGGCGCAAGCGGGAGATGCTCAACCTCCGTCACTCTCGGGCTTGTACTGAGCAATTCCCCTCAAGTGCTGATCGTGCCTTTTCATCCCCGCTCATCCCGGCGGACGCCGGGACGAGCGGAGGCAGGCAGTGACCAACGCTCAAACTGAACTGCTCACGAAAAAGGGCCCGGCGGATGCCGGGCCCTTTCGCGTTCCTGCCTTGCGGCGGGATCAGTTGTGCGTGTGGCTGTGCGACTCGGCGGTCGTGACCGTGCCCGAGGCGCTCCAAGCCTGACCGTCTTCGCTCTCGAACCAGAACGGCTTGCGCTCAGGCCCGCCGACCTCGTTCATGTGGTTATCGAACAGGCGGCCGTTGATCATGGTGTAGCCGATCTTGGTCGAGTCCCGCAGGTTCTCGAGCGGATTGGCGTCCAGCACGACCAGATCGGCTAGCTTGCCGACTTCCAGCGAGCCGATGTCCTTGTCCATGCCCAGGGCGCGGGCGCCGTTGATGGTGCCGACGCGCAGGGATTCGTGGGCGCTCATGCCGCCCTGTTCGAACATCCACAGCTCCCAGTGGGCGCCGAGGCCTTCACGCTGGCCGTGGGCGCCGATCTGGACCGAGACGCCCTGATCCATCAGCCGCTTCGATTCGCGGGCGATGGAGATGTGGTTCAGCTCCTCCGGCGGGGTCTTCACCGGACGGCGCGAGCGCGAATCGAGGATGCGGCGCGGGACGTACTGGCTCAGGATCGGGTCCTTCCAGACATCCGTGACCTCGTACCAGTGATTCTCGCCCCAGGCGCCGCCGAAGCCGACGATCAGGGTCGGCGTATAGGCCGTGCCCGTCTGCGACCACAGTTGCACCGCATCGTCGTACATGCGCTCCACCGGCACCGAGTGTTCGATGGTGGTGTGGCCGTCGACCAGCATGCTCATGTTCTGGTGGTAGAGCGAGCCGCCTTCTGGGACGACCATCATGCCCAGTTCGCGGGCGGCCTGCATGATCTGCTGACGCTGCTCGCGGCGGGGCTGGTTGTAGCTCTTCACGCTCCAGGCGCCAATCGCCTGCATGCGGCGCAGGTGGGAACGGGCGTCATCCAGGTCGTTGATGACCGCCGTGGTCGGCGTGGCCGCGCCATACAAGACCGTGCCGGTCGAGAAGATGCGCGGCGCGACGACGCGTCCGGCCTTGGCCAGTTCGCTGTGGGCGAAGATCTCGCTGTTGTCGTTGGACGGATCGTGCAGCGTCGTCACCCCGAAGGCCAGGGCGGCGTAGTTCATCCAGCTCTGCTGCGGGATGATTTCGTCCGAGCCCATGCGGCCGTGCCAGTGGGCGTCCACCAGGCCGGGGATGATGGTCTTGCCGGCCATGTCCATGACGCGGGCGCCGGTCGGAATCGTGACCGAGCCGCGCGGGCCGATGGCCTCGATGCGGTTGCCGTTGACGACCACCACGCCGTCCTCGATGACTTCCTCGCCCTTCATGGTGATCAGGCGGGCGCCGGACAGGACCGTCACGCCGCTGGGGCGGGCGTAGTCGGCGGTGAAGCCGATCTTGATCCCATGCTCGGCCGGCCTGGGCAGGTCGGCGGGGGCGCCGTCCATGAAGGCGAAGCTTTCGCTCAGCGGACGCGAGAACAGCTCCGGACCCATCGACCACTGCAGGCGGCTGGAATCGCCTGACCAGTGCAGCCATTCGCCCGCGTCACGGGTGACGCGCGTCTGCGGCAGGGCCTTGCTGTCGGCGCCGACCGTGATGGCGCGGCCCGTCGAGGCGAAGGGCGCGATATAGGCGTTGAAGCGCTCGGTCCAGGCGATCCACTGCTCATCAGGGGAGACCGAGAACTCGGCCGCCCATTCGCTGCTGATGTGGTCGCGGACATCCTCGCCCGACAGGTTCATCGAGCGCAGAACGCGCTTGTCGCCGTCACGGGCGCTGACGAAGATGCGGTCATTGCGCGCGCCGAACTGCGGGTTGGCGCCGGAATCGGTGATCTTCACCGGCTCGCCGCCGCGCGCGGAGATGCGGTAGACGCCCGGCTCGCGGCTCCAAAGGGCCGAGCGCAGATAGCCGTCGCTGGAGGTGCGGTAGACGATCGTCTGGCCGTCCGGCGAGAAGCGCGGCTCCAGATAGTGGCCGGGGTTGGTCGTGATGGTCCGGCCTTCGCCGCCCGCGACCGGAACGACGCGGATGGAGCCCAGCTTGTCGTCGCTCCAGGTCGTGTAGACGATGGACCGGCCGTCGCGCGACCAGGACGGATAGAGTTCGAAATGGTCGCTCTGGCGCGTCAGGCGGCGGGGCGCGCCGGCGGCGCCGTCGCGCAGGTCGCGGATCCACAGATTGCCCAGGGCCTCGAACACCACCTTGGAGCCGTCGGGCGAGGTCTGGGCCCAGCGGACCATCTTCACTTCGAACTGGTCCGGCGCCACTTCGACGGGGAAGCGGGCGGTCTCCTGCACTCGGCGGGTGTCGGTAACGCGGAAGGGGATGTCGCTGACGGCCTTGGACGCCACGTCGATGCGGCGGATCTTGCCGCCGGCCCAGATGACGATGGAGCCGTTGTCCGGGGTCCAGCTGAAGCCCGGATAGACGCCGTGAATGGCCCAGGTCTCCTGCATGTCGCGGTCCAGGGCGTCGTAGATCGGCGTCTCACGCCCGGACTCCAGGTCCATGACGTAGAGCGTCGACTGGTAGCGATCGCGGCGCACGAAGGCCAGGGACTTGCCGTCCGGCGAGGGGGTGGGGCGCACCGAGCCGCCCGGACCGGTGACGAAGGGCTTGATCTCGCCCGTCTCGCGATCCAGGCGACGGATCACATAGAGCTGGGTGTTGGGGTCCTTGGAGTAGTCGAAGACGCCGCCCGGCGTGGCGTCGTCGCTGAAGTACATATAGCGGCCGTCGGGCGAGAAGGCGGGCTCGCCCGTGTCCTTCTGCTGGGTGCGGCGCTCGGTCAGTTGCACGCCGCTGCCGCCGCCTGCGCGGTGGTACATCCACATTTCGCCTGCGCCCAGCGAGCGCGAGGAGGTGAAGTGCTTGCGGCCGACGACGAACTGGCTGTCGGGCGTCCAGGTCGGGGAGTTCAGCAGGCGGAAGGTCTCGTTCGACACCTGACGCGGGTTGGAGCCGTCGCGGTCCATGACCCACAGGTTGTCGCCGCCCGCGCGGTCCGAGGTGAAGGCGATGAAGCGGCCGTCCGGCGAATAGCGCGGCTGCATGTCCCAGGCGACGCCCGAGGCGATGGGGCGCGCCTCGCCGCCGGTGATCGGCATCACATAGATGTCGCCCAACAGGTCGAAGACGATCTCGCGGCCGTCAGGGCTGACGTCCACCGCCATCCAGGTGCCTTCGTCGACGTTGATGTTCACGTCGCGCTGGGCGCCGCCCGTCGGGTTCTGCACATCCCATTTCGGCGTGGCGGCCGAGGTCGTGTCCTGGGCGAACGCCGGAAAGGCTACGGTCAGAACCGCAGCCGTAGTCAATAGAACGCGCTTCATGGAAGCCCCCTCGGCTCTCAAACGTATACAGATACGTCGAAGCTAGCGGTGGGGGCTGGGGCTTGGCTAGTCGGTATAAGGCGCTGCGGCCCGAATAATCTTCGGCGAACCGGCGGGCATTCCTGAGGTTGTACGCGGATAGGCCGATCGGCCGTGCTGTCGCCTTCGCCCAAGGCGATGAAGACGCATTGTTCTGTCGGGAGGGGCCTGAAATGGTCGAGGCCCAAACCGTTCAGGTTTGGGCCTCGATGGTGCCGCCGGGCAGGATTGAACTGCCGACCTCAGCCTTACCAAGGATGCGCTCTACCACTGAGCTACGGCGGCGGGTCACTGAGGAAGCGGCCGTATAGCCAAAGGCTTCGGCCGGGCCAAGCCCAAAATGCATGCTTGATCAAAATCTTTGGGCGCGGTCTGCTGTGTTCATGAACAAGCCGACCAAAGACGCAGACGAGACGCGCCTCGACGCCGACTCGTCTCCTTCCGCCAGCGTAAACGCCGCTCCGGCCGCCTCGGCCAAGGCCGAACGCGCGGCGCGTCTGGCCGCCGCCTTGAGGGCCAATCTGCGCCGTCGCAAGGCGCCGGGCGCGGGCGGGGCGAGGTCGCCCAAGGAAAGCAACTGAAAGTCATCCGTCCTGCGACGTTCCGGCCTTTCGCGGCCGCCGTCAGCCTTGCTAGATAACCGGTTTGCCGGGCCGTAGGGGTCCGAGCCCCAGGATCATCCCGATACCCATGGACAGCATCGTCATCCACGGCGGCCATCGCCTCAACGGCTCCATTCCGGTCAGCGGAGCCAAGAACTCGGCGATCAAGCTGATGGCGGCGTCGATCCTGACCGATCAGCCCCTGCTGCTGACCAACATGCCGCGTCTGGCGGACACGCGCTTCCTCGGCCAACTGCTGCGTCAGTTTGGCGTGGAGGTGACCGAACGCGAGGGGGCGGACGGGCAGGAGACGCTGTTCCACGCGCCCGAGTTGACCTCGACCTTCGCCCCCTATGATCTGGTGCGTCAGATGCGGGCTTCGTTCAACGTTCTGGGGCCGTTGCTGGCGCGCACGGGAAACGCCAAGGTCTCCTTGCCGGGCGGCTGCACCATCGGCGCGCGGCCGGTCGATCTGCACCTTCAGGCCCTGACGGCCATGGGCGCGGCGATCGAACTGGAAGAGGGTTATGTCACCGCCACGGCGCCCGGAGGGCTGCGGGGGGCCGAGATCGAGTTTCCCTTTGTCTCCGTAGGCGCGACCGAACACGCCCTTCTGGCCGCCGTGCTGGCGAACGGGACGACGGTGCTGAAGCGCGCCGCGCGCGAGCCGGAGATCGGCGACCTGGCCCGCTGCCTGATCGCCATGGGCGCGAAGATCGAAGGCCTGGACACGGATGTGCTGACCATCACCGGCGTCTCGTCCCTGTCGGGCGCGACCTGGTCGGTGATTCCCGATCGAATCGAGATGGGCTCCTATGCACTGGCTGCGGCGATGGCCGGTGGCGAGGTGCGCCTGACCAAGGGGCGCGCCGATCTGATCACCGCCCTGACCGACAAGATGATCGAGGCCGGCGTCGAGATCGAACCGACCGAGGACGGGCTGATCGTCCGCCGCGACCCGACCCAGCGGCTGAAGGCGGTGGACGTCACGACCGAAATCTATCCGGGCTTCGCCACCGACCTGCAGGCGCAGTTCATGGCCCTGATGACGACGGCCGAGGGCGAAAGCGTCATCCGCGAGAACATTTTCGAGAACCGCTTCATGCATGCGCCGGAACTGGCGCGTCTGGGCGCCGATATCACGGTTCATGCGGGCGAGGCCGTGGTGCGGGGCGTCGACGGGCTGAAGGGGGCGCCGGTCATGGCGACGGATCTTCGCGCCTCCATGTCTCTGGTCATCGCCGGACTTGTGGCCGAAGGTGAGACGACGGTCGGCCGCGTCTATCACCTGGATCGCGGCTTCGAGCGGATGGAAGAGAAGCTGGGCGCCTGCGGCGCCGACGTCCGCAGGATAAAGGGGGAGGGCGATGAGCACTGACGGCGAACCGATCTCGGCCCCCGAACAGGCGGCCCTGAACGAGGCTGAGGGCGAAAGCCTGGCGCCGATCGCGCCCCTGCGCCTGCTGGCCGAGGATGCGGACGATCTGCAGATCATCTCGGCCGCGCTTCAGGACGCCATCATGCGCCCGGTCGACATCCGCTGGGAGAAGGAGGCGCGTCGCTTGACGGTCGTCCTGTCGCGATTCTGCTGGGAATGCGGCGGTACGCGCGTCATGGCCGCCATGCAGTTCGGCGACGTTCAGGCGGTCAAGAGCCGTCGTCTGCCACGCCTGCCGGATCAGGCGCTGGAGCTTCTGGCGATGGACTTCCATCCGACCGAGGCGCCGGGCGGCAAGGTGCTGATGATGTTCGCCGGCGGCGGAGACCTGCGGATCGACGTGGAGTGTCTGGACGCGGTGCTGACCGATCTGTCGGAACGATGGCCTGCGCGCATCGCCCCGACCCATCTGGACGAGACGAGCGCATGAGCGGCCCTCATCAACTGAAGGCGATCGAGATCGACAACGCCTCCCTGCCGGCGGCCACGGCCGAGATCGAGCATCAGCGCCGGGTGGCCGTCTTCGACCTGGTCGAGCAGAACAGCTTCATCCCGGACGGGGCCGAAGGCGGACCCTACACCCTGACGCTGTCGTCGCAGGACAATCGCCTGGCCTTCGATATCGCCGGACCGGATTTCAGCCGCACCCACGTCCTGTCGCTGACGCCGATGAAGACGGTGATCCGCGACTACGGCCTGATCTGCGAAAGCTATTATGAGGCCCTGCGCGGCTCCTCGCCCAGTCAGATCGAGTCGGTCGATATGGGGCGCAGGGGCCTTCACAATGAAGGCGCCGCCCTGCTGAAAGCCAGGCTGGAAGGCAAGGTGGAGGTGGACCAGGAAACGGCCCGTCGCCTCTTTACGCTGGTATGCGCCCTCTACCGTCGGGGCTGAACTCGACTATCTAAGCGTTTTGGTGCATTAGGCGCCCTCACTTTCACGGCTCGCGCTCACGCCCGGCGCGGGCCCGCAGTCGTATTCACACGGGCGAGAGAGGCCGCATGGCTAAGGAAGAACTGCTGGAGTTCCCCGGCGTGGTCAGCGAATTGCTGCCGAACGCGACGTTTCGCGTGACGCTGGAAAACGATCACGAGATCATCGCCCACACTGCGGGTAAGATGCGCAAGAACCGCATCCGGGTGCTGGCCGGCGACAAGGTGCTGGTCGAGATGACGCCCTATGACCTGACCAAGGGTCGCATCACCTATCGCTTCAAGTAAGGACGCGCGTGTCGCGTCCTGACGCTTCGGCTCCGAGGCTGATTCTGGCCTCGTCGAGCCCGCGCCGCATCGAATTGCTGGCGCAGATCGGCATCGCGCCCGATCTGGTGGATCCCGCCGATATCGACGAAACGCCGCTGAAGGCCGAGGCGCCCGCGCGCCTGGCCCAGCGCCTGGCCTGTTCCAAGGCTGCGGTCGTGGCCGAGCGCCATCCCGATGATGTCGTCTTGGCCGCCGATACGGTGGTGGCCGTGGGCCGTCGCCTGCTGGAGAAGCCGGCCGATGAGGCCGAGGCGATCCGCTTTCTGGAACTGCTGTCCGGGCGCAATCATCGCGTCTTCACCGGCGTGGCCGTGATCCGCAGCGGACGCGTCTCCTGGCGCGTGGTCGAGACCCGCGTCAGCTTCAAGCCCCTCTCCCGGGACGAGATCGCCGCCTATGTCGCCTCGGGCGAATGGCGGGGCAAGGCCGGAGGCTATGGCATCCAGGGGCGGGCCGCCGCCTTTGTCAGCCGAATCGTCGGCAGCCATCCCGCGGTCATGGGCCTGCCGCTCTATGAGGCGGCGAATCTTCTGCGCGGCTCCGGCTGGCGGGCCGAGGCGGCCTGATGGCCGATGTCGAGGTCTTCCTGGACGCGGCTCCGGGCGAGACTCGGGGCATGGTCTTCCGCGATGGGCGCGCCTGCGCCCTCATTATACATAGAGACGACGACCGGCCCGAACATCGCCTGGGCGCGCGCGTCGTCGGCCGGGCGGCGCGTCTGGCGCCGGGGCTGCGCGGCGCCTTCATCGACCTGGGCGGCGGCGAGCCGCTCGGCTTCCTGCCGCTGGGCAAGGCGGATCGCCTGTCCGAAGGCGCCAAGCTCGAGCTTGAGGTCACGGCCGAGCCGCGCGAGCGCAAGGGGCCGGTTCTGCGCCGCCTGGGCGAGGCGAGCGGCGAGCCGCGCCTGCTGGAGGCTGGTCCCGACGTCGCCGCCGTCCTCAACATGCTGGCGCCGGGCGTGACGCCCGTGACGGGCGCCGAGGCCATCCGGGCGGCGCTGCAGGCCGAAGAAGAGGCTCTGGCCGCCGGAATGACCGTGCCCGAACTCGGCCTGGACCTGGCGGTGGAGCGGACCCGCGCCCTGATCGCGGTCGACATCGATTACGCCCCGGTCGCCGGCCGTGACTCCCGCAAGGGGCGAGAGGCGGTCAATCGCGAGGGGCTGCGTCAGGCGGCGCGGCTGCTGGCGCTGAAAGGGTGGGGCGGCTTGATCGCGATCGATCTGGTCGGCGTCGGCCTGCACCCGGAGACCACCTTGTCCATGGCGCGTCAGGCGTTCGCGCACCGTCACGGCGCGGCGATCGGGCCTCTCAGCCGGTTCGGCCTGCTGCAGCTGTCCTTGCCGTGGGAGCATACGCCCGCGGATGAACGACTCGCTGCGTCGGGAGCGCGGGAAATCGGCGCCCTGCGTCGCCTGCGTCTCGCCCTGCTGACGGATCGGGCGACGCCGCGTCTGGCCTTGCGTTGCAGTCCGGTGTCAGCGGCGATCCTGTCGCCGTGGGTGGCGGACCTGGGTCCGCGCGCCCACATCATCCCCGACGCCGCGCCGGGCGTGTTTGAGATCGAGGAGGGCTGACGCATGGCCCAGTGCCCCATTTGCCGTCGCGCCGAAGCGGTCGCCGCCTACAAGCCCTTCTGCTCCAAGCGTTGCGCCGACGTTGATCTGCAGCGCTGGTTCAGCGGCGGCTACGCCATTCCGGCTGAAGAGGCGCACGATGATGAAAAAGATCGTGGAATTGAGTGAATTGGCGTCTGGACAGCCCGTCCGGGCTCGCCTATAGAGCCGCCTCTCGCGACGCAAAGCGACGCCTGGATAGCTCAGTTGGTAGAGCAGCGGATTGAAAATCCGCGTGTCGGTGGTTCGAATCCGCCTCCAGGCACCACTTTCCCCTTGAATGATGATTATTCGCCTCGGCCTTGAAAAAGCCGAAAAATCGTCATGGGCCTAAACTTTCCTTAACATTCTGGCGCGCGGCACTGATGTTGCCGTTTTATGGCATACTCATGCAATATTTGTGCGCGCATGACGTCGAGGCGCGAGTCCGGGGGTGAAAAGCTATTTTCCGCCCTTGACGCTCCGATAGGCGTTCGTCAAAGGGACTTAACCGCATTCTTGCTTGCAGGCTGTGGACGGGGGGGTATGGTTCCATCGCTCCAGTCTGCAAGGCATCCCCGGATGTTTCGCAAGAATGAGGCGCCGACCGGCGGGGGAGAAATTCCGGCGGGAGGAAAATTTCACGGTAAAGGCCCAGCCGACTGACGCGGTTGGGACTTGGGTTCCACGAGTCAGACCAAAGCAGGAACTGGCGAAACATGCTCGATAGCAAGAAGACGAATATCCTCCTCGCAATGGCCGGCGCCGCCGTCCTGATGGCGAGCTCGCCGGTTCTGGCGCAGGACGCGGCCGCACCGGCCGCCCCGGCCGCCGCTTCGGCCCCCGCTGCTGACGCCGCCGCTCCGGCCGCCGACGCTGCTGCACCGGCGGCTGACGCCGCTGCTGAAGAAGCCGCTCCCGCTGAAGAGGCCGCTGCCGGCCACGGCGGCGCGGGCCTCACCCCGATCGCCATGTTTATGATGGCGCACCCGGTGGTTAAGGTCGTGATGGCCGGTCTGGTCCTCGCCTCGATCTTCTCCTGGACGCTGCTGCTCATCAAACTGGTTGAGTTCAGCTCGCTGAACAAGAAGACCAACCGCTTCCTGGAAGAGTACCGCGGCGCTCGCAACCTGGCTGACATCCGTCGCCTGGCCACCTCGGAAGAGTTCGACGGCAACCCGCTGGCCGACATGGCTGCTGCGGCGACCGGCGAAATCGAACTGTCGCGTCAAGCCGGCCTGGACGTCACCGGCGTTCACCGCGACTCCACCGTCGCCCGCGCGGGCAACGCCATCGGCGCCGTCCAAGGCGGCCTGGGCATCCGCCTCTCGGGCGGTCAGCAGTTCCTGGCTTCGGTCGGTTCGTCGGGTCCGTTCATCGGTCTGTTCGGCACCGTGTACGGCATCATGAACTCGTTCATCGGCATCGCCGAGTCGAACACCACCAACCTGGCCGTCGTGGCTCCGGGTATCGCTGAAGCCCTGCTGGCTACCGGCATCGGTCTGTTCGCGGCTATCCCGGCGGTTATCTTCTATAACTACTTCAACACCCGCATCGCTTCGTACGGCGCTCGCGCTGACGGCTTCAACGCCGAGCTGATGAACTCGATCTCGCGTCAACTCGACAAGGGAGCGTAAGACGGATGGCCGCCAAACTTTCCGGTTCCGGCGGCGGCAAGTACACCGTCGAGGCGAACAGCGATATCAATGTCACGCCTTTCGTGGACATTATGCTTGTTCTCCTCATCATCTTCATGGTGGCGGCTCCGCTCGCCACCGTGTCGGTGCCGGTGACACTTCCACGCGCCGTCGCTCCGCCGGCTCCTAATCCGCCCAAGCCTGTCTTCATCTCCATCCAGAATGGCGGCGAAGTTTGGATTGGCGACTTCAGGAGCTCTGTGGGCTCGTTAGGCGATGATCTGAAGATCCAGATCGGAACGCGTGACCCTGAGCAGGAGCGGATCTTCATCCGCGCTGACCAGCAGACGCGTTACGGGGACTTCATGCAGGTCATGAACGCCTTGCAGGATAATGGTTTCTACAGTGTCGCCCTGGTTGGCGAAGATCATTCGTAAGGGGGCGTGACTCAAAAGCATGACTGCTGAACCTCACGAGCACCGCGACCCTCTGCTCGATGCGCCCAGAAAGAAGAAACTTTCTACGGGTGCAATGGTCGGGATCGCCATCTCGGTGATCGTCCACGTCCTGGCGGGTGTCTACCTGTACAAGAGCAAGTTTGAGCTCCAAGAGTTCGACTATGTGGATGAGGCCGTGGATGTGGAGCTGATGGCTCCGCCTCCGCCTCCGCCTCCTCCGCCGCCTCCGCCACCTCCGCCGGACACGCCTCCGCCGCCGAAGCTTCAGGTGCGCGAGCCGGTCGTCAACACCCAGGCGCCTCCGCCTCCGGTGACCTTGCCGATCGAGCCGACGAAGAAGGAAGACCGCGTCGAATACACGGGCCCGCCCGTGATCGTCCCGGGTCCTCCGCCTCCGCCGGCGCCGCCCGCGCCGCCGCGTCCTTCGGTGATCACCAACCCGCAGTGGGCTCGCCCGCCGCGCCCGACCGAACGGGACTTCCCGCAACGCGCTCTTGATCGCGGCGTGGGCGGATCCGCCACCATCGAGTGCACGGTGACCCCGAATGGTCGTCCTGAAGGTTGCCGCGTCGTCTCGGAAGAGCCGTCCGGCATGGGCTTCGGCGCCGCAGCCATCCGTATCGTCCAGCGTGGGCAGCTTTCGCCCCGTACGGTCGACGGCGCTGCAACGAACGCCAAGTTCGTGGTCCGGGTGCCGTTCAACCTGGACTAAGCGAGCGATCGCACTGAACGAAAAGAAGCGCCTCGAGGTTTCACCTCGGGGCGCTTTTTTCATGGGCTATAGGTTCAAGCGTGCGCGGTCTCGGACGCGCAGCCGGGCGCACGATTTACGGTGAGGGTTCCCTTCGTGCGGGATCCGACCAGGGACCAGGCGCAGCCCTTTGCTCACTGAGGCATGGAGCCAGTCGAGCCAGCCGTGCATTATGGCGGTGAAGTCATTTCCGGAGGTCCGATGTCTCGTAAACCGCTCTTGCTCGCCCTCGCGATCACCACCACCGTTCTTGGCGCGGGCGTCGGGGCCTGCGCCTATAATGAGGCCCTGGGCCGAAGCCAGTTCGTCTTCGTTGACGACAATGCGCTGATCCAGCAATCGCAGGCCGCCTGGGCCGAGACGCTGCGGACGCAGAAGGTGTCGAACAACGCGACGCAGAACGCGCGAGTGCGCCGCGTCGGCGACCGCATCGTTCAGGCGGCCAATCTGACCAATCGCCCCTGGGATTATGCGGTGTTCGAGGATTCGACGCCCAACGCCTTCGTTCTGCCGTCGGGCCACATCGGGGTGACGACGGGCCTGCTGGGCATGGCCAGTAACGATGACCAACTGGCCGCCGTGATCGGCCATGAGGTCGGTCACGTCGTCGCAAGGCACGCGGCCGAGCGCGCATCGACGACGCAGACGGCGGGCCTCGTGCTGGGCGCGGTGCAGAGCCAGGCGGGCGACTACGGCCAGGCCGTGCAGGCGTTCGGCGGCCTCGGCGCGCAACTGGGCGTGCTGCTGCCCTTCTCGCGCAGCCATGAGCTCGAGGCGGATCGGCTGGGCGTCGATTACATGGCGGCGGCCGGCTACAAGCCGTCCGAGTCGCTGGCCCTGTGGCGCGCCATGGCGGCGGGTCGACAGTCGGGAACGCCGGAGTTCGCCTCGACCCACCCCTCGGATCAGACCCGGATCGCCCAGTTGCAGCAGTACATCGCCAGCCGCGGCTGGAACTGACGGGGATAAAACGCAAAATCCTGCGCGAGGGCGAAAAGGCCGCTTGCCCCCGGCGGCGAGGCCCGCTAGAGAACCGCCCTCGCGCAGAGATGTGCAGCCTTAGCTCAGCTGGTTAGAGCGCCGGTTTGTGGAGCCGGAGGTCCTCAGTTCGATCCTGAGAGGCTGTACCATTCTCCCTCGAATCGCTTCGGCGATCAGACAGGGAGAATATCGACGATGACGTCGCCGGCGTGGGACCCCCAGCAATACAATCGCTTCGAACGCCAGCGCGATCGCGCGGCCATCGACCTGCTGTCGCATCTGCCGGATGACCTGACGCCGCGAGAGGTCTGGGACATCGGTTGCGGCGCGGGACAGCATGCGGCTCTGCTGAAGCGGCGCTGGCCTGAGGCGCGGGTCCATGGGCTGGATTCCAGCGCGGCCATGCTGGAGCAGGCGCGCGGCCTGCCGGATGACGTGGATTGGGTGCTGGGCGATCTCAAGACCTGGGCGCCGGACGCGCCCGTCGATCTGATCCTGGCCAACGCCTCCCTGCAGTGGGCGCCCGACCATGAGAAGCTGTTCCGACGGCTGGCTGAGGCCCTGGCGCCGGGCGGCGTGCTGGCGGTGCAGATGCCCATGGCCTGGGAGACGCGGCATCATACCCTGATGCGCCAGACGGCGGCGGACGGGCCGTGGAGCGCGAGGTTGAAGGGCGTCGACACCATTCAACCGCTGCTGGCGGCGGAGGCCTATTATGACGCGGTGGCGGATCGGTGCGAGGAGGTCGACATCTGGTCGACGACCTATCTGCATGTTCTGGATGGCGAGAACGCCGTGCTGGAATGGATGAAGGGCACAGCCCTCAGGCCTTATCTGACCGCGCTTTCCGAAGACCCAGCCAACCGCGACGCCTTCCTGGCGCGCCTGGGCCAGGGTCTTGAAGAGGCGTTTCCACGACGTCCTGAGGGAAGGACTCTTCTGCCATTTCCTCGACTATTTCTCCTGGCGCGCCGGAGCGGCGCCGCCGGTGCAGGGTCTCGACCGGGCCGTTGAGGCTGTCCAGAGCCGCCTGGGCGGCCTCGTAGCCGGCGGCGACGGCGGGCGCATAGGCCTTCCAGTCGCGGATATCGACGCCGTCGGGCGTGGGCAGGATCAGCAGGTCCGTCTCGGCGCGAGCCTGCATCCGCTCGGCCTCGCTGGACAGGGTGGCAGAGCGCATCAGGATGGAGACGATCGGCGGGCCGTGCTTCCAGGCTCCGGACAGAATCCAGCGCCACCAGGAGGGAGGATTCTCCAGCGTCTCGGGATCGACCCCGCGCGTCGTGGACACGTCGACGCCGACGACCGGACCGCTGTTCAGCCGCCGCATGACGTCGCTGGGGAAGTTGCGCAGCACGGCGCCGTCGACCAGCACCTGGCCGTTCATCACCACGGGCGGCATGACGCCGGGAATGGAGATGGAGGCGCGCAGGGCGTGACGCAGCGTGCCCTCGCGATGCACCTCCAGCTTGCCCGAGGTCAGATTGGTCGAGACGGCGAAGAAGGGCAGCAGCATGTCCTCCATCTGCACGTCGCCGAAGGCCTCCTTCATCAGCGCCTTGACCTTGCGGGCGTGGGTCATGGCGATGATGGGCGGAGCGATGTCGGCCAAGGGATCGGACAGGACGAAGGCCTGGCGGATGTGGTGCTCCAGCTCCTCGTCGGACCAGCCTAGCGCCGGGCCCGCGCCGATGACGGCCCCCATGGAGGCGCCGCCGATGAAGTCTATGGGCGTGCCCGCTTCGCGCAGGGCCTTCAGCGCGCCGATGTGGGCGTAGGCGCGCGCACCGCCGCCCGACAGCACCACCCCGACGGAGGAGCCGGTGATCAGGCGGGCGATCCGCGCCGTATCGTCGAACAGGCCCTCAACCGCGTGGAACCAGCGACCGGGCTTCAGCACATCCAGCCAGGCGCGGGTGTTGCTGGGCCGCGGCATCCTTGGATCGCGCAGCAGGATAAGGTCGGTGCGTTGCCCGGCGTCGTCCCAGTCGTCGGCAACGGGCGGGGCAGGGGGCGGCGAATGGTCGGCGGCGCCGACCAGGAACAACCGATCCACCTGGCGCGCGCACAGGGCGGCCCAGTTCGGCTCATCCGCCTCGGCGACATAGAGGACGTAGTCGTGGGCGTCCTCGACGCGCGAGAACCATTCGGCGGCGGACGCCAGGGCCGAACTGTCGATGACGTGGCAGGTGGCGCCCTGGGCCTCGACCGCGCGCGCGACGCGTTCGACGAAGGCGCGGATGGGCTTTTCGCGCGCGGAAACGAAGCCGAAGACGTTTGGTTCGGTCCCGCCGCCGCGCTCGCGGGCGCGGGTCAGCATGATCTGGCCCAGTTCGGACATCAGTAGGGGATCATTGCGTGCGGCGTCGAAGAAGGCGTCGCGCGGCAGCGCCAACACGTCGCTGTCGCGCAGGGCGACGACGTCCGACATGTGCGAGGTGCCCGCCAGCATGGCCAGTTCGCCGACCGGCTCGCCCGGCTTGATGACGGCCGTCATCTGGGGAACGCGGCCGTCGTCTCGACGGAAGACGCCCAGACGCCCGGCGCGCAGCAGATACAGGGTGTCGGCCCGGTCGCCGGCCGAGAACAGCCGCTCGCCTCGCGTCAGGGCGAACCAACTGGCGCGGCTGTCGCGCGCGTCCTCGAAGGCGCGGGACAGGGCGACGGCGAGCGTGTCCGGTCGAAGCGGGGCCATGACAGGCAGATATAGCCGATTTCGTCGCGGGGGAACCGAACCGGCTTCCCCCCGGCGCGGAAGCCTCCTAAACCTTGGGCATGCCCAAGCTGATTTCCGCCGTCGATCGCAACAGTCCTGCTTTCAAAACGCTGGATGCGCACAATCGCGCCCTGCGGGACGCGCTTTATGAAAAGGTCGCCAAGGCGGCGCGGGGCGGCTCGGACGCCAGCCGCGAGCGCCATGTGGCGCGCGGAAAGCTGTTGCCGCGCGAGCGGGTCGAGCGCCTGCTGGACCCCGGTTCGCCCTTCCTGGAGGTCGGCCAACTGGCCGCTAACGGCATGTATCGGGACGAGGCGCCGGGCGCGGGCATGATCTGCGGCGTCGGCCGAGTGTCGGGCCGCGAGGTCATGATCGTCGCCAACGACCCGACGGTGAAGGGCGGCGCCTACTTCCCGATGACGGTGAAGAAGCACCTGCGGGCGCAGGAGATCGCCGAGCAGAACAATCTGCCGTGCGTCTATCTGGTCGATTCCGGCGGGGCCAACCTGCCGCACCAGGCCGAGGTCTTTCCGGATCGCGACCATTTCGGCCGCATCTTCTTCAACCAGGCGCGGATGAGCGCCAAGGCCATCCCGCAGATCGCCTGCGTCATGGGCAGTTGCACGGCGGGCGGCGCCTATGTGCCGGCCATGTCGGACGAGACGGTGATCGTGCGCAATCAGGGCACCATCTTCCTGGCCGGGCCGCCGCTGGTGAAGGCTGCAACCGGCGAGGTCATCTCGGCCGAGGAGCTGGGCGGGGCCGAGACCCACGGCCGCAAGTCCGGCGTCGTCGACCATGTGGCTGAGAACGACGAGCACGCGCTGGAGATCGTTCGGTCCATCGTCGCCCATCTGAACACCACCAAGCCCCAGCCGCTGGACGTGCGCGAGCCGCGCGCCCCGGCCTACGATCCGGCCGAGCTGTACGGCATCATCCCCGAGGACGTCCGCGCTCCCTATGACGTGCGCGAGGTCATCGCCCGCATTGTCGACGGCTCGGAGATGGACGAGTTCAAGGCGCTGTACGGCACGTCGCTGGTCTGCGGCTTCGCCCGCATCTGGGGCATGCCGGTCGCCATCCTGGCCAACAACGGCGTGCTGTTCTCCGAGAGCGCCCAGAAGGGCGCGCACTTCGTCGAACTGGCCTGCAAGCGCAAGATCCCGCTGCTGTTCCTGCAGAACATCTCGGGCTTCATGGTCGGCGGCAAATACGAAGCCGAGGGCATCGCCAAGCACGGCGCCAAGCTGGTCACGGCGGTCGCCTCGGCTGAGGTTCCCAAGTTCACCGTCCTGATCGGCGGGTCGTTCGGGGCCGGCAACTACGGCATGTGCGGACGCGCCTACAGCCCGCGCTTCCTGTTCACCTGGCCGAACAGCCGCATCAGCGTGATGGGCGGCGAGCAGGCCGCAAGCGTCCTGGCCACCGTCCACCGCGACGCGGATACGTGGACGCCGGAAGAGGCCGAGGCCTTCAAGGCGCCGATCCGTCAGAAGTACGAGGACGAGGGCAACCCCTATTACGCCACGGCCCGTCTGTGGGACGACGGCGTCATCGACCCGGCCCAGACCCGCGACGTGCTGGGCCTGGCCATCAGCGCCAGCCTGAACGCTCCGATCCCCGAAACGACTTTCGGCGTGTTCAGGATGTAGTTTTTCCTTCTCCCCTTGTGGGAGAAGGTGTCATGCGGAGCATGACGGATGAGGGGTTGAACGCCCTGTCCGTCACGCTCCTGGAGCTCGCGATTTCAGTGTTGCGAGACCCCTCATCCGACCCGCTGCGCGGGCCACCTTCTCCCACAGGGGGAGAAGGAAGACGTTTCAGGCGTTCAAAGCTTGAAGGAGCCCCTCATGACTGACCAGAAGCCGACCGAAGAAGAGCTGAACGCTCTGGACATCACTGACGCAGAGGCGGCGGAGATGAACGCCATCGCCCATCCCTTCGTCGCCGATCCGGCGCCGGATGCGAACGACGACCTGGTGCAGATCGACGCCACGGCCGACGGGGTGGTCTTCGTCACCATCAATCGGCCGCAGAAGAAGAACGCCTTCGACGCGGCCACCATCGCCGCCCTGTATGAGGCGTTCGAGACCCTGCACGGCGCCGACAAGGTGCGCGTGGTCTTCATTCGCGGCGCGGGCGGGACGTTCAGCGCGGGCGCCGACCTGAACTGGATGCGTGACGCCGCCGACTGGTCCGAAAGCGACAACCGCGACGACGCCATGGGGCTGGCGAAGATGCTGAAGGCCCTGCACGACGTGCCGGCGCTGACGGTGGCTCTGGTCGAGGGCGCCGCCATGGGCGGCGGGGCGGGCATCGTCGCCGCCTGCGACATGGCCGTGGCTGTCGAGGGGGCGCGCTTCGCCTTTTCCGAGGTCAAGCTGGGCCTGATCCCGGCGACCATCGCACCCTATGTCATCGAGGCGGTCGGCGCGCGGCGCGCGCGCCAGCTGTTCCTGACGGCCAACATCTTCGACGCCGACTACGCCGCCCATGCGGGGCTGATCGACATGGTCCTGCCCGAAGGCTCGGTGGACGAGTTCATCTCCATGCTGACGGACAGCCTGTCGGCCAATGCGCCGGGCGCCATGGGCGACGCCAAGCGTCTGGTGAACGATGTGGCGGGAGAGGAGATCGACAATCGCCTGCTGGAGGAGACCGCCAAGCGCATTGCCCGTGCTCGCGTCTCGGCCGAGGGCCAGGAAGGCGTCCGGGCGTTTCTGGACAAGCGCGCGCCGAGCTGGGCGCAATAAGGTAGTCTGATGTTCAAGTCCGTCCTGGTCGCCAATCGCGGCGAGATCGCCTGCCGCGTCTTCCGCACCGCCCGCCGCATGGGCCTGCGCACCATCGCCGTCTATTCCGAGGCCGATGCCAACGCCCTGCACGTGCGCGAGGCGGACGAGGCGGTGCTGATCGGTCCGGCGGCGGCGCGCGACTCCTATCTGGATGCGGCCAAGGTGCTGGCGGCGGCCAAGGCGACGGGGGCGGAGGCTATCCACCCTGGCTATGGCTTCCTGTCCGAGAACGCCGACTTCGCCGAGGCCGTGGCGGCGGCGGGCATCGTCTGGATCGGCCCCAAGCCGTCCTCGATCCGCGCCATGGGTCTGAAGGACGCGGCGAAGAAGCTGATGATCGAGGCGGGCGTGCCCGTCACCCCCGGCTATCAGGGCGAGGACCAGTCGCTGGAGACGCTGAGCGCCGAAGCGAACCGCATCGGCTTCCCGGTCCTGATCAAGGCGGTCGCGGGCGGCGGCGGCAAGGGGATGCGCAAGGTCGACCGCGCCGAGGACTTCGCTGAAAATCTGGCCTCGGCGCAGCGCGAGGGGCAGTCGTCCTTCGGCGACCCGCGCGTCCTGATCGAGAGCTACATCACCCGCCCGCGCCACATCGAGGTGCAGGTCTTCGGCGACAGTCACGGCGAGGTCGTCCACCTGCATGAACGCGACTGCTCGCTGCAACGCCGCCACCAGAAGGTGATCGAAGAGGCCCCGGCGCCGGGCATGGATCAGGCCACGCGCGACGCCGTCACCGCCGCCGCCGTGCGCGCCGCCAGGGCCGTCAACTATCAGGGCGCAGGCACCATCGAGTTCATCGCCGACGCCTCCGACGGGCTGAAGGCTGACCGCATCTGGTTCATGGAAATGAACACCCGACTGCAGGTTGAACATCCGGTGACCGAGGCCATCACCGGCGTCGATCTGGTTGAATGGCAACTGCGCGTCGCGGCGGGGCAGCCGATCCCGCTGGCGCAGGAAGACATCCCGATGAAGGGCTGGGCGATGGAGGCCCGCCTCTACGCCGAAGACCCGGCCAACGGCTTCCTGCCGTCCATCGGGCGGCTGGATCACCTCGTCATGCCCGACGACATCCGCGTCGACACCGGCGTGATGCAGGGCGGCGAGGTCAGCCAGTTCTACGACCCGATGATCGCCAAGCTGATCGTTCACGAAGACAGCCGCGAAGCCGCCGCCGCCCGCCTGGCCGACGCCTGCCGCGAGGTCGAGGTCTGGCCGGTCCGCACCAACGCGGGCTTCATGGCGCGCTGTCTGGATCACCCGCGCTTTGTCGAAGGCGACGTGGACACGGGCTTCATCGCGGCCGAAGAGGGGACGCTGATCGCCTCGGCTCAGGTTTCCGCCCGCGCCCTGGCCGCTGCGGCCGGACAAATCGGGCTGGAAGCGGACGCCGCCGCCTTCGACGCGCCGGACAATGTGCTGGCCCCGGCCCGCGCGGGGCTGTTCGGTTTCCGCCTGAACGCGGCGCCCCAGGCGCATACGGCGGTTCATCATGACGGCGCGGCCCACGCCCTGACCCTGACCGGCGAGCCGGGCTGGTACGGCCGTTCGTCCAGCTTCACCGTGAGCGGCGAACTCGGCTCGGCCCAGATCTATGGCGAGCCGGGCGTGGTTGTGGTCGACGGCGAGGTGGTCAGCACCCTGTCGCCTGACGCCGGGCGGGTTCTGGTGTTCGACGACGGCGACGTGGTCGAGTTCCACCGCCGCAAATCCAGCGGACCGGCGGGCGGCGCCGCCTCCGACGGAGCCTTGCGCGCGCCCATGCCCGGCAAGATCGTCGCCGCGCCCGCCAAGGCCGGGGACAAGGTAGCCAAGGGCCAGCCGGTCGTGGTGCTGGAGGCCATGAAGATGGAGCACGCCCTGACCGCGCCCTTCGACGGCGTGGTGGCTGAGTTCAACGTCGCCGTCGGCGATCAGGTCACGGACGGCGCGGTTCTGGCCGTGGTCAAGGCGGCGGAGGCTGCCTGAACGCGCTCATCCGTGGAGCTGAGCGGGCTGCACGGGTCAGCGAGGGAGGCCCGCTCCGCCCAGCGGCTCTGTTTCGGTCCGGCTGCCGAAACCGGCGATCAGCGGGCGGCCCTTGGCGATGGCGGCCTGCACCGCGGGCAGTTGCAACGAGGCGCTGTGGCTGTCTCGACTGTCCCACACTTCGGTGATCCACAGGGTGTCGGCGTCCGTCGAATCGCGCGCCACCACATAGTTTAAGCAGCCCGGCATTTCGGCGGTCCCTTCCAGAAGAATGGCGGCCAGGGCGTCGCGCTGGCCGGGCTGGGCCTTTATCTGGCCGATGAGTCCGTACATTGGGGGGTCTCCAAATGTTGGCTGGGCTGCCGTCATGGCGGCGAGGCCCAGGCCTGCGGCGATGATTTGACGGCGGTCGAGGCTCATGAAGCGCAGCATGGCGCCGTTCGAGCGGAATGTCCGCCATGACGTCGCCGGTCATCTGATGCTAGAGGCCCCTCATGTCCCTGCACATGATCAAGCTCTGCGTCGGCGTGTCGGAAGTCGAGACGCTGGAGGCGAACGCCGCCCGGTCCGACTGGCGCATCGTCCACACCCGCATGACGCCCAAACGCGCGGCCGAGATCGAGGACGGCGGTTCGCTGTACTGGGTGATGAAGGGCGTGGTGACTTGCCGTCAGCGCATCCTCGACATCACCACCATCGGCGAGGGCAAGGCCAGTCGCTGCGAGATCAAGCTGGACAGCCAGGTCATCCGCACGGCGCCTCTGGCCCGGCGCCCCTTCCAGGGCTGGCGTTATTTCGAGAAGGACGTGCCGCCCGACCTGTCGATCGCCGAGCCGACGGATCTGCCGCCGGACCTGGCGCGCGAACTGCGCGAGCTGGGCGCCTGGTAGGCGCCTGAAACGGCCGGAAAATCATTTGACCCGCGCCCGCGCGCGTGGCTGTTGCGGCCTCCGATGGTCCAGTCCCTGTTCAGCTTCCATAATCGCGCCACCCTGTCCGAGCTGCTGAAGCTGGCATGGCCGGTCGTGCTGGCGCGTCTGGGCATCATGACCATGGGGCTGACCGACGCCATCGTCGTCGGCCACTACGCCAGCCGCGAGCTGGCCTATCACTCCCTGGCCTGGGCGCCGTCTTCGGTCATGCTGACGACTGCGGTCGGTCTGATGATGGGGGTGCAGGTCATGACCGCCCGGCTGCTGGGCGAGGGACGAGGCGACGAGGTGGGGGCGGTGCTGCGGCGCGGCATGACCTACGCCCTGCAGATCGGCTTCATCGCCATGATCGGCCTGTTGTTGCTGGGGCCCTTCGGCCTGGTGCACATGGGGCTGGAGGACGGCCTGGGCGAGGGCGCGACGCCCGCCCTGATGGTCTTCGCCCTGTCGATGCCGGCCTATCTGATCTCGGTGTGCGCCCAGTTCTTCCTTGAAGGCCTGCACCGGCCCAAGGCGGGCATGGTCGCCATGTGGGTGGCCAATGCGGTCAATCTGGCGCTGAACCTCCTGCTGGTGCCGGACCTGCTGGGCATCGGTCTGCACGGCGCCGTGGCCTCGGCCTGGGCGACGTTCGGCGCGCGCACGGCGCTGGCGCTCTTTCTGGTGATCTTCATCCTGCGCCTGCCCGAGGCGCGGGCCTGGGGCGTGTTCAACAAGCCCAGGCGCGACAAGGCGGTCGAGAGGCAGCAGATGCGCGTCGGTCTGGGCGCGGGCGCGTCCAACTTCATCGAGGTGGGCGCCTTCGCGGCCATGACCCTGTTCGCCGGTCAGCTGGGCGCGGCGGAAACCGCCAGTTGGGCCGTGGTCATCAACGTTTCCGCCATCGTCTTCATGGTGCCCATGGGCCTGTCGTCCGCGACGGCGGTCCTGGTCGGCCGCAGCTATGGCGGCGGCGACAAGGCGGGGGTCATGCGAGGCGGGCTGGCGGGCGTCGGCGTGGTGACGGTGCTGGCCTTCATCATCGCCGTCGGTCTGTGGCTGACCGCGCCGATGGTGGTCAGCGCCTATACGACCGACCCAGCGATTCTGGCCATCGCGGCGCCGGCGCTGGTGCTGGCGACCCTGTTCTTCGTCGCGGACGCCCAGCAGGTGGTCGCAGCTCAGGCCAATCGCGCGGCGGGAGACGTGGTGTGGCCGACGCTGATGCACCTGCTGTCCTATGGCCTGATCATGATCCCGCTGGGCTGGTTCCTGGCGCACAGGATCGGCGTGGACGGCCTGGTCTGGGCCGTGATCGTCGCCAGCCTGATCTCGGGCGCTCTTCTGACCGGGCGGTTTGTGCGGATCGCGCGGCGATTGCCCCCGGCAAAGGCGACGTCTGTCTTATAAGACACTTGGCCCATAAAAGGTGACGTTCGGGTCTGCGCCCTCTATATCCGACGCCTCCCTGTCAGACGTTGGAAGACCATGGCCCGCATCCTCATCACCTCGGCGCTGCCCTATATCAACGGCATCAAGCACCTTGGGAATCTGGCCGGGTCGATGCTGCCCGCCGATGTGTGGGCGCGCTTCATGCGGGCGAGAGGCCATGACGTCCTCTATGTGTGCGCCACCGACGAGCACGGCACCCCAGCCGAACTGGCCGCCGCCGCCGCCGGTCAGGACGTCCGCACCTATTGCGACGAACAGCATGAGGTTCAGAAGAAGGCCGCTGACGCCTTCAGCCTGTCGTTCGACATATTCGGCCGCAGTTCCAACGCCCCGAACACCCGCCTGACCCAGCACTTCGCCAAGGTTCTGGAGGAGCGCGGCCTGATCGAGGAGCGCGTCGACCGGATGATCTATTCGATCGACGACGCCCGCTTCCTGCCCGACCGCTACGTCGAGGGCACCTGCCCGCACTGCGGCTATGAGAAGGCGCGGGGCGACCAGTGCGACAACTGCGGCCGCCTGCTGGATCCGACCGATCTGATCAATCCCTATTCGGCGGTGTCGGGCAGCCGCAACCTGGAGGTCCGCGACACGCGCCACCTCTATCTGCTGCAGACCAAGATCGCCGATGAAGTGCGGGGTTGGGTCGACGCCCGCTCGCCCCAGTGGCAGCCGCTGGCCCGCTCCATCGCCTACAAGCATCTTGACGAGGGCCTGATCGATCGCGGCATCACCCGCGACCTGAAATGGGGCGTGCCGGTCGTCGGTCCCGACGGCGGTCCGCGTCCGGGCATGGAGGGCAAGGTCTTCTACGTCTGGTTCGACGCCCCCATCGAATACATCGGCGCGACCGAGGAATGGGCCGAGAAGACGGGCGGGAACTGGCGTTCCTGGTGGCGTCTGGACGAGGGGGCGGACGATGTTCGCTACGTCCAGTTCATGGGCAAGGATAACGTCGCCTTCCACACGGTCAGCTTCCCTTCGACCCTCCTGGGCTCGGGCGAACCGTGGAAGACGGTCGATCAGCTGAAAGCCTTCAACTGGCTGAACTGGTACGGCGGCAAGTTCTCAACCAGCATGGGCCGAGGCGTCTTCATGGACCAGGCGCTGGAGTTGCTGCCCGCTGACTACTGGCGCTGGCACCTGACGGCCTATGGTCCGGAACATTCCGACGCGGCCTTCACCTGGGAGCAGTTCCAGTCGACGACGAACAAGGATCTGGCCGACGTGCTGGGCAACTTCGTCAACCGCATCGTCAAGTTCACGGAATCCAAGTTCGACGGCGTCGTGCCCGAGGGCGGCGAACCGGGCGCGCTGGAAGAAAAACTGGCGGCCGACGTCAAGGCCGCGCTGGCGACCCTGACCTATGAGTTCGAGGCCATGGAGTTCCGCAAGGCGGCTCAGGCGGCCCGCGCCCTGTGGGTGCTGGGCAATGAGTATCTGCAGGAAGCCGCTCCCTGGACGGCGCTGAAGACGGACCGCGAGCGCGCCGCCGTCGTGGTGCGCACGGCCCTCGGCCTGGTGGCTCTGTTCGCCCGCGTCACGGCGCCCTTTATGCCTGAAGCGGCCGGACGTATCGCGGCCACGGTCGGCGCGACGGATCTGTCCTGGCCGGACGTGGAAGGCGATCTGCTGAACACGCTGCCGGTCGGCCAGGCCGTGGCTTCGGCCCATGTGCTGTTCGCCAAGATCGAGGACGCCCAGGTCGCCGAATGGACCGAGCGCTTCGGCGGCGCCGAAAGCTAGGGTCGCGCCAGGCGTAGAAGTGGAGAAGGCCCGGAGTGATCCGGGCCTTTCGTGTTGCTAGGAGGCGGGTGTCGAAGGTTCGACCGTTTGCGGCGGCGGATCGCGTCGCTCGCGACCGCCGGGCAAGGCGTGGGGCGTGTGGGAATCGGCGCCCTTGCCGGTATGCTTCATATGCTTGGCCTGTTCTTCGGCGCTGATGGCGAGGAAGGCGGGGGCCGAGGCGTTGAAGGCGTCGGCATGGCCGGTGCGCACGATGACCGAGCGCCCGCCGTCCCAGATCATGTGCAGGGCGACGTACAGGACGATGGCCAGACCCACATAGGCGATCCAGCGGTAGCGGTTCAGCAGCTTGGCGATGAAGGTGGCGGCCAGGCCCATCAGGGCGATGGACAGGATCAGGCCAAACACCATGATCCACGGGTGTTCGTGACTGGCGCCGGCCACGGCCAGGACATTGTCCAGGCTCATGGTCAGGTCGGCGATCATGATCTGTATCAGGGCGGCGCCGAAGGTCTTGCGCTTCAGGCCCAGCTCTTCGGGAGAGGGGCCGCCGCCATTCTCCATGGCCATGGCGCGCTCGATTTCGGCTTCGGCTTCGGCCTGGTCGTGCGTGGCCTGCTCACGCAGTTCGCGCCACATCTTCCAGCACACCCACAGAAGCAGGAAGCCGCCCGCCAGAAGCAAGCCGACGATGGCCAGAAGCTGAACGGTGATCAGCGCCAGGCCGATGCGCAGGACCACGGCGACGGCCAGGCCGACCAGGATGGCCTTGCGGCGTTGCTCCTGGGGCAGTGCGGCGGCGGCCAGGCCCACGGCCACGGCGTTGTCGCCCGCCAGGACGAGGTCGATCATCAGCACCTTGCCGAGGGCGGAGGCCTGACTGATCAGTTCGGGATTGGAGAGGAAGTCCATGCCGGACTCATAAGGCCCGACCGGACCCGCGCCAAGTCGCCGCAGGGCGAGTTGACGCGGGGGCCCGATTCCTAGGCTGCGCGTCCCTGGGCGCGGGCCGCTTCATACAGGGCGATGGCGGCGGCGTTGGAGACGTTCAGGCTCTCGAAGCCGCCGGGCATGGGGATACGGGCCATCGCTTCGCAGTGCTCGGCCACCAGGCGACGCACCCCGTCGCCTTCGGAGCCCATGACGATGACGGTCGGGCGGGCGTCCAGCGCCTGCTCCAGCGTCAGGTCCGAACCGCCGTCCATGCCGATGGCGCGCCAGCCGTGGTCGGCCAGCTTCTCAAGGGCGCGGCTGAGATTCGTCACGCGGGCGCACGGCAGGCGCTCGGTCGCGCCGGCGGAGGCCTTGGCCAGGGCGCCGGCCAGGGCGGGGGAGTGACGGTCCTGCACGACGATGCCGCGCGCGCCGAAGGCCAGGGCCGACCGGAAGATGGCGCCGACGTTCTGAGGGTCGGTCAGCTGATCCAGCATGACGATGACGCCTTGCGCCGGTTCGGCCAGGTCTTCCAGAGCGACGCCTTCCAGCGGCTGGACCTTGAAGGCCATGCCCTGGTGCACGGCACCGGCCGGCAGCATCCGGCCCAGGGCGAGCGAATCGACAACCTCGATTCGGTGCCCGTTGGCCAGATTCTCGCGCTGGATCTCCTCGGCCCGGTCTTCCGTGACCATCAGACGGCCGGTTCCACGGCGCGCGGGATTCGCCAAAGCGGCCAGAACCGGATGGCGTCCCCAAAGAAAATTATCGGCGTCCGGGCGCGAACGGGCCGGCCGTCGCTCTGCATCGCCTGCGCCGCGTCCTTGCGGGGCGGGTGTTTGAGCCCGATTTGGGCGTGCTTCGTCCCTCTTGTGGAAAGATTGTTTTTTACCGGTTTTCCGGTCGTTGCGTTCTCGAAATGACGACACTATAAGACGGCCTCCGATTTGGGCCCCAGGGCTTTCGGTTCAGGCGCTTCCTCTACTGCAGGCGTCGCCCGACAGCGAAGGCTTTCGTCGCGAATGATCGAAAGATTGTTCACGGCGTTTCCAGACCGGCATTGACATAGGCGCGCTGGGGGAATGTCCCGAGCGGCAAAGGGGGCGGACTGTAAATCCGCTGCGTAAGCTTCGCAGGTTCGAGTCCTGCTTCCCCCACCACGCGCCTCCAATGCCCGACGGGCCGGGAGTCCAGATAGGAATCGGGTGCGGAACCGTCGCTCTTCATTTGAAGGGCGGTGCAACCGCATTCTTCGTGCGGGTATAGCACAATGGTAGTGCAGCAGCCTTCCAAGCTGAATACGCGGGTTCGATTCCCGCTACCCGCTCCAGGTTTTATGAACTGAGCACAGCGCCCCTCCGTTCCGGACCCGGGCCACAGGAGTTTGGCCATGGCCAAGGAAAAGTTCGAACGCACGAAGCCGCACGTGAACATCGGCACGATCGGTCACGTTGACCACGGCAAGACGACGCTGACGGCGGCGATCTCGATGACGCTGTCGAAGGCCGGCGGCGGCAAGGCGATGAACTACGCCGACATCGACAACGCGCCGGAAGAGAAGGCGCGCGGGATCACGATCAACACGTCGCACGTGGAATATGAGACGGCGAACCGTCACTACGCGCACGTGGACTGCCCGGGCCACGCCGACTACGTGAAGAACATGATCACGGGCGCGGCTCAGATGGACGGCGCGATCCTGGTTTGCTCGGCCGCCGACGGCCCGATGCCGCAGACGCGCGAGCACATCCTGCTGTCGCGTCAGGTCGGCGTTCCGGCGCTGGTGGTGTTCCTGAACAAGGTCGACATGGTCGACGACGAGGAACTGCTGGAGCTGGTCGAGATGGAAGTGCGCGAGCTGCTGAGCTCGTACCAGTTCCCGGGCGACGACATTCCGGTGATCAAGGGCTCGGCCCTGGCCGCGGTGGAAGACCGCGACCCGCAGATCGGCGCCGAGCGCGTTCTGGAGCTGATGGCGGCGGTCGACAGCTACATCCCGCAGCCGGAACGTCCGATCGACATGCCGTTCCTGATGCCGGTGGAAGACGTGTTCTCGATCTCGGGCCGCGGCACCGTGGTGACGGGTCGTGTCGAGCGCGGCATCGTCAAGGTCGGTGAGGAAGTCGAAATCGTCGGCATCCGTCCGGTCCAGAAGACGACCTGCACGGGCGTGGAAATGTTCCGCAAGCTGCTGGACCAGGGCCAGGCCGGCGACAACGTGGGCGTGCTGCTGCGCGGCACCAAGCGTGAAGACGTCGAGCGCGGCCAGGTGCTGTGCAAGCCGGGTTCGATCACCCCGCACACGAAGTTCGTGGCCGAGGCCTACATCCTGAACAAGGAAGAAGGCGGCCGTCACACGCCGTTCTTCACGAACTACCGCCCGCAGTTCTACTTCCGCACGACGGACGTGACCGGCATCGTGCGCCTGAAGGAAGGCGTCGAGATGATCATGCCGGGCGACAACGCCGAGCTGGACGTCGAGCTGATCACGCCGATCGCGATGGAAGAGAAGCTGCGCTTCGCCATCCGTGAAGGCGGCCGCACCGTCGGCGCCGGCGTCGTGGCCAAGATCGTCGAGTAATCGATGAGCGGCCCCTGAGGCCGCACAGTAAGAGTAGCGTAAGCGTACAGAGCGGCCCTCGGAGCGATCCGGGGGCCGTTTTGCATTCAGTCGTTCGGCGCGCCGGTCGCGGGATCGGTGTCGGTGCGGCCTGAGTTGCTGCTGCCCTTGGCGTCCTTGGGCTCGGTGGCGGGGCGCGGCGGACTGCCGGGCTTGTCGGGGCGCTGGTTCTCGTTCTCGGTTTCGCGGGATTTGGGGCGTGGCGTCGTCATGGGGACCTCCTGAGGAAGACAATGCGGCGGGCGCCGTGAGGCTCCGATCTTTCGCAAAGAGGCCGGACGCTAACCCGGCCTCAAGGGCTTGGCTCTATCAGGCCCGACTGGAACGGGACTTGCTGTGATCGTTCTGAAGGGAGCGTCATGTCGGGACCATTATCAGTTGAAATCCGCAGCCTGGCCGACCTGTCGGCTGAGGAGGGCGCGCAATGGAACGATTGGGCGCGGGCAGATGCTGATCTGAGCAGCCCCTATTTCCGCTGGGAGTTCTCGCGCACGGCCGGGGCGATCTGTCCCGGCGCCGCGCTGGCTGTCTTCAAACGGGACGGTCGGGTGGTCGGCTACTATCCGCATCAGCGCCGGGGCGGGACGGTCCAGCCCCTGGCCGCGCCGATGAACGACTATCACGGGGTCATCGGCCCGCGCGACGACAAGCCTTCGATGCAGGAAGCGGCCGTCCTGATCGGCGCTCCGCGTTTCGCCGCCGCCGCGTGGATCGGCGAGGCTCCGCAAGCGATGCCGCGCAACCACAGCGTGGTCTCCATCGTGCCTGACGAAGGCGGCTTCGACGCCTGGTACGCTCGGCGACGGAAGGCCTTTCCGAAATACTTCAAGGACAAGGAGCGGTCGCGGCGAGGGCTGAACGGCGCCTTCAAGACGGTTGAGATCGAAATCGGCCTGCATGATCACGCCCTGCTGGAACGCCTGATCATCGAAAAGAGCGAACAGTATCGCCGCACCGGCCATCACGACATCTTCGCCTGCGGCTGGACGGGCCAGGTGCTGCACGCCCTGATGGACAGCGAGGGCGAAGACGGCTTCGGCGCCTCGATGGCGGTGCTGCGTGTCGATGGACGGGTCGTGGCGATGGAGTATTCCATGCACGCGGGGCGTCATTTCCACCTGTGGTTCCCAGTCTACAACCAGGAGGTCGCGCGCTGGTCGCCGGGCATCGTGCTGACCCAGGAGACGATCCGGCTGGGCGCCGAGCGCGGCTACCGAGTCTTCGACTACGGCGTGGGCGTGGGCGGCAACTACAAGAAATACTATGATGACGGCGGCCTGGCGACCGTCGAGGGCGTTGTGGCGCGGCCGGGGCCAGGCAGGGCGCTGTGCGCGACGACGAGCGCCGCCCTGGGCGTGCTGGGCTCCGCGCGGGCGGAGCGTTTGCGCACGAGTACGCGGCGTCGCTGGTCCGTGGTCGAGGCCTGTGAGACGAGCTTGGCCGGTCGGGCCTCGGGCGCGCTGCGCGCCGCCGCCGACATGGTGCGGAAACAGAAGGCGGCCGGCGGGGCCGATTGAGGAGGAAAGCGGAATGACGGCTTCCATGACGCGCTATGCGGGCCCGATCACCCAGGCGGAGGTGCATCCTCACGCCCTGGTCGCCGACGGTTTCGCCGAGGATCAGGCTCTGGCCGAGGTGCTGGACCGCTATCCGGCCGACCTGTTCGACATCAACCTGTACGACTACGACGACGAGGGACAGGTCAGCCTGCGCACCGGCGCGCGGGGCCGGTTGAACGGGGCCGAACTGCTGGAGGCGATCCAGCAGGGCCGCCTGTGGGTCAACATGCGCAAGGTCGAGCAGGGCTGGCCCGAACTGTGGCGCGCGGCCATGGTCGACTTCGAGCGCATCCTGGGCGGCTATGGGTTGAAGGCGGCCAGCGCCAGCGGTCAGCTCATCCTGTCCTCGCCCAAGGCGCGGGTGCCCTATCACTTCGACGCGGGCGGCGTGGTGCTGTTGCACATGCGCGGTCGCAAGCGCCTGTTCGTCTATCCGGGCGACGAGGCCCACCTGCCCGAGCGCAGCATGGAGCAGGTCGTCACCCGCCAGACCACCGAGGAGATTCCCTATCGCCGCGCCTTCGAGGACGACGCCCGCATCGTCGATCTGGAGCCGGGGCAGGCGCTGACCTGGCCCTTCTACGCCCCGCACCGGGTGGAGAACCTGGACCGTTTCTGCGTCTCCCTGTCGGTGGAGTTCCAGAGCTGGCCTTCGCGCATCCGCAACGGGGCGCTCTACACCAACGCCTTCCTGCGCAGCCGGGGAGGGGAGCCGCGCACGACGGACCGCATGAGCCAGCCGGAATTGGCCGCGCGCTGGGCGGCTTCGGTGGCGCTGAAGCGGGCCGGGCTGATGAAGAGCCGCATCGCCGCCTTTGAGCGAGATTTCGAGCCCGCCGTCGGGGCGACGGACGGGGCGGCGGCCCTGCCGAACCGCGTCGACACCCCTGCAGGCTGAACCGGGCCTTAGGTTAAAAGGGGTTCATGACCTCGATTTAAACTGACTTTGCGGCGGGCGGCCCTCAGTCTTCCCTGGACACAGAGACAGGGAGAGCTCGCTGATGAAACCCGCTGCAATCGCCGCCGCCATGGGATCCGCATTGGCCGCGTCCGCCGTTCTGGCGGCGCCGGCCCTGGCCGACGAAGTGACCATCCGCAACGCCGTGGCGCGCGTCATCGTCATTCCGGAAGACCGTGCAGACGTCGGCGTCGAGATCACGCCGGGCTCGGCCGGCCTGCCGGAGCTGCGCCTCGAGCGTCGGGGCGGCCAGGTCCGCATCGACGGCGGTCTGGGACGCGGTCGGGGCATGAGCTTCGGCGGCGGCCAGATCGGTTCCTGCAACAGCGGTCCGGCGGACGCCCGTCAGCCGGGCGACGGGGCCACGGTCGAGGTGCGCGGCAAGGGCCGCATCCGGATGGAGGACGCGCCGCTGATCGTCCTGCGCACGCCGCGAGACGTCGACGTCAATGGGGGCGGGGCGGTGTTCGGCGCCGTCGGACGCGGCGCACGCTCGGTCGATCTGGGCACAGGCGGCTGCGGCTCCTGGACGGTCGCCAATGTCGATGGAGATGTGGAGTTGTCGGTCGGCGGCTCGGGCAGCATCCGGGCCGGCATGTCCCGCAACCTGGAAGCGGCCGTCGGCGGCTCGGGCTCCATCTACGCGGGGGCGACCGGCGCGCTGGAGGCCAATGTGGGCGGCTCGGGCAGCATTGATGTGGCCCGTGTGGACGGCGAGACCGAAATCGCCATCGGCGGGTCCGGCGGCGTGAAGGTGCGCGGCGGCAGCGCCTCGAATCTGAAGGTCTCCATCGGCGGCTCGGGCGATGTGCGCTTCGATGGGACGGCGGGCGACGTCTCGGCGGCCATCGCCGGGTCGGGCGACGTGCGCGTGGCCGAGGCGACCGGTCGGGTGTCGCGCTCGATCGTGGGATCGGGGGACCTTCGTATCGGTCGCTGACGCCGCGAAGCCCCTGAAGAAGAAGGCCCGGGAGCGTGGAACCCCCCGGGCCTTTTTCGTGCCCGGAATCCGGCAGGCCGCGCTCAAACAAAAACCCCGGCGGATCGCTCCGCCGGGGTTTCGTTGATCCGTGCGGTCCGAAGACCGCGAAGATCGCTTAGTTGCCGAACAGGGCGGCGACGCCGTTGGCCGTGCGGCCCAGGTTGGCGCCGGCTTGGTCGCGGGCTTGCAGACCGCCGCCGAAGCTGTAGCGCATGCCGATCTTGAAGACGTTGGCGTCGACGTCCAGGTCCGAGGACTTGGCGTAGTCGTAGCCGCCGAAGACCGAGTACGGCGTGTCGGCGAACTGGTACTCGGCGCCGACGCCGACCGACCAGCCGTCGACCGAGCCGCCGACGAACAGGTTGTCAGCGTTGGCGTAGGCGGCGCCGGCGTTCAGGCGCAGTTGCGGCGTGGCGTAGAAGGCGGCGTCGGCGGCCACGTTCCAGATGTCGGCGTCGTGCAGGTTGCTGTACGAAGCCACGCCCGTCAGGGTGGCGCGGTCCAGGTACTTCTGACCTTCCAGGCCGAAGGTGGTCATGGTGCCGCCCAGGGCTTCCGAAGCGCCGTAGAAGCCGCCGAAGCGCATGTCTTCGATCTTCTTCGACAGGTGCACGGCGCCGGCCAGGGTGGTTTCGTCGCCAGCGTGCTGGACGTCCGTGTAGGCGGCTTCAGCATTGAAGGTGACGGTCCAGTCGCCGAACACCGGCGAAGCGACGGTGCCGTCGATGACGCCGCGGTTCACGTCGGTGCCTTCGACGTCAGCGTAGTTGTAGGCGACGCCGACCGAGCCGATGGCGTCTTGAGCGAAGGCGGGAGCGGCGATCAGGGTCGCGGCGGCGACCGAAGCGAGAAAGACGGTTTTCATTTTCTTGTCCTTATGTACTGCCGCCGAACAAGCTCAGCCGGTCCGGCGATGGGCGAGACATAGGTCGCTGTTTGGCGCTTTGCCGTAACAAACATGTCATGTGGCAGTCACATCCGGGGCGATGTTGCCCAAAAGAGACGCATTGCGGCATAACTGCGTCAGTATGGGGCGGGTATTGCGGCGGCGCCTTTCCGTGGCGTTCATCTGGCCGCTTTCCTGCCTCAGTTCCTAACGATCAGCCCGTGTTATGCTGCGGCGAAGCGTCCGAGAGACGGCGAGAGGGCGATGAGTCGCAAACCCCGACGGGGCGGGGATTTCCGCGCTTGACGGAAACGGAATCGGAGGGCATAAGCGCCCCTCTTGTTGGACCGGCTGTGCACTTTCGGGTGCAGACGCGGTCCGCAGGAACGACCTAAGTTACTGTTCTTTGCAGCTTCTTGGGAACTTACGGCCTTCGCGGGGGACTGCGTGGGCCGCTCGTTTTTGCGGATTTGCGTTTCCTGGGGGTGAGTTTTCGTCCCGAGGCTTCGGTCTTTGAAATGGTTCACAGGGACGCGGCTCCGGCCGCATGGGAATAACAACCGATATGGATCAAAGCATCCGCATCAGGCTCAAGGCCTTCGATCATCGCGTCCTCGACTTTTCGACGCGCGAAATCGTCAACACCGCCAAGCGCACGGGCGCGACCGTTCGCGGTCCGATCCCGCTGCCGACCCTGATCGAAAAGTTCACCGTGAACCGCTCGCCGCACGTCGACAAGAAGTCGCGCGAGCAGTTTGAAATCCGCACGCACAAGCGCGTGCTCGACATTGTCGACCCCACTCCGCAGACCGTGGACGCGCTCATGAAGCTCGACCTGTCCGCCGGCGTGGACGTCGAGATCAAGATCTAAGAAAGAAAGAGGCGGGATCCGACATGCGCACGGGCGTGATCGCCAAGAAGCTGGGGATGACCCGCGTGTTCGCCGATGACGGCGCACACGTTCCGGTCACTGTGCTCCAGCTCGACGGCTGCCAAGTCGTCGGCCAACGTACCAAGGAGCGCGACGGCTACGTCGCCCTTCAGCTGGGCGCTGGCGTTAAGAAGGCCAAGAACACGGCCAAGGCTCAACGCGAAGCTTTCGCGAAGGCCGAGGTCGAGCCGAAGGCCTATGTGACCGAGTTCCGCGTGGGCGAAGACGCCCTGCTGGACGTGGGCGCCGAACTGACGGCCGACCACTTCCTCGCGGGTCAGAAGGTCGACATCCAGGGCCATACCATCGGTAAGGGCTTTGCGGGCGCCATGAAGCGCTGGAACTTTGGCGGTCTGCGCGCGTCGCACGGCGTGTCGATCTCGCACCGTTCGCACGGTTCGACCGGCCAGCGTCAGGACCCGGGCAAGGTCTTCAAGGGCAAGAAGATGGCCGGCCATCTGGGCCAGGAAGTCGTCACGACCCAGAACCTGACCGTCGTCCGCGTCGACGCCGAGCGTGGCCTGATCCTGATCAAGGGCGCTGTCCCGGGTCACGACGGCGCCTACGTCAAGATCAGCGACGCCATCAAGAAGGCCCGTCCTTCGGACGCCCCGTTCCCGGGCGCCGTGAAGTCGGTCGCTGCTCAACCCGCTTCCACGCCGGCTGAAGAAGCTCCGGCCGTTGAAGCGACCGAAGGCGGTGAAGCGTAATGAAACTCTCGGTCATCAAACTCGACGGCAAGGCTGCTGGCGACGTTGAGCTGTCGGACGCCGTCTTCGGCATCTCCGACATCCGCGGCGACCTGCTGGCCCGTTACGTCAACTGGCAGCTGGCCAAGCGCCGCGCCGGCACCCACAAGGTTCAAACCCGCAACGAGAACTCTCGTACGGGCAAGAAGATGTACAAGCAGAAGGGCACGGGCGGCGCCCGTCACGGCTCGCGTCGTGCGCCCCAGTTCGTCGGCGGTTCGCCGGCGTTCGGCCCGGTCGTTCGCGACCACGGCTTCTCGCTGCCGAAAAAGGTCCGCGCCCTGGCGCTGAAGCACGCCCTGTCGTCCAAGGTTAAGGCCGGCGACCTGGTCGTCGTCGACAGCGTCTCGGTCAAGGAAGCCAAGACGGCCTCGCTGCGCGAGACCTTCGGCAAGCTGGGCTGGACCAAGGCTCTGATCATCGCGGGTCCGGAAGTCGAAGCCAACTTCGGCCTGGCCGCGCGCAACATCCCGCACATCGACGTGCTGCCGAACGCCGGCCTGAACGTCTATGACATCCTGCGGGCGGACAAACTGGTGCTGACCAAGGCCGCCGTCGAGGCGATCGAGGCGCGCTTCGCTGAGAAGGAAGCCGCATAATGGCCGCCGCTCAACCCACCGCCAAGCACTACGACACCATCCTGGCTCCGGTGATCACCGAGAAGGCCACGATCCTGTCGGAGCAGAACAAGGTCGTCTTCCGCGTCGCCGGCACGGCGACCAAGGACGAGATCGCCGCGGCGGTCGAAAGCCTGTTCAAAGTCAACGTCCTCAAGGTCAACACCCTGGTTCAAAAGGGCAAGACCAAGCGCTTCCGGGGCATCCTCGGTCGCCGCGTGGACATCAAGAAAGCGATCGTGACGCTGGCCGACGGCCAGTCGATCGACGTCACGACGGGGCTCTAAGACCATGGCTCTGAAGCATTACAATCCGACGTCGCCGGGCCGCCGCGCCCTGGTGCTGGTCGACCGCTCCGAGCTGCACAAGGGCCGCCCGGAGAAGTCGCTGACCCAAGGCCTGACCAAGTCGGGCGGTCGTGGTCAGGGCGGTCGCATCGCTGTCCGCTTCCGCGGCGGCGGCGCCAAGACCCTGTACCGCAAGATCGACTTCAAGCGTCGCAAGTTCGACGTGGTCGGCACGGTCGAGCGTCTGGAGTACGACCCGAACCGCACCGCCTTCATCGCCCTGGTGACCTACGCCGACGGCGAGAAGACCTACATCATCGCGCCTCAGCGCCTGCACGCCGGCGACACCATCGTCGCCGGTGAAAAGGTCGACGTGAAGCCGGGCAACGCCATGCCGCTGCGCTCCATGCCGGTCGGCACCATCATCCACAACGTGGAGATGAAGCCGGGCAAGGGCGCTCAGCTGGCCCGTTCGGCCGGCGCTTACGCTCAACTGGTCGGTCGCGACCAGGGCTATGCTCAGATCCGTCTGGGCTCGGGCGAGCTTCGCATGGTTCTGGACGGCTGCATGGCCGTTGTCGGCGCCGTGTCGAACCCCGAGCACATGAACCAGAACCTGGGCAAGGCCGGCCGCAAGCGTCACATGGGCTGGCGTCCGCACGTCCGCGGCGTCGCCATGAACCCGATCGACCACCCGCACGGTGGTGGTGAAGGCCGGACCTCGGGCGGTCGTACCCCGGTTACGCCGTGGGGTAAGGACACCAAGGGTTCTCGTACCCGCAAGAACAAGGCCACGGACAAGTTCATCATCCGTAGCCGTCACGTGAAGAAGGCTCGCTAAGAATGGCCCGCTCCTCCTGGAAAGGCCCGTTTGTCGACGGGTATCTGCTCAAGAAGGCCGACGCCGCTCAATCGTCGGGCCGCAAGGACGTGATCAAGACCTGGTCGCGCCGCTCCACCATCCTGCCGCAGTTCGTCGGTCTGACGTTCGGCGTCCACAACGGCCAGAAGCATGTGCCGGTGTCGGTCTCCGAAGAAATGGTCGGCATGAAGTTCGGCGAGTTCGCCCCGACCCGGAACTTCCCGGGCCACGCGGCGGACAAGAAGGCCAAGAGGAAGTAATCCATGGCCCAGACCAAGAACCCCCGTCGCGTTGCGGCGACCGAGGCCCGCGCCAAGCTGGTCAACGTCCGCATCAGCCCGCAGAAGCTGAACCTGGTGGCCGCCTCGATCCGCGGCCTGCCGGTCCAGAAGGCTCTCAACGAGCTGGAATTCAGCCGCAAGCGCATCGCCGGCGACGTCCGCAAGGTCCTGTACTCGGCCGTCTCGAACGCCGAGAACAACCACAACCTCGACATCGACAACCTGGTCGTCGCCGAGGCCTTCGTGGGCAAGAACCTGGTGATGAAGCGTTTCGCGAGCCGTGCTCGCGGTCGTTCGTCGCGCATCCTGAAACCGTTCAGCGAAATCACCATCGTGGTTCGCGAAGCAGGTGAGGCCGCCTGATGGGTCAGAAAATCAATCCGATCGGTCTGCGTCTCGGCGTGAACCGCACGTGGGACAGCCGCTGGTTCGCTGGCGGCGCTGACTACGCCAAACTGCTCCACCAGGACCTGAAGCTGCGCACGTGGCTGAAGGAACGTCTGTCGGCTGCCGGCGTGTCGCGCATCATCATCGAGCGCCCCCACAAGAAGTGCCGCGTGACGATCTACGCCGCCCGTCCGGGTGTCGTGATCGGCAAGAAGGGCGCTGACATCGAGAAGCTCCGCAAGGACATCTCGGCCCGCACCGAAGGCGAAGTTCACCTGAACATCGTCGAGGTCCGTAAGCCGGAGACCGACGCTCAGCTGATCGCCGAGAACATCGCTCAGCAACTGGAGCGCCGTATCGCGTTCCGTCGCGCCATGAAGCGTTCGATGCAGTCGGCCATGCGCCTGGGCGCCAAGGGCGTCCGCATCAACGTCTCGGGCCGTCTGGGCGGCGCCGAAATCGCTCGTATGGAGTGGTACCGCGAAGGTCGCGTGCCGCTGCACACCCTGCGCGCCGACATCGACTACGGCTTCTACGAAGCCAAGACGACCTACGGCATCATTGGCGTGAAGGTCTGGGTGTTTAAGGGTGAAGTGCTCGAGCACGACCCGATGGCTCAGGACAAGCGCTGGGCCCAGGAAGCCTCGGGTCCGTCGTCCAACGAAGGCCGTGAGCGCGGCCCCCGCGGTGATCGCGGTCCGCGCCGTGGTCGTGAGGGCTGATAGGCCATGTTGCAACCGAAAAAGACCAAGTACCGTAAGGCCTTCAAGGGCCGCATCCACGGCTCGTCCAAGGGTGGTTTCTCGCTGAACTTCGGCTCCTACGGTCTGAAGGCCGTCGAGCCGGAGCGCATCACGGCGCGTCAGATCGAGGCGGCTCGCCGCGCGATCACCCGTCAGATGAAGCGTCAGGGCCGCGTCTGGATCCGTATCTTCCCCGACGTGCCGGTTTCCGGCAAGCCGGCCGAAGTGCGGATGGGTAAGGGCAAGGGCGCGGTGGACCATTGGGCCGCTCGCGTGGCCCCGGGCCGCATCATGTTCGAAATCGACGGCGTGCCGGACGACGTGGCTCGTGAAGCGCTGCGCCTCGGCGCCGCCAAGCTGCCGATCCGCACCAAGGTGGTCACCCGCCTGGACGCCGGCATCGTTACGGAGCAAGCCGCCTAATGACCAAGATCGCCGATCTCCGGTCGCAAACCGTCGACCAACTGTCCGACGAGCTGCTGAAGCTCAAGAAGGAACAGTTCAACCTGCGCTTCCAGGCCGCCACCGGCCAGATGGAAAAGACCCACCGGGTCTCGGAAGTGCGCAAGGACATCGCTCGCATCTCGACGCTTCTGCGCGAGAAGCGTGCGGCCTCGTAAGGAAACACCGATGCCCAAACGCATTCTTGAAGGCGTGGTCGTCTCCGACAAGGGCGACAAGACCGTCGTCGTGAAGGTCGAGCGCACCCTGCTGCACCCGCTGCTCCGCAAGACGGTTCGTAAGTCCAAGAACTACCACGCTCACGATGAGGCCAACGCCCTCAAAGTCGGCGACATCGCGCGCATCATCGAATGCGCCCCCAAGTCCAAGCTGAAGCGCTGGGAAATCATTTCCCCGTCTTCGGCTTCGTAAGAAGAAGGATCGGATCCCATGATCCAGATGCAAACTAACCTGGAGGTCGCCGATAACTCGGGCGCTCGCCGGGTCATGTGCATCAAGGTGTTGGGCGGCTCCAAGCGCCGCTACGCCTCGATCGGCGACACCATCGTCGCCTCGGTGAAGGAAGCGATTCCGCGCGGCCGCGTGAAGAAGGGCGACGTCGTTCGCGCCATCGTCGTGCGCACCGCCAAGGACATCCAGCGCAAGGACGGCTCTGTCATCCGTTTCGACAAGTCGGCCGCCGTCATCGTCAACAAGCAGAACGAGCCTGTCGGCACCCGTATCTTCGGCCCGGTTCCGCGCGAGCTGCGCGCCAAGAACCACATGAAGATCATCTCGCTGGCTCCGGAGGTTCTGTAACCATGGCCGCCAAGATCAAGAAGGGCGACAACGTCGTCGTCCTGACCGGCAAGGACAAGGGCCGCACCGGCCAGGTGCTGCAGGTCCTGCCGACCGAGAACCGCGTCGTCGTGCAAGGCGTCAACATGGTCCAGCGCCACACGCGCCCGACCCAGGCTGACCCGCAAGGCGGCATCAAGCACAAGGAAGCCTCGCTTCACCTGTCGAACGTCGCCATCGTCGACGCCAACGGCAAGGCGACCCGCGTGGGCTTCAAGGTCGAGGGGGACAAGAAGGTCCGCTTCGCCAAGTCGACGGGAGACGTCATCTGATGGCCGACACCAAGTATACGCCGCGTCTCAAGACCGACTATCAGGACCGCATCCGTAGCGTCCTGAAGGAAAAGTTCGGCTACACGAACGAGATGCAGATCCCCAAGCTGGACAAGATCGTCCTGAACATGGGCATCGGCGAAGCTGTGGCGGACTCCAAGAAGGCCAACGCGGCCCTCAAGGACCTGACGGCCATCGCCGGCCAGAAGGCCGTGCCGACCAAGGCTCGTAACTCCATCGCCGGCTTCAAGCTGCGCGAAGGCATGGTCATCGGCGGCAAGGTCACGCTGCGCGGCGCCCAGATGTACGAGTTCCTGGACCGTTTCATCACGATCGCTCTGCCGCGCGTGAAGGACTTCCGGGGCCTGAAGGGCACTTCGTTCGACGGTCGCGGCAACTACGCCACGGGTCTGAAGGAGCACATCGTGTTCCCGGAGATCAACTACGACCAGATCGACCAGATGTGGGGCATGGACATCGTTGTCTGCACCACGGCCAAGACCGATGAGGAAGCCAAGGCTCTCCTCACCGAGTTCAAGTTCCCGTTCGTGAACTGAGCGGGAAGGGAAGAGAACAATGGCTAAGAAAAGCGCCGTAAACCGCAACGAAGCCGTCAAGGCCCTGGTTGCGAAGTATGCCGCGAAGCGGGACGCCCTGAAGGCTATCGCCAACGACGAGAGCCTGCCGCTTGAGGAGCGCTTCGATGCGCGCCTGAAGCTGGCGGCCCTGCCGCGCAACTCGGCTCCGAGCCGTATTCGCAACCGTTGCGAAGTGACGGGTCGTCCGCGGGCTTATTACCGCAAGCTCAAGATGAGCCGTGTCGCCCTGCGCGAGCTGGGCAACATGGGTCAGATCCCCGGCCTGACGAAGTCGAGCTGGTAAGGGGAGCGAACAGACATGATGATCAACGATCCCCTGAGCGACATGATCGCTCGCATCAAGAACGCGGCCACCCGCAAGCGTTCTTCGGTGCTCACCCCGGCTTCCCGCCTGCGTCAGCGCGTCCTGGACGTGCTGCAGGACGAGGGCTACATCCGCGGCTACTCGCTGGTTCAAAACCCCGGTGAGTTCCCGCAGTTCGAGATCGAGCTGAAGTACTTCGACGGCCAGCCGGTGATCGCCGAGATCGCCCGCGTGTCGAAGCCCGGCCGCCGCGTCTATTCGGCCATCGGCGATCTGAAGCCGGTCAAGAACGGCCTCGGCATCTCGATCCTTTCGACTTCGAAGGGCGTCATGTCCGACGCCGCCGCCCGCGACGCTAACGTCGGCGGCGAAGTCCTCTGCAGGGTCTACTGATATGTCTCGTATCGGCAAGAAAACCATCGCCGTGCCGAAAGGCGTGACTGTCACGCTCAACGGCCAGGCCATCACCGTGAAGGGTCCGAAGGGCGAACGCTCCTGGACCGTCGCCGACGAGATCGAAGTCACGCAGGAAGGCGACGAACTGTCGCTGACCCCGCGTTCGGACTCGCAGCGCGCCAAGGCCATGTGGGGCCTGTCGCGCACCCTGGTCGCCAACATGGTGACCGGCGTGACCGAAGGCTTCGAGAAGACCCTGGAACTGGTCGGCGTCGGCTACCGCGCCGCCCTGAAGGGCAAGGATCTCTCGCTGCAGCTCGGCTTCTCGCACGACGTGGACATCGTTCCGCCCGAAGGCATCACCTTCGCCGTGCCGAAGCAGACCGAGATCAAGATCTCGGGCAACGACAAGCAGGTTGTGGGCGAAATCGCCGCCGTCATCCGCAAGATGCGTCCGCCGGAACCCTATAAGGGCAAGGGCGTGCGCTATCAGGGCGAATTCGTCCGGCGCAAGGAAGGCAAGAAGAAGTAAGTCATGGCTCTCTCTCTTCAACAACAAGCCAAGCGCCGCGCCGAGCGCACTCGCCGTCGCCTGAAGGCTGTCGCCAACGGTCGTCTGCGTCTGTCGGTCTTCCGTTCGGACAAGAACATCTCGGCTCAGATCATCGACGATGCCCAGGGCATCACGGTGGCCGCCGCCTCGTCGCTGGAAGGCGGCAAGGGTTCCAAGGGTTCGGACGTCGCAGCCGCCGCCAAGATCGGCAAGCTGATCGCCGAGCGCGCCATCGAGAAGGGCGTCACCGACGTCGTCTTCGACCGTGGCGGCTACATCTATCACGGCCGGGTCAAGGCGCTGGCGGAAGCCGCGCGCGAAGCCGGCCTGAACTTCTAAGGGAACGGCAAGCATGGCTCGTGAACCCCAACGCGGCGGCGGCGACCGCAACCGTCGCGACAACCGCAACGCTCCCGTTGAAGGTCCGGATTCGGACATCATCGAGAAGCTGGTGCACATCAACCGCGTCGCCGCCACCGTCAAAGGCGGCCGCCGGTTCTCGTTCGCGGCCCTGATGGTCGTCGGCGACGGCAAGGGCCGCGTCGGCTTCGGTCATGGCAAGGCGCGCGAAGTGCCGGAAGCCATCCGCAAGGCGACCGAAGAAGCCAAGAAGACCATGATCAAGGTTCCGCTGCGCGAGAACCGCACCCTGCATCACGACGGCGCCGGCCGTTGGGGCGCCGGCAAGATCATGATGCGTGCGGCGCCTCCGGGCACCGGCGTCATCGCGGGCGGTCCGATGCGTGCGGTCCTCGAAACCCTCGGCGTCCAGGACGTCGTGGGCAAGTCGACCGGCTCGTCGAACCCCTACAACATGATCCGCGCCACCTTCGAAGCTCTGAAGGTCCAGTCGTCGCCGCGCCAGATCGCCTCCAAGCGGGGCAAGAAGGTGTCCGACCTGATGGGCCGCCGCAATGACGGCGCTTCGGCGCCGGAAGCCGTGGAGGGCTGATAGATGGCCAAGACCGAAAAGAAGACCGTGACCGTCCGTCAGACGGCGAGCCCGATCCGCCGCAAGTCGGATCAGCGCGCCACCCTGGTGGGCCTGGGTCTCAACCAGATCGGCCGTGAGTCGACCCTGGAAGACACCCCCTCCGTCCGTGGGATGATCGCCAAGGTCGCCCACATGGTGGAAGTGGTCGAGAAGTAAGACGGTTCGCCCTCTCCCGTTCGCGGGGGAGGGCGTTTCGCTTTATGAAGAAGCATCTTGCGATGCTGACGCGGGTCGCTTAATCAGCGGCCCTTCAATTTTTCCAACGCCGAGTCAGGTCCGCCTGTCGAACCTGGCGCTAGAACCCGAAAGGATCAGGCAATGAAGCTGAACGAAATCCGTGACAACGAAGGCGCCTCCAAGAAGCGTATGCGCGTCGGCCGCGGCCCAGGCTCGGGCAAGGGCAAGACCGCCGGTCGCGGCGTCAAGGGTCAGAAGTCGCGTTCGGGCGTCGCCATCGGCGGCTTCGAAGGCGGCCAGATGCCGCTGTACATGCGTATGCCGAAGCGCGGCTTCAACGTGCCGAACGCGCCGAAGCTGGCTGAAGTCAACCTGTGGCGCCTGCAAGAGGCCATCGACGCCGGCAAGCTGGACGCCAAGGCCGAGATCAACGGCGCGGCCCTGGTCGCCGCCGGCGTGATCCGTCGCGTCAAGGACGGCGTGCGCGTCCTGGGCGAAGGCGAACTGAAGGCCAAGCTGAACCTGGTCGTGTGGTCGGCCTCGTCGGGCGCCATCAAGGCGGTCGAAGCCGCCGGCGGTTCGGTGACGCAACAGCGCATCGAAGCCGAAGCCAAGGCTGCGGCTCGCCTCGAGAAGCGCAACGCCGCTCGCGGCAAGGCGCCGGCTCCGAAGGCTCCGCTGGGCGACGCCAACAAGATCTCGGCTCGCGCCAAGCGCACCGCCGCCAAGGCCTAAAATCCGATATCGTCATCCCGTCGGGGGCGTGGTTTCACGTCTCCGCCGGGATCGTCCGGACCGGGATGACGATTTTCCGAAAGCGGCCCTCGCAAGAGCGCCGCTTTCCGCCTATCTGACGACGGGCATGAAAATGGTGACCGTCTGGGGGACCGCCTGATGGCTTCGGCCGCTGAACAACTTGCTGCCAATATGAACATAGGCTCGTTCGCCAAGGCGACCGAGCTGCACAAACGCCTGCTGTTCACGCTCGGCGCGCTGCTGGTCTACCGGATCGGCACCTATGTTCCGATCCCCGGGATCAACGGCGAGGCCTTCCTGGCCTTCTTCCAGAATCCGGACGGCCAACGCGGCATCCTGGACATGTTCAACATGTTCTCGGGCGGCGCCGTCGAGCGCATGGCCGTGTTCGCGCTGAACGTCATGCCCTACATCTCGGCCTCGATCATCGTCCAGCTGATGGGCGCGGTGTATCCGCCGTGGGAGAAACTGAAGAAGGAAGGCGGCGAGTCGGGCCGCAAGCAGCTGAACCAGTACACCCGCTATCTGACGGTGTTCCTGGCCCTGGCGCAGTCCTTCGGCATCGCGGTGGGCCTGAACGCCCAGCCGGGTCTGATCGACCAGCCCGGTCTGTTCTTCATCATTTCGACGGTCACCGTCCTGACCGGCGGCACCATGTTCCTGATGTGGCTGGGCGAGCAGGTGACGGCGCGCGGTGTCGGCAACGGCATCTCCCTGATCATCTTCGCGGGCATCGTGGCGGTCCTGCCGTCGACGGTGGCGCGTATGCTGGGCCTGGCCCAGCAGGGTCAGATGTCGGCCTTCACCCTGTTCGGCATCGCCATCATGGCGGTGGCGGTCATCGTCTTCATCGTCTTCATGGAGCGCGCCCAGCGCCGCCTTCTGATCCAGTATCCGAAGCGCCAGGAAGGCAACCGCATGACCGGCGGCGAGCGCAGCTTCCTGCCGCTGAAGGTCAACACCGCGGGCGTGATCCCGGCCATCTTCGCCTCGTCGCTGCTAATGCTGCCGACGACGGTGGCCCAGTTCACCGCCAATGCGAACCTGCCGGACTGGATGAGCTGGCTGCCCTTGGTGACTGCTCAGCTGACCCACGGCCAGCCGGTGTTCATGATCTTGTACGCCGTCCTGATCGTCTTCTTCTGCTTCTTCTACACCTCGATCACCTTCAACCCCGAGGATACGGCCGAGAACCTGCGCAAATACGGCGGCTTCCTGCCGGGCATCCGCCCGGGCAAGCGGACGGCCGAGTATCTGGACTATGTCCTGACGCGCCTGACGGTGATCGGCGCCGCCTACATCACCGCCGTCTGCCTGCTGCCGGAGTTCCTGGTCAGCAGCCTGGGCAACAGCCTGTACTTTGGCGGAACGTCTATCTTGATCGTGGTCTCGGTGACGATGGACACTGTCGCCCAGATCCAGTCGCACCTGCTGGCGCACCAGTACGAGGGGCTGATCAAGAAGGCCAAGTTGCGCGGTCGTGGCCGGGGCGGTTCCGCTCCTGTCCGTCGCTGATCGGGTAGGGGGCCCGAAGACATAATGAACCTGATCCTGTTCGGGCCGCCTGCGGCCGGCAAGGGCACCCAGGCCAAGCGGCTGGTCGAGGAGCGGGGCATGGTCCAGCTCTCGACCGGCGACATGCTGCGCGCGGCGATCGCTTCGGGCTCCGAGCTGGGGCTGAAGGTCAAGGACGTGCTGGCGCGCGGCGACCTCGTCACCGACGAGATCGTCATCGCCCTGATCGAAGCTCGTCTGCCGGAGGCCGAGGCCGCCGGCGGGGCCATCTTCGACGGCTTCCCCCGCACGGTGGCCCAGGCCGAGGCCCTGGACGCCATGCTGGCCAAGCGCGGCGCCAAGATCGACAGTGTCATCCGCCTGAAGGTGGACGACGCGGCCCTGACCGATCGGATCGGCAAGCGCTTCGCCGAGCAGGGGCGGCCTGACGACAACCCCGAGACCTTCAAGGACCGGCTGGCCGTCTACAATCGCCAGACCGCGCCGCTGCTTCCCTATTATGAAGGGCAGGGCAAGCTGACCGAGGTCGACGGCATGGGCGATATCGCCGCCGTGGCCGCCGCGATCGACACGGCGCTGGACGCCTGATCCGGCGCGCGGTCTGATCCCCTCGCCTTCTGAAGCGTTAGCGTTCGGGAGCCTGTGCGGGAGAGACGGTTGCGGCCGACACGTATGAAGCAATGGCGCTGGGGCGCGGGGGGGCTGGTGGTCCTTCTGCACCTCGGCGCCTTTGTGCTTTTGGGCGTGGGTCGTCCGGAGCCGCCCCTGGTCACGGCTCTGCCGCCGATACTGGTCGATCTGGTTCCCCCGCCGCCGATCCCGCCGCCGCCCCCGCCGCCCAGCGCGCCGGCGGCGTCGCAGGGCGGGGGGGCGCCCGCCGCGCCGTCCGTCGTTCGGCCGCCACCCCCGCGTCCGGCGCCGCCGAGGCCGGAAATCGTCGCGCCCGCGCGGCCCGCGCCCGAACAGCCCCTGATCATCGGCGTCGCGCCGGAGCCTGGTCCGACGCCAGGCCCTGGTCAGGGCGGGCAGGGGACGGGCAGCGGCGGGGGCAGCGGTTCCGGCGTCGGTCCTGGCGTCGGCGACGGCCCTCCGCGCATCATCCGGGGGCCTACGGTCGGCGAACTGCGGACCCTGCACCCGCGCGAGGCCTTCCGTCGGCGCATGGGCGGGCGGGCGACCCTGGCCTGCCGCGTGCGGCTGGACACCACTCTGAGCGATTGCCGCCTGGTGGACGAAACGCCGCCCGGGATGGGATTCGGCGAGGCGGCTCTTGCGGCCGCTCGATATTTCCGCTTTCGTCCTCCGACGCAGAACGGAGCGCCGATTGATGGTCGAGAGGTCCGGGTGGGGGTCGAATGGCCCTGAGCCAGCCTGCTCACGGCGCTTGCCCGTTGACGCATCGGGAATCCCCTGTATAAGGGCGGCCTTCCGCGAAGGGCGTACACGCTCCTGGTCTGTTGACCGGAGCGATTTCTGCGTCTGATTAACGCGTACTTGGAGAATTTCGTGGCCCGTATCGCAGGCGTCAACATTCCGACCAACAAGCGCGTTGAAATCGCGCTTCAGTACATCCACGGCATTGGCGCGCACAACGCCAAGGAGATCACGGCCAAGATCGGCATCGAGCCGGCTCGCCGCGTGAACCAGCTGACCGACGCGGAGATCCTGCAGATCCGCGAAACCATCGACCGCGACTACACCGTCGAAGGCGACCTGCGCCGCGAGACGTCGATGAACATCAAGCGTCTGATGGACCTGGCCTGCTACCGCGGCCTGCGTCACCGCAAGGGCCTGCCGGTCCGCGGCCAGCGCACCCACACCAACGCTCGCACCCGCAAGGGTCCGGCCAAGCCGATCGCCGGCAAGAAGAAGTAAGAGAGAGGCCTGACCGATGGCTAAGGAACCGGGTCGCGTTAAGCGCCGCGAACGCAAGAACATCACCTCGGGCGTGGCCCACGTGAATGCTTCGTTCAACAACACCATGGTGACCATCACCGACGCTCAAGGGAACGCGATTTCCTGGTCGTCGGCCGGCCACATGGGCTTCAAGGGCTCGCGCAAGTCGACGCCGTACGCCGCTCAGATGGCTGCGGAAGACGCCGGCAAGAAGGCCGCCGAGCACGGCGTCAAGACGCTGGAAGTGAACGTCTCGGGTCCGGGTTCGGGCCGTGAGTCGGCCCTGCGCGCCCTGCAGGCTGTCGGCATGACGATCACGACCATCCGCGACGTGACGCCGATGCCGCACAACGGCTGCCGTCCGCCGAAGCGCCGTCGCGTCTAAGGTTCACGCCGCCTACCCCTTCTCCCGACGGCTCCTGTTGTTCTGAACGTGAGAACACGGAGTCGTCGAAACCCGTTCGAGGGACTTTATGATCGAAAGAAACTGGCAAGAGCTGATCCGTCCCGAGAAACCGCAAGTCGAGGGCGGGTCTGACCCGCAGCACAAGGCGCGTCTGATCGCCGAGCCTCTCGAGCGCGGTTTCGGTGTGACGCTCGGCAACGCGCTTCGTCGCGTTCTGCTGTCTTCGCTTCAAGGCGCGGCGGTCACGGCCATTCAGATCGACGGCGTGGTGCACGAGTTCTCGTCGCTGGAAGGCGTTCGCGAGGACGTCGTCGACATCGTTCTGAACATCAAGCAACTGGCCCTGCGCATGCACGCGGAAGGTCCGAAGCGGATGACCCTGCGCGCCACGGGCCCCGGCCCGGTGACCGCAGCCCAGATCGACCTGCCGGCCGACATCGAGGTGCTGAATCCGGATCACGTGATCTGCACCCTGGATGACGGCGCTTCGGTTCGCATGGAGCTGACGGTGCAGAACGGCAAGGGCTACGTCGCCGCCGAACTGAACCGCCCGGAAGACGCCCCGATCGGCCTGATCGCCGTCGACGCCCTGTATTCGCCGGTGAAGCGCGTCGCCTATCGCGTCGAGCCGACCCGTCAGGGCCAGTCGCTGGACTACGACAAGCTGATCCTGGAAGTCGAAACCAACGGCGCGGTCTCGCCGGTTGACGCCGTGGCCTACGCCGCGCGCATCCTGCAAGACCAGCTGCAGATCTTCATCACCTTCGATGAGCCGACCAAGGCTGTCGAGCAGTCGGACGGCAAGCCCGAACTGCCCTTCAACCCGGCCCTGCTGAAGAAGGTGGACGAGCTGGAGCTGTCGGTCCGTTCGGCCAACTGCCTGAAGAACGACAACATCGTCTACATCGGCGACCTGATCCAGAAGACCGAGGGCGAAATGCTTCGCACCCCGAACTTCGGCCGCAAGTCGCTGAACGAAATCAAGGAAGTTCTGGCGTCCATGGGACTGAGCCTCGGCATGGATGTGCCGAACTGGCCGCCGGAGAACATCGAAGATCTGGCCAAGAAGTTCGACGACCAGATCTGATCATCAACCCCTCCGCCCAGGTCCCGCGTGGATCGGTTGGGGCGGTAAGAATGAGAGGCCCCAGGTCTCGTCCGCCAAGTAGGGACGAGAAACCAGGGTCGAGTAGGAGAGACCCCGATGCGCCACGGCGCCGCCTATCGTAAGCTCGGCCGTACGGTCAGCCACCGCCAGGCCATGTTCGCCAACATGGCCGCCTCGCTGATCAAGCACGAGCAGATCACGACCACCCTGCCGAAGGCGAAGGAACTGCGTCCCTTCGTCGAGAAGCTGGTCACCCTCGCCAAGAAGGGCGACCTGCACGCTCGTCGTCAGGCCATCAGCGCCGTTCGCGACGTGCCGCAAGTCGGCAAGCTGTTCGACACGCTGGCTCCGCGTTACGCCGAGCGTAACGGCGGCTACATCCGCATCATGAAGGCGGGCTTCCGTCACGGCGACAACGCCGCGATGGCCGTCATCGAGTTCGTCGATCGCGACGTGGCCGCCAAGGGCCAGGACTCCGGTCCGGTCTTCGCCATCGAGGGCGACGACGAAGCCTGATTTCGGCTTCACCGACTGTATTGAGAGGGCGGCTGGAGCAATCCCGCCGCCCTTTTTCTTCGCAAGCCGCTGAAGGGAGGGCTCGATGACCCGCGTGGAGACCTGGAACGGGCTCGTCGTGGCCGTGTGTGAGCCGGACGGCGCCCTGCTGGCGGGCCTGGCCGACATCAATGACTTCCTGTCGCTGGCTTTCGAAGCGAACGCCGATTGGCTGGCCATGCCGGTAACGCGTCTGGGCGAGGACTTCCTGCGTCTTCGCAGCCGGTTGGCGGGCGAGACCACGCAGAAGTTTGTCAACTACCGGGTCGGCCTGGCGATTATCGGCGATATCAGCGCCGAGGCGGCCGGATCCGAGGCGCTGACGGACTATGTGAGGGAGTGCAACCGAGGCCGATCCGTATGGTTTCTGCCCGATCTGACGGCCTTGAAGTTGAAGCTCGAAACGGGACGGAGCGAGGCATGAGCACCCACGGGATACGGGCTTTCGATCCGTCGGCGGCGGCGGACAGCGCAGCCTGGCGGTCGCTTAACGAAGCCTGGCTGGCCGAGGGCGGCTTCGCTATCGAGGCCAAGGACCGCAAGGTGCTGGACGACCCGCAGGGGCAGATCCTGGCGCAGGGCGGCCGCATCTTCTTCATTCAGCGCGGCGACGATGTCGTGGGCTGTTGCGCCCTGATGGCCATGGACGACGGCGGCTTCGAGGTCGCCAAGATGACGATTGCGCCGACTGCGCGCGGCCAAGGGCTGTCGCGGCGGCTGCTGGAGGTCTGTGAGGCCGCCGCGCGCGAGGCGGGCGCGCCGCGTCTCTATCTGGAGACCAGTTCGACGCTAGGGCCGGCGCTGGCGCTTTATGACAGCTTCGGCTTCGTGCGCCTGCCGCCGCGCGAGACGCCCTATGTCCGGGCCGATGTCTTCATGGAGAAGGCGCTGGTCTGATCCGGCCTATTCCTTCGACAGGTCCTGCCGTCGAAACCACCACAGGGCCAGGAAGAAGGGCGCGAAGCTCCACAGCGCCAGTCCCGCCACGGCGCGCCAGCCGGCGCCGTCGGGCAGGACAGCGGCCATCATCCCGCCCTGGATCAAGGCCTTGAGCACCTCATAGGCGTCGCCGGGGAACAGCAGCATGGTGGGCCAGTCGCCCATCCGCCAGCCGAGGAGGGGGGCGCCCTTGGCGAGGAAGGCCTGCGCCACGCCGATGACCAGCGGAACGAAGAGGGCGGCCAGCATGGACCGCGTAACCGTCGCCGCCAGCAGGGCCAGCAGCAGGAATTGTACGACGCGAACAAAGGCCAGCAGGAACATCAGGCCGAAGCTCTGCGCCGTCTCCGCGCCGAAGTGGAAGACGAAGCTGTTGCCAAAGATCAGGCCCTTGGCGACGGCGCCGATCACGGCGGCGGCCAGCATCAGCAGCAGCCCGGCCAGAACCATCAGCTTCACCGCGCCGGCCTTGCCCATGATGAGGTTCGGGCGGCTGTTGCGCGCCGTGATCAATCGCCAGGTCTCCCAGCGATAGTCGCCTGCGAAGACGCTCGCCGCGCCGATCAGCAGGAAGGCCAGGAGCGCCGGGTTGGCCAGATTGCCGGCCGCCTCGAGCAGGGCCTGGCCCAGATCGAGGGTTCCTCGCTCCAGGCGCAGCTGGGACGGCAGGCGATCGCGGACGGCGGAGATCTTGTCGTCGATGAACAGATTGCCCGCGATGCTCGCCGCCAGCCCGACCGCAGGCACGAAGACGATGCTCCACAACAGGGCCGTGCGATTCTGCAGCAGGCGCCAGGTTTCTGCGCGGATGGCGTCGGCCAGCATCATGGGCGGTCTCCCTCGACGGAAGAGGTTTCGGTCATGAAGACGCTTTCCAGATCGGCGCCGACCCAGCGGGCCTCGTCGATGTCCACGCCCTGTCCGATCAGGGCGCGCAGCAGGGCGGGGGCCTCGGCGCGCGGAATGGAGGCCATGACGGCGTCGTCCTGAACGCTGCCGCGCTCGCCCAGCACGGCCATGACTTTGGCCAGAGGCGTGGCCGACAGGCGCAGGCGTTCGCCCGAGGCGGTCAGGTCGCTGACCTTGCCCTCGGCCGCCAGCTTGCCTCGGTTCAGGATGGCGACGCGGTCGCAGACGCGCTGGACCTCCAGAAGCTGGTGGCTGGCCAGCACGACGGTCACGCCGTCGTCGTCGGCCAGGCTGCGGATCAGGCTGCGCATCTCCTGGATGCCGGGCGGGTCCATGCCGCTGGTCGGTTCATCAAGGATGACGAGGTCGGGCCGGGTCATCAGGGCGGCGGCGACGCCCAGCCGCTGCATCATGCCGACCGAAAAGCCGCGCACCTTGCGGTCCGCCGCCTCGGTCAGGCCCACCCGCGCCAGCCAGCGGTCGGTTTCGGCCTCTGCGCCCATGCCGTGCGCCAGCGCCAGCCAGCGCAGCGCCTGACGCGCGGTCAGATAGGGCGGGTAGCGCGGCGTCTCGATCATCGAGCCCATGCGCCGGGTGACGGCTGGATCGCCGGCGGGCTGGCCCATCACCCGCACCTCGCCCGCGGTGGGTCGGATCAGGCCCAGAAGGATGCGGAACAGCGTCGACTTGCCCGCGCCGTTCGGCCCCAGCACCCCATAGACCCCGCCGCGCGGGATGCTGAGGCTGAGGCCGTCCAGGGCGCGCACCGCGCCATAGGTCTTGGTCAGGCCGCTTGTCTCGATAACGCTGGTCATGAGTCGCAGCGTGACCCGACAGTGGAAAACCGGCAAGCCGTCTTCTGTCTGTCGCGGATTGGGCTTAGGCAGCGTCCCCGAAAGCCGCTTTCGGGAGCACCTCATGTTTGATCGTCTGTTCGGGCTGGCGCGCGCCGCCGTCCTGACCCTGGCTGTCGCCGCCTGCGCCACCACGCCGCCCGCGCCGCCGGTCGAGACGGCCCAGGCGCCGAACGTCATCCTGATCTCCATCGACGGCTTCCGCGCGGACTATCTGCAACGCGGGGCGACGCCGGTGCTGGCGCAATTGGCGGCCGAGGGGGCGTCGGGCCCGATGAAGCCGTCCTTCCCCAGCGTGACCTTCCCCAACCACTACACCCTGGTCACGGGGCTGCATCCCGATCACCACGGCATCGTCGGCAACAACATGGTCGACGCCGAACTGGGCCGCTTCTCGCTCGGCAACAAGCAGGCCGTCACCGATCGCCGCTGGTGGGACCAGGGCGAGCCGATCTGGGTCTCGGCCGAGCGGCAGGGCGTGAAGACCGCCACCATGTTCTGGCCGGGGTCCGAGGCCGACATCCGCGGCGTGCGGCCCAGCTACTGGGCGCCCTTCGATCAGTCGATGCCGGGCGATGCCCGCGTGGATCAGGTGCTGACCTGGCTGGACCTGCCCGCCGCCCAGCGCCCGGCCCTGACCACCCTCTATTTCGATATCGTCGACACCATGGGCCACCACCACGGGCCAGACGCACCCCAGACGCTGGAGGCCACGCGATCGGTCGACGCTTCCATCGGCCGCCTGGTCGAGGGGCTGAAGGCGCGGGGCCTGTATGAGAACACCATCCTGGTCGTGGTGTCCGATCACGGCATGGCGGCGACCTCGCCCGACCGCGTGACGGTGCTGGACGACATCGTGGACCCCGAGGCGGTCCAGATCGTCTATGGCGGCGCCGTCACCTTCCTGAACCCCGTTGCGGGGCGCGAGGCCGAGGTGGAGCAGGCCCTGTTGGGCTCGCGACCGCACCTGGACTGCTGGCGCAAGAGCGAGATCCCGGCGCGCTTCATCCTGGGCTCCAACCCGCGCGTGCCGGCCATCGTCTGCGCTTCGGAGCCCGGCTGGCTGTTGGCGACCAGGGCGCGCCCGGTGACCAAACCCGGCGGGGCCCACGGCTATGACAACGCCGCGCCCGAGATGCAGGCGATCTTCATCGCCCACGGACCCGGCGTCATCGCCGGACGGCGGCTGGAGAACCTGGACAGCGTCGACGTCCAGCCTTTCTTGGCTCGCCTTCTGGGCGTCTCCGCACCGCACGGCGACGGTGACCCGAACGACACGCTTCCGGTGACGCAGCGCTGAGCAGCCCTAATTTCGTCACCCTCGGGCTTGTCCCGAGGGCCCATCGGGGCTTCACACGCGCCGCTTAAGGGTCATGCCGCCAGGTTGACGGCGCGAACCACGCTTTCGCCAGGTCTTCCCAGTGCGGGTTCTCCCGCTTGATCAGATTGATCTTCCAGTCGCGCAAATAGCGTTTCAACGCCTTCTCCCGGCGGATCGCGTCCGTGATCGCTTCGAAGGGTTCATACCAGACGAGTCGCTTCAGTCCGTGTTCTCTGGTGAAGCCAGGGAAGCTCCCGTCTCGATGTTGCTGCACGCGTTGAACCAGATTGCTGGTTACGCCGACATACAATGTCTCCTGGGGCCGGTTGGCCATCATGTAGGCGGCGATGAAGGGTCGCTCGTTCGACATTAAGGCAGAGCTTGCAGAAAGATGGGCCCTCGGGACAAGCCCGAGGGTGACGAGTTAAGGAAAATTATCGCGTGGGCGGCCGGCGGCGTCTAGAACGTCGCTCCACCTCCGCGAGCCCTCATGTCCCTGCACCAGCCCAAGGTCCGCCGCTCGGCGATCGCCTTCATCCTCGTGACTGCGGTGTTGGACATCGTGGCCATGGGGATCGTCATTCCGGTCCTGCCCCATCTGATCGAGGAGTTCGTCGGGTCGAACGCGCGCGCGGGCCTGCTGAACGGGGTGTTCGTGGCCCTTTGGGCGGGGATGCAGTTCCTGGCCTCGCCGGTGATCGGCTCGCTGTCGGACCAGTACGGGCGCCGCCCCGTCATCCTGCTGAGCTGCGCCGGGCTGGCGGCCGACTATGTGCTGATGGCGCTGGCGCCGAACCTGTGGTGGCTGGCGGTCGGGCGGCTGGTGGCGGGCGTCACCTCGTCCAGCTTCACAACCATCTACGCCTATATGGCCGACATCACCGAGCCGGAGAAACGCGCTCGCGCCTATGGTCTGATCGGCGCGGCCTTCTCGGGCGGATTCGTGCTGGGGCCGGTTCTGGGCGGCTTCCTGGGCGAGTTCGGACCGCGCGTGCCCTTCTGGGTGGCGGGCGCCCTGTCCGGCGTGGCCTTCCTGTACGGCCTGTTCATCCTGCCGGAGAGCCTGCCGCTGGAGAAGCGGATGCCCTTCAGCTGGCGTCGCGCCAACCCGGTCGGCGCCATGATCCTGCTGAAGCGTCACGCCGAGCTGGCGGGCCTCGCGGTCGTGAACTTCCTGCTCTACTTCGCCCACCACGTCTTTTCAGCGGTCTTCGTCCTCTACGCCGGGCTCCGTTACGGCTGGGGGCCGTGGCAGGTCGGGGCCTTGCTGGCCATGGTCGGGGTGCTGGACATGATCGTTCAGGGCGTGCTGGTCGGCCCGGCGTCCAAACGGTTCGGGGACCGAGCGACCATGATCTTCGGCCTGTGCGGCGGGGCTGTGGGCATCGCACTGATGGGCTGGGCGCCGACGGGCGTCGCCTTCATCGTCGCCATGTTCCCCAACGCCCTGTGGGGTCTGGCCATGCCGACGCTTCAGTCCCTGATGACCCGCCGCGTCGGCGAGAGCGAGCAGGGCCAGCTTCAGGGCGCGAACATGAGCGTCGCCTCCATCGCCGGGGTGGCCTCGCCCCTGTTCTTCGGCTGGATCTACTCGGTTTCGGTGGGTGAGGGCGGCGGGCGGCCTGCGGCCTGGTTGTCGGAGCGGGGGCTGCCCGCGGTGTCCGCGGCGGCCGACGCCTTGCTGTCCGAGCCGGGGCTGGCCTTCTATCTGGCCTCCGCCGTGCTGGCTCTGGGCGCCCTGATCGGATTCCTGACCGCGCGCCGGGCGGAACGGGACGAGGTCACATCCGTTTGATCGCCGCCGCGCCTTGGACTGAAAGACGGCCTTGATCCTGTCGAAAAGCCGAGGCGGAATGGATGCAACGCCCAAGCTTGTAGAACCGGGACGAGATGAAGACTTCCAGACTGGCCATCGCCGCCGCCCTGATCCTGTCCGCCTGCGGCCAGCCGCAGCCCTCCAAGGCGCAGGAAGGCGTCTTCGCCGAACAGCCCCGCGTCGCCCCGCGCGACGCCGGTTCGCTGAAGACCAGCTTTGCTCCCGTGGTGCGCGAAGCCGCGCCCGCCGTGGTGAACATCTCCGCGCGCGGCGTCCAGCGCGTGCGCGACCCCTTCTTCGAACTGTTCGGCGGCGGACCGCAGTCGCGCGTGACCGGCTCCATCGGTTCGGGCGTGATCGTGCGTCCGGACGGGATCGTCGTGACCAACAACCACGTCATCCAGAACATGCAGGAGATCCGCGTCACTCTGAACGACCGGCGCGAGTATCCGGCCAAGGTGCTGCTGGCGGACGAGCGGTCCGACATCGCGGTGCTGCAACTCGAAAACCTGGACGGCGACCTGCCGGTCCTGCGCATCGACGATCAGGAGCAGCAGCAGGTCGGTGATCTGGTCCTGGCCATCGGCAATCCGTTCGGCGTCGGTCAGACCGTGACCAACGGCATCATCTCGGCCCTGAACCGGACCGAGACGGGCATCAGCGATTCCGGTTCCTTCATTCAGACCGACGCGCCGATCAATCCCGGCAACTCCGGCGGCGCCCTGGTCGACATGGACGGCGATCTGATCGGCATCAACACGGCCATCTTCTCGCGCACAGGATCCTCGACGGGCGTCGGCTTCGCCGTGCCGGCCACCATGGTCAAGCGGGTCGTGGATTCCGCTGTCGGCGGCGCCAAGTCGGTCGAGCGCGCCTGGCTGGGCGTCAAGGGCGACTCGGTCAGCTCCGACATGGCCCGCAGTCTGGGGCTTGAGCGGCCGCAAGGCCTGATGGTGACCGACGTCTACGCCGGCGGCCCGGCCGCGCGCGCAGGCATCGAGCAGGGCGACGTCATCACCGCCATCGACGGCGCCGAGGTCAACGACCAGGGAGGGCTGAACTTCCGCGTCGGCACCCGTTCGCCGAACGACACGGTCGCCGTCAGCGTCCTGCGCGACGGCCGGACCCAGACCTTGAACGCTCGCGTCTCGACCCTGCCGGGCGACGCCGATCCGGGGCAGGGCACGGTCGTGGGGCAGGGCGCCCTGGCCGGGCTTCAGGGCGTGGCGCTGAACCCGGCGCTGGCGGACCGCCTGGGCGGCGATCCCTTCACCAGCGGCGTGGTGGTCACGGGACTGCAGCGCAACAGCGTCCCGGCCCGCATCGGACTGCGTCCCAACGACCTGGTGGTGCAGATCGACGGCCGCGCCGTCACGACGGTCGCCGCCCTGGGACGTGCGCAACGCGGCTCGGAGTTGACCATCGTCCGCAACGGCCGTCGTCTGACCGGCCGCTTGCCGTAGAGCTTTCCGGCCCGGTAGGAAGTCAAAGGGAAGCAGGCGCTGTGTTTCTCCCTCCCCTTCATGGGGAGGGTGGTCGCGAAGCGACCGGGTGGGGAGGGCTAGGTGATCCGAGCGCGGCGATTGTTTGGCTTGCCGTCCCCACCCGTCTTCGGTCTTCGGCCTCAGCCAACCTCCCCATGAAGGGGAGGGAGAGGGTTGCGCTTTTCTATGGCTTACGGCGGCGGGGTCTTACCCCTTCTGCGGTCCGCCGATGCTCCACAGGTGGCCGAACGGATCGCGCACCTGGCCGTAGCGGTCGCCCCAGAACTGGTCCTCCAGCGGCATGACCGGAATCGCGCCGTTGACCAGGGCGCGGCCCCACCATTCGTCGGCGTCGTCGACCTGAAGATGCAGGCTGACCCCGACCGGCTTGATGTCGGCTTCGCCGGTCCATTCGGGGAATTCATCGGCCAGCATGATGCTGCCGCCGTTGATGCGCAGATGGGCGTGCATCAGGCGCTCGCCGTCCTCGGCGGGCATCCGCATGACTTCCTCGGCCCCGAAGGCGCGGGCGTAGAATTCGATCGCCGCGGCCGCGCCGCGCGAGGGAATGGTCAGATGGGGCGTCACCCCGCCGCTCGGTCCCTGTTCAGGCTTGGGTTTAGTCATGCGATTCCTCCTTGGAGGCGTTGTAGCGGGTGCAGTCGCCCGAACGAACGCCTATCTAGAGCGTTCCATGACTGATTTGTTCGAAGCCTCCGGCATCCATCCTCCCGACGCACCTCTGGCCGACCGTCTGCGCCCGCAGGCGCTGGACCAGGTGGTGGGCCAGGACCACCTGCTGGGCGAAGGCGGGCCGATCCGCCGCATGATCGAGGCCGGGCGCCTCGGCTCCATGATCCTGTGGGGGCCGCCGGGCACGGGCAAGACGACGATAGCCCGCCTGTTGGCGAAGGCGGCGGGCTATGAATACCAGTCGATCAGCGCCGTCTTCTCGGGCGTCGCGGACCTGAAAAAGGCGTTCGAGGCCGCGCGGATGCGCCGGGCGGCGGGTCAGCAGACCCTGCTGTTCGTCGACGAGATTCACCGCTTCAACCGCGCCCAGCAGGACGGTTTCCTGCCCTTCGTGGAGGAGGGGATCGTCACCCTGGTCGGCGCGACCACGGAGAACCCCAGTTTCGAGCTGAACGGCGCCCTGCTGTCGCGATCGCAGGTCTATGTGCTGAAACGGCTGGACGACGCCTCGCTGGATCTGCTGCTGGACCGGGCCGAGGCGCTGATGGACATGCGCCTGCCGCTGACGCCTGAGGCGCGCCAGGCCATGCTGGCCCTGGCGGACGGCGACGGTCGCTATCTGCTGACCATGTCCGAGGTGCTGTTCGACCTGCAGGATGTCGAACCGCTGGACGTGCAGGCCCTGGCGGGCGTGCTGCAGAAGCGAGCGCCCGCCTACGACAAGTCGCGCGAGGAGCACTACAACCTCATCTCGGCCCTGCATAAGTCGGTGCGCGGATCGGACCCGGACGCGGCGCTCTACTGGCTGGCGCGGATGCTGAACGGGGGCGAAGACCCCCTCTATCTGGCGCGCCGCATCGTGCGCATGGCGGTCGAGGACATCGGTCAGGCCGACCCCCTGTCCATCCTGGTCGCCAATGCGGCCAAGGACACCTACGACTTCCTCGGCTCGCCTGAGGGGGAGCTGGCGCTGGCCCAGGCCGTGGTCCATCTGGCCACAGCGCCCAAATCGGTCGGGGTCTACGAAGCCTTCAAGGCGGCGAAGAAGGCGGCGCACGAGACCGGCTCCCTGATGCCGCCCGCCCATATCCGCAACGCCCCCACCAAGCTGATGAAGTCGTTGGGCTACGGCAAGGGCTATCAATATGACCCCGACACGCCCGAGGGTTTCTCCGGCGCCGACTTCTTCCCCGACGAAATGGAGCGCCGCACCTTCTACAAGCCCAAGGGCGAGGGCCATGAGGAGAAGGTCAAGGCGCGCCTGGAACGGTGGGCGGCGATGCGGGCGCGGATGCAGGCGGATAAGGCGTAGCGCGTACCGCTCGCACACTGCCTTCTAGCCATCATCCTCACCCTCTAGCCGTCATCCTCGGGCTTGACCCGAGGATCCAGTCGTCCGCCTGCGCGACGTTAATGTGCCTAGCGCGGGCTGAACTCGATCCTCGGGTCAAGCCCGAGGATGACGGAGGAAAGAAATGGTCGGTGAACGATGTTCATTGTGGCGCGCGTCCTAGAAGGGTAGGCTGAACCTTCCAACTGCGGAGGCGGCTATGGTCGATGTTCTGCGGCGTATGTCGACGCCCTGGCATGTGTGGCTGGTCGGCGTGCTGTCCTTCCTGTGGAATGCGCTTTTCGTCTGGCAGTGGATGCTGCAGGTGACGGGAGATCCTGCTTACTGGAACAGCCTGACGCCGGCCGAAGCCGCCTACCTTCGCGCCGTGCCGTTATGGACCGATGTTGCGGTCGGGGTCGCCTTCTGGGGCGGGCTGCTGGCGGCGGTGCTGCTGCTGTTCCGGCGACGCCAGGCGACTATGCTGTTCGCCATCGCCCTGATCGCCATGCTGGCGGACACAGCCTACATCCACTTCATGAGCAATGGGCGCGAGATCATGGGGCCCGTCGGCTTGGCGTTCGGCCTGGTCATCATCGCCGTCCTGATTGCCCAGACCGCCTATTGCGCCTGGATGGACCGACGCGGCGTGATCGTCTGAAGCAAGGCCGAAGCCCTTGTTGCGGCGGCCTATTTCGGCGTAGTTTTCGACGCTCAAGGCTCTGGGGGAAGAATGATGGTCGATATTTCGAAGCGCCCGGCGACGCCGTGGCATCTGTGGGCCATCGGTGCGGCGTCAGTGCTCTGGAACGGCGTCGGCGTCTGGCAGTGGTATCAGAAGGTGACGGGCGCGCAGGCCTATTGGAGCGCGCTGACGATGGAGCAGGTCTTCTACCTGCGCTCGGCGCCGTTGTGGACCGACGTGGCCTACGGCGTGGCGGTGTGGTGCGGCCTGCTGGGGGCGTTGATGCTGTTGCTGCGACGGAAGCTGGCGTTCAACGCCTTCGTCGCGGGCCTGATCGCCATGCTGGCGCACGCCGTCTATGTGCTGGCGCTGAGCAACGGGCGCGAGGTGTTGGGCGCGGGCGGGACGGCCTTCACCCTGGTCGTCGCCCTGATCTTCGCGGTGCAGATCGCCTATTCGCACTGGGCGCGACGCAAGGGCCTGATCCGCTAGGCGGGCGCTTCAGGCGGGGTTGTAGCGAATATTGTTAACGCCTCGATTTCAGGCGTAATCTCCTCTCCATCGACAACCTGGGGAGGGAACAATGGTCGATATTTCAAGGCGTGCTTCGACGCCGTGGCATCTGTGGCTGGTCGGCGTTCTGTCGCTGCTGTGGAACGGCTTCGGCGGCTATGACTTCGTGCAGACCACCACGCGCGGCGAAGCCTATATGCGCGAGTCCGGCTTCGGCGAGGAGATGATCGCCTATTACAACGCCATGCCCGCCTGGATGTATGGTCCATGGGCGCTGGGCGTCTGGGGCGCGGTGATCGGGTCGCTGCTGCTGCTGACGCGCAGCCGCTGGGCCGTTCATGCCTACGCCCTGTCGCTGCTTGGGGCGGTGGTCAGTCTGATCTACTCCAAATTCATCAACCCGCCGCCCGCGCTGCCGCCGGAATTGGCGATGATGGAGTGGATGCCCTACGTCATCGTCGTCATCGCCGCCTTCCTGGCCTGGTACGCCTGGGCCATGGCGAAGAAGGGCGTGCTCCGCTAAAGGCTCGGCGGGTGAAAACCCGCCAGCCTGTTTCCCTGACCGAAGAAGAGATCGCCGCCGTCCGTTCGTGGGTGGTGCATGAAGACGCGCATCTGATCGCCTTCAACAAGCCGTCGGGCCTGTCCAGCCAGGGCGGCCGCATCCAGGCGCATACGCTGGACGACCTGTTGTGGGCCTTCGCCCGCTCGAACGGCAAGCGGCCGGAACTGGTGCATCGACTGGATCGCGACACCTCTGGCGTCATCCTGGCCGCCAAGACCAAGCCCGCCGCCGGCTTCTTCGGCAAGGCGCTGCAGGCCCGCAAATTCCACAAGACCTATCGCGCCCTGATCGCCGCTGCGCCCGAGCCGCGCGCGGGTCAGATCGACGCCCCCCTGCGCCGTCAAGAGATCGGCCGGGAATCCTATATGCGCGTGGTCGAGGTCGGAGCCGAGGGGGCTCAGGCCTCGCAGAGCCGCTATCGCACCCTGGCCGCCAACGAAGAGGGGGCGGTGGTCGAGCTGGAGCCGTTGACCGGGCGGATGCACCAGCTGCGCGTCCACATGGCCCACATCGGTCGGCCCCTGGTCGGCGATGTGCGCTACGGCGGCGTCCTGACCTTCGCCGGGCGCCCGGCGTCGCGCCTGATGCTGCACGCGGCGAAGCTGAGCTTTCCCCACCCGGACGGCGGCCGCCTGACGGTTGAGGCGACCGAGCCTCCGGATTTCCAGGCGCTGCGTGAGGCGGCGGGGCTTTAGGCGCTTCATCCCCTGTTCAGCTTCACAGCGGAACAATCCGGCTCGCCCGTACGCTGTTCGGGCGTGGGAGACACGCGCATGAAACGCCTCGCCATCGTCACGATCGCAGCCTCGGCCCTGGCTCTGACGGCCTGCGCCAGCCTTGCGCCCTATGGCCGGCAGATGGGGCCGAACGGGCAGGGTTATTCCGAACAACAGATCGAACGCGACCGTTTCCGCGTGACCTATAAGGGCGTCGGCGCGCCCGGTCCGGTGGCGGATATGGCGCTGTTCCGCGCGGCCCAGCTGACAACCGAGCAGGGCTACGACTGGTTCGAGGTGACGCAGCGCTGGATCGATGGCCGTCCCGACAGCGCGGGCGGCGTGCGGCCCAGCGTGTCGGTCGGCGCCGGCACGGGCCGTTACGGCGGCTGGTCCACTTCGGGCGTCGGCGTCGGCCTGGGCTTCGACCTCAGCGGGCCGCAGCCGACCTCGACCACGCTGGAGATCGTCATGGGCCGCGGCCAGCGCCCAGATCGCCCGGAAGCCTATGACGCGCGCGGCGTGCAGGACGCCATCCGTCCGCGCCTTTAAGTTCTAGAACGGCCAGCGCGCCATGGCGGCGGCGAAGGCCAGCAACGGGATCAACAGCAGAATCTCCAGCCCGATCGCGCGTCTCGCGGCGGTCAGTTCGGCCTGTGGCGGGACGTAGTCGGGCGCCGTCCGCGCCGCCTTGCGCCATCTCAGGATCGCCAGCGTCGGCCGGATCGAGATCAGGCCGATCAGGGCGAAGGTTGCGATCTTGGCCCAGAAGAAGGGATTGGCTTCATAGAAGGCCCAGCCCTTGCCGCCCATCACCCGTCCGACCCCGACCAGCACGATCAGCAGGGCCGTGACGCCATAGCCTGCATCCAGCCCGGCCAGACGTTTCACCGGCGGTTCCGGCGTCCGCAGCAGCGCCAGCTCCGACGCCAGCATGACGATCAGGCCCAGGAACAGCAGGTGGTGCAGGATGGCGAGGACAAGGTCGTGCATGGCGGCCTTCGCAAATGACGTCGGAACAGTATATGCCGCCAGCATGACACGTTTTCTGCTGGTTGCGAGCGGCGGCGCTCTGGGGGCGATGGCGCGCTACGCCCTGGGCCTGACGGTCGGCCGTCTGGCGCCGGGCGCGGCTTGGCCTTGGGGCACCTTCGGCGCCAATCTGATCGGCGGCCTGTTGATGGGCTTGCTGGCCGGGTGGCTGGCGCTGAAGGCGGGCGCGCACCAGGAGAGCATCCGCCTCTTCGCTGCGGTCGGCGTTCTGGGCGGCTTCACCACCTTCTCGGCCTTCTCGCTGGAGACGGCGCTGATGATCGAACGCCGCGAGATGGCCACGGCCGCCCTCTATGTCGCCGCCTCGGTCGTCCTGGCCGTCGCTGCCCTGTTCCTGGGGCTTCTTATCGCCCGAAAGGCTTTTGCATGACCCGCGAGGTCAAGACTCTCTTTGTCGCCGAGGCCGAGGACGGCATCCGTCTGGACCGCTGGTTCAAGCGTCGCTGGCCGCACCTGTCGCACATTCAGGTGCAGAAGATGGCCCGCAGCGGCCAGATCCGCGTCGACGGCTCGCGCGTGAAGCCCGAGGACCGCCTGACCGCCGGCGCCGCCGTGCGCGTGCCGCCGATTCCCGATCCGGTCGAGCGCGTCCCCGGCGAGAAGCCCAAGATCAGCGACCGCGACGCCGCCTACGCCAAATCACTCGTCCTGTATGAAGACGACATGGTCCTCGCCCTGAACAAGCCGCACGGGCTGGCGGTGCAGGGCGGCACCAAGACGACCAAGCACGTCGACCGCCTGCTGTCGGCCTGGGGCGAGGGGATGGAGCGCCCGCGCCTGGTCCACCGTCTGGACCGCGACACCTCGGGCGTGCTGCTGCTGGGCAAGGGGCCGGAGGCGGCCAAGCGACTGGCCGGGGCCTTCGCCCGTCGTCAGGCCAAGAAGACCTACTGGGCCATCGTCATCGGCAATCCCAAACCCTCGGCGGGCCAGATCGACCTGGCGCTGAAGAAGTCAGGCATCAACGACTTCGAGATTATGCGCCCCGCCGATCCCAAGGAGCACGGCGCCGAAACGGCCGAGACGGCCTACGCCACCGTCAGCCGCGCCGCACACCGCGCCGCCTGGATGGCCCTGCGCCCCTTCACCGGACGAACGCACCAACTGCGCGCTCACATGAGCGCCATCGGCCACCCCATCCTGGGCGACCCAAAATACGGCAACGACCAGTCGAACGAACTGTCCGGCCCGCTGAAGCTGCAGCTTCACGCCCGCCGCATCGAACTGGACCATCCCGGCGGCGGCAAGCTGATCGTCGAAGCTCCCCTCAGTCCCGAGATGAAGGCCGGCTTCAACCACTTCGGCTTCTCCGAGGACGAGGCCGACGAAGACCCCTTCGCGGGCGTGCGGCGGATGCGATGAATACGGGGCCGGCCGTCCAGATGCGTCTTCAGCGCGCCGAGGCGCTGGCTCATCAAGGCGACTTGACGGGCGCGCTGGCGGTGTTGGAACAGGCGCCGCCAAACGAACGGATCGCCGTTCAGACCTTGCAGGTCGATCTTCTAAAGGCGCTGGACCGCAAGGAAGAGGCCCTGGCGATTCGTCGCGAGCAAGCCGCGCTCGCGCCCCGCAGCGTCGTCGCCCAGCACAATCTGGCGAGCTTGCTCGGCGACACCGGCCGCAACGCCGAGGCTGTCGAGGCGGCGCGCCGGGCCATGGGCAATGGCGGAGACGCGCCGGAAACATGGTTGGTCCTGGCCCGCGCCCTGTCCGCCTGCTCCCGACATGACGAGGCGGTCGACGCCTATGGTCAGGCCATCAAGCGGCGCCCGGCCTACAGCGATGCGGTGCGGGAACTGGCGCAACTGATCTGGATGCGCGGCGGGACGCGTGAAGCGGCGACGGCTCCGGTGCTGAAGGCGCTGAAAGACGCCCCAGGCGATGCCGAACTGCTGACCTGTCTGGCGGTGGTCCTGTTATACGGCGGGGCCGATCCGCGCGAGGCTTGGGACGAACTGACCCGCCGAGCCAGGGAGGGGGGCGTGCGGGCGGCGACGGTCGAGGTGGCGGCGAGCAAATTTGCGTTGAAGTTCGATATGGGTCTGGCCCTGGATCACGCGCGCGCCGCAACGCAGCTGGAGCCGGGCGTGATCGAATCCTGGGCCAATCTGGCGGAAGTCTTGATCGCATCGGGCGCTGCCGATGAAGCCCTGGAGATTCTACGCCAGCTGCTGGCGGCTCCGGGCGCGGATCAGAAGGTTCTGGCCCTCCACGCGACGGCGAGCCGGGTGAAGGGAGGGGGCGACCCTCTGGGCCTCGATGACATCAGCGGCTTGGTGGGCGCCCTGACCATTGATGCGCCGCCGGGATGGAAGAATCTGCCTGCCTATCTGGCCGACCTGAAGACGGCTCTTTTGGCGCAGCACGCCTATGAGAATCACCCGCTCGGTCAGAGCCTGCGGCACGGGACGCAGACGCCCGTGGACCTGACCTTGGTCGACGATCCGGTCATCCGCGCCTTCTTCGTCGCCATTGACGGGCCGATCCGTCGCCATCTGGCACAGTTGGGGCAGGGGGCGGACCCTGTCCGCAGCCGCAATACAGGAGACTACAGGCTGAACGGCTGCTGGTCCGTGCGGTTGGCGCCGGGCGGGTTCCACGAGCATCACATCCATCCCAAGGGGTGGTATTCCTCGGCCTGCTATATCGAGACACCGCCGGTGGTTGACGCGGGCGGGCGCGAGGGTTGGCTGGCCCTGGCCCAGCCGCCGTTCCCGACTTCGCCGTCGCTGGAGCCGCTACGCTATGAAAAACCTGAGCCGGGCAAGCTGGTGCTGTTCCCGTCCTGCCTGTGGCACGGCACCGTGCCCTTCGGCGGCGACCAGCCGCGCCTGACCGTGGCCTTCGACATCGTGCCGGTCTGAATATGATCGCTTCCGATGCTCCGCTCGCCGTCTTCGACATCGACGGCACCCTGGTCGACAGCCGCGCCTCGATCCATCGCGCGGCCTGCGAGGCGGCGCAGGTTCTGGGCCTGCCTGAACCGGAATACGATCGGGTGCGCCAGATCGTGGGGTTGAGCCTGCATCACGCTTTGCACGTGCTGGAGCCGTCCTTGACCGACGCCGAACTGGCCGATTTCGTCGCCGCCTTCCAGGCCAGCTTCCGCGCCATGTATGAGGCCGGGCATGAGGAGCCACTCTATCCCGGCGTGATGGACACCCTGCGGCGCCTGAAGCGCGACGGCTGGCGGCTGTCGCTGGCGACGGGCCAGAATCGGCGCGGCGTGGCCCGCAATCTGGCGCGGCCCGAGTGGGCCGATCTCTTCCTGTCCAGCCATTGCGCCGAGGACGGGCCGGGCAAGCCGGATCCGGCCATGCTGCGCGCCGCCATGAGGACCTGCGGAGCCGACGCCGCCTCGACCGCCATGATCGGCGACACCAGCCACGACATCGCTATGGCGCTGGCGGCGGGCGTGCATCCGCTGGGCGTCGGCTGGGGCTTTCATACGGTGGAGGAGCAGGCGGCTGCGGGCGCGCTTCACATCGCCGCCGATTTTCCCGATCTGGAGGCGGCGCTTGATCGGTTCGCCTCGACCAAGCTGTTCGCCTAGAAGTCCGTCATGACCCATATTCCCCCGCTGGACCCCAACGTCGCCGCCCAGAAGGGCTTTCGTGAATCCGAGGAGCGCATCAAGCGCTTCTGGAAGAGCGCTGGGGTCGAGGCCCGCGACGGAGGCTGGATCGTCCTGCTGGACGGCCGCGCGCCCAAGACGCCGGCCGGAAACGCCATCGTCCTGCCGACCGAGGTGGCGGCTCGCCTCGTGGCCGACGAGTGGGACGCTCAGGGCGAGCATCTGACGCCCGCGACCATGCCCGCCACCCGCCTGGCCTCGACCGCCATCGACCGGGTCAGCCAGACGCGTGGTCCCGTGGCCGAGGAAATCGCCCGCTACGCCGGGTCGGACGTGCTCTGCTATCTGGCCGAGACGCCGTCGGGCCTGATCCAACGTCAGCAGGCGGAATGGGGGCCATGGCGCGACTGGGCCGCGCGCGAGCTGGGCGTCGAACTGCATCCGGTCGAGGGGATCATCCATCGGCCCCAGGCGCCCGAGGCTCTGGCGCGGGTCGAGGCGCTGGCGCTGGAGATGGACGACTTCGCCCTGACCGGGCTGGCGACGGCGGTTCCGCTGTTCGGCTCGGCGGTGCTGGGGCTGGCGGTGCAACGCGGGGCGCTGGCGGGCGAGGCGGCGCTGGACCTGTCGCGTCTGGACGAAGCCTTCACTGACGAGCGCTGGGGCGTGGACGAGGAAGCCGCCGCCCGCACCAATGCGCACCGCGCCGAAGCGACCCTGCTGCAACGGTGGTTCAAGGCGCTCAAATAACTTTCTGTTCTGGAAAGTCATGACTTGAAGAAGTGGAAAGTCATCGTCATTTTCCTTTCTGGAAAGTGAGGGATGTCTCATGTCAGATACGCATGACGCGAAGGCCGCTCTTGAGCAGATACGCCAGACCCGCGAGCAGGCCTTCTCGAAGATGAACTACTGGCCCTGGTGGTACGACGCCGGTTACGCCTTGGCGTGCGCTCTTCTGGTTGCGGGGCAGGGCTTCTCGACCGCTATCGGCATGGCCTGCGTGGCTGTGGCCATCGCCATCCTGGTGACGATCATGCGGGTCTGGCAGGATCGTACGGGGGTCTGGGTGAACGGCTACAGCCCGCGTCGCGCTCGCTGGGCCGCCATCGTTCTCGCGGCGCTCCTGATAGGATTGATGGGTGTCAGCATCTGGCTCGGGCGGGTGCAGGGCGTGGTCTGGGTTCCCTTCGCCAACGGTTTGGCGGCGGCGGTTCTGGGCGTCATCGGGATGAGGGTCTGGATGCGTCTGTATCGTATCGACGTGCGGAGCGTCTCGTGAAGCCGCCGGTCTTCGATACCGTGATCCATGCGCCGGGAAGGCTGCAGATATGCGCCATCCTGTCGGCTGCAGAAGCCGAGTTCGCAATAGTGCGCGACGCGATTCAAGTCTCCGACTCGGTTCTGTCGAAACACGTCAAGACCTTGGAGGAGGCGGGCTACGTCGCTGTCCGCAAGGCGGCGCAAGGCGGGCGGCAGCGCACCTGGCTCAGCCTTACGTCAGCAGGAAGGACGGCCTTCGCATCCCACGTCGCCGAACTGAATCGTCTGGCGGCCATGACGACGTTGGTCAGCCCTTGATCAGAGCCGCGCGTTCGTCCGCCGTCAGCATCCGCCATTTACCTTGCGGCAGGTCGCCCAGCTTCACCGGACCGATGCGGATGCGGTAGAGGTCGACCACCTCCAGCCCGACCAGTTCGCACATGCGGCGGATCTGGCGGTTGCGGCCCTCGCGCAGGATAAAGCGCAGGCGTTGCGGCTCCATCTGGGTGACGCGGGCGGGCTTCAACTGGCGGCCGTCCAACTCCAGCCCGTGACGAAGTTTCGTCAGTTTGGCCTCGGTCACGGCGCCGGCGACGCGGACCAGATACTCCTTGTCCAGGTCCGACTGGGGGCCGATCACGGCCTTGGCCACCACGCCGTCCGACGATAGCAGCAGCAGGCCCCGTGAATCCTCGTCCAGCCGCCCGACCGGGGGCAGGGAGGCGTCGCGCGCCGGGGCTTCGCCTTCGCCGACCTTGTTCGCGGCGGTCAGCAGGCGCACCGCCGGGACCTTGCCCGGCTCGGGCTGGCCCGAGACATAGCCGACCGGCTTGTGCAGCAAGATGGCGACCCCCGCCGCCAGCGCCGCCTCGCCCTTGTCGTTCAGGGACAGGGTCTGGCCCGGTTCGATCTTGCGGCCCGCGTCGCGCACGACCTCCCCGTCGATGCTGACCAGGCCATCGGCGATCAGCCCCTCGGCTTCGCGGCGCGAGCAGACGCCGGTCTGGCCCAGCCACTTGTTGATGCGGACGGGCTCTGCGCCCTCATAGGTGCGGGTGAAGGCCATGGCCTGACTGACTCTCCGATGCGATGGGCTGTGTAGGGCGGCGTTGCGGGCGGAGGCAAGGCTGCGGTCGTGGCGACGCGATTCAGATTTTCCGTCTCGGCGATGAGTTCACGTTTTCGTCGCCAAGTTGACCTTGAGCATCATAAGCCTATATCAGCAGTCACCCTGATGACTTTGCCGCGTTCGCTTCCGCCCGTTTCGGATTGCGACGTTTGCCGTGTTTGATCCGGTTGCGGCGTACGGGGCGCGACGTTTTCTCAAGATCGTCCGCGAATATTGATCGATAACCTTCGAAGGAGACATTTTGTACGCTCAACGCAAGACCGCGACCGCCCCTCGTTCCCGCCAATACGGCAACCGCCCCGCGCCCGCTCGCCTGCGCTTCGGCCTGATCATGCGCAAGGGCATGGATTTCGGCGAACTCGGCGACATCGAGACCGCCCTTCGCTTTGAAGGCGTGTCTCTGGCTCCGATCTCGACCGGCGAGGGCAGTCTGGTTTCGGGCGGACTGACGGTTCTGGCCACGGCGACGGCTGACGACATCAGCGGCGGTCGGGTTCAAGGCGTGGTGATTCCCGGCGGCATGGCGGACGAGGCCGGTCTGGCCCAGGTCAAGGCGCTGGTGAACCTCGCCAAGACGCAAGGCTTGCCGGTTCTCGCTTTCGCCGACGGGGTGGCCCTGGCGGCCGACGCCTTTGGTCAGGCCGCCGACGCGCCGGGCGCCGTGTTCCGCGACGGCAAGGTCGCCCTGCTGAACGATCGCGCCGAACTGACGGCGGTGGTCGCCGCCATCTAAACGCGGCGGAAGATCAGGCTCAGGTTGTTGGCGGGCATGGCCCGCCGCAGCGTCAGGGCCAGACCATGCGACCGGGCGAGCGTCTCGACCTCGCCCCGGTCGCGCAGGCCCCAGGCCGGATCACGCGCCTTCAGACTGTCGTCGAAGGCGGCGTTGGATGGGGCCAGCGGGGCCTCGGCCTCGCGATAGGGGCCGTACAGATACAAAACGCCGCCGGGGCGCGTCAGCGACCGTTCCGCCAGCCGCATCAGGCCCTCGGTCGCCGCCCACGGGCTGATGTGGATCATGTTGATGCAGACGATGGCGTCCAAGGGGGCGTTCAACGCCTCGCCCGACCAACTCGCCTCATCCAGCATGTCGATCGTCTGTGCGGGCCGCAGGTCCCCTGCGTCTGCCGTCGACCGCCAGGCTTCGATGCTGGCGCGGGCCTCCGGACTGGGGTCGCTGGGCGTCCAACTCAGGCCGGGCAGGGCGGCGGCGAAGGCGGCTGCGTGCTGTCCCGATCCGGCGGCGATCTCCAGCACCCGCCCCTGATTGGGCAGATGGGCGCGCAGCACCTCCAGTATGGCCGCGCGGTTGCGCTCGGCCGCGGGCGAGGTCAGGGCGCCGGAAGAACCGCCCGGCGTCGACTTTACAGAATCCATGGTCTTCACGCCGAAGGAGATAACTGTCTGCGACCCTTCTGGCGATTTAAATGTGCTCGTCGGCGGCCTTCCCCGGATAACGGGAGAATGAAACGTGCAGCGGTTGACCTTACGTCCCGTCGGGTTCATTGCCCCCGTAACACAGCGTGATCAGCTTATTGCGTGACGGCGACGACAGATCGCCGCGCGCAGGTTCAGGAGAGCAAGACGTGACTCAATCGATTCTCGGACTCCATCCGGCGCCGACCGAACACAAGGGCCTTGTCGCCTGGGTGGAGCAGATCGCCGCCCTGACCAAGCCGGACCGTGTTCACTGGTGCGACGGATCGGACGCCGAGAAGTCGGCCATCGTCGCCGATCTGATCGCCAAGGGCACGCTGAAGGAACTGGATCAGACCAAGCGCCCCGGCTGCTACTACGCCGCCTCGGACCCCAAGGACGTGGCCCGCGTCGAGAGCCGCACCTTCATCTGCTCGCAGGACCAGGCTGACGCCGGCCCGACCAACAACTGGTCCGATCCGGTCGAGATGCGCGCCCGCCTGAACGGCCTGTTCGACGGCTGCATGAAGGGCCGCACCATGTATGTGGTGCCGTTCTGCATGGGGCCGCTCGGCTCCAAGATCTCCGCCCTGGGCGTCGAGATCACCGACAGCGGCTATGTCGCCGTGTCGATGGGCGTCATGACCCGCATGGGCAAGGCGGCGCTGGACCTGATGGGCGCTGACGGCGAGTTCGTCCCGGCGGTCCACACCGTGGGCGCCCCGCTGGCGGAAGGCCAGGCCGACGTTCCGTGGCCCTGCAACGACGACAAGTGGATCGTCCAGTTCCCGGAAACGCGCGAAATCTGGTCCTATGGCTCGGGCTATGGCGGCAACGCCCTGCTGGGCAAGAAGTGCTACGCCCTGCGCATCGCCTCGGTCATGGCCCGCGACGAAGGATGGCTGGCCGAGCACATGCTGATCCTCAAGCTGACCAGCCCCGAAGGCGTGGTGAAATATGTCGCCGCCGCCTTCCCGAGCGCCTGCGGCAAGACCAACCTGGCCATGCTGCAACCGGCGCTGGACGGCTGGAAGGCCGAGACGGTCGGCGACGACATCGCCTGGATGCGTTTCGGCGAAGACGGCCGCCTGTACGCCGTGAACCCGGAAGCGGGCTTCTTCGGCGTGGCTCCGGGCACCAGCCGCAACACCAACAAGAACGCGCTCGAGACCCTGACGCGCGACACCATCTTCACCAACGTCGCCCTGACCGCCGACGGCGACGTCTGGTGGGAAGGCCTGACCAAGGACGCGCCGGAAGGCCTGACCAACTGGAAGGGTCAGCCGCACGATCCAGCCTCGGGCGAGCCTGCCGCGCACCCGAACTCGCGCTTCGCCGTGTGGGCCGGTCAGTGCCCGTCGATCGCGCCTGAGTGGGAAGACCCGGCGGGCGTGCCGATCGACGCCATCCTGTTCGGCGGTCGCCGCGCCTCGGCCGTGCCGCTGGTGACGGAAGCCTATGACTGGGAGCACGGCGTCTTCATGGGCTCGACCGTGGCCTCCGAAGGCACCGCCGCCGCCGAGAACAAGGTCGGCGAACTGCGCCGCGATCCCTTCGCCATGCTGCCGTTCTGCGGCTACAACATGGGCGACTATTTCGGCCACTGGCTGAAGATGGGCGAGAAGGCCGACGCGTCCAAGCTGCCGCGCCTGTTCTTCGTCAACTGGTTCCGCAAGAACGAGGACGGCAAGTTCGTCTGGCCGGGCTTCGGCGACAACGCCCGCGTGCTGAAGTGGATCGTCGAGCGTCTGGAAGGTCAGGCCGAGGCTGTCGACACCCCGGTCGGCCGCGTGCCGTCAAAGGCTGCGCTGGACCTGTCGGGCCTGACTCTGACCGACGCCGATCTGCAGATCCTGCTGGACGTCGACGCCGACGTCTGGACCGAGGAAGCCGCCCTGATCCCCGCCTTCTACGAGAAGTTCGGCGATCGCCTGCCCAAGGCCCTGTGGAACCAGCACGCCGCCCTGACCAAGCGTCTGGAAGAGGCGCGGGCGGCCAAGCTGGCGGCTGAATAAAAGACCGTCCTCAACGGTTGAAATCGGGGCGCGGGAGGTCGAAGGACATCCCGTGCCCCTTTTCAATTCTCCCGAACCTTTCTTCGACGCCGTGGTCATCGGCGCGGGCGCTCTGGGCCTGTGCGCTGCGGCGGAGCTGAGGCGGCGCGGACGCCGCGTGGCGGCGGTCGATCCCGGCGGCGTCAACGCCTCGGCCGTGGCGGCGGGCATGGTCGCGCCCGCCATGGAGTGCGCCATCGACGATCTGTCGCTCGAAGCGGCGCAGGCGTTGCGTCGCGCGCGCGACCTGTGGCCCGCCTTCGCAGAGGCGACGGGCGTGCGCCTGTATGGCGATCTGGCTGAATGGCGCGGCGGAAACGTCGCCGAACTGGCGGCGCGGATGGCGGCTCTGGGCTTTCAGCATCAGTATGACGCCGCCTCCGCGCGCCTGACGACGCCTGAGGACGCCAAGGTCGATCCGCCTCAGGCGCTGGCGGCGCTGGCGCAGGGACTGACGGTGATCGAAGCGCGGGCGCAGAGCGTGTCACGCGATGGGCAGGGCTGGCGGGTCGAGACGACGGCGGGCGCCGTGCGTGCGGAGCATCTGATTCTGGCTACCGGCGCTGATCCGGCGCTGGAGGGCCTGCCGCCTGAAGCGCGCGCGGCGGTCGCCTGCATCACGCCCATTCGCGGCCAGATCGGTCTGGTGAAGGAGAGGCTGGTCGATCACGTGGTGCGCGGACCGGGCGCCTATGTCGCGCCGATGGGCGAGGGCAGCGTGATCGGGGCGACGATGGAGCCGGGCGAGCGCTCCCTGATCCCCGACGCTGCGCGTTGCGCGGCCATGCTGGCCGCTGCATGGACGGTGCTGGACCAGTCGCCGCGTTCTCTGACGATCGACTGGCGGGCTGGGGTGCGAGGAACGACGCCGGACGGCCTTCCCATGGCGGGGCAGGTCGCGCCGGGTCTCTATGTCGCGCTGGGCCCGCGCCGCAACGGCTGGCTTTTGGGGCCGCTGATCGGCGCTGGCGTCGCCGATGCGACAGAGGGCCGACCCGTCCCCGAGCCGACCCTCCATCCCTCGCGGTTCCTTTAATCCTTGGGCAGGTCGAAGCGGATGGCCATGGTGACGCGGGCGCCGTCGACCGCCTGACCGTCCACCGTGCGCGGCCTGAGACGGAAGTAGCGGCTCAGGCTCACCGCCGCTCGGCCGAAGCCCTGATTGCCCGGCGTCTCGGACGTGACCGAGCAACCCGTCAGGCTGCCGTCCATACGCACCAGACAGGACAGTTCAGCCACGCCGCCGATGCCGCGCGCTTCGGCGGCGGACGGATAGGCCCGCATCAGTTGAGCCGCCGTCGGCTTCCGAACCCAGTCGGGCTGGGTGATGACGGGGACGGGCTTGGGCGGTTCCGGCGTGACCGCTGTTCCTGTCGAAGGCTCGGCTGCCGGTTCGGTCAGATTGATGACCGGTCCGGCGTCATGGCTGACCACGGGAGCCAGCGGAACCTCCAGCGGGGCGACGTTGCTGGGCATGACCTGTGTCGGCCGGTGGATCGGCGGCGTCGGCGCGGGCGAAGCCTTTGGCGGCGTCTCAGGCTTCGGCGGCAGCGGCGGACGGATCAGCTCGATGACGGTAGGCGGCGGCTCGCTGACCGAGGGCGGGACATCCGCCAGCTCGAACCGCTGCTGATACAGCCAGACGCCGGCGCCGACGTGGACCAGGGCCGAAGCGGTGATCATCGCCCACACCCACCGGGGCAGGGGCTTCTTGCGTTGTTGGAAGTCGAGGGGGGTGACCACGCCGTGGCCCCCGGCGATACGCATCATCATGACTTACGCGCCTCCTGTCGCAGGCCCTCCCCAGCGCCCACATGACGATGTTCGCGCTTTGCTTGCGGCCTTATTGTGGCGCTTCGAATTGTTAACGGCGAAGCTGCGATGTTAAGGTTTGGTTTACCTAGGTTAGCGACCGTTCACACATGACCGTGAAAGCGATTCCATCATCCGGCGGCGTGGAGGCGGCCATTCGGCGCGCCTCGACCTCGACCGGCGTGGATTTCGACTTTCTGATGAAGACCGCGCGCCGCGAAAGCGCGATGAACCCCAATGCGCGCGCGCCGACCTCCTCGGCCTCGGGCCTGTTCCAGTTCATCGAACAGACCTGGCTGGGCACGGTGAAGCGGCATGGCGCCAAGCACGGCTACGGCCAGTATGCGGACCTGATCTACCAGGGCGGGGACGGACGCTGGCAGGTGCGGGGCTCGGCGCGCAATGTGGTGCTGGACCTGCGTTTCGACCCCCATGCGGCCTCGACCATGGCGGCCGAGCTGACGGCCTCCAACGCCGCCTATCTGCGCGGCCGCACGGGGCGCGAGCCGGGGGCGGGCGACCTTTACGCCGCCCACTTCCTGGGCCCGGCGGGCGCGGCCAAGCTGCTGGAGGCGGTGCAGTCGCGACCCCATTCAAGCGCGGCGGCTCTATTCCCCGAAGCGGCCTCGGCTAACCGATCCATTTTCTACCGCAACGGTCGACCGGCGACGGCGGCCGAGGTTCACGCCAACCTGCAGCGCACGGCGGGCGAGGCCTTCCCGGCGTCCGGCGTCGGGGCGGGCAAGGCGGTTCCGGAATTCAGCGAGAAGGATCGGATGCTGGCCGCGCGTCTGGACCGGCTGAAGCAGGATCAGAGTCTTCTGGCGCTTCTGCTGGGCCAGGACGGGCAGGGGGCGGGCGGCGGATTCGGCGGGGCCTTCGCTCCGCCTGCGGACAAGGTGGCGTAACCACGCTTCCGCCTTATTCCTAAGAGAGCGTTAACTATGTAACGCTAGGGGTGACGATTGATTCCTCGCTGACCCTGAGCCTCCGAGCCATGACCGCCTACCGCGCCAGACTGACGGAAAGCGACATCCGGCGCCTGATCAAGTCTGATCTGGAGGACGAGCGTGCGGCCGCCGCTCACAAGCTGTGCCGCAGCATCGACCGGATGCCGCTGGACGATGCGGGGCGCGAGGCGGCGCAGAAGATCCTGGGCGTGCTGACGGCGGATGCGGCGGAACTGGTGCGTCGGGCCGTGGCGGTGACGCTCAAGGCTTCGGACATCATGCCGCGCGAGGCGGCGCGCCGGCTGGCGGGCGACGTGGACAGCGTGGCCCTGCCCATCATCAACAGCTGCCCGGCCTTCACGGACGACGACCTGATCGAGATCGTGCGCGCCGGGACGGCGCTGCGCCAGGTGGCGGTGGCGTCCCGCCCGCGCGTGCCGCGTGACGTGGCGACGGTCCTGGCTGCGGAAGGCAAGCAGGAGGCGGTCGCCGCCCTGGCCGCCAATGACAACGCCGACCTGTCCGAAGCCGCTCTGGGTGTCGCCCTGGATCGATTCAGTGACGCCCCCGAGGTGATATCGGCCCTGGCCTATCGTCAGGTCCTGCCGCTGTCGGTGACCGAGCGGCTGGTGGTCCTGGCCAGCGAGGCGGTGCGCGAGCATCTGATCACCCGCCACGCCCTGGCGCCCGAGACCGCCATACAGTTCGCCGATTTCGCGCGGGAGCGGGCGACGATCGACCTGGTGGATCAGGCGCGGACGACCGAGGATCTGCCCGCCTTCGTGGCCGGGCTGAACAGTCGTCGGGTGTTGACGCCGTCGCTGCTGCTGCGGGCGCTGGCGCGCGGCCAGATCGGTCTGTTCGAACACGCCCTGGCCGAACTGGCGGGCACGCCGCACCATCGCGCCTGGCTGATGGTGCACGACGCCGGGCCTCTGGGGCTGAAGGCCATCTATGACCGCGCGGGAATGCCGCCGCGCCTGTTCCAGGCGTTTCGCGCCGGGGTCGACACCTGGCGGACGCTGCAGGCCGAGGGCGGCGACACCGGCAGCGCCGCCTTCCGCCAGCGGATGCTGGAGCGCTTCCTCAGCCAGCGTCCGGACGCGGCGCGCGAAGACTTGGCCTATCTGCTGGAACGGCTGGACCGCCCGGCCGGCGACGATTGGCGTGGTGCCGTCAGCGCGGCCTGAGCCGCGCCCCCAGCCATCATCTTAGCCCAGGTGTTCCGCCGCGCGGGCTTCCAGGGTCTCGGCCAGGTCGCGGCCGACCGGATGGTCGTCGGTCTGGATCTTGTCGCGCACCACGGCCTTGATGGCGTCGATATGGGCGTCGACCACGGCCAGCGGGGCCTGCATCCGCTTGTCGGCGTCGTCGAGCATCCGGCACAGGGAGGCGGCGATGCGCGTGACCAGCGGATATTCGTAGGTGGTTCCCAGCCCCTTGAGATCATGAGCGCGGAAATACAGGGCCTCGGCCGTTTCGGGGCTGTAGCCCTGGCTGCGGATGTCGGCCTGGGCCTTGTCGAGCTTGGCCACCTCATCGTTCAGCCACTGGCCGAACTGGGCCGACATGGCCTTCAGGGCCTCTTCGGCCCTGGCGATCGCGCTGGCGTCAATGCCGCCGAATCCGCCGCCGACCTTGGCGCGCAGGGGGTTGGGCGGGCGGATGACTTGGTTGGTCACGAGATGACTCCTCAACAGCAAACGCCAGTCTGTCGCACAGAGGCTTAAAATCCGGTGACAACGCTCATCGGCGCGGCTCAGGCCGCGAACTGTTCGGCCATGACCCGTTCTTCATAGGAGCGGCCCGCATCGAACAGCATGGTCAGGGTGATGTCGCGCCGCTCGCGCACTTCCACGCGCGAGACGCGGCGCACCTCGAAATTGTCGGCGGTGGCGCTGACCGGCCGCTTGTCCGGCTCCAGCACGTCGAACCGCACCCGCGCCGTGTGCGACAGCAGGGCGCCGCGCCAGCGCCGGGGCCGGAAGGCGCTGATCGGCGTCAGCGCCAGGCTGGGCGCGTCCAGGGGAATGATCGGCCCGTGCGCCGACAGGTTGTAGGCGGTCGAACCCGCCGGCGTCGCCACCAGGCAGCCGTCGCAGGTCAGTTCCTCCAGCCGCACCTTGTCATTGATGCTGATGCGCAGCTTTGCGCTCTGGCGCGTCTGGCGCAGCAGGGAGACCTCATTGATCGCCAGGCCGCTGTGGACCTGGCCGCTCTCGACCCAGGCGTCCATCTGCAGGGGGTGCAGCACGGTGCGATCGGCCTGGGCCAGCCGATCCAGCAGGTCGTCTTCCTCATAGTCGTTCATCAGGAAACCGACCGAGCCGCGATTCATCCCATAGACGGGGGTGCGCAGCTGCAGGTTGTTGTGCAGCGTCTCCAGCATGAAGCCGTCGCCGCCCAGGGCGACGATCACCTCAGCCTCGGCGGCTGGAACAGAACCATAGCGTTCGCTCAACCGTTTGCGGGCGGCCTCGGCCTCGGGCCGGTCGCTGGCGACAAAGGTGATGGCGGTGGGCTGGAAGGACTGAGTCACGGCGCTACGCAAGCGGAGCGGAGGCCCGCTGTCAAACCGACGGCCCGTCTTCGGGCGCGGTCAGCAGGCGAAATTCATAGGCGGCCTGGGTCGCCGAGCGTTCGGCCGGACGCCAGGCTTCGCCGTCGGGGTCATGCGGCAGGCCATGGTTCAGCTGGCGAACCTCGCGCAGCAGGGCGGGGAAGGCGGCGCGGTCCAGGCCCGCCGCGGCGCAGGCCAGGAACAGGGGGCGGGCGCTGTCGCCGCGCAGGGCGCGCCGCAGGGCCTCTGTTTCCAGGCGGCTCAGCCGGGCCAGGGCGTGGATGAACAGGTCCAGCTTCTCCTCCCTCAGCGCCCGCATCAGGGTGGAGGGACGCAACTGTCCCGCCGCATGCAGCTTGGCGGCCAAACGGGCGGCCGCCTCGTCCGGGGTGATCCCGGCCGCTTCCTGGGCGGCGGCGGCGACCGCCGTCGCGAGAGCCGAGGCGTCCAGGCTGAAGCGTTGGGATATGGCCTGTCTCAAGGCGTCGCCGACCCAGGCGTAGAGCCGCAGGGCCTGATCCTCGCTCAACTGAGGATGGCGCGTCAGCGGCGCGCGCAGGGCGGCGATGGAGCGCGCCTTGTCCACCAGGCGGGTCATGTCCCGCGCCTCCAGCCGCGCGGTCCGGTTGACGGCAAGAGCGGTCATGACGGCGGGTTCGCCGCGATCCAGGATGACGCGCGCCGGTCCGGGCCCCAGGTCCGGCCGCAAAGCCACCTGAACCTGATGCTCCAGCGAGGCGTCCTGCAGCAAGGTCAGAAGATCCGCGTCCAGCAGCAGGGGGCTGGCGGCGATCACCGGGCGGGCGATTTCGATTGCGTCGGCGGCGAGCAGGCGCATCAGATCCGCCGGCGCCCAGGCGGCGTCGGCCAGCCTCTCGGCCAGGACGCGCCGAATGTCCTGTTCAGCTGCGCGGACCATGGCGATGAACACCTCGGTCAGGGCTGGCGGCGCGTCCGCCTGGCCGCCGACCGAATGATAGAGATCAGCCACGCCCAGCAGCAGGCGCTGTCGCTCCTGTGGCGGGCGTCCGGCGGCCAGGTCGATCAGTTGATGAAGGCTGGCCAGCGGCAGAGGATCGCCGGATCGGGACGATGCGAACGCCACGATTGAGTCCACGGAACATCCCCCGATGATGCGGCCGCGCCGCGCAGCAGCGCAGTGTTCGCTCGCGTCGATGAAAACAGGGTTAACCAAGTCTTCCGTTTTCGGTCCCCTCACGGCGTTCGGCGACTTGACGCGGGGCGGAGGCGGAGAGAGGTTTCACCTGAACGCTGATAAGGGGAGAAGGCCGATGACGGACGCAACCTCGCTGAAGTCCCAGGTGTCCGAGGCGGAGTGGAAGGCGCGGGTCGAACTGGCGGCTCTCTATCGTCTGGTGGCGCTCCACGGGTGGGACGACATGATCTTCACCCATGTCTCGGCCCGCGTGCCGGGACCGGAGCATCACTTTCTGATTAATCCCTACGGCTGGTATTTCGATGAAATTACAGCATCTTCCCTGGTAAAGGTCGATCTGGACGGCAATGTCGTTCAGGACACGACCAGCTTCATCAATCCGGCGGGTTTCACCATCCATTCGGCGGTCCATGCGGCCCGCGAAGAGGCGCATTTCGTCATCCATCTGCACACGGTGAACGGCGTCGGCGTCGCGGCCCAGAAGGAGGGCCTTCTGCCGATCAGCCAGAACGCCTGCCTGTTGCAGCACCAGGTCGCTTATCACGGCTATGAGGGGCTGGCGCTGAATCATGACGAGCGCGAGCGCCTGGTGGCGGATCTGGGCGACAAGCCGTTGATGCTGCTGCGCAATCACGGAACGCTGGCGGTCGGAAGCACGGCGGCCGAGGCCTGGATCGGCATCTTCTTCCTGGAGCGCGCCTGCGCCCAGCAGGTCGCGGCCCTGTCTGCGGGGCGCGACAATGTCCTGATCGCGCCCGACCCGGCGCAGGCCGAGACCAGGGAGCAGGGCAGGGGCATCGGCTTCGTCTCGTCCCTGGCATGGCCCGGCGCCCTTCGCCAGTTGCAGCGAAGATCGCCCGGCTACGACGTCTAGGAAGGACGGGCCGTGCGGGGGAGAGGAAGCATCGGCCTTCTGGCCGGCCTGGCGGCGCTGGCCTCGACTCACGCGGCGCAGGCCGGCGCCTGGAACCCGCCGAAGGGGCAGGGCGAGGTCATCGTCAAATACGAGAACATCCGCGCGGAAGAGTTCTACGCCGCCGACGGGGGCCGGGTCGACCTGCCCGGCGGCCGCCGGGATATCGTGGCCAGCGTGTTTGTCGAATATGGACTGACGGATCGTCTCACCCTGCAGGCCAAGGGCGAATGGCAGGACGGTCGCGATGAGTTCCTCGATTATCAGGGGCTGGGTCCGATCGAACTGGGCGTGCGCTGGCAGGCTTACCGTGATGATCGCAACGTCGCCGCCGTCTATGTGGGCTATGCGGAGGGCGGAGCGGGACGCAACGCCGGCTACGCCCCGCCCGGCGCGGGCGACAGCGATTGGGAGGTCCGGTTGCTGGCGGGGCGGTCCTTCGAGCGCGCCTTCGTCGACCTCCAGGCGGCGCGCCGCTGGCGCGACGGCTTGCCGGACGAGGTTCGCGCGGACGCGACGGCCGGGGTGCACATCAATCGCGACTGGATGGTGATGGTCCAGGCCTTCGGCGGGGCGGCGGACGGCGACGACGGGGCGCGCTGGCTGTCGCTGGAGGGCTCGGTGGTGCGCCAATTCGGGGACTGGCGGCTGCAGGCGGGATGGCGCCACGCGGCGGCCGGGCGTGAAATTCCTGCGGGCAGAGGGCCCGTCATCGGAATCTGGCGTCGATTTTAATCCGGAATTCCGCGACGGAATCCGAGGTTCCTCACGTTACAGATACGTTATTTGCGTAATGGCGGTGAGCCGTTAAGCGGGGGCGCTTGTTGTCGGGGAGACTGCGTCGCGTGTTCAAACGCCATTTTTTCATTATCGGCGCGGCCTGCTTATTGGGGCTGATGGTCGTGGCGGCGGTCGTCAGGATCGCTTTCAGCGGCGGCGACGCAGCCCATCAGCGCGGTCCGGGGGGACCCGGCGCCGGGCGCGGCCAGTTGGTGGCCGAGGTCGTGGCGCAGCGGCGAGAGTTCGCTGATCAGATTCGCGTGCTGGGCGTCGCCCGCAGCCGTCGTTCGGTCAACATCACCTCCAACACGACCGAACTGGTGACCCAGGTCATGTTCACCGACGGTCAGTCGGTGGCGGCGGGGGCGCCCCTGGTCGAACTGCAGGCGCGCGAGGAAGACGCCGACCTGATCCGGGCGCGCGCCCAGCTGGAGAACGCTCAGCGCGAGTACGACCGTTATCGCATCCTGGCCGAGCGCGGCGTGGCGCCGCGCGTCATGGCCGAGACGGCCGAGACGGCGCTGAAGACCGCCCAGGCCGCCCTGGCGGCGTCGGAGGCCCGTCGCGGCGACCGCATCTTGCGCGCGCCCTTCGCCGGCGTTCTGGGCCTGACCTCGGTCACGCCGGGGACGCTGATCTCGCCGGGTTCGGTCATCACCACCCTGGACGACATGAGCGGCGTGCGCGTCGATTTCCCGCTGCCTGAGCGTTATCTCGGGGTCCTGCCGGTCGGCGCGCCGCTCACGGCGACCACGGACGCCTTCCCCGGTGAAGAGGTCAACGGCCGCATCTCCCTGTTGGATACGCGGGTCAACGAACAGACCCGCGCCGTCATCGCCCGCGCCGAGTTTCCAAACCCCGGCAATCGCATCCGCCCCGGCATGATGATGCGCGTCGCCGTGCACCAGGGCCGTCGCCAGAGCCTGGCCGTGCCCGAAGCGGCCGTTCAGTATGAAGGCCAGGGCGCCTTCGTCTATCGCATCGCGCGCGGCGAGACGGGCGCGACCGCCCAGCGGGTCGAGGTTCAGACGGGCGCCGTTGAAAGCGGCTATGTCGAGATCGTCTCGGGCCTGGCCAACAACGATCGGATCGTCGCTTCGGGTCTGAACCGCATCCAGCCCGGCGCGCCCATCAGCGTCGAGGGTGAAAACGCCCAAGGCCGTGCTCAAACGAAGGGCGGCGCCCGCGCGACGCAGGCGGCCCGCCCATGATGCTGTCTGATGTTTCGGTCCGGCGCCCCGTCTTCGCGGCGGTGGCGGCGATCGTCCTGTGCGTCATCGGCCTGGCGGCCTTCTTCTTCCTGCCCGTGCGCGAATTGCCGGACGTGGATCCGCCGATCGTCTCGGTCAGCACCAGCTACGCGGGCGCCTCCGCCGAGGTGATCGAGAGCCGGATCACCGAGCCGATCGAGCAGCAGATCGCCGGCATCCAGGGTGTCCAGCGCATCAACTCGACCAGCCGCGACGGCCGGTCCAACGTCAACATCGAGTTCTCGCTGGACCGCAACATCGACGATGCGGCCAACGACGTGCGCGACCGCATCTCGCGCGTGCTGGGCCGCCTGCCGGATCAGGCCGATCCGCCGGAAGTGGCCAAGGCTGATTCCGACAGCCAGCCCATCCTCATCATGTTCCTGCGCTCCACCACCATGGACCGGCTGGAGCTGACCGATTACGCCCGTCGGTATCTGGTCGACCGCTTCGCCACCGTGCCGGGCGTGGCCCAGGTCAACATCTTCGGCGAGCAACGCTACGCCATGCGGATCTGGCTGGACGCCGGCGCCATGGCGGCGCGGGGCCTGACCGTCACGGACGTCGAGAGCGCCCTCAACAACCAGAACGTCGAACTGCCCGCCGGCTCGCTGGAGTCGGCCCAGAAGGACTATACGGTCCGGGTCGCCCGAAACTACGCCGATCCGGCGGACTTCGCCCAACTGCCGATCGGCACGCGCGGTTCGGCCTCGACGGCCACGGGAGCCCAGGCGTCGGGCACCCTGGGCGCGGCGTCGGCGGCCATGACCAACGGGGTCACCGGCGCCCTGATCGGCAACGCCGCCTATGTCACCCGGCTGGGCGACATCGCCCGGATCGAGGAGGCGCCCGCTGAGGCGCGTCGCCTGTTCCGCGGCAACGGCATCGACCAGATCGGCCTGGCCATCACCCGCCAGGCCCAGTCGAACGACCTGCAGATATCCGAAGGCGCGCGCGCCCTGATCGAAGAGGTCCGCCACAGCCTGCCGCCCGGCACGACGCTGGAAGTCGGCTCGGACAACTCTGTCTTCACCTCTCACGCCATCGATGAGGTGTGGATCACCATCGGCATCTCGATGGCGCTGGTGGCCCTGGTCAACTTCATCTTCCTGGGCAGCCTGAGGGCGGCGATCATCCCCTCGGTGGTGGCGCCCATCTGCCTGCTGGCGACCTTCATCGTTCTGGCTCCGCTGGGTTTCTCGCTGAACCTGCTGACCCTGTTGGCCCTGGTTCTGGCCATCGGCCTGGTCGTCGATGACGCCATCGTCGTCGTCGAGAACATCCAGCGCCGTCTGGACCACGGAGAGCCGCCGCTGGTGGCGGCCGAGCGTGGGGCGCGCCAGGTCTTCTTCGCCGTTGTGGCCACGACCATCGTCCTGCTGTCGGTGTTCGCGCCCCTGCTGTTCCTGCCGGGCTACGTCGGCCGTCTGTTCGTCGAACTGGCGGCGGCCATTGCGGCGGCCGTGGCCTTCTCCGCCTTCCTGGCGCTGAGCCTGTCGCCCATGCTGGCGTCCAAGATCCTGAAGCCGGCCCAGACCGGCGGCTGGCTGGCCCGTCGCGTCGATGCGGCCATGGAGACGCTGAAGCGGTCCTACGCCGCATCGCTGGACGCCCTGCTGGGACGGCGCATCGCCATTGTCGGCGTCGGCGCCCTGATCGTGCTGGTGGCGGCCGGGGCCGGGGGGATCTTCCTGCACCTGCCCAATGAACTGGTGCCGAGCGAGGACCGGGGCCGTGTCGGCATCCGGGTCAGCGGGCCTGAGGGCACGGGCTTCGACTACACGCGTCAGATCATGTTGGGCCTGGAGCCGATCCTGGCGGAGTACCGCGAAAACGGCGAGGTCGATTCCTTCCTGATCTCGGCGCCGGGTTTCGGCGGCGGCAGCTTCAACTCGGGCAACGCCAGCCTGACCCTGGTCGACTGGTCCAAGCGCGAACGCTCGGCCGATCAGATCGCCCAGGAGATCAACGTCAAGCTGCGCAATCAGACCGGCGCTCAGGTCAACGCCTCGACACCCGGCGCCTTCCAGCGCGGCGGCGGCAACTCCAACTCGATCGACATGATCGTCACGGGGTCGGAGTACGCCGCCATCTACAACTGGCTGCAGCCGATCCTGGCGGCGGCGCAGGAGAATCCAGGCTTCTCGCGTCCGCGCCTGAACTATGAACCGAACGCCCCGCGCCTGCTGGTCGACGTCGATCCGCAGAAGGCGGCGGCCCTGGGCGTCTCGACCCAACAGATCGGTCGTACGCTGGAGACCATGTTCGGCTCGCGCCGCGCCACGACCTACATCAAGGGCGGCCAGGAGTATGACGTCATCCTGCAGACCGACCGCGACAACCGGCGCGAGGTCACCGACCTGGAGGCGCTCTACGTCTCGACCGGCACGGCCCAACTGGTGCCGCTGTCGGCGGTGGTCACGACCAAGACCTCGGGCGACACGCCCGACCGTCGCCGTCTGGATCGCCAGCGGGCCATCACCCTTCAGGCCGACCTGAACCCCGGCACCACCATCGACGACGCCGTTCAGTTTCTGATGGCCGAGGTCGCCAAACAGCCCCAGGGCGTGACCAACATCCGCTGGGGCGGCGCCGCCCGCGATCAGCAGGAGGCGGGCAGCGCCGTGGGCTGGGCCTTCGCCTTGGCCCTGCTGCTGGTCTTCCTGGTGCTGGCGGCCCAGTTCGAGAGCTGGATCACGCCGGCGGTCATCATGCTGACCGTGCCTCTGGCGGCGGCGGGGGGGCTGTTCGGCCTGCTGATGGCGGGCTCCAGCCTGAACATCTACAGCCAGATCGGCCTGATCATCCTGATCGGGGTCGCGGCCAAGAACGGCATCCTGATCGTGGAGTTCGCCAACCAGCTGCGCGACCAGGGGCGGACCATCCGCGAGGCCATCATCGAGTCCTCGTCGCTGCGTCTACGCCCGATCATCATGACCTCGATCGCCACCGCCTTCGGCGCCCTGCCGCTGGTGCTGTGGCAAGGCGCGGGCGCGGGCAGCCGTCAGACCATCGGCGTGGTGATCTTCACCGGCGCCATGTTCGCGACGGTGCTGACCCTGTTCGTGGTGCCGGTGATCTACGGCGTGCTGGCGCGCTTCACCAAGTCGCCCGAATACACCGCCCGCAAGATCGAGGAGTGGGAGGCCCAGGAGAAACGCGACGGCCTGGAGCCGGATATGAGCCCGGCGGAGTAGACTTCTGGCGGACGTTGAAATGCGAAGGGCGGCGGATCCTGATCCGCCGCCCTTTTGCTTTGTTCTTCGTGCGTTATTCGCCCGTCGGCTTGAACCCCGTCTCGACCTTCAGGAAGGCGATGACGTCGCGGCGGTCCGTGGCGTCGGGCAGGCCGGCGAAGCTCATCTTGTTGCCGGGCAGGAAGGTACGCGGGTTCTGCAGCCAGTGATCCAGGGTTTCGGCGTCCCAGGTGAAGTCCGCCGTCCGCATGGCGTGGGAATAGCTGTATTTCTCCCGCGCTCCGGCCTTGCTGCCGAAGACGCCATAGAGGTTCGGTCCCGTCATGTTCGGCCCGCCGGGCGTGATCGTGTGGCATGAGCGGCAGCGAGCGAAGGCGCGGCGGCCGTTCTCAAGGTCGCCTTCATTATAGGGGGCGGGCAGGGCGGCCAGCATGGCGAGCTTCTCGGCCTCGGTGGGCGCCGGGGCATTGGGCGCTTCCGGCGCGCTGTCGCCTGCGGGACTGGCGCTCTGGCCGCAGGCGGCCAGGCCAAGGGCGCCGGCCATCACGATAGCCGGGCCGGCGGCGCGGCGGGTCGAGGGGAAGGACGAAAGACGGGACATGACGCACTCCTTGGCCGAGGGGCATGCTTTAGCCCATGGGGGCGTCGCCGCAATGGACAGCTTGTCCAAGCGCAGGCGGGCGGCCTCAGCGGCCGGTGGTGAGCTTCACCACGATATGGGCGGTGGTGTCGATGATGGCCTCGGGCGTGTCGGCGCGTCGCATCAGTTCGAAGCCGGCGGCCACGGATTCCACCAGGTTCGCCGTTTCATAGGACGCCAGGCGGGGATTGAGGCCCTCGGGGTGCAGGCCGCTGGCGTGGGCCTGGGCGATGCGGCGTTCCAGCGCCAGGTGTAGGCGGCGCAGGCGGCGGATGCGGCTCTCTGCGAAGGCGGGTTCGCCCATGTCGGCCAGCATGTGCTCGATCCGCAGCACCGGCCCGTGGTCGCTCCACAGACCCAGCACCTCCAGCACATAGGCGCGCGCCGATTCGAAGGCGCGTTCGCCCGACCAGTCGGCGTGGATGTGAGCGCCCAGTCGCTGGAAGTCCTCCCCGGCCTCCTCGCACAGCAGCAGCAGGCCTTCCTCGACCGAGGCGAAGTAGGTGTAGAAGGTCGGCGCCGAAACCCCGGCCGTCATCGCCACGTCCGCCGGGCGGATTTCGCCCAGATGCTTGGTGTTCAGCAGGGCGCGCAGGGCGTCCAGCAGGGCGCGGCGGGTGCGGGCTCCCCGCGTTCGGATCCTGTGACCCAGCTTGTTGGTCGTCTCGGACATGAAGGAGGCGGCCGCGAGAGTGGTGCCGGTTGCAGGAATCGAACCCGCGACCTTCGGTTTACAAAACCGCTGCTCTACCAGCTGAGCTAAACCGGCGTGGCCCGCCTTATGCTGGCGGAATCTGTTTGACGCAAGCACACTGATCGAATGCCGTCGCTGCCTTACCTCGCGCCCATCGTCATGCTGGCGCTGTCCAACGTCTTCATGACCTTCGCCTGGTACGGCCACCTGAAATTCGGGGCCAAGCCGCTGTGGATCGTGGTCCTGATCAGCTGGGGCGTCGCCTTCTTCGAATACTGGCTGGCCGTGCCCGCAAACCGCATCGGCTATCAGGTCTATTCGGCGGCCGAACTGAAGACCATGCAGGAGGTGATCACCCTGCTGGTCTTCGCGATCTTCTCGGTGATGTACCTGGGCGAGAAGCTGACGGTGAACCACCTGATCGGCTTCGCCCTGATCGCCGGCGGCGCCTTCTTCATCTTCAGGGGGCCGCTGTAGGCCGTTAGTCCAGCTCGGCTGCGATCCGCTGGGCCAGGACTTTCAGTTGTTCGGCGTCGGCCATGGGGGCGTGGCCGTGGCCCTTCATCGGACGGTCGGCCCAGCGCGGCACGATGTGGAAATGCAGGTGGAAGACCGTCTGGCCGCCTGCATCGCCGTTGAACTGCATCAGGCTGAGGCCCTCGGGCTTCAGCGCCTTCTCGACCGCGCGGGCGGTGCGCTGGACGGCGGCGGTCAGCCTGGCCAGGGCCTCGGGCTCGATCTCCAGGATGTTGCGAGCGGTCGAGGTCTTGGACACGACCAGGACGTGACCCTCCGACTGGGGAAACACGTCCATGAAGGCCAGGACGTCGTCGTCCTCCCACACCTTCACGCTGGGCATGTCGCCACGCAGAATCTTGGCGAAGATGTTGTCCGGATCGTAGGCGCCGTGAAGGCTCATGGGGGTCTCCTTCGGGGTAGGGCGGCCAGCCTAGCAGGCGATCTCGCCCGGCGCACGGAGCGGAACGCCGCCCCATGCGCTTATATGGTCAAGGTTCTACACACGGAGGCGTCATGTTGGGTTTCATCGTTCAGGCCGTGGTCACGGCGATCGGCCTTTGGGCCTCGGCCAAACTGGTGCCGGGGGTGGAGTTCACCTCGACCGGCTCGCTGATCGCGGCGGCGGTCATCCTGGGCGTGGTCAACGCCTTCGTGCGGCCGCTGATGGTGATCCTGACGCTGCCTCTGACCATCGTCACCTTCGGCCTGTTCCTGCTGGTGGTGAACGCCGCCATGATCGGGCTGACGGCCATGTTCCTGGGCGGCTTCGTCGTCGACGGCCTGTGGGCCGGGATCGGCGCGGCCATCGTCACCGGCGTCGTCAGCTGGATCGCCGGCGCCCTGTTCGGGGGCGTGGACGAGCGGGGCTAATAAATTACCCGGGTAATATTGACGCGATAATATCATCCGGGTAATTCCGTCTTCAACAAGCGAGGACGGATGATGACCCTATGCACGGCCTTCGACGGCCACACGATGATCGCGGCCGGACCGCTGGTTCAGGTCGCCGCAGCGACGAAAGCCGCGCACGACGCCGGACGAGCGGTCCTGGTCTTTCGCGACGAGGATGCGCGACCGATCGATCTGGATCTGCGCGGCGATCTGGAGGCGGTGCTGGCGTGCCTGCCGCAGGAGCAGCCGCAGCCTGAGCCGGAGAAGCGCGGACCGGGGCGGCCGAAGCTGGGCGTGACCGCGCGGGAGGTGACCCTGCTGCCGCGTCACTGGGACTGGCTGGCGTCACAGCCGGGCGGGGCCTCGGTGGCTCTGCGCAAGCTGGTCGAAGCCGCCCTGCGCGAGGCGGAGGGGCCGGACCGGATGCGTCGCAGCCGCGAGGCGGCCTATCGCTTCATGACGGCCGTGGCGGGCGACCTGCCGGACTATGAAGAGGCCGTGCGGATGCTGTTCGCGGGCGACTGGACGGCGTTTGACGCCCGCACGGAGGCCTGGCCGGCGGACGTGCGTGATTACGCCCGTCGCCTGGCCGAGCCGGGATGGCGTAACGGCCAGGGACGCTGAGAAATCAGGGACGCTGAGATCAGCTGGGGCGGATCACCATGCAGGTGACGCGACGCTCGGACAGGGCCTCACATGCCGCCTCGGCGGACTGCTGGGTCATGCCGGTGAAGCGCGAGCGATACCAGCCGTTCGCCGTCTGCACGTCGCGCTGGGCGCTGGAGAACTGGGTGCGGAAGCGGCGGCTGACGTCGTTCAGCCAGTCGCGAGCCACGGCCTCCTCGCGGAAGGCGCCGACCTGGACCGTCCAGCGACCGGCCGGGGCAGGGGCGGCGGCGCGCGCAGGCGGGTTGCGGGTCGCGCGGGCCGGCGCCGCCGGCGCGGCGGCCGAACCGCCGTTCAGGGCGGCGGTCAGGTTTTCGGGCGGACGGTTCTCGGCGCGGCGCGCCGACGGCGGCGGCGTCACTTCGGTCGGCAGGTTGCGCGGCGGCGGACCGGCCACATAGGCCACCTCGGTCGAGGAGCCGACGCCTTCGCCGTCCTCGTCGGACAGGGAGGCGTAGGCGATGGGCGGCGAGGGATCGGCGCTGATCCCGTAGCCGCGCTGTTCGAAGAAGGCCTGGGCCACCTGGATCCGCTCGCCCTGGCCGCGGCGTCGCTGGACCTCGAAGCCGGTATCCATCAGTTCGGCGACGTGGTCGTTGCGGCTCTTGGTCGAGCGGCCGCCCATGACGATGGTGATGATCCGCTTGCCGTCGCGCACCGAGGAGGCTGCGAGATTGTAGCCCGAGGCGTTGGTGAAGCCGGTCTTGATGCCGTCATAGCCGCGTCCGGTGGCCAGCAGGCCGTTGGTGTTGCGGTAGTCGCGGCCCTTGTAGAACCAGTCGTGCAGGCCGAGGTAGCGATAGTATTGCGGATAGTCGCGCATGACCGCGCGGCTCAGGATCGACAGATCGCGCGCCGTGGTCGCCTGTCGCGTGTCGGGCAGGCCGTTGGCGGTGGTGAAGCGGGTATGCTCCATCCCCAGCTCGCGCGCCTTTTCCGTCATCATCTGGGTGAAGCGGCCTTCGGAGCCGCCGATGTGTTCGGCGATGACCACGGCCATGTCGTTGGCGCTGCGGACGGCCGTGGCGCGCATGGCGTCGTCCAGGCTGATCGTCTGACCGGCCGCCAGACCCAGCTTGGACGGCGGCTGCGACGCGGCGCGCGGGGAGACGGTCAGGTTGTCGTCCAGCTTGACCTTGCCGGACTCCAGCGCCTCGAACGTCAGGTACAGGGTCATGACCTTGGTGATGGAGGCCGGATAGCGCCGGGCGTCGGCGAAGCGCGAGAACAGCACCTCGCCCGAGGCGGCGTCGACCACGATGGCGGCGTAGCGAGCGTTGTCTGACGACTGGGCTTCCGGCGGCGCGACGCCGATCGTCGGCGTCAGGACGATGCCTCCCAGGACCAGGGCGGCTAGGAAACGACGGCGAAACAGGGCGTTCATGGGCAAGCTACTAGCCTCGTCACTGTGGCGCGAAGACGGCTGCGATCACGCACGTTACAAAGGCTAACATCGGCCCTGCCGGTTTCGAGAGGGTTAACGGGCCGTCAACGGAGTTGTGATCGCCCCAGACGGTCGCTTGGTTATCAGCGATCATATTGTGCGTCGCACAAATTTCACTTGAAGTCTCTTCGCAGGTGCACCATATCGCCGTTGTCGCGGTGGGTTCGCCCGTCGCAAGAACCCTTTCGCTTCAGGAGACTCCCCATGGCTGACGCCGCTGAGACCGTGAAGAAGACCGTCGAACAGACCACCGCCAAGGCCAAGGCCCAGGCTGAATCGATCCAGGCGGCCGGCGCCAAGGCGTTCCGCGAAGGCGTCGACAAGTCCGTCGCCTCGCTGAGCGAGTTGAACGCCCACGGCAAGAAGAACCTGGAAGCCGTGGTCGAATCCGCCGCCGCCGCCCAGAAGGGCGCCGAGGCCCTGTCGCAACAGGCCGTGGCCTACGGCAAGAAGTCCTGGGAAGACGGCGTCGCCGCCGCCCAGTCCTTCTCGCAGGCTCGCTCGGTGCAGGAACTGTTCGAACTGCAGACCAACTGGGCCAAGTCGGCCGCCGAGGCCTATCTGGCCGAGTTCGGCAAGGCGACCGAGACCATGACCGCCTCGGTCAAGGACAGCTTCAAGCCGATCAACGAGCGCGTTTCGGCCGCTGTCGAGCAGTTCCAGGCCGCCCGCTAAGGCGCGACTGCACGCTCAATGTGAATAGGGCCCTGGCGGAAACGCCGGGGCCTTTTTCATGGTGTCGGTTCGGCGCTCATGGGAGCGTGGTCGATGCTGAAGGCGCGCGCCAGCCGCCAGCGCCCGTCCGGCTCCAACCGCCACAGGATGGAAAAGCGGGCGCGCCCGACCAGGGTTTCCGGCCCCTCGCCCTGCCGTTCGTAGAACAGATGGCTGCCCTCCTCGACGGCGCCGACGCCGGGGATGGCGTAGACCCGCATCGTGCCGGGCATGAGTTCGCGCCGTGAGCGCCAGGCGTCGGGGGCGGCCCGCGCCGTGCAGCCCTGGCGATAATCGTCGATGAAGCGCGTCCGCGTCGCCGTCAGTCCGCCCCGGTCGTGATAGAATTCCAGGTCGTCCGTCACCAGATCGGCCAGGGCCTCGGGATCGCACCGGTCGAACATGACCGAGAACAGGGCCGCGTCCCGTTCGGCGATTATGGGGGCGAGGACGGCGTCATCGTGAGGGGCGGCGGGCGTCTGGGCCAGCATCAGGGCGGCGAACAGTCCGGCGATCAGGGGCATGGCGGCGATCCGGGGCAGGGAACGGAAGCGCATTGGTGCGGTTCCTGAGCCGAGATGTCCCGTGAATCTTTGGTCAGGCGACGGGGTCACGCAGGCTGTGACTGGACGCATCTACAAATCAGGCCATCATTCCCTATCTGATCTTTTGACACTCCCCGATTACGGACCACGAATGCCTAACAGACGGCCAGGTGAACAGGGCGGAGGCGCAGGCGCCGCCGTCGTCACCGAGACAAAGCCGAAACTTCAGCGGCCCTCGCTCTATCGGGTGCTGATCCTGAATGACGACTACACCCCCATGGAGTTCGTCATCTACGTGCTGGAGCGGTTCTTCCAGAAGAGCCGCGAGGACGCGACCCGCATCATGCTGCACGTGCACCAGCATGGCGTCGGGGTCTGCGGCGTCTTCACCTACGAAGTGGCCGAAACCAAGGTCGCCCAGGTGGTCGAGACGGCGCGACGCCACCAGCACCCCCTGCAATGCACGATGGAAAAGGACTGAGAGGAACCTGCCATGCCTTCGTTTTCCCGTCCTCTCGAAGAGACCCTGCACCGCGCGGTCCACTACGCCAATGAGCGCCGGCATGAATACGCCACGCTCGAACACCTGCTGCTGGCCCTGATCGACGATCCGGACGCCTCGGCCGTGATGACGGCCTGCAACGTCGATCTGGGCGCGCTGAAGGCGGCGCTCGGCTCCTATGTCGACACGGACCTGGCCGCCCTGGCCACGGCCGACGGCGACGACGCCAAGCCGACGGCGGGCTTCCAGCGCGTGATCCAGCGTGCGGTCATCCATGTCCAGTCGTCCGGCCGCGAGGAAGTGACCGGCGCCAACGTCCTGGTCGCCATCTTCTCCGAACGCGAAAGCCACGCCGCCTATTTCCTGCAGGAGCAGGACATGACGCGCTATGACGCGGTCAACTTCATCGCCCACGGCATCGCCAAGAAGGCCGGGGCCAACGAAGCCCGCTCGGTGCGCGGCGCCAGCCCCGAAGAGGCCGAGGACGGCTCGGTCGTCAAACAGGGCGGCGAGGCGCTGGAGGCCTATTGCATCGATCTGAACGAGAAGGCCCGCAACGGCAAGATCGACCCCCTGATCGGGCGTCAGGCCGAGGTCGAGCGCTCGATCCAGATCTTGTGCCGCCGCACCAAGAACAACCCGCTGCTGGTCGGCGACCCCGGGGTCGGCAAGACCGCCATCGCCGAGGGTCTGGCGCGCAAGATCGTCAACGGCGAGGTGCCGGAAGTCCTGAAGGACGCGACCATCTATTCGCTCGACATGGGCGCGCTTCTGGCGGGCACCCGCTATCGCGGCGACTTCGAGGAGCGGCTCAAGCAGGTCGTCAAGGAACTGGAGAGCCACGACAACGCGGTCCTGTTCATCGACGAGATCCACACGGTGATCGGCGCCGGCGCGACCAGCGGCGGGGCGATGGATGCGTCGAACCTGCTGAAGCCTGCGCTGGCGTCCGGCAGCCTGCGCTGCATGGGCTCGACCACCTACAAGGAATACCGCCAGCACTTCGAGAAGGACCGCGCCCTGGTCCGCCGCTTCCAGAAGATCGACGTCAATGAGCCGACGATCGAGGACACGGTGAAGATCCTCAAGGGTCTGAAGACGACCTATGAGACGCACCACAAGCTGCGTTTCACCGACTCGGCTATCCGCACGGCGGTCGATCTGTCGGCGCGCTACATCACCGACCGCAAGCTGCCGGACAAGGCCATCGACGTGATCGACGAGGCGGGGGCGTCGCAGATGCTGCTGCCGGAATCGAAGCGCAAGAAGGTCATCGGCCAGAAGGAGGTCGAGGCCGTCATCGCCAAGATGGCCCGCATCCCGCCCAAGTCGGTGTCGAAGTCGGACACGGAATCCCTGCGCGAGCTGGAGACCGATCTCAAGCGCGTCGTCTTCGGCCAGGAACAGGCGATCGATCAGGTGTCGGCGGCGATGAAGCTGGCGCGGGCGGGTCTGCGCGACCCGAACAAGCCGATCGGCGCCTTCCTGTTCAGCGGTCCGACCGGCGTCGGCAAGACCGAGGTGGCCAAGCAACTGGCCGCCACCCTCGGCATCGAGATGCAGCGCTTCGACATGTCCGAATACATGGAGCGCCACACGGTCAGCCGCCTGATCGGCGCGCCTCCGGGCTATGTCGGCCATGATCAGGGCGGCTTGCTGACCGACGCCGTGGACCAGCACCCGCACTCCGTCGTGCTGTTGGACGAGATCGAGAAGGCGCACCCCGACGTCTACAACATCCTGCTGCAGGTGATGGACAACGGGACGCTGACCGACGCCGTGGGCAAGAAGGTCGATTTCAGGAACGTCATCCTGATCATGACCACCAACGCCGGGGCCGCCGACAATGCGCGCGCGGCCATCGGCTTCGGTCGGGGCAAGGTCGAGGGCGAGGACGAAAAGGCCATCCAGCGCCTGTTCGCGCCCGAGTTCCGCAACCGTCTGGACGCCATCGTGGCCTTCAAGCCGCTGGGCGCCGAGACGATCCGCTCGGTGGTGACCAAGTTCGTGCTGCAGCTGGAAGCCCAGCTGGCGGACCGCAACATCACCATCGAACTGACGGATGAAGCGACCGACTGGCTGGCCAAGAACGGCTTTGATGAACTGTATGGCGCCCGGCCTCTGGCCCGCGTCATTCAGGAGCACATCAAGAAGCCGCTGGCCGACGACATCCTGTTCGGCCGCCTGACCCGCGGCGGACACGTCAAGGTCGAGCTGAAGGACGGCAAGATCGCCTTCGACATCACCCCGGCCAAGGGCGCGGCGGTGAAGGAAGAGGAAGAAGAGACGGCCTGATCATTCATCAGGCTCAAAGAGAAAGGCCCGGACGTCGCCGTCCGGGCCTTTTTTCTCCCTCGAGGGGATAAGGGCTTTGTCAGCGCTTGCGGCCCAGGGCGCCGAGCAGCACCGCCGCGCCAGCGATGATGCCTGTGGTCAGCAGTGGCTTGCGGCGAGCGAAATCCAGCCCCTTTCGAGCCGGATCGCGCAGGTCGGCGGGGGCCTTGTCCACCATGCCGTCCAGGCCGTCGATAACGCGGCCATAGGCGTCCAGCGCCTTGCCCTTCACTTCGTTCAGCTTGCCGTCGACCTGAAGCTTGCTGTCGCCGGTCAACCGGCCCAGGCCGTTCTGGGCCTTGCCCTTCAGCTCAGTCGCGACGCCTTCGATACGTTGGTCAGTCATGATGATCCCTGTGTTGAGGAGGAGACTTCCACCCCAAGCGCATCCGGCCGCCGACGGTTCCTGGCTCGGTGCGCCTCGCGACGAATTGTCAGCCCTGAAGATCAGCCCTTGCGGTAGGGCGACAGCTCCGCCGTCATGGCGTGCATCTCGGCCTCCACCGCCGGGCGCTCCTGCTCGAGGTAGCGGGCGACCGGATCGCGCAGGGCGGGATCGGCGATGAAATGGGCCGAATAGACGGGGGAGGGCAGGTAGCCGCGCGCGATCTTGTGATCCCCCTGTGCCCCCGCCTCGACCCGCGACAGGCCGCGCGCGATGGCGAACTCGATGGCCTGGTAGTAGCACAGCTCGAAATGCAGGAAGGGCCGGTCGACCAGCGTCCCCCACTGGCGGCCATACAGCGCCTCGCGGCCGATGAAGTTCAGGGCGCCGGCCACCGGCGTATCACCCTCGAACGCCATGACCAGGGCGATGCGGTCGGCCATGGTCGCGCCGACGCGGGCGAAGAAGTCGCGCGTCAGATAGGGCCGCCCCCATTTGCGATCCCCGGTGTCCATGTAGAAGGCGAAGAAGGCGTCCCAATGCGCCTGCGTGATCTCCGCGCCGGTCAGGATGCGGATGTCGAGGCCGGCCTGCGCTTCGCGTCGCTCGCGCCGGATGGTCTTGCGCCGATTGGATGACAGGGCGCCCAGGAAGTCGTCGAAGCTCTGATAGTCGTCGTTGCGCCAGATGAACTGGATGTCCCGACGCGGCAGCAGGCCCGCCTCGGCCATGGCGCGCCACTCGTCCTCAAGCGGGAAGTTGACGTGAAGGGACGACACGCCCAGCCGCTCGGTCAGCGTCAACGCGCCTTGCAGCAGGGCCTCGCGCACCGTGGCGGCGTCCGTTCCCGGCGCGTTCAGGAAGCGCGGGCCCGTCGCGGGGGTGAAAGGCACAGCCCCCAGCAGCTTGGGGTAATAGCGCCCGCCCGCGCGCTGATAGGCGTCGGCCCAGCTGTGGTCGAAGACGTATTCGCCCTGGCTGTGGCCCTTCAGATAGAGAGGCATGACGCCGATCACGACGCCGTCTTCATCGTGCAGGGACAGGTGGCGCGCCGCCCAGCCCTCGGACGGGACGGCGCTGCCGGACGCCTCGCAGGCGTCGAGGAAGTCGTAGGAAACGAAAGGGTCGCCGCTTGGGACCGCACAGGCGTCCCATGCGGCCCGGCCGATAGCGGCGATGCTGTCGTGCACCTGAAGCGTGAAACCCGACACCTCTATCCTTCTCCCCTCGGGGGAGAAGGTGGGCGCCGGAGGCGCTCGGATGAGGGGGCTGTGTCCACGTGCGAGACGGCTGGCGACGAGGAGACGGCAGGCGTCCCCCTCATCCGTCTCGCTGCGCGAGCCACCTTCTCCCCCGAGGGGAGAAGGCAGGTTTTGAGAGGTGTCACTTCACCTCGATGACAGCGTCGATCTCGACGGCGAAGCCGAGCGGCAGCTTGTAGACGCCGACGGCCGAGCGCGAGTGCTTGCCCGCGTCGCCGAAGACCTGGACCATCAGGTCCGAGCAGCCGTTGATGACAGCGGGAATGGCCTCGAAGTCAGGCCCGGCCTGGACGAAGCCGCCCAGCTTGACGATGCGGACCACGCGATCCAGATCGCCGTCGACGGCGGCGTTGATCTGGGCCAGCAGGTTGACGCCGCACAGGCGGGCGGCCTCGGCGGCCTGCTCCGGCGTCACGTCCACGCCGACGGTGCCCTTGATGCCGCCGCTGGCGTCGTTCGACAACTGGCCCGAGATGAAGATCTGCTCGCCCGAGCGGACGTAGGAGACATAGCTGGCGACCGGCTTGGCGGGCTCGGGCAGGGTGATGCCGAGTTCAGCGATGCGGGCGTGGATGCTCATGGGGCGACTCCGTATGAAAGGGTTGAGGGGGTTTAGCGCGGCGCGGCGGCCGCGTCATCCGGGGCGTTCACCGGGGCGCTTCAGCGCGCGCCCGGCGACGACGGCGGCGGCCCCGAACTTGTCGCGCAGGGCGTCGATGGCCGTCTCGGTCTTCAGGGCGCGGGTTTCGGTCGTGGCGAACAGGCCGGCCGGGGCGTCCTGGGCGTCGGCGATATCGGCCATGCCGATGCCGATCAGCCTGTAGGGCACGCCGATTTCGGGTTTCAGCAGGTCGCGACCGGCGGCGAACAGGGCGCGCGCCGTCTGCACCGGCTCGGCCAGGGTGACGCGGCGGGTGACGATCTTGAAGTCGGTCTTGCGCAGCTTCAGCACCACGACGCGGCTGGCGACGCCGTCGCGCCGCGCCTTGGACGCCAGCTTTTCGCACAGGGGCCACAGCTCGGCCTCCAGCGCTTCGGCCGTGGTCAGGTCGTCGTTGAAGGTGTTCTCGGCGCTCATGCCGCGCCGGTCGTGGTCCGGGTTCACCGGGCGGCTGTCGCGGGCGTGGCTGAGGTCATGCAAGCGCAGGCCCGTCTCGCCATAGCGCCGGATCAGGTCCTTGACCTCTGCCGCAGCCAGATCGCCGATGGTGGCGAAGCCGTCCGAGCGCAGGGTGCGGCCGAACACCGGCCCGACGCCGGGCAGGGCGGTCACGGGGCGCGGCGCCAGCAGGCTTTGGGCTTCTGTCGCGCCGATGACAGAAAAGCCGCGCGGCTTGTCCAGTTCGGAGGCGATCTTGGCCAGGAAGCGATTGGGCGCCAGGCCGATGGAGACGGTCAGCCCGGTCTCGTCCTCGATCCATTTCTGCAGGCGCGCCAGTTGGAAGGCGGGCGGCCCGCCGTTCAGCCTCTCGGTGCCCTTCAGGTCGATCCAGGCCTCGTCCAGCGACAGGGTCTGAACCAGCGGCGTCAGCTGTTCCAGCGCGCCGAAGATACGACGGCTCTCGGCTCTGTATTTGCTGAAGTCCGGCTTGATGACGACCGCGTCGGGGCAGGCCTTCAGCGCCTTGAACATCGGCATGGCCGAGCCGACGCCGTACAGCCGCGCCACATAGCAGGCGGTGGAGACGACGCCGCGCTTGCCGCCGCCGACGATCACGGGCTTGTCGCGCAGTTCGGGTCGGTCGCGCTTCTCGACCGAGGCGTAGAAGGCGTCGCAGTCCAGGTGGGCGATGTGCAGGTCGCTCAGTTCGTCATGGACGATCACCCGGCGCGAGGCGCACGACGGGCACCGCGCGACCATGCGGTCGCCGGTCCACAGGCAGTCGCGACAGAGGGCCGTAAGGGCCACGCAGGAACTCCGTTTCCTCAGCTTCACGTCAACTTAAGACTGACGCGGCCACAGTGCACCCAAGAAGGCGTAACAGCCCGACGCGAAAGCGGATGAACAAGAGGCGCAACGGCCGGGTGGCGGATGTCCAAGAAGGTCCTCATCGTCGAGGATAACGAGCTGAACATGAAGCTTTTTCATGATCTGCTCGATTCCCAGGGGTATGAAGTGCTGCAGACCCGCGAAGGGCTGCAGGCGCTGGCGATTGCGCGCGAACACCGCCCCGACCTGATCCTGATGGATATCCAGTTGCCGGAGATCTCGGGCCTTGAAGTCACCAAATGGCTCAAGGACGACGAAGAGCTGAACCATATCCCCGTCATCGCCGTTACAGCCTTCGCCATGAAGGGTGATGAGGAGCGGATTCGCCAGGGGGGCTGCGAAGCCTACATCTCCAAGCCGATCTCGGTCATCTCCTTCCTGGAGACGGTGCGCAGGCACCTTGGTCAGGGGGCGGCATGAGTGCGCGGATCCTGGTGGTCGATGACGTCGAGGCGAACGTCCGACTGCTCGAAGCCAAGCTGACTCTCGAATACTACGACGTCCTGACCTGCCATGACGGCGCGACGGCCATCACCCTGGCGGGCGCCGAACAGCCGGACCTGATCCTGCTGGACGTGATGATGCCCGGCATGGACGGCTTCGAGGCCTGTCGTCGGATCAAGGCCGAAGCGGAGACGCGCCACATTCCGGTGGTGCTGGTGACGGCGCTGGACGGCCGGCATGATCGCATCAAGGGGCTGGACGCCGGCGCCGACGACTTCCTGTCAAAACCGCTGGACGATGTGATCCTCATGGCGCGGGTCCGCAGCCTGACCCGCCTGAAGATGGTCATGGACGAACTGCGCGAGCGCGAGGAAAGCGGTCGCCGGGTCGGCGTCGACACCGGCGGCGTGGCGCGGCTCAAGGGGTCGGGCGGGCGCGTTCTGATCGTCGATGACAATACGCTTCAGGCTCAGGTGATGGCGCAGGAGCTGTCGCTGGAGCATCGCCCCATGATCGAGCCGTCGCTCGAGGCGGCGCTGGAGACGGCGCGGGGCCCGGTCGATCTGGTGATCGTCAATGTGACGTCCGAACGGTTCGACGGCCTGCGGCTGATCGCCCAGCTTCGGTCCAAAGAGCCGACGCGCCGACTGCCCATCCTGGCCTTGGTGGACACCCAGGACCGGGCGCGTCTGCTCAAGGCGCTGGAGCTGGGCGCGCATGACATCCTGACCCGCCCCGTCGATCCCGAGGAATTGGCCGCGAGAGTGCGCACCCAGGTGCGGCGCAAACGCTATGGCGACTTTCTGCGCCAGAAGCTGGACCACAGCCTGGAGATGGCGGTCACCGACCCTCTGACGGGCCTGCACAACCGACGCTACATGAACGGTCAGCTGGACGCCCTGGTGGCGCGCGCCAATCGCGGCGGCGATCCGGTGGCTGTCCTTGTGCTGGACATCGATCACTTCAAGGCGGTCAACGACAGCCTGGGCCACGACGCGGGCGACGAGGTGCTGCGCGAATTCTCGGTGCGGCTGGCGACCAATGTGCGGGCTGTGGACCTGCCGTGCCGGTTCGGCGGCGAGGAGTTCGTCGTGGTCATGCCCGGCACGACGCTGGAGGACGCCCATCGCATCGCCGAGCGAATCCGTCGCGACGTGGGCGCCTCGCCCTTCCGAATCCTGGGCGGCGAGCCGTTGAGCATCACCGTTTCGGTCGGCGTGGCGGCGACCAGGGGCGCGGACGACACGCCGGCCTCCCTGCTGAAGCGCGCCGACGAGGGGGTCTATGAGGCCAAGAAGGCCGGCCGCAATCGGGTGGTGGCGCGCGCGGCCTGACGGCCTCGGCCTTATATGGCGGACAACGAAAAACGCCCGGTCCTGCGACCGGGCGTTTCGAGTCTTGCAGATTCAAGCGGGGGGCTGAGCCCTTACTTGATCTTGCCTTCCTTGAACTCGACGTGCTTGCGGACGACCGGGTCGTACTTCTTGACGACCATCTTTTCGGTCATCGTACGGGCGTTCTTCTTGGTGACGTAGAAGAAGCCGGTGTCGGCGGTGGAGTTCAGGCGGATCTTGATGGAAGCCGGTTTGGCCATCGGAATTACCTCTGCGACGGCGAAAGCCGCTTGAAATAAGAGGCGCGGAACATACTCAGGACAGGCTCAAAGTCAACGGTTTCGATGTCGCGTTGAGCGAGGCCCCGAGAGCGGTAGTATTTCGCCATGAAAACGCCCCACTTCAAGCCCGCCCACGCCCTGTCCGCCGCTATCATCGCCGCCGGACTGGCGCTTTCCGCCTGCTCCTCCGAGCCCGCCGCGCCGGCTGCGGCGCCGGCCGAAGCTCCCGCCACGGCCCAGGACGCCTTCTTCGCCAATCTGACCGAACTGTGCGGCCAGCGATTCGAGGGCAAGGTCGTCACGACCGAGGCCGCCGACTCGGATTTCGCCGGCAAGCGCCTGCTGATGCATGTCCGTGACTGCTCGGCGGACGAGATTCGCATTCCCTTCTGGGTCGGCGAGGACCGTTCGCGCACCTGGGTCGTGACCCGCACCGAGTCGGGCCTGCGCCTGAAGCACGATCACCGCCAGCCGGACGGCAAGACGGACCCGCTGCACTGGTACGGCGGCGATACGGCGAACGAAGGCACGGCCGAGCGTCAGGCATTCCCGGTCGATCAGGAATCCATCGACCTGTTCAACGCCAACGACGCCTCGGTCTCGACGACCAACGTCTGGGCCATGGAGATCCATCCCCAAAAGACCTTCAGCTATGAGCTGCGTCGGCCGAACCGCCATTTCCAGGTCGATTTCGATCTGACCAAGCCGGTCGCCGAATAAGACGGCGAGGCCGCCGCGTCAGTCCTGATGGTCGATGACGTGGCGGCCGCGTACCATGTGCACGAAGGGCAGGGGGCGCTGGGGCGTCTCCAGCCGCTCGGCGACCTCGCCCAGCACGAAGCGGGTGATGGCGGGCAGATCCAGCCCTTGCGCCTCTTCCAGCGGAATCCAGGCGATCTCGTCCAGTTCGCCTGAGCCTTCGATTCGGTCGGGATCGCGCAGGGCCTCGACCGGAGCCATGAAGAAGCGGGCGTCGAAACGGCGCGTGCGGCCCGGGGGCGTGATGGCGCGCGCCACATAGGACAGGACCGACAGATCGGGCAGGGCGCCCGCCTGACGATATTCCCGCCACGGTCCGGCGACCGAGGCGGTCGGCGCGGCGCGGCCCAGGATCAGCCCGGTCTCCTCAAAGGTCTCGCGTACGGCGGCCAGGGCCAGGGCGCGGGCGCGGCGGGCGGGCATCTCCGCCTCCAGCCGCCGCGCGACGTCAGGCGACAGGGCGCCGTTCGAGGCGGCGGTGAAGTCGCTGCGTTCGATACGGCCGCCGGGGAACACCCATTTCGAGGCCATGAAGACATGGCCGGGCGCGCGGCGGCCCATCAGCACCTCGGGACGTTTTTCGCCGCGGGTCAGGATCAGGGTGGCGGCGTCCTTGGGGCGCTGGGCTCCGCCTACACGCGGCGCGTCGGCCAGATCCTGGGCGGCGTCGAAGGGGCGGGGGTTCATCGCAAAAACTCCTGCCTTCTCCCCACCGGGGGAGAAGGTGGCTCGCGGAGCGAGACGGATGAGGGGGACGCTTGCTGCGTCCTCAACGTCTGTCGTCCCGCCTGCGGATACAGCCCCCTCATCCGAGCGCCTCCGGCGCCCACCTTCTCCCTCGAGGGGAGAAGGGACGTGATATTCCTCACCGTCGCTTGCCCTTTCTGACGCCCTTCAGGCCGCCGGAAGGCTTGGCGCCGTTGCGGGGCTTGGGACCGCCGGGGCGGCCTTTTCCACGCTTGGGCGGGCCGTCGCCGCCACGTCCGCGCATGCCATAGCGCGGAGCCGGGGCGTTCGGATCGCGCGGGTCCGGCTCGGACAGCATTTCCAGCACCAGACCGCCGGTGACGGGCGTGGCCTCCATCAGGCGGACCTCGACCCGGCGGCCCAGCGGGAAGCGCTTGCCGGTGCGCTCCCCCACTAGGGCGTGGGCGCGGTCGTCGTGGGTGAAATATTCGTCGCCCAGGGTCGAGACGGGGACCAGGCCGTCGGCGCCCGTCTCGTCCAGCCGGATGAACAGGCCGAAGCGGGTGACGCCGGTGATCCGTCCGCTGAAGGTCGCCCCGACGTGCTCCTCAAGGAAGGCGGCGATGTAGCGGTCCATCGCGTCGCGCTCGGCGGCCATGGAACGGCGCTCGGTCTCGGTGACGTGTTCGGCGATGCCGCCCAGCTCGGCGATCTCGCGGTCGGTCAGGCCGTCCGATCCCAGCTTTAGGCCCCGGATCAGCCCGCGGTGGACGATCAGGTCCGAATAGCGCCGGATCGGCGAGGTGAAGTGGGCGTAGCGGTCCAGGTGCAGACCGAAGTGGCCGACGTTCTCAGGAGAGTAGAAGGCCTGCATCTGGGTGCGCAGGACGACTTCGTTGACCACCTCGGCGTGCGGGGTGTCGCGGGTCTCTTCCAGCAGCTTGTTGAAGCGTTTGGTGTTCGGCGCCTCGCCCTTGTTCCAGGGCTTGCCGATGGTGTGCAGGAAGTCGGCCAGGTTGAAGATCTTCTCCTGGCTGGGCGTGTCGTGAACGCGATAGATCAGCGGCGTGTGCGTCTTCTCCAGCGTCTCGGCGGCGCAGACGTTGGCCTGGATCATCATCTCTTCGATCAGGCGGTGGGCCTCCAACGACTTGCGCGGCTCGATGCCGGCGATGCCGCCGTCGGGCGACATGATGATGCGGCGCTCGGGGCTTTCGATGGCCAGCGGGCTGCGGCGCTCGCGGCCCTTCAGCATGGTGCGATAGGCGTTCCACAGCGGATAGAGGATGGCCTCCATGATCGGCCCGGTGGCGTCGTCCAGCAGGCCGTCGATGGCGGACTGCGCCTGTTCATAGGACAGCTTGGCGTGGCTGCGCATCAGGCCGCGCGTGAACTTGTGCCCGGTCTTCCTGCCGTCCTTGTCGAAGACCATGCGCACGGCCATGCAGGCGCGGTTCTCGCCCTGCTTCAGGCTGCACAGGCCGTTGGACAGCACCTCGGGCAGCATCGGCTCGACCCGGTCGGGGAAGTAGGTCGAGTTGCCCTTGGCTCGCGCCTCGCGGTCCAGCGCCGTGTTCGGGCGCACATAGGCGGCGACGTCGGCGATGGCGACCCAGACGATCCAGCCGCCCGCATTGGCCGGGTCTTCGTCGCGCTCGGCATAGACGGCGTCGTCATGGTCGCGCGCGTCGGCCGGGTCGATGGTGATGAAGGGGACGTGGCGCAGGTCTTCGCGCCCCTTCAGCGTCGGGATGTCCTGTTCTTCGGCCTCGCGCTCCACGGCCTCGGAGAAGCCGGTCGGCACGCCGTGGGCGTGGATGGCGATGATGGAGGCCGCGCGCGGGTCGTCCTCGCGCCCGATGTTCTCGAGAATCTTGCCGCGCTTGGGCCCGTAGCGATGCTCGCCCTTCTCGACGGCGGCCAGCACCAGGTCGCCGTCGCGCAGGTCCGTCGCCTGGGCGGCGGGCACCAGCAGCACATCCTTGGAGCGTTTGTCGACCGGCTCAACCCGCGTCTCGCGCCCGCCCTTGCGGATGACGCCCAGCACGCGGTTGGTTCCGACGTCCAGCCGCTTGACCAGGCGCGCCTCCCAGCCGTTGACGCCCCGGCTGAACTTGACCAGCAGGCGGTCGCCCATGCCGGGCGCCGGGCCGCGACCCTCGCGATCGGGCATCAGGACCGCGCGCGGCGCATCCTCGCTGCTCTTGACCAACTCGACGTAGAGCTCGCCGTCGGCGTCGCGATCCACGACATCGACCACCCCGACCGGGGGCAGGGCGCCGGCTTCGGAAAAGCCCTTGCGGCCGCGCTTGCCCAGGCGGCCCTCGGCCTCCAGCTCCTTCAGCATGTCGCGCAAGTGCCGACGCTCGGCGCCTTTCAGGCCGAAGGCGCGGGCGATGTCGGCCTTTTCGGCTTCTCCGGCCTCGCGCAGGAAGGCCATCAGGGATTCTTTGTCGGGCAGGCCCGCAGCGGGGCGTTTCGGTGTCTTGACCATTGCGCCCTTTCTAACGCGCTTCGCGGCGAAAGGGTGAAAACTTGCATGAGTTGACCGCGACGGTGCGGACGCCCAGCTTCATTCGAAACCGTGCAACGGAGCCTGCCTTCATGTCGATGACCGACGCCCCTGTTCTCAGCCGTCCGGCGAAGAGCCTGCTGGACCTGATCGGCAAGACGCCGATGGTCGAGGTGACGCGGATCGACACCGGCCCCTGCCGCCTGTTCCTGAAACTGGAGAGCCAGAATCCGGGCGGCTCCATCAAGGACCGCATCGCCCTGTCGATGATCGAGGCGGCCGAGAAGGCGGGCTGGCTGAAGCCGGGCGGCACCATCGTGGAAGCTACAGCGGGCAACACCGGTCTGGCCCTGACCCTGGTCGGCAAGCAGAAGGGCTACAACGTCCTGCTGGTCATCCCCGACAAGATGTCGAAGGAGAAAATCCAGCACCTGCGGGCCATGGGCGCCGACGTGCGCCTGACCCGCTCGGACGTGCCGCACGGCCACCCCGAATACTACACCGACATGGCCGAGCGCCTGGCCCAGCAGATTCCGGGCGGCTATTTCGTCAACCAGTTCGCCAACGACGCCAACTCCGAGGCCCACTTCAGGACGACCGGTCCCGAGGTCTTCGAGCAGATGGACGGCGACATCGACGCCTTCGTCGCCGGCATCGGCTCGGGCGGGACGATCACGGGCAACGCCCGCTATTTCAAATCGCAGGGCTCCAAGGCCACGATCATCCTCGCCGACCCGGTCGGCTCGGCGCTGGCGGGCCTGATCAACGAGGGCGTGCCGGGGCCGGACGGCAGCTATACGGTCGAAGGCATCGGCCAGAACTTCATGCCTGAAACGACCGATCCCGACCTGATCGACGTCGCCTATTCCATCCCCGACGCCGAGGCGATCGCCACGGTACGCGAGCTGCTGCTGAAGGAAGGCATTCTGGCGGGATCGTCGTCGGGCACCCTGATCGCTACGGCCCTGCGCTGGTGCCGCGAGCAGACCGAGCCGAAGCGGGTCGTGACCTTCGTCTGCGACACCGGCGCCAAATACCTGTCCAAGGTCTACAACGACGCCTGGCTGGCCGATCAGGGCCTGGCCGAGCGCGAGCTGCACGGCGACCTGTCGGATCTGATCAACCGCAAATACGCCGCCGGCGATGTGGTGGTGATCGGGCCGGAAGATACCCTGGATACCGCCTTCAAGCGGATGCGCGGCGACGGCCTGTCGCAACTGCCGGTCATTCAGGACGGCCGTCTGGTCGGCATTCTGGACGAGAGCGACATCGTCCACATCATGAACACCGACGACATCACCCGTCAGGAGCGCTTCGCCAAGCCGGTCGCCTCGGCCATGACGCGCGATCTGGACACGCTTCAGGTGACGGAGTCGCTGGACGCCCTGATCCCGGTCTTCGACCGCGACCGCGTCGCTATCGTGCTGGACGGCGAGATCTTCGTCGGCCTGATCACCCGCACCGACCTGATCAACCACCTCAGCCTGAACCGGTAAGAGCATGGCAGACCTGAAGAACAGCCAGGGTTTCTCGACCCGCGCCATCCATGCGGGCCAGCAGCCGGACCCGACGACGGGTGCGGTGATGACGCCGATCTACGCCACCTCGACCTACGCTCAGGAAAGCCCGGGCGTGAACAAGGGCTATGAATACGCGCGCGGCAAGAACCCGACGCGCGAGGCGTTCGAGGGCTGCATCGCTGATCTGGAGGGCGGGGTTCAGGCCTTCGGCTTCGGCTCGGGCATGGCGGCGACTTCGACGGCGCTGGAACTGCTGGACGCCGGGTCGCACATCATCACCGGCGACGACCTCTATGGCGGATCGTGGCGGCTGTTCGAGCGGGTGCGCCGTCGCTCGATGGGGCTGGACTTCAGCTACATCGACCTGACCGACCTCGCGGCTGTCGAGGCGGCCATCACTGAAAAGACGCGGATGCTTTGGGTCGAGACCCCGACCAATCCGCTGATGAAGCTGGCCGACATCGAGGCCCTGTCCAAGATCGCCAAGGCGCACAAGCTGATCCTGGTGGTCGACAACACCTTCGCCACGCCGTGGAGCCAGCAGCCGCTGGCCCTGGGCGCCGACGTGGTCATGCATTCGGCGACCAAATATCTGAACGGCCACTCCGACATCGTCGGCGGGGTGCTGGTCGCCAAGGACGCCGAGATGGCGGCCCAGCTGAAGTTCCTGCAGAACTCCATCGGCGGCGTCATGGGGCCGTTCGACGCCTTCCTGGCCAATCGGGGTCTGAAGACGCTGGGCCTGCGCATGAAGGCGCACAATGAGAACGCCCTGGCCGTGGCGCGCTGGCTGGAAGATCGAAAGGGCGTCGCCAAGGTGCTCTATCCGGGTCTGGTCAGCCACCCGCAGCACGAACTGGCCGCGCGGCAGATGAACGGCCGCTTCGGCGGCATGGTCACCCTGCTGATCGACGGCGATCTGGAGCGCACGAAACGGGTGCTGGAGCGGGTGCAGGTCTTCACCCTGGCGGAATCGCTGGGCGGCGTGGAAAGCCTGGTCAATCACCCGGCCATCATGACCCACGCCAGCGTGCCCAAGGAGGTCCGCGAGGCCGGCGGCGTCACCGACAACCTGATCCGCCTGTCGGTCGGGGTCGAGGACATCGACGACCTGATCGCCGACCTGGACCAGGCCATCGCCTGACGCCGATTGACGCGCCGGGGTTCAAAACCCCGGCCGTCCTGCCTAGGCTGGGCCCATGTTTGATTTCATCGCCATGCGTGATCGCCTGGCGGAGTTCCCGACAGCGGAGATGCTGATCGGGCTCTGTCTCCTCGTTCTTCTTGCCTTCGTCGCGGACTTTGTGGTCCGCCGCATCCTGACCCGGCTGATCCTGCGCATCGTCGGGCGCGCGGTGCATGATCTCGACGCCCTGTTGCAGCCGGTGGTGCGCAGCTTCACACGCGTCGTCCCGGCCATCATCATCCATCAGGGCATAGGCGGCGTGCCGCACCTGTCGACGGGCGCCGTCACCCTGATCCAGAACGTGGCCGGGGCCTTCATGATCGTGGCCGTGGCCATCGGCATCGGCGCGGGTCTGGATATGGCCAACGCCCTCTACGTTCGCTCGCCGCGCGCCCACCGCCGCAGCATCAAGGGCTATCTGCAGGTCCTGAAGATCGTCATCTACGCCATCGCCACCATCCTGGTGATCGCAGCCCTGATCGACCGTTCGCCGCTGCTGCTGCTGTCGGGTCTGGGCGCGCTGGCCGCGGTGCTGATGCTGGTGTTCAAGGACACGATCCTGTCGCTGGTGGCGTCGGTTCAGCTGAACTCCAACGACATGCTGCGCGTCGGCGACTGGATCGAGATGCCCCAGTTGAACGCCGACGGCGACGTCATCGACATCGCCCTGCATACGGTGAAGGTGCAGAACTGGGACAAGACCATCACCACCATCCCCACCTGGCGGATGATCAACGAGTCCTACAAGAACTGGCGCGGGATGCAGGAGAGCGGCGGGCGCCGCATCAAGCGCGCCCTGCTGATCGACCAGACCAGCGCGCGCTTCCTGACCGAGGCCGAACGCGACCGGATGCGGCGCTTCCTCCTGATCGACGACTATCTGGCCGACAAGGCCGCCGAGATGGCCGACTGGAACGCCAAGCTGGTCGAGGCCGGGCGCGATCCGGTCAATATGCGGCGCTCGACCAACATCGGCGCCTTCCGCGCCTATGTGCAGAACTATCTCGAGAACCATCCGCGCATCCGTCAGGACATGACCCTGCTGGTGCGTCAGTTGCAGCCGACGGAGACGGGACTGCCGCTGGAGATCTACGCCTTCACCGCCACGGTGGCCTGGGCGGAGTATGAGGCGATCCAGGGCGATATCTTCGACCACCTGCTGGCGATCCTGCCCGAGTTCGGCCTGCGCCTGTTCCAGTCGCCCAGCGGGGCGGACTTCGGCCAACTGCGCTCGCCGCCGGCCATGGAGCGGGCATAGAAAAAGCGCGCAGGGTCGCCCCTGCGCGCTCTGTCCTTTTCCTGGCCGCCCGTCATCGCTGACAGGGGCGGCGAGGGGGCTGGATCAGCCTTCGGTCTTCAGTTGACCGGCCGATTCCTTGCCCGAGCGACGGTCGCGCTCGATTTCGTAGGAAACCTTTTGGTTTTCATCCAGGCCGCGCAGGCCAGCCGCTTCCACGGCCGAGATGTGGACGAAGACGTCCTTGCCGCCGTCATCCGGCTGGATGAAGCCGTAGCCCTTGGTGGAGTTGAACCATTTCACAGTGCCGGTAGCCATTTTCAGGACCTCCGCTAGAAGTTGGCCTCAGAGAACGTCCCTGAAGACCTGTCGGGTCTGTATGGATCGGCTTAGACCTCGGTGCGCGGGGCAGAAGGCAGAGCGTTACGCAGAGAGATCGACCGTCACAGGGTGAACGGTCCCGGCGGCTAAAGCAAGGCGTACGAAAAGATCGTCAGCTTTCAACGGCCTGCGTCGGCGCGGACCAGTTTTCCTGGCACAGTTTGCGCAGGGCGTTGGTGATGGTGGAGCCGTACAGGGCGTCCTGAATGCGGTCGTAGCCTTCGCTCTTCAGGGCCTGCTTGACCTCTCCCACCGTGCGGCAGGCGCCGCTTTCAGCCAGCTGGTACGCACGTTCGAGGGTCGTCGGGCGGAATGTCATGCGCCAAGCTTAGGCCCATTGGTCGGAAAAGGCCAAAGCCTCTGTCCGCCTCGGTCAGAAGTAGACGCTGATCCCGGCGACCAGGGCGTCGGCGTACTGCTCGCCCGGCGCCTTGGCGTTGGTGCCGTGCCAGCGCAGTTCGGCTTCCAGGTTGGAGGTGAGGGCGTAGGTCGCCCCGATGTTGTAGCCGGTGTAGTCGACGCTATTGTCCTGCTCGCGACGTCCGACCTCGGCCGAGACGTTCAGCTTGTCCGTGAAGTCCCAGCCGCCGCGCAGGGCGACCCAGGTCCAAGCCTTCACCGAACCGGCGCCGTCGGGCGAGTGCTGCAGCCGCAGGCGCGCGCTGGCCGGGCCGATCGAGCGCTTCATGTCGGCCGTGAACTCCCAGGCGTTGGCGTCATAGCCGGGGTCGGCGTCCACCCGCCACTTGTGCGCGACGTTCAGGTCGAAATCGAAGCCGCCCCACTGCGGACGCACGCCGCCGGTCAGCTCCAGCTCCAGGTCCGAGCCGCCGCTCTTGATCGTTTCGGCGGCGGGGCTGACGTAGAAGAGGCCGCTTTCGCTTTCCCATTCCGCCGCGCCCCAGACGAAGGGATCGCCGTCCGACTTGGAGGCGTCCTTGGAGCGGTTGTCGCTGCCGGCGCCGGCGCTGAAGCTCCAGCGGCCGGGCATGTCCTGCGCCTGGGCCGTCGAGGCCAGGATCAGGAGCGGGGCGGTCGCCAGAAGGGCGGTCGTCAGGATGCGCATGAATCGGCCTCGAAAGGGGTGAGCTTCGAGGCCGCTTCCTAGAGACGCTTCTTGTCGAATTTATCACAGGCTTGCGAAAACTCGTCCGTCAGCCGAGCGACAAGCTGGGCCGTTGTGGGCACGTCGTGGATGGCGCCCGAACCCTGGCCCGCCGACCAGACGGTCTTCCACGCCTTGGCCTCCTCGCCCATGTCCAGCTTGTGCTCGGGCAGGGACTTGGGGTCGATCCTGTTCTCAAGAAGCGACGGGGTCAGGAAGTTGGCCGGAATGCCGGACACCGCCGGGGTGTAGGTGATGTCCGCCGAACCCGACTGGACGATCAGCTCCTTGTAGTGCGGCTGGGCCGCGCTTTCGGTCGTGGCGATGAAGCGGGTGCCCATATAGGCGAAGTCGGCGCCCATCATCAGCGCCGCCGCCACGTCCTGACCGGTCGACAGGGCGCCGGCCAGGATGATGGTCCCGTCATAGAAGCCGCGCACCTCGTTGATCAGGGCGAAGGGGTTCACCACGCCCGCGTGTCCGCCTGCGCCGTTGGCGACCAGGATCAGGCCGTCGACGCCCGCCTCGGCCGCCTTGCGCGCATGACGCACATTGGCGATGTCGTGGAAGACCACGCCGCCGTAACCGTGCACCGCGTCCACCATGTCGCGCACGGCGCCCAGGGAGGTGATGATCAGCGGCACCTTCTCCTCGACCGAGACCATCATGTCGGCCATCAGGCGCGGGTTGGTCGGGTGAACGATGTGGTTGACGCCGAAGGGGGCGGCGTCGGGCGTCAGGCGCGACTTGATCTCGTGCAGCCACTCCCGATAGCCCTCGGTCGTGCGCTGGTTCAGCGAGGGGAAGGTCCCGATCACGCCCGCATTGCAGGCCTCGACCACCAGATCCGGCCCGGACACCAGGAACATGGGCGAGGCGATCACCGGCAGCTTGAGGCCGGACTGCAGGGAAGCGGGAATGGCCACGGGTCGTCTCTCCTGAGTTGCTTTTGGCTACGCTAACCGGCTGTCGTCAGGGAAGGCAATGCATTCGGCTCCCTTCTCCCCTTGTGGGAGAAGGTGGCAGGCGAAGCCTGACGGATGAGGGGTGTGAGCGCCTCCGCATCCGATGATCGCACGGTTGAGGCGCAGAACAGCGAAACTTGCGCCGACACCCCTCATCCGAGCGCCTCCGGCGCCCACCTTCTCCCACAGGGGGAGAAGGAAAAAACAGAGTCCAATTCGCCTGAATCGTCTGAAATCGCATCAGTGGATGCTGAAGGGCACGGTGACGACGAAGGCGGACCCGACCTCTTCCGGCCGGATCGTCGCGGGGTTCAGCCGTCCCCGACGGACGATTTTGACGGCCGCTTCTCCGAACCCGCTGCCGGGAGGAACCTCGGCGACAACGGCGCAGTTGGTCGGCTTGCCTGACAGCGTCACTTCACAACGAACGGCGGCGCCGCCCGAGAGGCCGCGATCGACCGCCCTTTGCGGATAATCAGACGCTGTGGGGCGAGGCGGCGTCAGCCACCGGGCTTCCACATTGGCGAACGTCGCCGCCAGGTCCGTCGGAGGCGGCTCGGGGCCGAGATTGAACGGCACGCGAACGGCGAAGCGGCGAGGGGCCGCGACAGCGCCGTCATCGCTGGCGATCACGCGTCCGCGTTGCACGATGCCGAGGGCGGCCTGACCGAAACCCATGCCCGGAGGCGTTTCAGAACGGACTTCGCAGTTGACGGGGCTGCCGTCCGGCGTGGCGTCGCAGGCGATCACGGCGGCTCCGCTGGCGTCTGCCTGCAGGGCCGCTTCAGGGAAGTCATCGACAGAGGCCTGCGGCGGCACGCTCCAGCGCGGGGGCGGCAAGGCTTGATCGGCGTCTTGGGCTAGAGTCGCTGAGGGCAGGGCGACACCCCTGAAACGATCATGAGGGCGCCCAAGGCAAAGCTAAACCTGGCAGATAGGATCATGGATGCTCCTGAAACAGGCGACTGAAGAAGGCTCGGAAAAAGAGAGTCCAATTCGTCTGAATCGTCTGAAATCGCCCTTCGCCGTCCCCCTCGGCCGGGCGCAGTCTAGCACAGGCGAAACGGGGGGATGGCCGATTGCGGAGGGGGCGGCGTTTTCTTTGGCGGGGCGAACGCCTAAATGGCGGGCATGACCCACTATACCGACAGCCTCAGCCAGCTCGGCGTCCAGACCGCCGCCCCGACCAACCCGGAAGAGGCGGTTCTGGAGCGCGTGCCCAATCCGCACGCCGACACGCTCTATGTGGCGCGCTTCACCGCGCCGGAGTTCACCAGCCTGTGTCCGGTGACGGGCCAGCCCGACTTCGCCCACATCGTCATCGACTATGTGCCGGGCGACTGGCTGGTCGAGAGCAAGAGCCTGAAGCTGTACCTGACCAGCTTCCGCAACCACGGCGCCTTCCACGAGGACTGCACCGTCGCCATCGGCAAGCGCCTGGCCGAGCTGCTGCAACCGAAATGGCTGCGCATCGGCGGCTATTGGTATCCGCGCGGCGGCATCCCCATCGACGTCTTCTGGCAGACGGGCGCGCTGCTGGAGGGCGTGTGGCTGCCGGATCAGGGCGTGGCGGGGTATCGCGGGCGGGGGTGAGGGGGCGGCGAGGCCGCCTCGTGCGCAGTTAGGTTCCTAGTAACGTTTCAGTACATTCTCTGATCTGTAATCTGTTGCTCGGTTGGTATTCCTGCAGCTTCTAGGAAGTCCTTTAAATCCTGATATTTGGATCGATATCCTGAAACCCGAATTATCTTTGGGCTAAAGATAAGGCCAAGTTCCGATACGGCACCTCCTGCATTGTTTCTTACGAAAAGAGGAGATATCGCTTGAAGAATGTTGTTTGCAGATTGGCGATGCTGCTGAACATTCCGGCAATGTGCGTTGATGGCGAAGCGAAATGAACCAACGATCACATCAATGAGAGAGGTGAAGTGCGATTGACCGATTGCTGAATAATGGTAGCCGACGATGCGCCGCATCGGAACCTCAGCCGCATACGGTATGCCTACCAATCCGATGCTGAATTTTTCGGCTAAGTGAGCTTCAATCTGGTTTCCAGCATCATTAAATCTATCAATCAACACTAAGCCAGTCTCATTCAATCGATTGAGCAGGCAGTCGAAGTGAAAACAAACCGTATTGATGCCGTTACGGCGGGCTTCATCAGGATTGGTCGCGATGTCGTGTAGAACTAAGTAGCCTAGCAATTTAACTCCATGTCTTACTGTTGCATCAATGACTTGGCGTTTTAGTTCGATAAATTGTTCGTGTGAAAATCCCTCTGGGCCAGGGTTAAACTTAAGTCTGTATTCACGGGGGACGTTTAGGTTGGCGCGAATAGCGTCGATTTCACGTGAAAGATCCATTGCGCGCGTGCCGTCAATGGCGATGCCTGCGTAGATTAGAAAGTCGCCGGGGCGATCTTCCATATTCGATTCGTCGCAATACAGAAGGTGCATTGCCATGCCTTTCCTCGGATGCTTGCAGGTTGAAAAGCGCTATTACGATGATAGAGGCAGATTTCCGATAAATGGCAATCGCTTCGGCAATCCAATGTGTCCTCACCTCTAGCTATCGCTGAATCTCCGCCCATGACCCCATCCCCCCGTCTCCCGCTCGAAGCTTGGGGCCGTCGGCTGATGACCCGCGCGGAGGCGTGGGCCGACCGCTCGCGGCTTCGCCGTTACGCCTATGAGTTCCTGTGGTTCGGGCTGAAGCAGGGGTGGGCGTGTCTGTTCGGCGGGGCGATGCTGGCGCTGATCCTGGGGACGTTCCTGTTCTGGCCCGATCAGGCGCCGCTGGCGCGTTATGACTTTCTGGTGCTGGGGGCGCTGGGGATACAGGCGCTGATGCTGGCCTTTCGGCTGGAGAGCTGGGAGGAGGCGCGGGTCATCTTCCTGTTCCATGTCGCCGGGACGGTCATGGAGCTGTTCAAGACCTATCACGGGTCGTGGATCTATCCGGAAGAGTCGGTGCTGAGGATCGGCGCCGTGCCGCTGTTCTCGGGCTTCATGTATGCGGCGGTGGGCAGCTACATCGCGCGGGTGCAGCGCATCTTCCATATCCGGGTGAGGCGCTATCCGCCGCTGTGGACCACGTGGGTGCTGGCGGCGGCGATCTACGTCAACTTCTTTGCGCACCACTGGCTGCCGGACGTGCGGCTGGCGCTGTTCGCGGCGACGGGGCTGCTGTTCGCGCGGGGGTGGTTCTACTTCACCGCCGACCGGACGCGGCGGTCGATGCCTCTGCTGCTGGGCTATGGGCTGGTGGCGCTGTTCATCTGGTTCGCGGAGAACCTGGGGACGTTCGCGCGGGCCTGGGTCTATCCGGGGCAGGAGGGCGGATGGGAGATGGTCAGCCTGAACAAGCTGGGGGCGTGGTTCCTGCTGATGATCATCTCGGTGGTGCTGGTGTCGATCGTGCACCGGCCGGAGGAGGAGGGGCGCTGATGCGTCCTTCTCCCCTTGTGGGAGAAGGTGGCCGAGCACAGCGAGGTCGGATGAGGGGGCTCTCCGTCGTTGCAAAACCCCTCATCCGTCAGCCCTCGGGGCAAGCCCGAGGACTGCCACCTTCTCCCACAAGGGGAGAAGGGAAAGGCGCTACGGCCGGGCCGTCACCTTGTGCTCCAGGTTCGGGCGGGGGCGCTCCAGCGGGGGCTCGGACAGGGAGCCGACGTGGATGAAGCCGGCGATGCTCTCGCCGTCCTCGACGCCGAACAGGGCGACGGCGGCCGGGTCGTAGGCGTACCAGTCGGTGATCCAACTGGCCGAATAGCCCAGGGCGTTCGCCGCGTGCTCAAGGTTCATGCAGGCGGCGCCGGCGGACAACTGCTGCTCCCACACCGGAACCTTGTGGCCTTGAATGGGGGTCGAGACGACCAGGATGGTCCGCGGCGGGTTGGCCAGCTTGGCCAGGGAGGCGATCTCCTTGCCGGTGCGGTTCTGGGTTTCGCCCAGGGCGGCGAGGGCCTCGGACAGGTCGGCGCGGCTTTGCGGGCCCAGCACGACGAAGCGCCAGGGGAAGAGCTTGCCGTGGTCCGGCGTGCGGGCGCCCAGCAGAAGAATCTGCTCGATCTCGGCGTCCGAGGGGCCGGGCAGGGTCAGCGACTGGGCCGGGGCCGAGCGGCGCACGGCCAGGCGCGACAGCAGTTCTTCCGAACGGACGGGCAGGGGCAGGGGGGAAGCGAGGTCTGACGGGCTCATGGCGGATAGCTAGGCTTTCGGGACGGGCTGCGCCATAGCAGGGGCATGAGTCAGATTCGCGACATCAAGCCTCGCTGGGCCGAGGGCCTGCCTGATACGCCGCCGTGGCGCAGCCTGGGCGACAGCGTTCTGGTCGACACGCCCTGGATGCGGGTGACGCGCCACCCGGCCGTCGCGCCGACGGGGGCCGACGCCGACTATGTGGTCGTGCGGCCCCGGAACGTGGGGACGGGCGTGCTGCCGCTGCATGACGACGGGACGGTCAGCCTGGTGGGCCAGCACCGCTTCGCCCTGATGCGCTATTCCTGGGAGATGCCCGAGGGCGGGGCGCCGGAGGGGGAAGACCCCTTTGAAGCGGTGAAGCGCGAACTGGCCGAGGAGGCGGGGCTGACGGCGCAGCACTGGCGCGCGGCGCTGGACGTGGACCTGTCCAACTCCATCACCGACGAGCGGGCGATGACCTGGGTGGCCTGGGGGCTGGAGGCGACCGGGACGGCGCCGGACGAGACGGAGGTCTTCCTGTCCGCGCGCGTCCCCTTTGGCGAACTGATGGCCGAGATCGCGCGTGGGGCGGTGCGCGACGGGCTGACGGTAGCGACGGCCTATCGCGCCTACCATATGGCGCGGGAGGGCGAACTGCCCGCCGCGCTGGCGCGTTCCATGCTGGGCGCGTAGGGTCGAGCTGAAGTTTAAGGAAGCCTGATGGCCAAGCTGGAAGTCGTGCCGAAGCAGCCGGACCTGTGGGCGCAGTTGCGCGCCGCCGCCGAGGACGCCGCGCGCGAGGAGCCGCGTCTGGCGTCGCAGCTGAACGCCGTGGTGCTGGCGCACGATGATTTCGCCGGGGCGCTGAGCTTCCAGATCGCGCGCAAGCTGGGCGATGCGGAGCTGGGGGCCATGACGGTGCGCGAGGTGGCCCTGTCGGCCTTCGCCGCCGATCCGGGCATCGTCGCCGCCGCCGAGGCGGACCTGAAGGCGGTGCAGGAGCGTGATCCGGCGATCCGCTCGCTGTTGCAGCCCTTCATGTATTTCAAGGGGTTCCAGGCGTTGCAGGCCTGGCGCGTGGCGCACTGGCTGTGGGAGCAGGACCGCGACACCCTGGCCTTCCATTTCCAGAGCCGGATTTCGGAGCTGTTCCAGCTGGACATCCATCCGGCGGCGCGGATCGGCTCGGGCGTCTTTCTGGATCACGGCACGGGCATCGTCATCGGCGAGACGGCGGTGGTGGGCGACGAGGTGTCCATGCTGCACGCCGTGACCCTGGGCGGGACCGGGGCCGAGCGCGGCGACCGTCACCCGAAGATCGGTCGCGGCGTCCTGCTGGGCGCCGGGGCCAAGGTGCTGGGCAACATCACGGTCGGCGACTACGCCAAGGTGGCGTCCGGCTCGGTGGTGCTGAAGCCGGTGCCGGCGGGCTGCACCGTGGCGGGGGTGCCTGCAAGGCTGGTCAACTGTCCGACCGACGCCACGCCCGCGCGGACCATGGACCATACGCTGTCCGACATCGTCTATGACTTCGTGATCTGAGAGGGCGCGTCTGTGGACGCCTGACGCGCGGGCTTCCCAAGGCGGGGCGGCTTCTCTAGGGTCCGCGGCCAACGACATGCGCCCCCGGCGCCAAAGCGAGGCTACCCCCGTGAAAGAATCCGATCTGAAGCGCGTCGAGACGCACCTGAAGCGCACCTTCAACCACGGCGGCGTCAAGGTGAAGGCCCGCAAGGTCGCCGACTCCGCCGAAGTCTATGTCGACGACGAGTTCATCGGCGTGGTGTTCGAAGATGAGGACGAGGCCGGCTCCTTCATGTTCGAAATGGCCATCCTGGCGGAAGACCTGCCGGAATAGGCCCTACGACAGTCGAGAATTGAAGAAGGCCGGAGAGGGCGTCCTCTCCGGCCTTCCTTGCATTTGCGATCAGTCTTCGATCACCAGCCGAACAGACGGGCGAAGAAGCCCTTCTTCTTTTCGGGGGCGGGCGTGTCGACGGGCTTCACCGGCTCGACCGCCGCAGCGGCGGCGGCGGGCGCCGTGGCCTGAACGGGCGGCTCGACCGGCTCGGGCTTCGGCGCGGGCTTGGTCTCGACGGGCGCCGGAGCCAGGGAGGCGGCGACCGGCGTCTCGGCCGGGGCCGGAGCGGCTGCCTTGGAAGCGGCGGGTTTCTTGGGCGCCGCAGCCTTCTTGGGCGCAGCGGCCTTGGCCGTTGCCGCCTTGGCTGTCGTCGTCCTGGCGGCGGCCGGCTTCTTGGCCGGGGCGGCCTTTGCGGCGGCCGGAGCCTTTGCGGCTGCAGGCTTCTTGGCGGCGGTCGCCTTGGCCGGAGCCTTCGTCGCGGCGGTCTTGGCGGTCGTGGCCTTGGCCGTAGCGGGCTTGGCGGCCTTGGGCGCAGCCGCCTTGGCGGGGGCCTTCGCCGCAGCGGCGGCCTTTACGGTCTTGGGCTTGGCGTCAGCTTTTGTCGCTGTCGCGCTCGACTTTGCCGCCGGTTTCGGCTTGGAAGCGGCGGAGGCCGCTTTCGCGGCAGGTTTCGTTTCAGACGGTGCTTTGGCCATAAAATCCCCGACCCCTCGTTGGACGCGGACGTGAGAACCAAGCCCGCACTGGCGATTCGTTATTATAACGGTGTTTAAGAAATGTCCGAATCCGCAGTTCAGGTGATCGCGCGCGGCGATCGCGCCCCCGCCGAGGCCGCCGCCGCCGCCATCGACGCCAATCCCCTGTTGGAAGGCGCCACCTATTCCATCCTGGAAGAGGACGAGGACCGCAATATCTGGCGCATCGACGCCTTCCCCACGACGGATGAAGAGGCCGAGGGGATCGCCGAAATCCTGCGCGCCACGCCGGGGCTGGAGGTGATCGTCGAGAAGCTGGCTGACGCCGACTGGCTGGCCATGAGCCTGTCGGGCCTGCCGCCGGTCGAGGCCGGGCGCTTCTTCGTCTACGGCGCGCACGATCAGGGCAAGGTGCCTGAGGGCCGGGTCAACCTGAAGATCGACGCGGGCGCCGCCTTCGGCACCGGCCACCACGGCACGACGGTCGGCTGCCTGGAGGCGTTCGACAATCTGCTGAAGACCGAGACGTTCGAGAAGGTTCTGGACGTGGGCTGCGGCACAGGCGTGCTGGCGATTGCGGCGGCGAAGACGGGTTCGCCCATCGCGGTCGGCACGGATATCGACGAACCCTCGGCTCGCATCGCCAATGAGAATGCGGCGATCAACGACGCCAAGTGCGACTTCTACTTCGCCGATGGTCTGAGCGATGCGCGGATTGCGCAGCACGCCCCGTATGATCTGGTGTTCGCCAACATCCTGGCGGCGCCGCTGGTGTTCCTGGCGCCCGAGATCGGCGCGGCGCTGAAGACGGGCGGGGTCGCGATCCTGTCGGGCCTGCTGCGGACGCAGGAGGAGCGGGTGCTGGAGGCTTACCTGCCGCTGGGCTTCGTGGTGGAGCAGACGATCCATCATGATGCGTGGAGCGCGCTGCAGTTGCGGAAGAAATAGGGCGCTATTTTCCTTCTCCCCTTGTGGGAGAAGGTGGCTCGCGAAGCGAGACGGATGAGGGGTTTCTCGCCGTTTGCCGAGCCCCTTCATCCGCAGTCGCGAGACCCCTCATCCGGCCCTACCGGGCCACCTTCTCCCGCAAGGGGAGAAGGGTGTAAGGACCCCTCATGCGCCAGACATTCGACGAAACCACCGATCCGTCCTTCGGGGCCAAGCACCTGCCTCTGCTCCGCGCCGAGATGGCGAAGCAGGGGCTCGACGGCCTGCTGGTCCCGCACGAGGACGAGCATCAGAACGAATACCTGCCCGACGCCAATGAGCGGCTGGCGTGGGTCAGCGGCTTCACCGGCTCGGCCGGGGCGGGCGTGGTGCTGAAGGACCGGGCGGCGGTCTTCGTCGACGGCCGCTATACGGTGCAGGCCAAGGCCCAGACGGACGAGACCCTGTTCGAGCGCCAGCCGCTGAACACGCTGGCCGACTGGCTGGCGGCCGTGCCGTCGGGTTCGGTGCTCGGCTATGATCCGCGCCTGCATAGCCCCGATGCGCTGGCGACCCTGCGCGCGGCGGTCGAGAAGGCCGGGGCGACGCTGAAGGCGGTCGAGGCCAATCCGATCGATCTGGCCTGGGGCGACGCTCGCCCGGCCCAGCCGCAGGCGTCGGTGGTCCCGCACGAAGACCGCTATTCCGGCGAGGGCGCCGCATCCAAGCGCGCCCGCATCGGCAAGGCCATCGCTGAGGCCGGAGCCGAGGCCGCCGTGCTGACGGCGCCGTCGTCGCTGGCCTGGCTGTTCAACATTCGCGGCGGCGATGTGATCCGCACGCCGCTGCCGCTGGGACAGGCGGTGGTGAAGGCCGACGGGACGGCCAGCGTCTTCCTCGACCCGGCCAAGGTGACGAACGAACTGCCCGGCTGGCTGGGCGATGCCGTGACGCTGGAGGCGCCCGAAGCGCTTCCGGGCGCGCTCGACGCCCTGTCGGGGCGCAAGGTGATGATCGACCCGGCCGTGTCCTCGGCCTGGTATTTCGACCGGCTGGAAGCGGCGGGCGCGACCATCGTGCGCGGCATGGACCCCTGCGCCCTGCCGCGCGCCCAGAAGAACGCCGTCGAGATCGAGGGCAGCCGTCAGGCCCATATCCGCGACGGCGCGGCCCTGACGCGGTTCCTGCACTGGGTCGATACGGTCGCGCAGAAGACGCTGCCGGACGAGCGGGCGGTGGTCGAGGCGCTGGAAGGCTTCCGCGAGGCGACCGGGATGCTGAAGGATCTGTCCTTCGACACCATCGCCGGGGTCGGGCCGAACGGCGCCCTGCCGCACTACAAGCCGGTGGGGGCCAAGATCCGCCAGATGGAGGCGGGTAGCCTGCTGCTGGTCGACGGCGGCGGTCAGTATCTGGACGGGACCACGGACGTGACCCGCACCATGGCCATCGGCGAGGGCACGGCCGATCAGCGCAGGATGTTCACCCTGGTCCTGAAGGGTCACATCGCCATGGCGGTGATCCGCTTCCCGGCCGGGACCAGCGGGCGCCAGCTGGACGCCATCGCGCGCCAGCCGCTGTGGAACGCAGGCTTCGACTTTGACCACGGCACGGGCCACGGCGTGGGGTCGTATCTGGGCGTGCACGAGGGGCCGCAGCGCATCGCCGGTTGGGGCACGGACCAGCCGCTGCTGACCGGCATGATCCTGTCGAACGAGCCGGGCTATTACCGCGAAGGCGAGTGGGGCATCCGCATCGAGACGCTGCAGGTCGTCACGGCCCCGGCCCAGGTTCCGGGCGGCGAGCGGCCGATGCACGGGTTTGAGCAACTGACGCTGGCGCCGCTGGACCGCCGCCTGATCGACACGGCCCTGCTGACGGCGGACGAGCGGGCCTATGTCGACGCCTACCACGCCGAGGTTCTGGCCAAGGTCGGGCCTCTGCTGGCCGACGGCGTTCAGAAGGACGAGGCGGCGCTGGACTGGCTGAAGGCGCAGACGGCCCCCTTGAAATAAGGCCATACGGCGCCCATCTGAAGAGGGTCGGCGGATGCGCCGCCGACCCCCTCACATCAGAAGGAATGCGCGGATGAAGATGCGCAAGCTGGGCCGTAACGGCCCTGAGGTCTCGGCCGTCGGTCTGGGCTGCATGGGCATGAGCGCCTTTTACGGCGGCGCCGACGAGGCCCAATCCATCGCGGTGATCCACCGCGCGCTCGACCTGGGCGTCACCCTGTTCGACACGGCCGAGATGTACGGCCCCCACACCAATGAAGTCCTGGTAGGCAAAGCGCTGAAGGGGCGCCGGGACGAAGCCTTCATCGCCACCAAGTTCGGCATCAATCGCCAGCCGGACGGTTCGGCCATTACCGACGGCTCGCCCGCAAACGTGCGCCGCGCGGTCGAGGGCAGCCTGAGCCGCCTCGGCGTCGATCACATCGACCTCTATTACCAGCACCGCATCGACCCCAATACGCCGATCGAGGAGACGGTCGGGGCCATGGCCGAGCTGGTGAAGGAGGGCAAGGTCCGCTTCATCGGCCTGTCCGAGGCGGCGCCGGCCACCCTGCGCCGCGCCCACGCCGAGCATCCGATCACGGCGCTTCAGACCGAATATTCGCTGTGGAGCCGCGATCCGGAGGACGAGCTTCTGGGCGTGGTGCGCGAACTGGGCATCGGCTTCGTGCCCTACAGTCCGCTCGGCCGGGGCTTCCTGTCGGGCGAGATCAAGTCGATCGACGACCTGGCGCCCGACGACTTCCGCCGGACCAATCCGCGCTTTGCGGGCGACAACTTCCAGAAGAACCTCGATCTGGTCGATGCGGTCGGGGCCATCGCGGCGGACAAGGGGGTGACGGCGGCGCAACTGGCCCTGGCCTGGGTGCTGGCGCAGGGAGAGGATCTGGTCCCCATCCCCGGCACGCGCCGCATCGCCACGCTGGAGCAGAACGCGGCGGCGGCGGACATCGTGCTGACGTCCGATGATCTGGCGCGGATCGAGGCCGTCTTCCCGCGCGGGGCGGCGGCGGGCGAGCGCTATGCGCCCGGCGGCATGAGCTCGCTGAACCGCTGATATGAAAACGCCTCCCTCGCGATCGCGGGGGAGGCGTTTTTCGTTTGGGCTTGTGAGGAGGGACTACTGGACGCGGGTCCAGGTCTGAGTCTTGCACAGGGGGGCGACGATGCAGCCGCGCAGGCGCAGCGTATTGTTGTTGGTCAGGGTGATGGTGCCGCGATAGGTGCCGCCGTCCTCGGGGTTGTAGACCGAGCCGCCGCGCCATTCGGTCGGGCCGCCGGTGAAGCCCGACAGCATCCGCAGGCCGCGCAGGGGACGGTCGCGCAGGGACTCGTCCTTGTTGCGCTGATCCTTCACCTCGGGGTTGGCGCGGATGTGGCTGGAGGTGACGAGGACGCCGCACAGGGCCTGGCCGCAGCGTTCGATGCGGACCTGGCCGCCGTTGGTCGGGGTCTGCCACAGACCGGTGGGGTCGCTGGCGAGGGCCGGAGAAGCGAGGGCGGCGGCTGCGACGGCGAGCGCCGTCAGGACGGAGGTCTTCATCGGCGTTTTCCTTCTGACGGATCGTCGAGGCGATCCCTTGGTCGAAGGGTGGGCCGGGTTTCGGTCTGAAACAAGGCCGAAATTGTGAACTTCACTCAATGATTACATGACCTTAGGTCAAGTTGGACGCGCTGCGAACGCCTAAGGCGATGGATTCGGGCGGCTTTTGCCGAGGGCCCGTCAGCCGCCGCGCGGGCGGCGTGGACGGGTTCCGGCGTTGGAGCAGGGCGAATAGCCGTCGCGCCAGACGCGGCCCATGGTCAGGCGGCTGGCGTCGGCCAGGGCGCGGCAGTCGGCGGCCTGATGCATCTGAGCCGCCGCCAAGGCCACGGAGGCGCAGGCGAAGGCGTCTTCAGCAGCGTCGTGGTGGCGGAAGGCGACGCCCAGTTCGGCGCAGACGTTGTTCAGCTTGTGCGAGGTGAAGTCCGGCCAGCTGATCTGGGCCAGCTTGACCGTGCAGAGGTAGTCGAATTCGGGATAGGTCAGGCCATAGTGGTCACAGGTGTTGCGGATGACGCTGACGTCGAAGGCGGCGTTGTGGGCCAGCACCGTGCGGCCTTCGAGGCGCGGGGCGATGGCGGCCAGGACAGCGGGAAACTCCTCGGCGTCCTCGACCTGTTTGGGGCCGATGCCGTGGAAGGCGATGTTGAACCCGGCGAACCGCATCCCCGGCGGGCGGATGTAGTGGTGCTCGACGGATTCGATGACGCCGTCGTTGATCCAGGCCAGGCCGATGGAGCAGGGGCTGGCCCGCTGCTCATTGGCGGTTTCGAAGTCGATGGCGACGGCGTGCATCAGGCGATCATATTTCAGGCGATGAGGGCCAGCCACTCGTCCTCGGTCAGGACGGTCACGCCGTGTTTTTCGGCGTCCTTCAGCTTGGACCCGGCGCCGGGGCCGGCGACGACATAGTCGGTCTTTTTCGACACGGAGCCGCTGACCTTGGCGCCCAGGCTTTCGGCGCGGGCCTTGGCTTCGTCGCGGGTGAAGCGTTCCAGCGAGCCGGTGAAGACCACGGTCTTGCCCGCCACGGGGCTGTCGGTCACGGGGGCGGCCACGTCCTCGACGCGCTCCAACTCGGCCAGCAGGGCGTCGACGACCTGAAGGTTGTGCGGTTCGTGGAAGAAGTGGGCCAGCGCTTCGGCGGCGACCGGGCCGACGCCGGAGACGCCCGCGATCTGGTTCAGGATGTCGGAGGGGCCCTCATCACGCGCGACGGCGGCCCAGCGGGTCAGGTCGCTCCAGCCCTCGGAGATTTCCGCCAGCGAGCGGCGGGCGGGCGCGGCCATGCCGGGGAAGGCGAGGGCGATCTTCTGATCCATGGGCGCTTCCGGCCAGGGATCGTCGGCGGGCGGGTGAGCCTCGGCCATCAGGCCCAGTACGCGGGTGGAGATGGCGTGGGTCGCGGCCAGCGTCTTCCAGTCGTCGCTGGCGAGGCCGTTCGCGGCGGCCATGCAGGCGTCGCGGAAGGCGGTCCAGCTGCCGAAGGCGCGCGACAGGACCAGAGAGGTCTGCTCGCCGATTTCCCGCACGCCCAGACCGAAGATCAGGCGGTCGAGGCTGATGAGGCGGCGGGCGTCGATCCCGGCGATCAGGTTGCGGACGCTGGTCTCGCCATAGCCGTCCTCGGCGCGCAGCAGGGCCAGCTTCTCCTCGTCCCGGGCGAGGCGGAAGATGTCGGCGGGCTCCTTGATCCAGCCGCGCGCGTGGAAGGCGATCAGCTGCTTTTCGCCAAGCCCTTCAATGTCGAAGGCGCGGCGGCTGACGAAATGCTTGAGGCGTTCGACGATCTGGGCGTCGCAGATCAGGCCGCCGGTGCAGCGGCGCTTGACCTCGTCTCCCTCGCGCACGGCTTCGGAGCCGCAGACGGGGCAGACGGTGGGGAAGACGTAGGGGACGGCGTCGTCGGGACGCAGGGTTTCGACCACGCCGACGATCTGGGGGATGACGTCGCCGGCGCGTTGCAGGACGACGGTGTCGCCGATGCGGACGTCCTTGCGGGCGATCTCGTCCTCGTTGTGCAGGGTGGCGTTGCGGACCACGACGCCGCCGACGGTGACGGGATGCAGGCGGGCGACGGGGGTCAGGGAGCCGGTGCGGCCGACCTGAATGTCGATGCCTTCCAGCACGGTCGTCGCCTGTTGCGCCGGGAATTTGTGGGCGATGGCCCAGCGGGGGCTTCTGGCGATGAAGCCGAGACGCTGCTGCCAGTCCAGCCGGTCGACCTTATAGACCACGCCGTCGATGTCGTAGCCGAGGCGGCTGCGGTCGGCCTCAAGCGCCTGATAGACGCCGATCAGGCCGTCGGCGCCCTCGACGCGGGCCGAGCGGTCGTTGACCTGAAAGCCCCAGCTGCGGAAGGCCTCCAGCGCGCCTGCCTGCGTCTCGGCGAAGGGGGCGGAGGTCTCGCCCCAGGCGTAGGCGAAGAAGGTCAGGGGGCGCAGGGCCGTGATCTTCGGGTCTTTCTGGCGCAGCGACCCGGCGGCGAAGTTGCGCGGGTTGGCGTAGGTGCGCTTGCCTTCGGCCTCGGCCGCCGCATTGAAGGCGTCGAAGGCGGCATTGGGGGCGTAGACCTCGCCCCGGATCTCGATGACGTCTGGCCAGCCCGAACCCGCCAACGTCTGGGGGATGCTGTCCAGCGTGCGCAGGTTGGCGGTCACGTCCTCGCCCGTCTTGCCGTCGCCGCGCGTGGCGCCCTGAACCAGGACGCCCTTCTCGTAGCGCAGGCTGGCCGAGAGGCCGTCGATCTTGGGCTCGGCGACGAAGGCGATCGGCTCATCGCCCGGCAGCTTCAGGAAGCGGGCGATGCGGGCCACGAAGTCGCGCACCTCGCCGTCGTCGAAGGCGTTGTCCAGCGACAGCATGGGTACGCCGTGGCGGACCTCGGCGAACTGGGTCGAGACGGGGGCGCCGACGCGCTGGGACGGGGAGACGGGGCTGGAGAGCGCCGGGAAGGCGGCTTCGATAGCCAGGGCGCGGCGTTTCAGGTCGTCGTAGTCGGCGTCGGAAATCTCGGGCGCGGCGTCGGCGTAGTAGAGGGCGTCGTGACGCGTCAGTTCGGCCGACAGGCGCTCCAGCTCTTCGCGCGCCTGGGCTTCGGTCAGGGTTTCGACAGGCGTGAAGAGATCGGACATGAGAATCGCAGGAAGTCGGCAAAGGCGGAACGGTTCCTTATCATCCCCCGACCTTGATGGCAGACGCGCCATGACAGAAACGTAATCTGACGCGGCGGCCGGGGGCCGCTAGCGTCGCGCCTCAAAGATTCCTGCCGGAGCCCCTCCATGCGTCCTGTCCTCGTCAGCCTGTCCGTGATCGCCGCCGCCCTGACGCTGGCCGCCTGTGAGACGACGACCGCGCCTGTGGTCGAGACGCCCGCTGTCGAGGCGCCGCCGTCGGGCGATTACGCCCAGTTGATGGACGACCTGCGCATCCTGTCGGCGGACGACATGCAGGGGCGCGACACCGGCTCGGAGGGCGGAGCCAAGGCTCGCGACTACATCGTCGGGCGGCTGGAGGCGTTGGGCGTGCAGCCTTCGCCCATGGGGCGTCTTCAGCCGTGGGAGATGCTGGGCCGCACGCGCGAGGGGACAAAGACCTATAACGGGACCAACATCATCGGCGTGATCCCCGGCACGCGCGTCGCCGACAAATACATCGTGGTGACGGCCCACTATGACCACGTCGGGGTCAACGACGGCCAGGTCTTCAACGGCGCGGACGACAACGCCTCGGGCGTGGCGACCATGCTGGAGCTGGCCAGGCGGCTGAAGGCCAACCCGCCCGAGCACAGCGTGCTGATCGTGGCGCTGGACGGCGAGGAGCGCGGCCTGCTGGGCGCCAAGCATTTCGTCGAGGCGCCGCCGGTGCCGCTGCACGCGATTTCGATGAACCTGAACTTCGACATGACGGCGCGCGCCGACAGCGACGGCAAGCTGTGGGTGACGGGGACGTATCAGCATCCCTATTTCCGCCCGGTGCTGGATCAGGTTCCGGCGCGCCGGAACGTCGCCTTCGCCTTCGGCAAGGACACGCCCGAGGACAAGGGCGCCGACAACTGGGTCGAGGCGTCGGACCACGCCGCCTTCCACCGCGCGGGCCTGCCGTTCCTCTATTTCGGGGTGAATTATCACCCGGACTATCACCGCCCCAGCGACGACTTCGAGAAGGTCAATCCGGCGGTGTTCCAGGACTCGACGGAATTGGCGATCGGCGGCTTCCGGGCGCTGGACCGGTGGCTGGACCAGTGACGACTGTCGCAAAACGCTTGCAAAGATAGGCCTTGAAAGCGCCGTCAGAGCGGCGTTCTGTCGCACCCCTCACCAGTCGAGGAAATTTAGATGTCGGCGACGCAAGGGTTTGACCTCCAACGGGTGCAGAAGCTGCGCAAGGCGGCGCTGCTGGTCGGATTGATCGGCGTGGTCGGACTGGCCTTCGTCAGCCGATCGATCGGCGGCGAAACGGTGCTGCACGAAGGACTGGAGGCGTTCGGCCTGGGCCTGATCGTCGTCTGCATCGTCGGGCGGGCCTGGTGCTCCCTCTATATCGGCGGGCGCAAGAAGGCCGAGATCGTGGATCGCGGACCCTATTCGATCAGCCGTAACCCGCTGTATATCTTCAGCTTCATGGGGGCGTTCGGCGTGGGGGCGCAGACGGGCAGCGTGACTCTGGCGACCATCTTCCTGTTGCTGACGGTGGCGGTCTTCTACGCTACGGTGAAGCGCGAGGAGGTCTGGCTGGCGGGCGCCTTCGGCCAGACCTATGCGGACTATTGCGCGCGGACGCCGCGCTTCGGGCCGGACTTCTCCAAATGGCGCGACGCCGACAGCCTGGAGGTGCGTCCGCAGTTCTTCCTGACGACGCTGCGCGACGGCCTGGTCTTCCTGCTGGCCGTGCCGCTGTTCGAGTCGGTCGAGCGGTTGCAGGATTTGGGTTGGCTGTCGGCCCTGGTGCGCCTGCCTTGAGGGCATTGCCGATCCTGCTGGCGGGGGCGCTGGCCCTGACGGCCGCTTCCTGCGAACGCGGCGCGGCACCCGACAAGGCCACGCAGGCGGCCGTCTTCAAGCACGACCTGCCGGAGGACGTGTCCGGCTATTACATCCCCACGACGGCGGTGCAGGTCGGCGACTGGCGGCTGCATCACCTGTTCATGGGCCAGGTGCCCGACTTCATGGCCTGGCGCGACGGGCAGCGGGCGGCGGGCTTTGCGCCGATCATGATGGAGTTCGAGGCTGGCGATAAGACGCGGCGCACGCGGCTGATTCCGACGGCCTATGACGTCACCGAGACGCGTGTGCGCTTCCAGGCGACGTCGCGGGAGCTGGGGGCGGTGTCGTTCGAGGGAAGGCTCGACCAGGATGCGCTGGCGAAGGCGCGGCGCAATCTGGGAGATCAGGGCGTGGTCCTGAAAGGGAGGCTGAAGGTCGGGGGCCGGACCTTCGACGGGGTGTCGATGCGGTGGTGGGCGGGGGACTGATCCCCCGCCGCTGATACCTGATCCTTAGGCGACGGTCGCCTTGACGATCTTGCCCGGAGCGCGGGGCGGTTCGCCCTTCGGCAGGGCGTCGACGTGATCCATGCCTTCGATCACTTCGCCCCAGACGGTGTACTGGCCGTCCAGGAAGCGGGCATCGTCGAAGCAGATGAAGAACTGCGAGTTGGCGCTGTCCGGGTTGGCGGTGCGGGCCATGGAGCAGACGCCGCGGACGTGCGGCTCCTTCGAGAATTCCTGCTTCAGGTTCGGCTTGGACGAGCCCGAGGTGCCGGTGCCCGTCGGGTCGCCGCCCTGGGCCATGAAGCCCGGAATCACGCGGTGGAAGACCACGCCGTCGTAGAAGCCTTCCTTGGCCAGGTCGGTGATCTGCTTGACGTGGTTGGGCGCCAGGTCGTCGCGCAGCTTGATCACGACGTTGCGTTCGGCGCCGTCGCCGGTGTCCAGGGTGAAGGTCAGGGTTTGGTCGGCCATCGTGCGCTCCTTGAGGTTATGCGAGCCGGAATTGTGCGCGGGTCATAGCGGCTCAACGCCGTCAGGGCTATGTGGGAAGCATGAGTGAAGACGAAAAGCCCGCCGACAAGCCTCAGGAACGCCGCCGCATGGTGCGTCTGCCCTCGGGCGGCACGGCGGCCGGGCGCAAGGTCGGCCAGAAGATCAAGACGGCCGACAAGAAGACCCTGTCCAGCCAGGCCTGGATCAAGCGTCAGCTGTCGGACGAATGGTCCGACCGTGCGCGGGCCGAGGGCTGGCGCAGCCGCGCGGCTTTCAAGCTGATGGAGATCGACGACAAGTTCCGCCTGATCAAGCGCGGCTCGCGGGTCATCGACCTGGGCGCGGCGCCGGGCGGTTGGGTGCAGGTGGCGCTGGATCGCGGCGCGGCGGCGGTGGCGGGCGTGGACCTGCTGATGATCGAGCCGATTCCGGGCGCGACGCTGATTCAGGCGGACTTCACCGATCCGGGCGTGGATCAGCAGATGCTGGACGCCATCGGCGGACCGCCGGACCTGGTGCTGTCGGACATGGCGCACAACACCATCGGCCATCGCCAAACCGACCACTTGAAGATCATCGCCCTGATCGAGATCGCGGCCGACTTCGCCATCCGCACCCTGAGGCCAGGGGGGAATTTCGTGTCGAAGAACTTCCAGGGCGGCGACGCCGGCGGCGTGCTGAAACGCCTGCGCGAGGAGTTCGAGACGGTGAAGTATGTGAAGCCCGAATCGAGCCGCAAGGGCAGCGCCGAGGTCTTCCTGGTGGCGCTGAACAAGCGTTAGGCCTTTCCCTTTTCCGCTCCCGTTTCCGTCTTCATCCTCAATATCCGCCGTCATCCTCGGGCTTGACCCGAGGATCCAGCCAGCCGCCTGCGTGACGTCGGCAAGGATGAGCGCGCCGCCGCACTGGATCCTCGGGTCAAGCCCGAGGATGACGGCGTGATTGTGGAACGCGACAGAGTATGCCGTTACGCCGACGCGCGCTCGGGTGCATTCGCCGCGCGGCGGGCGGCTTTCCTGGCCTCGATCCGCGTCCAGATGCGGTCGTGCAGGGTGAAGAAGATCGTCTGCACCAGCGGCTCGATGGTGCCGATGGCCAGGGCGATGCGGATGTCGCGCGTCAGGGCGAAGGCCACCAGAACCGCCACGGTGAAGTGCATGACGCCGTAGGTGACGGTCTTCAGCGCGATCTGCTTCAGGTTGCGGGGCAGGGCGTGGCTGTGGCCATGGTGGTTGTGGGCGCGGTTCTGCTCATGCGCGTCCATGACCTCCAGACGGGCGGTGAAGGCCTCGGCCGTCTCCTCGACGCCGGACAGCATCTTGCGGCGCTCGACCCGGTGCCAGACACGGTCGTGGACGGAATAGGCGATGGTCTGGAAGATCGGCTCGACCACCCCGACCGCCAGGGCCAGCCGCCAGTCGCGGGTCAGGGCGAAGGCCACCAGGATCGCCACGATCAGGTGCATGGCGCCGTAGCTCGCGATCTTGAGCGCCAGCCGTCTCGCCGTGTTGATCAAGATGCGAACCATTATCGGGAAATGCGGCCTCTCGCCGTCCGTTTCAAGGCAATTTCTCTTATATGCACGATAGCGCGGGCTTGGGGTTGCGGTTCCCCGCAAACGGGGGCTATACGCGGCCCGCAAAATGGAGGCTCCAAATGGAGATACGCGAAGGCCTAACCTTCGATGACGTTTTGCTCGAACCCGGTCCGTCCGAGGTCATGCCGGCTGATGTTGATGTCTCGACCCAGCTGACACGCGAAATCAAACTGAACATCCCGCTGCTGTCGTCCGCCATGGACACGGTGACGGAAAGTCGCCTGGCCATCGCCATGGCGCAGGCGGGCGGCATGGGCGTGCTGCACCGGAACATGACCATCGACGAGCAGGCCGAAGAGGTCCGCGCCGTCAAACGCTATGAAAGCGGCATGGTGGTGAACCCGGTCACGGTCGCCCCCGACACGACGCTGGGCGAAGTCCTCCAGATCGTCGAGCGCAAGAAGATCACCGGCTTCCCCGTGGTCGATCCCAAGAGCGGCAAGCTGGTCGGCATGCTGACCAACCGCGACATGCGCTTCGAGACGGACCTGAACCTCAAGGCCGCCGATCTGATGACGACCGGCGAGCTGATCACCCTGCGCGAAGGTTCGGCCGGGCGCGAGGCGGCGCGCGAACTGCTGCGCACCCGCAAGATCGAGCGGGTCATCGTGGTGGACGACGCCTATCGCGCCGTCGGCCTGATCACCATGAAGGACATCCAGAAGGCCCAGGCCTTCCCCAACGCCTGCAAGGACGAGCAGGGCCGTCTGCGCGTCGGCGCCGCCTCGACCGTCGGCGACGCCGGGTTCGAGCGGGCGATGGCGCTGGCCGATGCGGGCGCGGACGTGGTGGTGATCGACACCGCCCACGGCCACTCGGCCTCGGTCGCCCAGGTGGTCGAGCGCATCAAGCGCGAGAACAACCGCGTCCAGATCATCGCCGGCAACGTCGCCACCTATGACGCCACCCGCGCCCTGATCGACGCGGGCGCCGATGCGGTGAAGGTCGGCATCGGACCGGGCTCCATCTGCACCACCCGCATCGTCGCGGGCGTGGGCGTGCCGCAACTGACGGCCATCGTCGACGCCGCCCGCGCGGCGGAAGGCACGGGCGCCTCGGTCATCGCCGACGGCGGCATCAAGTTCTCGGGCGATCTGGCCAAGGCCATCGCGGCGGGCGCCAACGTCGCCATGATGGGCTCGATGTTCGCGGGCACGGACGAAAGCCCCGGCGAGGTCTTCCTGTATCAAGGCCGGTCCTACAAGTCGTATCGCGGCATGGGCTCGGTGGGCGCCATGGCGCGCGGCTCGGCCGACCGCTACTTCCAGAAGGAAGTCTCGTCCGAGAAGCTGGTCCCCGAAGGCATCGAGGGCCAGACGGCCTACAAGGGGCCGATCGCCCCGGTGGTGCATCAGCTGGTCGGGGGGCTGCGCGCCTCGATGGGCTATGTCGGCGGTGCCACCATCCCGGACTTCCAGGAACGCGCGCGCTTCGTCCGCATCACCAATGCGGGCCTTCGTGAGAGCCACGTCCACGACGTGATGATCACGCGCGAGGCGCCCAACTATCGTCAGGGCTGACCTGATCCGCTCCCGGCCCCGGTCGGGAGCGGTTTTGTTTTGGGCTAGCGGAACAGGAGACGGGCGTGACGACTGAACTCACCTATCTGGCGGCGACGCTGGCGCTCGCCCTGATCCAGATTCTGCTGCCCGCCTTCGCCCGGACGCGCGAGTTCGGCCTGTCGTGGAACGCCGGGGCGCGGGACACGACGCCCGAGGCGCACAGCCCCGTCGTCGGTCGTCTGGAGCGGGCGCAGGCCAATCTGTTCGAGACCCTGCCGCTGTTCATCGGCGCCGTGCTGATCGCCCAGGTCGCCGATCGGACCGGCGCGCTGACGGCGTGGGGCGCAGGCCTCTACTTCTGGGCGCGCGTCGCCTATATCCCGCTCTACGCCCTGGGCGTTCCCTATATCCGGTCGCTGGTTTGGCTGGTCTCGCTCGCGGGACTGGCGCTGTGCCTTCTGGCCCTTTTCATCCGAGTCTGATTTGACCCCAGCCGCCCGTCTGGCCGCCGCCGCCGCCATCCTCGACAGCATCGCCCAGGGCCGCCAGCCCGCCGACGCCGTGCTCAAGGCCTGGAGCCAGCAGAACCGCTACGCCGGATCGCGCGACCGCCGCGCCATCGCCGAGCGCGTCTATCAGGTGCTGCGCGCACGCGGCCGCCTGTCGGCCTTCATGGGCGGACGTCAGGACGGGCGCGCCCTGGTGATCGGCGCCCTGTCGCTGCTGGACGGCGAGACGCTGGAGGAGATCGACGGCCTCTATAACGGCGAAGGCTATGGCCCGCGCCCCCTGTCCAAGCATGAGCGTGGCCGCATCGCGGCGCATGAGGACGCAGCCGATCTGGCCGAGGTCGCCCTGCCGGACTTCGTGACGGCGGACCTGAAGACGGTTCACGGCGACCGTTGGCGCGAAGAGGTCGAGGCCCTGAGCGGTCGCGCGCCGGTCGACCTGCGGGTCAATGGCTTGCGCGCCACGATGGAAGAGGTCGAGGCCGAACTGCGCGATGCCGGCCTGTCGCCCCAGCGCACGGAGTTGTCCGCCTGGGGCCTGCGTCTGGACGCCGAGCTCGCGCCGAACGTGCAGCCGCTGGACGGCTTCCAGAACGGTCATTTCGAGATTCAGGACGAGGCCAGTCAGGTCGTCGGCTGGCTGTCGGGCGCCTTCCCCGGCGCGACGGTGGTGGACTACTGCGCGGGCGGCGGCGGCAAGACGCTGGGTCTGGTGCAGGCCATGCAGGGGCAGGGGGCGCTGATCGCCTGCGACGTCTCGGCCAAGCGTCTGGACAATGTGAAGCCGCGCCTGGCGCGCGCGGGCGTGGAGGCCGACCTGCGCCTGCTGGGCACGAACGGCGGCGGCGTCGAGGATTTGAACGGCCAGGCCGATATGGTGTTGGTCGACGCGCCGTGCTCGGGCTCGGGCGCCTGGCGGCGTCGGCCGGAGGACATCTGGCGCCTGACGCCCGAAGAGGTCGCGCGCCTGCACGCGTTGCAGGTCCGTATTCTGGGGCAGGCGACCAAGCTGGTGCGGCCGGGCGGCCGTCTGGCCTATGTCACCTGCTCGGTGCTGGGCGCGGAGAATGAGGCCACGGCCGCTGCCTTCGAAGCCGCGCACGCGGACTTCAAGCCCGTCCCCGTCGGCGATGCGGCGCACAGCGCGGACCTGACCGAGGCGGGGCGCGAGCGCCTGACTGCGCTGGCGCAAGGAAATCGCCTGCGCCTGTCGCCCGCCGCCACCGGCACGGACGGCTTCTTCATCGCCCTGTATGAGCGCATCTCATGAGGCTGGAGCGCTACGGCGCCGTCACGGTCCTGCCGGTGATGGCGGCGCCGGCCGAGTATGGCGAATACCTGCGCGCCCGCATCGACCCGTTGATGACCGGCATCGGGCCGGTCGAGGGAGCGGTGGCGCTGACGACGGCCCTGGCGCGGCTGGAGGCGAGGGGAGAGGCGCCGGATCTGATCCTGTCGCTGGGCTCGTGCGGGTCGCGCGTGCTGGATCATGCGGCGGTCTATCAGGCGTCGTCCGTGGCCTATCGCGACATGGACGCCAGCGCCCTGGGGTTCGAGAAGGGGGTGACGCCGCTGCTGGACATGCCCGCCGTCCTGCCGCTGCCGTGCCCCACCCCTGACGTGCCGACCGCGCGCCTGTCGACCGGCGGAAACGTCGTCTCGGGCGCCGCCTATGACGCCATCGACGCCGAGATGGTGGACATGGAGACCTGGGCGCTGGTGCGGGCCGCCCAGACCTTCGGCCTGCCGCTGGTCGCGCTGCGCGGGGTGTCCGACGGCAAGGCCGAGCTGACGGGCCTGCACGACTGGACCTCGACCCTGCATCTGGTGGACGAGAACCTGGCGCGCGCCGTCGACGGCCTGATCGCGGTGCTGACGGATCACGGCCTCTCCGCCCTTGAAATTCCGGCCCTTCAGGGCCAAACCCTCGCCCAATCGCTCGCCCCGGATTCGACCTCATGACCCAGCCGACCCAACACCAGAAGGTGCTCATCGTCGATTTCGGCAGCCAGGTGACGCAGTTGATCGCGCGCCGTCTGCGGGAAGCCGGCGTCTATTGCGAAATCCACCCGTTCAACAAGGCGGGTGAAGCCCTGAAGGCGATGCAGCCGCAGGCCATCATCCTGTCGGGCGGCCCGAACTCGACGACCGAGGCGGACAGCCCGCGCGTCGACCGTTCCGTCTTCGACTATGGCGCGCCGATCCTCGGCATCTGCTACGGCGAGCAACTGATCTGCGCCGAGTTGGGCGGCAAGGTCGAGAGCGGCCACCACGCCGAGTTCGGCCGCGCCGAGATCGTCATCACCAAGGACAGCCCCCTGTTCGCGGGCATCGGCGCCCTCGACCATCGCGAGCCGGTGTGGATGAGCCACGGCGACCGCGTGACCGCCCTGCCGGAAGGCTTCCACGTCATCGCCACCTCGGAAGGCGCGCCCTTCGCCGCCATCGCCGATGAGACGCGCAAGATCTACGGCGTGCAGTTCCACCCCGAGGTGGTGCACACGCCGCGCGGCGCCCAACTGCTGAAGAACTTCACCCACGGCGTCGCGGGCCTGACCGGCGACTGGACCATGGCCGCCTATCGCGACGAGCAGATCGCCAAGATCCGCGAACAGGTCGGCGACGCCAAGGTCATCTGCGGCCTGTCGGGCGGGGTCGACTCATCGGTCGCCGCCGTGCTGATCCACGAAGCGATCGGCGACCAGCTGACCTGCGTCTTCGTCGACACCGGCCTGATGCGCAAGGGCGAGGCCGATCAGGTCACGACCCTGTTCCGCGAGCACTACAATATCCCGCTGGTGCACGTTGATGCGTCTAAGGAATTTCTCGGCGAGCTGGCCGGGATTTCCGACCCGGAAACCAAGCGCAAGACCATCGGCCGCGTCTTCATCGAGGTGTTCGACCGCGAGGCGAACAAGATCGAAGGCGCCGCCTTCCTGGCCCAGGGCACCCTCTATCCCGACGTGATCGAGAGCGTGTCCCCGACCGGCGGCCCCTCGCACGTGATCAAGAGCCACCACAACGTCGGCGGCCTGCCGGACTTCATGAAGCTGAAGCTGGTCGAACCCCTGCGTGAACTGTTCAAGGACGAAGTCCGCGCCCTGGGTCGCGAACTGGGCCTGACCGACGCCTTCGTCGGCCGCCACCCCTTCCCCGGACCGGGCCTGGCCATCCGCATCCCCGGCGAGATCACGCCCGACGCCGTCGCCACGCTGCAGGACGCGGACGCCATCTATCTGGACGAGATCCGCAAGGCGGGCCTGTACGACGACATCTGGCAGGCCTTCGCCGTGCTGCTGCCGGTCAAGACGGTCGGCGTCCAGGGCGACGCCCGCACCTATGAGAAGGTGCTGGCCCTGCGCGCCGTCACCTCGACCGACGGCATGACGGCCGACTTCTACCAGTTCCCCTGGGACGTCCTGGCCAAGACCGCCACGCGCATCATCAACGAAGTCCGCGGCGTCAACCGCGTCGTCTATGACGTGACGTCCAAGCCGCCCGGCACGATCGAGTGGGAATAATTCAGGCCTTTTGGGAGCTTTCGATATCGCTTCCGAAATGGCAGGTAAGTCGCTGACTAAAAAGTGAATTTTAACGAGACCCTTCGAAGCCTTTCGGAGGGTCTCGCTTTTGTGATGCCGACCCTTTTGACGGTATCACACGCCGTTGCCCGCGCGGCTTTGGGCTCATACCGTCAGGTCCCTGGCGACCTGCTGACGGTATTTTTCTCGACCAAGATACGGAAAGACAAGGAAAATACTCGCTCGAAAGCGCCCGATTTCAGCTCGCTCCAGCGTGAGGGGATTTTACCGTGCTTACCGATGCCGCGCTCAAGAATTTGAAGCCAAAATCAAAAGCTTACAAGAGTACCGACAGGGACGGTTTGTACGCCTATGTTTCGCCCGGCGGGGCGATCTCGTTCCGGTACGACTACCGCTTCAACGGCCGGCGCGAGACGCTCACCCTTGGACGTTACGGACGCGGCGGGTTGAGCCTCGCCCAGGCCCGCGAACGACTGTTCGAGATCAAGCGGACGATCGCGGACGGCGTCTCGCCGGCGCTGGAGAAGCAGCGGGCCAAACGTCGCCTGAAGGAGGCTCACAGCTTCGAGCATGTCGCCCAGCGCTGGATGGACACTGCACCCATGGCGGACAGCACCCGAAATATGCGCCGGTCGATTTTCAATCGGGAAGTCCTGCCGCAATGGCGGACCCGGCTGCTCAGCGAGATCACGCCCGACGATCTCAGGGCGCATTGCAAGTCGATCGTCGATCGCGGGGCGCCCGCCACCGCCATCCACGTGCGGGACATCGTCAAGCAAATCTACGGCTGGGCCATCTTACATGGCGAGAAGATCGACAATCCGGCGGACGGCGTCGGCCCCGCGTCCATCGCCACCTTCCGGCCCCGGGATCGTAGTCTTTCGCCCAGCGAGATCCGGATCATGCTCAGCTTGCTGGGCGACATCGCCACCTTGCCGACCATCCGGCTCGGCCTGAAGTTCATCCTGCTCAGCATGGTGCGCAAGAGCGAGCTGCAGGACGGGACCTGGGACGAGGTGGATTTTGAGAACGCCGTCTGGTCCATTCCCAAGGCGCGCATGAAGCGGTCGCGACCCCACAACGTCTACCTCTCGGCTCAGATGGTGGACATCCTGATTGCCCTGAAGACCTGCGCCGGGAATTCGAAATACCTCCTGCCGTCGCGCTACGACGCCGATGCGCCCATGTCGCGGGCGACGTTCAACCGGGTGACGACCGCCATAGCGGACCGCGCCAAGGCGCAGGGACTGCCGCTGGAGCCCTTCACCGTCCATGACCTGCGGCGGACGGCTTCAACCCTGCTGCACGAGATGGGCTTCAACTCGGATTGGATCGAGAAATGCCTCGCCCACGAGGAGCGCTCGTCGCGCGGGGTCTACAACAAGGCGGAGTTCGAGATGCAGCGCCGTCACATGGCGCAGCAGTGGTCGGACGCCGTCGAGGCGTGGGAGCAGGGGCGTTCGTTCTCGCCTGTCCTGGCGCCGCCGGAGACGGGCGCTCCACGCTTCAGCCCGGCCTTCTCGGCGTTAACTTGAAGGTGTCAGAAAATGAACTATGTTTCTGACAGGAACAAACCGATGCAGACCCTCGCCGAACAGCCGGGTCGGTGCCGACGCCGAAGTCCGACGTCGAGACCCCGCGAATGCTGTAGTTCGCCTGCGTCGGGCTGGTGTTCGATACGGACAGGCCGGGCACGAAGGCCGAGATGTCGCCCATATCGTCCGCCGCCAGCGACTCCAGGGTCCTGGCCGTGACCACGCTGACGGTGATCGGGACTTCCTGCAGGCTTTGTTCGCGCCGTTGTGCGGTGACGACGACGTCATCGAGCGTCGTGGCCTCCTGCGCCCCGACCTCCTGCGCTCTGGCCTCCTGCGCTCTGGCCAGACCCGACGTCGCCAGGGCGGCGAGCGCCACGCTCCCCGCAAGCGTCGCCTTCAGACAGTGCTCCATCCTGATCATCGCAGCCCCTCCCAAAGCCCCGTTTTCTCAAACTTTACGAAACAGAATAATATTCCGTTTGACAAGGGGCTGCGCGCCGATGTGGCTTACAGAAAGGCGTCCAGTCGTGTTAGACGGCCTGCGGATTGGAATGGAGGGCGGCAGTGACCTCGCGCGCGTCGCAAGAAATCATCACCACGCTGGAACGGCGCACCGCGCCGATGCAGCAACGTGCGCGCGATCGGATCACTCGCGTGTTGGCGGCGACCGAGAAGCTCCTGGCCTCGACCTCCGTCGATACGATCACCACCAGCGCCATTGCGGCTGAAGCCAATGTGCCGGTCAGTTCGATCTATCGCTATTTCCCGAACGTCTTCGCCATCTACAAGGAGTTGTTCGAGACTCTGGTGGCGCAACTGCACGCTCGCATCGCCGAGATCATGGAGAACCCTCGGTTCACGTCGTGGCGCGAGCGCCATCTGCAGGTCATGCTGGCCCTGCGCAAGACGTTGGACGAGGACCCCGCCTATCGCCCCCTGTTCCATCTGATGCTGACGACGCGCGAACTGCGCATCGTCAAGGAACAGGCCAACGCCCAGATCGCGGCCTATCTGGCGGCGCGGTGGGAGCAGGGGCTGGACGGCTTCCATGACGGCGCGCCCCTGGCCGTCGCCCGCATGGCCACCGAGATTTTCACCTCATTCGAAACCCTGACCAGCGGCGAGGCCCAGTCGGAATGGACCGACCGTCTGTTCGCGGAGGCGACCGTGGCGCTGGAGCGTTATCTCTCGGCCTATCTGCAGGACTGATCCGGCGCAGACGGCTCAGGCCATGCGCCGGAAAAGCGCCAGCTTGCCCTTGGTGAAGGGCGGATAGCGGATGCTGGCGTCCAGGGCGAAGCCGCGCTTCAGCACGGCGCGCCGGTGGCTGAAGGCCTCGAAGCTGTAGCGTCCGTGGTAGGCGCCCATGCCGCTGGCCCCCACGCCTCCGAACGGCAGGTTCGGATTGGCCATGAAGATCACGGCGTCGTTGATGGTCGCCGAGCCGGATCGCGTCGAGGCGATGATCCGGTCCGCCGTCGTCTTGTTCCGGGTGAAAGCGTAGAGCGCCAGCGCGGGCGCGCGGGCGTTGATGGCCGCCAGGGGTTCGTCCAGCGTCTGATAGGGCAGGACCGGCAGGATCGGGCCGAAGATCTCCTCGGCCATCACCGGCGCATCGGCCGCGACATCCGTCAGGATGGTGGGCGCGACATAGCAGCCGTCGACATCGGCCTGGCCGCCCGTGACGGCGCGGCCGTCGGCCAGCAGCTTTTGCAGGCGCGCGGCGTGGCGCGCATTGATGATGCGGCCGTAGTCGGGGCTTTGCCGAGGGTCGGCGCCGAACATGGTCGTGACGGCGCGCTTCAACTCGTCCAGGAGCCGAGCCTCGACCGAGGCGGCGACATAGACGTGATCCGGCGCCACGCAGATCTGGCCCGCGTTCAGGAAGCGGCCCCAGACGATGCGCCGGGCGGCTACCGTCAGGTCGGCGGTCTCATCGACGATGCAGGGGTTCTGACCGCCCAGCTCCAGCACGACCGGGGTCAGGTGACGAGCCGCCGCCGCCATGACGATCCGGCCGACCCGTTCGCCGCCGGTGTAGAAGATCAGGTCGAACTGCTGATCCAGCAGGGCCTTGGAGACGGCGGCGTCCCCTTCGACCACGGCGAAGGCGCGCGGGTCCAGATAGCGTTCGACCAGTCGTTTCAGCAGGGCCGAGGACTGGACCGCCATCTCCGAAGGCTTGATGATGGCGCAATTGCCCGCCGCGATGGCGCCGACCAGGGGGGCCAGAACCAGCTGGAAGGGATAGTTCCACGCCCCGATGATCAGGGTCACGCCGTAGGGCGCCGCCTCGATGAAGCTCTTTCCGGGCTGGATCGCCAGGGGGGTGCCGGTCCGCTGGGGGCGGCTCCAGCGGGCGACCTGTTTGCGCGCGAGCGCCGCCTCGCTGGAGACCAGATCGATCTCGGCGGTGCAGGCCTCGGCGAACGGCTTGCCCAGATCAGCTTTCAGCGCAGCGGCGATCTCCGCCTCGTTCTCGACCATCATCCGTTCGAGAGCGGCGAGCTGGGCGCGACGCCAGGCCAGGTCGCGCGTCAGGCCGCTGTCGAAGGCGGCGCGCTGGCGCTCCATGATCGCGGCGATCTGAGGGTCAGGGGTCTGGGCCGCGTCTAACGACATGATCCCTCCAATGAATCGATCCAGGACCGGATCAGGGCCACGCCTTCGTCATGGCGGGTCGAGCGGCCGATCTCGGGCATCATGACGGCCGGATGGGTCGAGCCCATGCGGTAGGCGATGATGGATTCGTCCGCCTTGCCCGGCACGATGTCGAAGCGCAGGTTCCCCGTGCCCGCGCCCGCCGCGACGGGCAGTTTGCACAGGCCGGCGGACCCTGACAGCGGCGAGGCCGCGTCCAGGTAGAGCCCTGAGGTGGCGGCGGCCCCCTTGGGGTTGTGGCAATGGCCGCAGTTGACGTCGAGATAGGCCCTGGCGCGCGCCTCGGTCGGCGCGGCGGCGTCCGTCCAGGACACCTGAAGCGGCGCCTGACCCGGATCGGCGACGCCCTTCAGATAGCCCATGGCGGTGAGACGGCTCAGCTGGTTCTCCGACCCGTCCGAATAGGCGAAATCGCGGTTCAGCAGACGCGCCTTGGGGCCGATCGGCTGGATTTCGCGGGTGGCGACGTTGGTCGCATGGCAGGCGGAGCACTGGGTGGCGTTGGGAACGATGTAGGAGAAGGCTTCGTCCTTGCCGTCCTGACGGACCATCGTCAGGGGCACGACGGCGCCGATGCGATGCAGCACGGCGTCGGTCTGGGCGTCGTTCCACAGATAGGTCAGGGCGGTCCAACCCTCGGCCCTGCGGATCAGCAGGCGGGTCTCGATCATGCGGACCTGATTGAGCTTCAGGCCGTCGCCGGCATGGAATTGCGCCGGGTCGGCCTGTTGCAGCACCCGGCCCTTGGCGCCGGTCTGGTAGAAGAAGGTCTTGGTGATGACCGTGCCGACCGGGAAGGCCAGAGGGCCGTCCGCCGTATAGTCGGCCGCGACGCCGGGCGGCATCCAGATGGTCCGCAGCTTCTGCGCATAGTCGGTGAACAGCGGCGTGGTCAGGTCATAGGGCGTCACGCGCGCGCCCAGGATCAGAGCGCCGTCCGATACCTGGACCATGCCCCATTCCCGGAGCGACTTGGGGTTTTCGCTGTCGAAGTAGGTCGGTTCGGCCAGAGGCTGGGCCGGGGCGGAAGGCTTGGAGCAGCCTGCCGCTCCGATCAGGAGCAGCAGGCCGAGCGCGAGCAGACGAAGCGGGGTCATGGGCCGTGTCAGGCTGCGGGCAGGACGACGGGCGAGAGGCGGGGCAGGGTGCACCGGTGCGGCGTCATGTCGGTGTTCGGATTGGCGTATTTGTTCGGCCCGTCGACGTTCAGGATTCCGGCGTCGCCGTTGTCGATGCAGATGCGCAGCTCCGCCGGCAACTGGCCGTTCACCAGCCGCTTGGGATTGACGTAGCCGTCCCACAGGATGTCGGGGAAACGGCCGGTCGGACCGAATTTGGCGATGCGCAGGGCCTGGAATTCCATGCCGTCGGGCGCATTGCCGCCGCCGCTGAAGCGGTTGTCCTTGATCAGGATGGCCTCGGGATAGGGGTCGAAGTCGCCGCTCATGGCGCTGTCGGAATAGCCGGCGGAGAACAGGGCCGAGATGATGATGTTGGCCGTCTTGTTGTCGGCGATGTCGTTGTCGAAGATCTCGACCTGATCGTTGGAGTTGACGATCACGCCCGTGCCCGCAGGCACGCTGGCGACCGGGGTGCCCGCGTGGCCGAAGTTGCGCGTGTTGTTGGCGACGGCGCGGTTGTTGTAGACGCGCGTCCGATAGCCGGCCTGCTGAAGCTGGGGCATGTTGAAGACAAGGATGCCGCCGGTGTTGTTGGTGGCCAGGTTTTCATAGACGTCGGCGTCGATGCAGTTCTCGATCTCGATGCCGGCGACGTTGAACTCGGCCCGGTTGCGGCGGACCACCACATTCTGCGACTGGCCGACATAGATGCCGGCGTCGGAGGCGCCGATCGCCACGCTGTCTTCGATCAGGACGTTCTTGGTCTGGACGGGGTAGATGCCGTAGGCGCCGTTTTCCGTCTTGGGTCCCTGGGTCCATTCCGTGCGGACCTTGCGGACGATGATGTTCTCGCCCTTGTTGATCTTGATGGCGTCGCCCTTGGTGTCCTCGATCGCCAGGTTTTCAATGGTGAAATTACTGGCGGTGACCAGCAGGCCCTGAGCGCCGGCCGCCTGGTTGCGGAAGTTCAGGATGGTCTTGTCCATCCCCTGGCCGCGAATGGTCACCCCGTCGACCACCAGGCTCAACTCGGTGTCGATGGCGAAGACGCCGGCGGGGATTTCGATCACCGCGCCCGGCTTGGCGTCCATCAACAGCTCCATCAGTTCGTTCTGATAGGTTGTGTTCGCCTTCGCGAGGTCCGTGCCCTTCTCGGTCGGTTTCGACCCGCAGGCGCTCAGAAACAGTATCGCCGCGACCGGCAGCCAGATGCGCATTTTCATGATGTCCCCTCCAGAACGCTCGTGAGTGTTCACCCAGCCGGAGGTTTTCATAAGGTTCCTCTTGCCGCAAGAAGAAAATGAAACTGTTTCCGTTTTGAGCCCGTCAAACGAGTCATCGGGGTGATGTCGACCGCCTTCGACGCAAGGACCTTCACTCGCGCGTCGTGTGGATACGCGCCGGTCGCCGCCGCCGTCGTTGAATGTTCCGCATGGAGAGGGATGGGCGCCGGATCGTCGCCTAAGCTTGGCATGGCTGTAGTCGAAGCGTGAGCCGAACATCATGAATTCGCCCTAGAGCCCCTCTCCGTCGGAGGCGGGGATTCAAAGGCATGAAGTTCAGTGTTTCGCCGCGCGCCATAGCGCCTGTGACCATTGCAGCGTTGGCCTTGGCCACGGCCATGCTGGTCGCTATCGCGCCGGGTTGGGCGCAGGCCGCCGATACGTCCCCGACCGACCGCCGCGCCGTGGAGCGCCTGCCGTTGAACCAGAACGGCGGGACCTGGGATGCCGGCCATGTGCAGGGGGTCGCCGTCGATGTCGAAGGCGGCTTCATCTATTATTCCTTCACCAACCTGCTGGCCAAGTATGACCTGGAGGGGCGGCTGGTCGGGACGCTGGTCGGCTGGACCGGCCATCTGGGCGATTTGGCGCTCAACCCGGTCGACGGCAGGCTGTACGGCTCGCTGGAGTACAAGACGGACGAGGCCTTCTACATCGCGGTGATCGATGTCGCGGGCCTGAATGAGGTCGGGGTCGAGGCCAGTCGCAGCGATCTGTTCAGGACGGTCCATCTGGCCGAGGTCGGACGCGATTACGCCGCCGACATGGATGGCGACGGGCGGTTTGACGGCGATACGGCGGACACGCGCGATCATCGCTACGGCGCCTCGGGCATCGACGGCGTGGCGTTCGGCCCGCGCTTCGGGCGCAGGGACGGACCGGTGCTGCTGACCGTCGCCTATGGCGTCTATGGCGATGTGACGCGGGCCGACAACGATCATCAGGTCCTGCTGCAATACGACATCGCCGCCTGGGACCGTTACGCCCGGCCGTTGTCAGAGGCCGCGCCGCACCGCGAAGGCCCCGCCGCCCTCGACGGCAAGTATTTCGTCCGCACCGGCAATACGACCTATGGGGTGCAGAACCTCGCCTATGACGCCGACGCGGGCCGCTGGTTCATGGGCGTCTATCAGGGGCGCAAGCCCGCGTTTCCCAACTATCTGCTGTTTGCGGTCGAGGCCGAGGCCCGGCCAGCGCGCGGCGATTTGATCGGCGTGCCCGCCGCGTCGGGCCAGGGCTGGGAGCAGGGGCTGCTGCTGCCTCTGGCGCCGGACGGTCTGGAAGACCCGGCCACCGGCCTGCGTGGCTGGCGTTGGAAAGCGGATGTCGGGTTCCAGCCGCTAGGGCGCGGCCTCTTCTATGTGGCGGCGAACTCCGGCGGCAAGGGCGCCCAGACGGCCGACATCGCCCTGATGCGTTGGACCGGCGACCCGCAGGCGCCGTTCGCCCCTGTCGACGCTGAAGAGCGCCTGCGACGACTCTCCGCCCCCTGAGCCGCGCCTGACGGCTGCGTCCGTTCCATCGGGCCGCTGTCACGGCGGCCTGCATCCTTTCGCTTTTTCCCCTCCTCCCCAATCCTCCGAGTAGATTTCCATGAGAGTTCGTTCACGCCATCTCGCCAGCGCCAGCCCGCGAGCCCTGTTGCTGTATCCGCTGATGGCGGCGGCCTTTGCAGCCGTCGCGCCGCAGGCCGCAGTCGCGCAGACTGCAGGCGAGGCGGCGGCCCAGTCGCAGGCGGCGTCCGGCGCACTGCGCGGGCGAGTGTTCGACACCGCCAGCGGCGAGTTTATCCGCAATGCCGAGGTGCGCATCGAGGGGACCAGTCTGGTCGCCTATTCCGGCGACGGCGGCGTCTTCCGCCTGAGCGGGGTGCCGAGCGGCGAGGTCGTGGTGATCGTGCGTTATGCGGGTCTGCAGGACGCGCGCGTGGTCGCCAGCGTCAGCGCGGGCCAGACGGCGGCGGTCGATGTCGAGCTGCAGGCGCCGTCCTATGGCGTCGCGGCCGATGTGGCCTCGGTCTCGGACATCGTGGTCACCGCCGCGCGCGGCGGTCAGGCCAAGGCGCTGATGGAGCGCCGCGTGGCGATGAACGCCAAGAACGTGGTCCCGGCCGACAACTTCGGCGCCCTGACCATGGGCGACGTCGGCGAGTTCATGAAGTCCATGCCGGGCCTGTCGATCGACTATACGGAAGTCGATGCGACGGCGGTGCGGATCGGCGGCCTGCCGCCCAAATACTCGACCTTCACCATGGACGGGGCCCGCATGGCCACGGCCACCTCGAACAACAATTCGGGCCGTCAGAACTCGTTCGAGCAGATGTCGATCACCGGCATTGAGACGATCGAGCTGAACCACACCCTGCTGGCCAGCATGGACGCCGACTCGCCGGGCGGCAGCATCAACCTGCGCAGCAAATACGCCTTCCAGCTGCCTGAGCGTCAGCTGCGCTTCCAGTTGGGCGGGGTGGCGACCTCGGACTCGGCCCTGTCGCGCCACTACATGCCCGACGACAAGAAGCACGCCAGCCTCTACCCCTCGGCCCAGTTCTCCTACGCCGACGTCTTCATGGACGGCCGTCTGGGCGTGGCCTTCAGCGCCAGCCACAACGCCAACTATGTGCAGCAGGATCGCATCCAGACCGACTGGTCCTATCTGGCCGACGGTCGGGTGCTGCCCTATCAGGTCATGTGGCGTCCGGGTCCGAAGCTGACCAGCCGCACGGCCGCCAACCTGGCGCTGGACTACAAGTTCACCGAAGACCTGATCTTCTCGCTGCGCAGCAACTACTCCTTCTATGACGTGGAGTATTTCAACCAGTACACCTACCTGACCTTCGGCACGACGACGACGTCCTACGCCACGCCGGAGTCGACGGGCACGCACATCGTGGTCAATCCGGATGGCCGGAACACTCGTCTGCACACCGGCTATTCGCACCGCTACGCCGGGACGCCGACCTATCTGATCGCGCCCAAGCTGGAATATAAGGGCGAGACCTGGGAAGCGGCGCTGCGCGCCAGCTATTCCTCGGCGGAGTTCAACTTCCGCGACACCAGCAAGGGCTTCTTCCAGCGCACCGACAACCACCTGACGGGGATCGGTTTCGAGATGGAGCGCGACTCCACGGAGTCCAACGCCTGGTATCTGCGCCAGACGGCGGGCCGTTCGTGGAGCGACCCGATGAACTTCAACCGCGACATCTCCATCGGCAACAACATCCGCACGGCGGAGTCGGACGCCATCAACGACATGTATTCGTTGAACCTGGACGTGAAGAAGCGGCTGAGCCTGGGGGACGTCCACTTCACCCTGATGGGCGGGCTGGGCGCGCGCAGCAATGACTGGCGCACCGATGAGGGCTCGTTCCAGCAGTTCAAATATGTCGGCTCGACCGGCGACCTGACGCAGACGTCGGCTGAGGCGGTCATCCCCTGGACCCAGAAGTACCGCTTCGAGATGATCGGCTTCGATGCGGGGAACATGAACGCACAGGGCTGGCGCGCCGACAGCCACTACGGGATGTACGACATCTATCGCGAGCACCCCGAGTATTTCGTGGCGGACGAGGTCGGCAACCTGAAGCGCCGTCTCGACAACAACAAGCGCGTCAAGGAAGACATCACCTCCGCCTATGTCGAGGCGCAGGCCGACGCCGGTCGCGCCCGCTTCGACCTGGGTCTGCGCTATGAGAAGACCGAGACGGCCTCGCGCGTGGCGATGATCCGCCCGCTCAAGGAGGTCACTGACGCCGGCTATTCGGTGAACACCATCGAAGGCCTGCTCTATCAGTACAACGACGGGACCTATCAGGACCGCAAGGGCGACTACGACGACTGGTTCTGGAGCGGCGGGGTCAAATACGACTTCACCGACAAGCTGGTCGGCCAGCTGTCCTTCAGCCAGGCGATCCTGCGTCCCGACTACGGCAATCTGGGCGGCGTGGTGTCGATCAACGACGACACCATGATCGTGACCGTTCCGAACCCGGAACTGAAGCCGGAGCGTTCGACCAAGTATTACGCCAGCCTGCAGTATTATCTGGCGCCGGCGGGCATCATCGGCCTGTCCGCCTATCAGCTGGACATGAACGACATGCAGGTCACCGGCATGACGGTGAACCCTGAGGATGTCGGCTTCGATCCGGCCGAATATGCGGGCTACACCTTCCGCAGCGCCCAGAACCTGGACGGAACCAGCACCAATCGCGGCGTGGTGCTGGAGTACAACCAGCAGCTGACCTTCCTGCCGGGCGCCTGGCGCGGTCTGGGTCTGCACGGCTCGGTGACCTATCTGGACCCGGATGGCGAGCGTCAGGGCACGCCGAAACTGGCGGCCAACTGGGGTGTCCGCTACAATATCGGCCGCTTCGACTTCCAGCTGAACGGTAACTGGCAGTCGAAATACCGGATCAGCGGTCTGAACAACACGTCGACCACACCGAATAACGGCATCCTGTACCACTCGCCGCGCGAGCTGTGGAACGTCAGCGTCAACTACAAGATCAACGACCGCTTCGATCTGATGCTGGCAGGGCGCAACATCTTCAACGCGCCGGACATCATCTATTCCAACGAGCGTGATCGGGTGCAGCAGTACACGGTCTACGGCTCAATGTGGAACATCGGCATCAAGGGCGTCTTCTGATCCGCCTGAACGCATGAAGACCCGGCGGCCGCGTCGTCCTGCGACGGCGGGGCCGCTCGGACCTTTCTCTTCAAAGGACATCCCATGGCCTTGAGGCTTGATCGACGGCGGCTGGTGATGGGCGGCGGCCTGGGCCTGGCGGCCCTGGCGCTGCCGGGCGGCGCGGCGCTGGCGAAGACCCTGTTGAGCGCGTCGGGCTTCACCCACGGCGTGGCCAGCGGCGAACCGGGGCCGGACTCCTTGCTGTTGTGGAGCCGCTACGTCCCCGCCGGGGAAGCGGGTGAAACGCGGCTCGACGCCGAGATCGCGCTGGACCCCGACTTCCGCCAGGTGGCGGCGCGCGGAGTCGCGCGCACGGGCGCCTATCGCGACTGGACCGTCAAGATCACTCTGGACGGGCTGGAGCCCGGCCAGACCTATTGGTACCGCTTCATCGGCCCGGATGGATCGCGCTCGCAGACGGGCAGGGCGCGGACCCTGCCGGTCGGCCGGGCCGAGCGGTTCCGCATCGGCCTGTTCTCCTGCTCGAACCTGCCCATGGGATGGTTCAACGCCTATGCCCATGCGGCGGCGCGCGACGATGTCGACCTGTGGCTGCACGTCGGCGACTATGTCTATGAATACGGCATCGGCTCCTACGCCGCAGACGATCGCATCGCCGAACGCGTGGTCCTGCCGGCCCATGATCATGAGATGGTGGCGCTGGCCGATTATCGTCTGCGCTTCGCCTGCTACCGCGCTGATCCCGACCTGCAGGCCCTGCATGCGGCGGCGCCGATGGTCTGCGTCTGGGACGATCATGAATCGACCAACGACAGTTGGGAGGGCGGCGCCCAGAACCACCAACCGGCGACCGAAGGCGACTGGAGCACGCGCCGCGCCGCCGCCGTCCAGGCCTATCTGGAATGGATGCCGATTTCCGAAGAGCCGTGGAAATCCTATCCGATCGGCGATCTGGCGACCCTCTACCGCACGGAATCGCGTCTGATCGGCCGCACGCGTCAGGCCGATATCGGCGCCGCCTATCGCGAGGGGACCGAAGCCGCCCTGACCGCCTTCCGCGACGGCGTGTGGCAGGACGTCTCGGCCACCATGCTGGGCTCGACCCAGGAGGCCTGGCTGGCGCGCGAACTGCGCGCCAACGCCCGCACCACGGCCTGGCAGGTGGTGGGCATGGGCACCATCATGGGCCGCACCGTCATGCCTGGGGATGCGCTGGACTTGCTGCGGCCGGATCTGAGCGAGGGGGCCGTTCGGTCCTTCGCCAACGCCGCGCGGGCAGGGCGGATCGGCTTGCCCATGTGGATGGACCGCTGGGACGGCTATCCGGCGGCGCGCTCGCGCTTCCTCAAGGCGGCGCAGGCCGCCGACGCCGATCTGGTCATGCTGTCCGGCGACAGCCACAACGCCTGGGCCTTTTCTCTGTCGGAAGACGGTCGTCCGGCGGGCGTGGAGTTCGCAGGTCAGGCCGTGACCTCCAACGGGATGGAGAAGCAGTTGGGCGTCGCGCCGTCGGTCGCCGCTCGATCCTTCGTCGCCGCCAATCCGGAAATGGCCTGGGCCCAGCCCAGCGGGCGCGGATACATGATGATCGACATCACGCCAGAGCGCGTCGGCGGCGAGTGGATCTTCATGGAGACCGTCAAGGCGCGCACTTCGGCCGTCGCAGGCGCGCATCGGATGACGGTCGAGAAGGGCCGACGACGCTTCACGGCCTGAGCCCGTCGGACTTGATGTTTCCGGCGCGTCCCAGCAGTATCGTATACGATTCAGGCGCGGGAGAGCGATGTGAGCGTGTTCGAGGCCCAGGAGACGGTCGCCCTGTCGATCGAAGAGGTGTTCGCCCTGTCGCGGCGGGTGCTGACGGGGGCCGGTCTGTCGGCCCCGCACGCCGAGGCGGTGGCCCGCGTCATCACGGCCGGCGAGCGGGACGAGTGTGCGTCCCACGGACTCTATCGCCTGCCGGGCTGCGTCATGACGATCCGTTCGGGCAAGCTGTCGCTGGATGCGGAGCCCGTCATCACGGACGCCTCGCCGGCCCTGGTGCGGGCCGATGCGGGCCATGGCTATTCCTTGCTGGCGTTCGAGCGGGCCGCGCCTCTGCTGGCGGAAAAGGCCAGGGCGGTCGGGGTGGCGGCCTTGGTCATTAACAACTGCTTCCATTTTTCGGCCCTGTGGCCCGAAATCGAGCAGTTGACGGGCATGGGCGTGGCGGCCCTGGCCATGACGCCCAGCCATTCCTGGGTGGCGCCCGCCGGAGGAAGGCGCGGCCTTCTGGGCACCAATCCGATCGCCTTCGGCTGGCCGCGTCCGGGGCCGCACCCCTATGTCTTCGACTTCGCCACGAGCGCTATCGCACGCGGGGATATGGCGCTGCACGACATCGCCGGGAAGCCGATCCCCGAGGGCTGGGGCGTTGACGCCGAAGGACGTTCGACCACGAACGCCCGCGAGGCCCTGGACGGCGCCATGCTGACCTTCGGCGGACACAAGGGCTCGGCCCTGTCGACCATGATCGAGCTGATGGCCGGGCCGCTGATCGGGGATCTGACCAGCCGGGAGTCCATGGCTTTCGACGACGGCGCCAAGGCGGCGCCGATGCACGGCGAACTGATCCTGGCGTTTGATCCCGCCGTCATGGGCGGCGGAGACGCCGAGGCGAACGCCGCCCGCGCCGAGGCCCTGTTCGCCGCCTTCGCCGATCAGGGCGCGCGCCTGCCGTCGCAGCGCCGCTATGAGGCCCGCGCCCGCAGCCTGGCGCGCGGCGTGCGCACGCCCAAGGTGCTCTACGACCAGATCCTGGCTCTCGGGTTCTGATCCCGGTCGGAAGCGATCGACCGCGCCGCAGAGGCTGTAGGTCGCTTGACTTAATCTGCAATCAGATATCGTATACGATCGTTGTTTGAGGAGGAGTTGTTCATGGCTGGGGCGAAGTTGGACTGGACCGGGGTGATCCCGGCGGCGACCACGCAATTTGACGAAGGACTGGGGGTCGATCTGGACGCCACCCAGACGGTGCTGGACGGTCTGATCAAGGACGGCGTCGACGGCATCATCGTCATGGGCACGGTCGGCGAGAACAACTCGCTGGAGCCGGAAGAGAAGCGCGCCGTCCTGAAGGCGGCGGTCGAGGTCGCCGCAGGACGCGTGCCGATCATCACCGGGGTCAGCGAACTGACCACGGCGCGGGCCGAACGTTACGCCAGGGACGCCGAGGATATCGGCGTGGACGCCCTGATGGTGCTGCCGGCCATGGTCTATGTGCCGACCCAGGCGGAGTTGGAGGCGCACTTCCGCGCCGTGGCGGCGGCCAGCGGCCTGCCCAACATGCTCTACAACAACCCGCTGATGTATCGGCAGACGCTGAACAACGACGACCTGCGTCGTCTGTCGGACGTGCCCAACATCGTGGCCCTGAAGGAAAGCGCTCCGGACTCGCGGCGCATCACCGACATCGTCAACGAGTTGGGCGACCGCTATGCGCTGATGGTCGGTCTGGACGATGTGGCGCTGGAGGGTCTGATTCTGGGCGCCAAGGGCTGGGTCTCGGGTCTGACCAACGCCTTCCCCGAAGAGTCGGTGGCCCTGGTCAAGGCGGTTAAGGACGGCGACATCGCCCGCGCGCTGGAGATCTATCGCTGGTTCATGCCGCTGTTGCACCTGGATTCGGTGTCGGACCTGGTGCAGTCGATCAAGCTGTCCGAGACCATCATGGGTCGGGGGACCGAGCGGGTCCGCATGCCGCGCATGCCGCTGGCGGGCGCGCGCCGGGCCGAGGTCATCGCCATGGTCGAGAAGGCGGCGGAGACTCGCCCCATCGGTTCGGGCAAGGCTGTGAAGATCGTCTGATCCGGAGTCCCGATGCGCGACGTCTTCTTCTGCATTGACGGTCATACCGCCGGCAACCCGGTCCGCCTGGTCGCCGGCGGCGCGCCCCTGCTGTCAGGGGCCAGCATGGCCGAGCGGCGGCTCGACTTCCTTAGCCGCTATGACTGGATCCGCACCTCGCTGTGCTTCGAGCCGCGCGGCCACGACATGATGAGCGGCGGCTTCCTGTATCCGCCGACCCTGCCGGACGCGGACGCGGGCATATTGTTCATCGAGACCAGCGGCTGCCTGCCCATGTGCGGCCACGGGACCATCGGCATGATCACCTTCGGTCTGGAGCACGGTCTGATCCGGCCGCGCACGCCGGGGCGGCTGAAGGTCGAGGTTCCGGCGGGCCTGCTCGACATCGCCTATGAGACCGAGGGCGATCGCGTGACCTCGGTGCGCATCCGCAACGTCCCGGCCTATCTGGCGGCGGAGGGGATCGAGATCGAGGTCCCGGGCCTGGGTCCGCTGACGGTCGATGTCTCCTACGGCGGCAACTACTACGCCATTGTCGAGCCGCAGGGCGCCTACGCCGGGCTGGATGATCTGGGCGCCAGCCGCATCATCGAACTGAGCGGTCTGGTGCGTGAGCGGGTGCGGGCGGCCTTCCATCCGGTGCATCCGGACGAGCCCTCGATCAACGGCGTCAGCCATGTCCTGTGGGCCGACAGGCCCAAGAGGGAGGGCGCCGACGGCCGCAACGCCGTCTTCTATGGCGACAAGGCCATCGACCGCAGTCCGTGCGGCACCGGCACCTCGGCGCGACTGGCGCATCTGCACGCCACGGGGCGGCTGAAGGTCGGCGACGCCTTCGTCCATGAAAGCTATATCGGCAGCCGTTTCATCGGCCGCGTCGAGGCCGAAACGACGGTGGGCGACCACAAGGCGATCGTGCCTTCGATCGAGGGCTCGGCCGTCGCCACGGGTTTCAACACCATCTGGGTGGATCGTCGCGATCCCTTCTGGGCGGGCTTCCAGGTCGTCTGAGGGAGTTCCGCATCGTAATTACGGCCGTCGCGCGGTATGGCTGGGCCGGGCGACCAGCCCAGCCTTTTCGACTCGATGAACTCCCGCATGGCCGCATCCCCGCTTGAAGTCCGCACCCTGTCCGATCGCCTGATGGAGGTGGTGCGCGACATGATCGTGTCCGGGGCGATCGCGCCCGACGTGCCCATTCGCCAGGATGGTCTGGCGGCCGATCTGAACGTCTCCAAGATTCCCCTGCGCGAAGCGCTGGTGCGGCTGGAGCAGGACGGTCTGGTGGTGTCGCACCCCAACCGCGGCTTCTTCGTGCGCGGCATGAGCGCCGCCGAGGCTGAGGAAATCTATGAGCTGCGCCTGAAGCTGGAGCCCGAAGCGGCGGCTGAGGCCTGCCTCAGCGCCGACGAGACCCGGCAGGAGACCGCCCGGCGGGTGCTGGCCGAACTCAACGCGGCGGCGGCGGCCGGTCTGCCGACGGTCGGAGCGCTGAATCGCGCCTTCCACATGGCCCTGGTGCAGCCGGGCCGACGCGCCCTGACCACGGAAATCACCGCCCGCCTTCACGTCATGGCCGACCGCTATGTCCGCAAGCACCTGGAGCACAAGGGCCGTCACCTGACGGCCGAGGCGGAACATCATGAGATCCTGCAGGCGTGGCTGAACCGGGACGCCGCAGCGGTCCGCCGCCTGGTGGCCGAGCACCTGCAACATACTCTGTCCGACCTTCGCCAGGAGTTCGGACAGGAAGATCGGCAAGACTGATCGAAGGCCTCACCCCTGTTCGGCGGCGGCAGCCTCCGGGCGAGCCTTCAGGGCGGTCGTCAACAGGCTGACAGCCGCATAGAGGACCACGGCCACCACGCCCCAGCGCAGCACGGTCAGCGGCAGGGAGGTGATGACGAAGGCGGCCAGCAGCACCGCCGGTATGCCCCCGATCGCCATGCCCAGCACCAGACGCAGGTCGATGCGCTCGCTCCTGATGAATCGCAGGCTCGACACCGGCATCAGGAAGGCGCAGGCGCCCATCATGATGGGGAAGGCCGCCGTGGGGTTCATCCCCATCAGGCTGAGCATGATCAGGGACGGCGCATAAAGGCCGATCCCGAAGCTCATCAGCGCGCCCATGATCAGGTGGGCGACGACGGCGACGACGAACAGGCCGCCGCCCAGCGATACGGCCTCGCCGCCCGCCGGCATCAGGTTCAGATTGGTCATGGCGTACAGGGCGGCGGCGATCAGCAAGGCCGCGCCCACCACCATCTGCACCGCCCGCACCGGCAGACGCAGCACGATCGGCGCGCCGATGACCGCGCCGAGGATGGAGGCGCCGATACAGGCGATCAGCAGCACCGGGTCGACCTGGATCAGCTTCATGAAGACCAGCCCCTGCATCACTGTCGGCAGACAGTGGCCGGCGTTCAGCACGGCGGGCAGGAAGCTGTCGGGGACCAGTTTGCGGAACCGCAGCCAGGCCGTCGTCGGCGCGAAGGACCCGATGCCCAGGGCGTCGAAGAAGTTGGCGACAGCGCTGATGGCCACGCCCTCGGCCCTGGGTCTCAAGGCGCCGCGCGCCTTGGCCGTGCGCACCAGTTGGACGGCGTAGCACGCGGCCAGCAGCGCCAGCGCCGTCAATAGAACGGCTACGATCATGTTTCCCTCCCCCGAGGTTTCGCCGCCCTTGCCGGGCGGTTCGAGCCGAAGGAAAACATGAGCTTAAATCAGATACAATATACGTTGGGTGCTTTGGCGTTCAGGCTTGTTCGAGGGCGCGGGGGGCGGCCCCCGCGATGTACTTGGCGGGGGGCTTGCCCAGGGCGGCCTTGAACATGGTGATGAAGGCGCTGGCGGACTCATAGCCCAGGTCATAGGCGACGCTCTGGACCGAGGCGCCGGACGACAGGCGTTGCAAGGCCAGGACGATCTGCAGCTGCTGGCGCCAGCGGCTGAAATTCATGGCTGTTTCACGCACGACCAGCCGAGTCAGAGTGCGTTCGCTCATGGCGACGCGGCGCGCCCACTCGCCCACGGTGGATCGGTCGCCGGGGTTGTCGATCAAGGCCTCGGCGATGCGGCGCAGGGCGGGGGAGGCCGGGATCGGCAGGTGCAGGGCCGCGATCTCGGTCCGCCGCAGTTCTTCCAGGATGACCTGGGCGATCCGGTCCAGATGGCCGCCGGACGCATAGTCGGGCGTGGGCTGGCGGGCCAGATGGCGGATCATCTCGATCAGCATGGGGCTGAGCGACAGGGTGCAGCAGCGGTCGGGCAGGCCGGGCACGTCCGGCTCGACGAACAGCATGCAGACGCGGCCGTTTGCGGTGACGCGGTTGCTGTGCGGCGTGCCGCCGGGCGCCCAGACGCCGCCGCCGAGGGGCGCCATCCACAGGCCGTCCTGCGTCCGGCACATGACCCCGCCCTGCAGCGCGACGACCAGTTGGGCCTTGCGATGGGTGTGCAGGGGCAATTCGACGTCATGCGCCGATCCGCCCAGGCTGACGGCGATGGCGGCCTGCGGAAAGGCGTCGGGGTCGAAGCTCTGGAAGCAGGCGTGCAGGGAGGTCATGGCGATGTGACCGATTATCGAAACTTCATGCCTGAATAGCCGAAGTTCGCCGATTGCTCCATCGCTAGTGTGGGCGGGCCTTCCTCCTGAGGCGTCTCTCCCCGGCGGCTTGTCATGACTTCGCGTGCTTCCCTGCATCCATTCTGGATCATCGCCGGCGTTCTGCTGGTGGCCAGCACCCTGCGCGGGACGTTCACGGGGGCGGGGCCGCTGCTCGGCGACATCGGCCAGGCGTTCGGCCTGGGAGCGGGCCAGGCGGGCTTCCTAATCACCCTGCCGCTGCTGGCCTTCTTCGTCGTCTCGCCGTTCGCGGCGCGACTGGCCAGGGCGGCGGGCCTGGAGCGGGCGATCTTCCTGGCGCTGATCGCCATGATCGGGGGCGTAGCGATCCGGTCCGCCGGGCCGTTGTGGGCGCTTTATCTGGGGTCGACGGTGCTCGGCGCCGGCATCGCCATCGGCAACACCCTGCTGCCCAGTCTGTTGAAGCGGGATTTTCCCGATCAGATCACCAAGCTGACCACCCTTTACGCCGTCACCATGGGCGTGGCCTCGGCCGGGGCGTCGGCGGTGATGGTTCCCCTGGCGCAGGCGTTCGACTGGCGGTGGGCGCTGGCGGCGCTGATCGTATTGCCGCTGACGGCGGCTCTGGTCTGGGCGCCGCAGTTGCGACGCCGTTCCACGCCGGGGGCCGAGGCGACGACGGGCCTGAGCGGAATCTCTGTGTGGCGGTCGGGCCTGGCGTGGCAGGTGACGCTCTTCTTCGGGGTGAACTCCTTCGTCTACTACGCGGTGGCGGCTTGGCTGCCGTCGATCCTGACGAGCGCCGGCATGTCGCCGGAGGTCGCAGGCGGCCTGCACGGCGTGATGCAACTGGCCACGGCGGCGCCGGGTCTGGTTCTGGTTCCTCTGCTGCGCCGGATGAAGGATCAGCGGGCGTTGGCGACGGGCTTCGCCCTGCTGGGCCTCGTATCGTTGGCGGGTCTGTACGCCGCGCCGGGACTGGCGATGATCTGGGTCGCCCTGTTCGGATTCGCCATCGGCGGGGCCTTCATCCTGGCCCTGGCTTTCATCGGCCTGCGAAGCCGTTCGGCCGAACAGACCGCGCAACTTTCAGGGATGACCCAATCGGTAGGCTATCTGATGTCCGCCTGCGGCCCGATTGCGATTGGCGCCCTGCACGACGCCGTCGACGCATGGGCGCCGGCCTTGGCGGCGTGTGGCGCCTTGTGCATCCTGTTGGTCGTGCTGGGGCTGGGCGCGGGGCGTGACCGCCAGGTCGCCTAGGCGTGCTTACGGACGAGCGGTGAACACGCGATAGCCCTTCTCCTCGGCCGCCGCGATCATCTGGGCGTCGCCGGAGGTGTCGCCATAGGCGGCCGTCAGCACCATGTCGTCGCCATAGACGGCGCGCAGGCGGTGCATCTTCTCCTCGCCCCGGCAGTTGCCGCCGACGAAGGCGCCCAGCACCTGATCCTGGTCGTCGAAGGCCAGGCGGGTGCCGATCAGGTTCTCGGCGCCCAGCCTGCGGGCGAAGGGGGCGACGGTGGTTTCGGGCGAGGCGGTGACGATGACGCGATGGGCGCCGCGACGGCCCCAGTCCTCCCAGGTCGCCAGGGCGTCGGGACGCATGAAGCGCGGCCAGATGATCTGGGCGAAGCGTTCGGCCTCGGCCTCCAGCGCCGTGCGGTCGACGCCGGTCAGGAATTCGCGCACCGAGGCGACCTTGATCCGGCCGCGATCCTTGTCGCTCAGATAGGCGAAGACGGCCGGGATCAGGCGCGCCAGGCCCTGAAGCCAGCGCAGGGGGCCCGCCCGCCACTTCAGGAAGGTGGTGAAGCTGTCGCGAATCGTCAGGGTGCCGTCGAAATCGAAGGCGACGATGGCCTGGCCGGGGGCGGGGGACTGGTGAAAGGCTTTTTCGCTTCCCATGTCAGACATTAGCCGTGATCCCCATATTATCTGTCCTGTCCGTTCCCCGAAGCGCGTTGCAGCGCCGCAACGGGGTTGTGGCGGAACGTGTGATGGGTGATTGTCATTTTTTGAAGACCTTCGATGATAGATTCCCTGGATCGATCGTGAAGGAAGCGCCTTTCGTCCCAATGTCGGGGCGGATTGCGGATAGTGAGAAGGGTCTATGACCAAAGCCGCCGGCACAGACGCCAAAAGCACGCTCTACTGCTCGTTCTGCGGCAAGAGCCAGCACGAAGTCCGCAAGCTGATCGCCGGACCGACCGTCTTCATCTGCGATGAATGCGTCGAACTGTGCATGGACATCATCCGCGAAGAGCACAAGATCGCGTTCAAGACCTCCAAGGACGGCGTGCCTACGCCCAAGGAGATCCGCGACGTCCTCGACGATTATGTGATCGGCCAGGCCCACGCCAAGAAGGTGCTGAGCGTCGCCGTCCACAACCACTACAAGCGCCTGAACCACGCGACGAAGAACAACGACGTCGAACTGGCCAAGTCGAACATCATGCTGATCGGGCCGACCGGCTCGGGCAAGACGCTGCTGGCCCAGACGCTGGCGCGCATCATCGACGTGCCGTTCACCATGGCCGACGCCACCACCCTGACCGAAGCCGGTTATGTGGGCGAGGACGTCGAGAACATCATCCTGAAGCTGCTCCAGGCGTCGGACTACAACGTCGAGCGGGCCCAGCGCGGCATCGTCTACATCGACGAAATCGACAAGATCTCGCGCAAGTCGGACAACCCGTCGATCACCCGCGACGTGTCGGGCGAGGGCGTGCAGCAGGCCCTGCTGAAGATCATGGAAGGCACCGTCGCCTCCGTGCCGCCGCAGGGCGGCCGCAAGCATCCGCAGCAGGAGTTCCTGCAGGTCGACACCGCCAACATCCTGTTCATCGTCGGCGGCGCCTTCGCCGGCCTGGAGAAGGTGATCTCGGCGCGGGGCGAGGGGGCCTCGATCGGCTTCGGCGCCAAGGTCAAGGAGATCGACGAGCGTCGCACCGGCGAAATCCTCAAGCAGGTCGAGCCTGACGACCTGATGCGCTTCGGCCTGATCCCCGAGTTCATCGGCCGTCTGCCGGTTCTAGCGACGCTGGAGGATCTGGACGAGACGGCGCTGATCAAGATCCTGACCGAGCCGAAGAACGCTCTGGTCAAGCAGTACAAGCGCCTGTTCGAGATGGAGAACGTGACGCTGACCTTCACCGACGACGCTCTGTCGGCGGTGGCCAAGAAGGCGATCACCCGCAAGACGGGCGCGCGCGGCCTGCGCTCCATCCTGGAGGGCGTGCTGCTGGAGACCATGTTCGAACTGCCCACCTACGAGGGCGTCGAGGAAGTCGTGGTCAACGCCGAGGTGATCGAGGGCAAGGCCCAGCCGTTGCTGATCTATTCGGAAACCAAGAAGAAGACGGCCGACGGCGCCGCCTGACGCTGCGGTCCGATCCAAGAGACAAGGGGCGGCTCGCCACGGGCCGCCCCTTCATCGTTTCAGGGACTATTCAGGCGGTCGGCTGAAATCACACGCTTTTTCACGCTTCTGTGGGCCGCGCGCCCGCCACGCTTGAACCGCGTCCAGACAGAACCACATACTCACACGAAAGCCGCTGAAAACAGCGGGTCGAGTCGAGACGAGGCGGCAGTCGCGCCAAGTCGGATCGGATCGGCGGGCCGGAGATTCACGAAGGCCCCGGAAAGTACGCATCATGACCGAGAGCAAAATCCTCCCTGTCCTGCCGCTGAGAGACATCGTCGTCTTTCCGCACATGGTCGTGCCCCTGTTCGTCGGGCGCGAGAAGTCTGTGCGCGCCCTCGACGAGATCATGAAGGGCGAGAAGCAGATCCTGCTCGCCACCCAGAAGAACTCTGTCGACGACGATCCGGCGACGGACGCCATCTATCCGACCGGCGTGCTGGCGACGGTGCTGCAACTGCTGAAGCTGCCCGACGGCACCGTGAAGGTGCTGGTCGAGGGCAAGTCGCGCGCGCGCCTGACCCGCTTCACCGACCGTGAGGACTACTACGAAGCCGAAGCCGTCGAGATCGAGGACGAGGCCGGCGACCCGTCGCAGAGCGAAGCCCTGCTGCGCGCCGTGATCGAGCAGTTCGAAAACTATGTGAAGCTGAACAAGAAGGTCCCGCCCGAGGCCCTCAGCGCCATCCCCCAGATCACCGATCCGTCCAAGCTGGCGGACTCGGTCGCCGCCCATCTGTCGGTCAAGATCGCCGACAAGCAGGCCCTGCTCGAAACCGTCGTCATCCCGACGCGGCTGGAGAAGGTCTATGGCCTGATGGAAGGCGAGATCAGCGTCCTGCAGGTCGAGAAGAAGATCCGAAGCCGCGTGAAGCGGCAGATGGAGAAGACCCAGCGCGAATATTATCTGAACGAGCAGATGAAGGCGATCCAGAGAGAGCTGGGCGAGACCGACGACGCGCGTGACGAACTGCTGGAGCTGGAAAAGCGCATCAAGAAGACGCGCCTGTCCAAGGAGGCCCGCATCAAGGCCGAGGCGGAGCTGAAGAAGCTGCGCAACATGTCGCCGATGTCGGCGGAATCGACCGTGGTGCGCAACTATCTCGACTGGCTGCTGTCGATCCCGTGGTCCAAGACCCGGCCCAAGCCCATCGACCTGCAGAAGGCCGAGGACATCCTCGAAGAGGATCACTACGGCCTGGAGAAGGTCAAGGAACGGATCATCGAGTATCTGGCCGTTCAGGCGCGCACTGGCAGCCTGAAGGGGCCGATCCTGTGCCTGGTCGGTCCTCCGGGCGTCGGCAAGACCTCGCTGGCCCAGTCCATCGCCAAGGCGACGGGGCGTGAATACGTCCGCATGTCGCTGGGCGGCGTGCGCGACGAGGCCGAGATCCGGGGCCACCGCCGGACCTACATCGGCTCCATGCCCGGCAAGATCATCCAGTCGATGAAGAAGGCCAAGACCACCAACGCCTTCGTCCTGCTGGACGAGATCGACAAGCTGGGCGCCGACTGGCGCGGCGACCCGTCCTCGGCCCTGCTGGAGGTGCTGGACCCGGCCCAGAACTCGACCTTTGGCGACCACTATCTGGAGGTCGACTACGACCTGTCGCCGGTGATGTTCGTCACCACGGCCAACAGCCTGAACATGCCCCAGCCCCTGCTGGACCGCATGGAGATCATTCGCGTCTCGGGTTACACCGAGGACGAGAAGGTCGAGATCGCCAAGCGCCACGTCCTGCCCAAGCAACTCAAGGACCACGGCCTGAAGGACGGCGAACTGATCGTCCCCGATGAGACGATCCGCGACCTGATCCGCTACTACACGCGTGAAGCGGGTGTGCGTTCGCTGGAACGCGCCCTGGGCGGTCTGGCCCGCAAGGCGGTGCGCGAGATGGCCAAGACCAAGGCCGCCTCGATCACCGTGGATGCGGCCAAGCTGGCCGAATACGCGGGCGTGCGGAAATTCCGCTATGGCGAGACGGATGCGGAAGATCAGGTCGGCATCGTCACCGGCCTGGCCTGGACCGAGTTCGGCGGCGACATCCTGACCATCGAGGCCCTGAAGATGCCGGGCCGCGGCCGCATGACCGTGACCGGCAACCTGAAGGACGTCATGAAGGAGTCGATCTCGGCGGCGGCGTCCTACGTCCGCAGCCGCGCCCTCAGCATCGGCGTCAAGCCGCCGGTGTTCGAGAAGACCGACATCCACGTCCACGTTCCCGACGGCGCCACGCCCAAGGACGGCCCCTCGGCCGGCGTGGCCATGACGGTGGCCATGGTCTCGGTCCTGACCGGCATCCCGATCCGCAAGGACATCGCCATGACCGGCGAGATCACCCTGCGCGGCCGGGTGACGGCCATCGGCGGCCTGAAGGAGAAGCTGCTGGCGGCCCTGCGCTCGGGCGTGAAGACCGTCCTGATCCCGCAGGAGAACGAGAAGGACCTCGAGGAGGTGCCGGAAAACGTGAAGGCAGCCCTCGAGATCGTGCCGATCTCCACGGCTGACGAGGCGCTGAAGTGGGCCCTGACCGGCACGCCGACTCCCGTCGAATGGGACGAGGCGGCCGAGCCCATGACCCCGACGCCGCCGGCGCCGACGGCGGGCGAGGGGGCCAGCGTCAGCCACTGACGCCGGGTCTCTGATCCGATGAAGGAAGGCGGTTCGGGGCGACCCGGACCGCCTCTTTTTTGACCTGCGCGCCGACAGCCGTTTAAGTGCGCCCTTCGTTCGAGAGGGGAGCCGCAGACATGACCAAGACGGAACTGATCGGCCGCATGGCCGAGGCGGCGGGCATCAGCCGCGACCAGGCCAAGCTGGCCCTGGAAGCCTTCACCGATCAGGTGACCGGTTCGCTGGTTCAGGGGCGCGACGTGCGGCTGGTCGGCTTCGGCAGTTTCGTCGCCGTTGATCGCAAGGCGGGCGTGGCTCGCAACCCGCAGACCGGCCAGGAAATCGCCCGCCCCGCCTCGCGCACCGCGCGCTTTCGCCCCGGCGAGGGCTTGAAAAGCGCCTTGAACGGCTGACCGCCGCAGGGCATGAAGCCTGTCCCCGACATTGAGTCGGGTGATGTGGGCGGCTAGCTCAGCTGGTCAGAGCATCTCGTTTACACCGAGAGGGTCGGCGGTTCGAACCCGTCGCCGCCTACCATTCCCCTTTTCGTGGAAGCCTTTCAGTCCGCCAGCAGGGCCAATAGGGCGAAGCTCGCCAGCCAGTGCTCGCCCATGTAGTCGCCCGTGACATGGGGCAGGGCGGCGTCCAGGTGAACCGCCGTCGCTGCGGCTCCGATGGCGCGGCGCGGGTCTTCGGCGGGTAGCCCGGCGACGATCTCGCGCCAGCACCAGCCCCGGCTCAAATTCAGCCCGTCCAGATGGGCGATCTTGCCGTCGGTGCGGTCGCTGACGCGGGCGGGGTTCAGCAAGGTCGCGGGCTGGCCGTCGCCAAGGCGGGGCAGGAAGGCGTCGAACCAGGCGCGGAAGGCCTCAGGCGACAGGACGCGCCGCATCAGGGCGGCCTCCATCAGGGCGGGCGACAGGAACTCGTCCTGCGACGGCTCCCACGCCTGACAGTCGCGGTCCTCGCCGTGCCAGCGCAGGGCGGCGGCGCGGCACAGGGCGGCCAGGTCGGCGTCGTGGGCGTCCGCATAGTCCAGCGTCAGCCGCAGGGCGAAGGCGGTGTTGTAGTGGGTTCCGGTCCGCACCGGGTAGTCGGCCAGCGGCAGGAAGGCCCTGAAGCGCTCGGCGAAGACCTGGGCCAGCGGGCGCAGGGTCTTGGCCCAGCGGCGGGCTTCGTCCGTCTCGTGCCGCTCCAGCTCCGCCGCCAGCATCAGCAGCCAGGCCCAGCCGTAGGGGCGTTCGAAGCCGCGCGCTTCGGGCCGGGCCAGATAGGCGGCTTCTCCGGCGACGTTCTGCGGCGTGAACAGCTCGTCGGCCAGGGCGTGGATGGCGGGCGCTTCGGCCATGTCGGGGTGCAGGCGAAAGAGGGTGAACAGGGTCCACCAGCCATGCACGCAGGAGTGCCAGTCGAAGCTGCCGAAGAAGATCGGGTGCATGTCGCGCGGCGTGCGGGCGTCCTGAGGCCCGGTCAGCACATGCATGATGTGGTTGGGATACTCGCGCGTCACATGGCCCAGGGCCGTGGCGGCGAAGCGGGAGGCGAGCGCGGGGTCGAGGCTTTGCGTCATGATCCGAACCGGAAAGCGAGGAAATACATCAGCAGCATGTTGGCGAACAGCATGACGACCGCCGTTGGAAGCTGGGCGCGGATCACCCCGTTCAGGGGCGAGTTGCGGTCCGGCAGCTCCAGCAGATTGGCGGGCACCACGTTGAAGTTGGCGGCCATGGGCGTCATCAACGTTCCGCAGAATCCGGCCAGCATGCCGATGGCGCAGACGATGGCGGGATCGCCGCCGAACTGATGCACGACGATGGGCAGGCCGATGGCGGCGGTCATGACTGGGAAGGCGGCGAAGGCGTTGCCCATGATGATGGTGAACAGGGCCATCCCTGCGCAGTAGGCGAATACCGCCATGAAGGCCGAGGTCATGGGGATGACCCGCGCGATCAGGTCGCCGACCACCTGACCCACATCGGCGGCCAGGAACACCGCGCCCAGAGACGCCAGCATCTGCGGCAGCAGCGCCGCCCAGCCGATGGAGTCCATCAGGCGCCGGCCTTCCTGCACCGGGGCCATGACCGGCGGCCGGAACCAGGCCATGGCGGCGACCAGGGCGATGACGCAGCCCAGCCCCAGCGAGATCAGCGTGGTCTGCACCGGCGAGATCAGCCAGGCGCCGGCCGCCGTGTGCTTGGCCATCAGGGTGCCGCCGACGGCGACCAGCGGCACCATCAGGGCGGGCGCGAACAGGGCGTTCTTCCAGCGGGCGGCGCTGGCCTGGCGTTGCTCCGGCGTCGTGGTGGCGGGCTTGCCGACGCCCAGCTTGCCCGAGGCGCCGATGACGACCAGGGCGATGACCAGGAATCCGTTGCCCAGACCGCCCAGCCAGGAGCCGAACAGCATGGACAGGGCGATCAGCCCCCAGAACAGGGCGCTGCGGAAGCGCGTCGGATTGTGCGGATCGCGAAGGCTCAGGATGGAGAAGGCCGCGAACGTCAGCCCGGTCGCGACATAGGCGTGCTCCAGCGTGATCATCGGCCGCCCTCCGCGTCTGCGGATGCGCCGGGCGCGGCCATGTCCTTCTTCACCTGACGATCGAACATCAGCAGGCGCGCGCCGTGGACCAGGAAGGCGACGATGGCCGTGGGGATGGCCCACAGGGAGACGTGCAGAGCCTCGACCCGGATGCCGGCCTGCTCCAGAAAGCCGACGATCAGGACGATGGAGCCGATGGCGATGAAGATGTCCTCGCCGAAGAACAGGCCGATGTTGTCCGTGCCCGCCGCCATGCCGCGAATGCGGAAGCGCGCCTTGTCGGTCAGGGCGCCGTGGGCGCTCTCGGCCGCGCCTTCGGCCATCGGCGCGATCAGCGGGCGCACCATCTGGGGGTGGCCGCCGAGTGAGGTCAGGCCCAACGCCGAGGTCGCCTGACGCACCAGCAGATAGATCAGCATCAGCCGTCCGGCCGTGGCCGCCTTGACCTTGGTCACCAGATCGCGCGCCCGTTCCTGCAGGCCTGCGCGTTCCAGCAGGCCGATCACCGGCAGCACCAGCCAGGTGATGTGGAAATAGCGGTTGTCGTTAAAGGCCTGACCAAAGCGCGCAATGGTGTCGATCCCGGCCTGCAGGAGCGCGCGTGCGTCCACGCCCGGCCCGACCGCCGCCAGCACCCCGGTGGCGATGGCCGCGACCAGAATGACGATCAGCGGATTGATCCGGGCGACGAAGCCCGCGACCACGATCAGTATCCCTAGCAGCACCAGCATCGGATCACGCCCTCCCCAGACGGACTTCTAGCGAATGGTTACGCGGTTCGGGCGTCTCAGGAAGCGTCTTTCGCGCCGAAGCCGCCGCCGCCGGGCGTCTCGATGACGAAGACGTCGCCGGGGGCCATGGCGACCTCGGCCGTAGCGCCCAGCGGCTCGACCCGACCGTCGGCCCGCTCGACCCGATTGATCCCGACTGCGCCGGGTTCGCCGCCGTCCGCGCCGAAGGGCGGCACGCGGCGATGGTTGGACAGGATGGCCGCCGTCATCGGCTCCAGGAAACGCATCCGCCGCACGGCCCCGTCGCCGCCGCGATGCAGGCCCTCGCCGCCCGAGCCGCGCCGGATGGAGAATGCCTCCAGCAGCACGGGGAAGCGCGTCTCCAGCACCTCGGGGTCGGTCAGGCGGCTGTTGGTCATATGGGTCTGGACGGCGGCGGTTCCATCGAAGTCAGGCCCGGCGCCCGATCCCCCGGCGATGGTCTCGTAATACTGTCGCGTGTCGTCGCCGAAGGTGAAGTTGTTCATCGTCCCCTGGCTGGAGGCCAGAACGCCCAGCGCGCCGTAAAGCGCATCGACCACGGCCTGGCTGGTCTCGACGTTGCCCGCCACCACGGCGGCGGGATAGCGCGGGTTCAGCATCGAGCCTTCCGGCACGATCAGTTCGATCGGCTTCAGACAGCCCTCGTTCAGCGGAATGGCGTCGTCCACCAGGGTGCGGAAGACATAGAGGGTCGCCGCCCGCGCGATCGACAGCGGGGCGTTGAAGTTGGTCGGCAACTGGTCGCTGGTCCCGGTGAAGTCGACGACCGCGCTGCGGGCCTCGGCGTCTACGTCGATGCGGACGCGGATGACGGCGCCGTCGTCCATCTCATAGGCGAAGACGCCGGGCTTCAGGGCGGCGACGGCACGGCGAACGGCCTCTTCGGCGTTGTCCTGGACGTGGCCCATATAGGCGGTGACGACCTCGCGGCCGAACTCGCCGGTCATGCGGATCAGCTCCTGGGCGCCGCGCGTGCAGGCGGCGACCTGGGCCTTCAGGTCCGACAGGTTCTGATCGACATTGCGCGACGGCCAGGGACCGGAGGCGAACAGGACCCGCGTCTCGGCCTCGCAGAGCTTTCCGGCGTCGACCAGCAGGAAGTCGTCGATCAGTACGCCCTCGTCGTCCACGGCGCGCGAGTTGGCGGGCATGGAGCCGGGCGTGATCCCGCCGACATCGGCGTGGTGGCCGCGCGCCGCGACGAAGAAGGCCGGGGCGTCATCGCTGTCCAGAAACACCGGCATGATGACCGTGATGTCGGGCAGGTGGGTGCCGCCGTTGTAAGGCGCGTTCAGCATGTAGACGTCGCCCGCCTTCATGCCTCGACTGTCTCGCTGATCGCCGCGCGAGGCGATGACGGTGCGGATGCTTTCGCCCATCGAGCCCAGATGCACCGGGATGTGCGGGGCGTTGGCGATCAGCGACCCGCCCGCATCGAAGACGGCGCAGGAGAAGTCCAGACGCTCCTTGATGTTCACCGAATAGGCGGTGGCGCGCAGGGCTTCGCCCATCTGTTCGGCGCAGGCCATGAAGCGGCTGTTGAACACCTCCAGCATGATCGGATCGACGTCTGTGCCGATGGCGGTGCGGGCGGGCAGGGCGACGACGCGCTTCAGCAGCAGGTTGGACGCGGCATCGACCGAGGCGCGCCAACCGGGTTCGACGACGGTGGTGCCGGTGTCTTCCAGAAGGATGGCGGGGCCGTCGACATGGGCGCCGGGCTTCAGCGCCTCACGACGGTAGACGGGCGTCTGGCGATCCTCTCCCGCCATGCGGACGGCCAGGGCGGCGACCGGTTCGGGCGCCGAGGCCCCGCCATCAGGCGCCGGGGGCGCGTCCGGCGTCTGGTCCGAGCGGCCGACGGCTTCGACCTCCAGAGTCTCGACCACCAGGGCCTTGTCCTCGGCGAAGAAGCCGAAGCGGCGACGGTGCGTCTGCTCGAAGGCGGCGGCCATGTCGGCGGCCGGACCGAATGGCACGGTCAAGGGGGTGTCGGACCCGGCGAACTTGATCTCGGCGCGGGCGATGGTCGAGACGGCTGCTTCGTCGAAGTCCTGGGCCGTCAGATCGCCGCGCGCGGCTTTTGTCAGCGTTTCGACCTGCTCGGCCAGGGCGGCGTCGGCGTTGGGCGAGAGGGGCAGGGCCACGGTGGTCTGACGGATGGCCCGCACCTCGGCCAGGCCCATGCCGTAGGCCGACAGGACGCCCGCGAATGGGTGCAGCAGCACCTGGGTCATGCCCAGGGCGTCGGCCACCAGGCAGGCGTGCTGGCCCCCTGCGCCGCCGAAGCAGTTCAGCACATATTTGGTGACGTCATAGCCGCGCTGGATCGAGATGGAGCGGATCGCCTCGGCCATGTTCTGCACGGCGATGGTGACGAAGCCCTCGGCCAGTTCGCCGGGCGTGACGGGGCGGCCGGTCGCGGCCTCGACCTCGGCCGCCATGGCCTCGAACTTCGCGCGCACCGCCTCGGCGTCCAGCGGCTGGTCGGCGGTCGGGCCGAAGACGGCGGGGAAGAAGTCGGCGCTGAGCTTGCCCATCATGACGTTGCAGTCGGTCACCGTCAGCGGCCCGCCGCGCCGATAGGCCGCCGGTCCCGGCGAGGCGCCCGCCGATTCCGGACCGACTCGCAATCGCCCGCCGTCGAAGCGGCAGATCGAGCCGCCGCCCGCCGCCACGGTGTGGATGCTCAGCATCGGCGCCCGCAGGCGCACCCCGGCCACCACGGCGTCGGAGGTCCGCTCATAGTCCCCGGCGAAATGGGACACGTCGGTCGAGGTGCCGCCCATGTCGAAGCCGATGACGCGGTCGAAGCCGGCGGCCCTGGCCGTCTCGGCCATCGCCACCACGCCGCCTCCGGGCCCCGACAGGATGGCGTCCTTGCCCCGGAAGGCGTCGGCCGCCGTCAGCCCGCCTGAGGACTGCATGAACTGCAGCGGCGTCGCCGCGCCCAGATCGGCGCCGACCCGCTCCACATAGGCGCGCAGGATCGGCGACAGATAGGCGTCCGCCACCGTGGTGTCGCCGCGTCCGATCAGCTTGATCAGCGCCCCGACCTCATGGCTGACCGAGATCTGGCTGAAGCCGACCTCGCGCGCGATCTCGGCCAGGCGTCGCTCGTGATCGATGAAGCGCCAGCCGTGGACCAGGACGATGGCCACGGCGCGGAAGCCCGCCGCATGGGCCGCTTTCAGATCCGCCCGCGCCTTCGCTTCATCCAGAGGACGATCGACGGCGCCGTCGGCGGTCAGGCGCTCGTCGATCTCGACCACGCGGTCGTAAAGCTGATCGTTCAGGCGGATGTGGCGCGCGAAAAGGTCGGGCCGGGCCTGCCAGCCGATCCGCAGGGCGTCGCCGAAACCGGCGGTGATCGCCAGCACGGTCGGCTCGCCCTTGCGCTCGAGCAGGGCGTTGGTGGCGACGGTGGTGCCCATGCGCACCTCGTCGACCAGACCCGCCGCCAGCGGGCCGGGCGCGGCGCCCAGCATCCGCCGGACGCCCTCGACGGCGGCGTCGGCGTACTGCTCGGGATTGACCGACAGCAGCTTGCCGGTCCTGAGCGCGCCGTCGGGCGCGCGGGCGACGATGTCGGTGAAGGTGCCGCCGCGATCGATCCAGAAACGCCAATTCGCATTCATCTTGCTCATGGGTCTGGTTTACGGCCCGGAAGCGGGATCGCGCTAGTCGGCTTGCGTTTTTCCGTGGCCTGCAGGATGCGGCGCCCGCGCTTTGCGCCGGTACAGCAGGCAGGAGACGAACAGCGTCGCGATCAGTCCGATGTTCCAGACGTAGTAGGCCGAGACATAGGCCCATTGCTCCAGCCTGATGTCGGTGATGAAGACATAGTGGGTGGCGAGCACCAGGAACTGGAAGGCCGCGGCAATCGGCATCCACCAGGTTCCGCTTCGCGCAGAGCCGTAAAGCAGGAGCAGGAAGACCAGGCCGTCGGCCGACACGGCCGCCCACGGGGGCGTGCGGTAGTCAAACGGAACGATCTGGGAAATCAGCCAGGCGACCCCCAGGGCGATGGAGAGGACGCGTTGCCATGGCCCGCCGCGCCACAGGGCGAGGAGCGCGGTCAGAACCAGAAAGACGAGGGTGAAGAGGTAGATGGGTGACATGGCCGCCATGTCACCCTCATCGATTCAGGCCGCCCGATCAACCAGGGCCAGACGAGTTTCGCGCGGCACCGGGTCGTCCGCCTTGTCCAGACCGCCCAGACGTATGCTGCGGAAACGCGTCTGGCCTTTCACCTCGGCGAGCGCGCCGTGAAGTTCGACCATGGCCTTCTGGGCCTCGACCTGGGCCGCCATGGCGCGCGCCAGGGCGTCGAAGGCCGGCTGGCCGACGGTGGTCGAGAGGCCGGCGGCGCGACGCCCGCGCGTCAGGGCCTGGGCCAGTTGGCCCAATCGGTCGATGGACTGGTCCTGCCCCTGTTCGGCGCGGCACAGGGCGCGTTGGATTCTCGTGGCGATGAGCGTCGCCTCTTCGCTTCTTTTCATATCACTCGTTCCGTATTGAACGGGCGCCGGGTCAACCCCCATACCGCAGGTGCTGCAGCACGAAGGCGAACCTCTGAGCGCCGGCTGCAGCTGTCAGGATCCAGGCCGCTGCGGCGGCGACGCCGAAGACGACCAGAAGGCTTCCGAGGCGCCCGCTTCCTGCTCCGAGGGACAGAAGTTGGAGTCCAGCATCGCTGCGGCGATGTAGGCCAGCTCCGTCATCACGGCCGTCGGCGTAAGGAACGCCGCTTGTTTGCGGGTCCCCTCGATCAGATGACGGACCATCCGCTTCTTCGTTTCGGTCGGAGCCAGTTGGTGAAACACGGCTTCCAACTCGCGCCATTTCAGCGGCGGCATCATGTCTTCGGGATCGGTCATCGGGCGCCCTTTCAGCGACCCGATCCAGCGCAAAATCGACCGTCTCGAACATTGGCGCCGATCCGTCTTGGGAAGCGTTCCCAATGCGCGACCGGCTTTCCGAAGCCAGCGCCAGGGCGGCGGCCACGCGGCTGTCGACCTGCAGCTTTCTCACGGCGTTTTCGCAGTGGCGGTCGACCGTTCCGGGCTTGATGCCGAGCTGGCGTGCGATCTGCTTGGAATTGAAGTGGGCATGGACGAGCTGCAGGCATTGCCGTTCCCGCTCCGTCAGCCGCTCCACCAGACTCGTCACTGGTCAGATTCCTTAACCCAACACGCGATGTTACCTTTCGCCCAGTCGGAGGGCAGGGGCAAGGGCTGGCCTGACTCCGGACGGATGCGCTTCCCCCAGCGTTGGAACAGGACTAGAACATCTCCATGATCGCCGCCGCTCTGATGATGCTCCAGCTATCCGCCGCTCCGGCCGAGACCGCCTCGGTCGAACGCACCCTGGACGCCATGCACGCCGCCGCCTCGGTCGCGGACGGCGAGGCCTATTTCGCGACCTTTACCCCGGACGCCCGCTTCATCGGCACCGATGCGGGCGAGCGGTGGAGCCTGCCGGAGTTCCGCGCCTACGCCACGCCATACTTCTCGCAAGGCAAGGGCTGGACCTATCGGCCGACGGCGCGGACCGTGACCGTCGCCCCGATCGACTGCCGCTGCATCGCCTGGTTCGACGAGGTGCTGGACAATGACGCCTATGGAACGACGCGCGGCTCGGGCGTGCTGCGCCTGACCGACGACGGCTGGAAGATCGAGCAATACGTCCTCAGCTTCGTCGTGCCGAATGACAAGGCGCGCGCTGTCGTTGACGCCATCAAGGCCGACTGATGGAGGTTCAGGACGACGCCTTCGTGCTGTCGGCGCGGGCGCATGGCGATACGGGGGCGGTGGTCGATCTGTTGACCGAGCATCACGGCCGTCGCGCCGCCTATGTCGCGGGCGGGGCGTCGCGCCGGATGCGGCCTTTCCTTCAGCCCGGTGCGCGGGTCGTGGCCGATCTGCGGTCGCGGACGTCGGATCAGCTGGGATCGGCGCGGCTGGAGCCGGTGGGCGAAGGCCCAGCCGCCCTGTTCGACGACCCGCTGGCCCTGACCGGACTGAGCGCCGCCGCTGCGGTGGCGCAGGGCGCCCTGCCGGAGCGCGAGCCGCACCCCGGCGCCTTCTACGCCTTCGAAGCGCTGATGGGCGCGTTCGCCGTGCCTGATGTCTGGCCCGCCATCTTCGTGCGGTTCGAGGCGGGACTGCTGGAGGATCTGGGTTTCGGTCTCGACCTGTCGCGCTGCGCCTCAACAGGGTCGATGGATGATCTGGTCTGGGTCAGCCCCCGCACCGGCCGCGCCGTCAGTCGCGAGGCGGGCGCCCCCTATGCCGATAAGCTGCTGGCCCTGCCGCCCTTCATGCTGGGCGCGCAGGCAGGCCTGGGGGAGGGCGACGTGAAGGCGGGGCTGGAGCTGACCGGGCATTTCCTTGAGCAGTTCGTCTTCCACGCCCTGAACCGGCCCCTGCCGCCCGCGCGCGTCTGGATGATCGACAAGCTGGGCGAGGCGGGGCGGCTGTAGTTCCGGGGAGACGGGATTTGAGCGTGTGAGCTTACCGGCTCAGCGCCGACAACCCCGCAATCGCCTCACGCATTTCCCTTTGCAGCGTCGCGACCAGTTCGGCGGCGGGCAGGGCGCGGCCCAGCGGTGCGCCTTGCCCGGCCCAGTGCGGCGCGTAGCCGTTGTCGCCCTTCGCCCTGGCCGCCGCGTTCAGCGCCTTGCCGAGATCGTAGGCGTAGGGATAGGCGGCGATCTTCATCTCATCGGAGCGGCGCATGAAGGCGTTCTCGACCCCGCGCGCCGGGCGGCCGGAGATGGCCGCGCTGACCCGCGTGCGCCCAGCCTCCGCCCCCGACAAGGCCGTCCGATAGGCCGCATCCGCCGCCGATTCCGGGCAGGCGGCGAAGGCTGTGCCCATCTGCGCCCCGGCCGCGCCCAGCGCCAGCGCCGCCGCGATCCCTGCGCCGTCCATGACGCCGCCCGCCGCGATGACCGGAACCGGCAGGTCGCGCGCCAGCAGGCGCGTCAGCGGCAGGGTGGCGAAGCGCGGATCGTCGGCCGGGTCGAAGACGCCGCGATGGCCGCCCGCCTCGACCCCCTGGGCGATCACCATGTCGAACCCGGCGACGACGGCGGCGCGGCCTTCGTCGGGCGTGGTGGCGGTGGCGATCAGGATGCAGCCCGCCGCCTTCAGCGCCGCGATCTGATCGGCGCGCGGCAGACCGAAATGGACGCTGACCACGGCGGGTCTTTCCTCCACCAGCACGGCCAGCTTGGCGTCGTCGGTCAGGAAGCTCTGGTAGATGTCGTTGAGGCGTTCGGGCGGGGCCGCGCCGAACTCACTGAAGATCGGGCGCAGGCTGTCGATCCAGACGGCGTCCCGCGCCGGATCAGCCGCAACCGGCGCATGGCAGAACAGATTGACGTTGAACGGCCGCTCGGTCAGCGCCCTGGCCGCGCGGATGGCCTTGCGGCTCGCCTCGGCGTCGATGGCGCCCAGGGCGATGGAGCCCAGCGCCCCCGCGTTCGACACGGCGGCGGCCAGTTCGGCGGTCGAGGTTCCGGCCATCGGCGCCTGGATCAGGGGGAAGGACAGGCCGAGGCGGTCGGTCAAGGCGGTCTTCATCGGGGCTCCTTCGCGCGTTTCTGCACAGATAGGCGCTGACAATCCCGGCGTCAGGCCCCGGCTGCGCTAGACTTTCCTCGTCCGATCATTGATTCGAAGCCGTATGACCATCCACACCCCGACGCCGGACGGCGGCCGCATCGTTGAAGAGCCGATGGGCGAGGCGCTGTCGCGCCGCTATCTGGCCTACGCCCTGTCGACCATCACCAACCGCGCGCTGCCCGACGTGCGTGACGGCTTCAAGCCCGTGCACCGGCGCATCATGTACGCCATGCATCAGATGCGGCTGAACCCGCAGGCGGCCGCGCGCAAATGCGCCAAGGTCGTCGGCGAGGTCATGGGCGGCTATCACCCGCACGGCGACGCCTCGATTTACGAGGCGTTGGTCCGTCTGGCGCAGGATTTCGCCCAGCGCTATCCGCTGGTGGACGGCCAGGGGAACTTCGGCAACATCGACGGCGATAGCGCGGCGGCCATGCGCTACACCGAGTGCAAGCTGACGCCCGCCGCCGTCCTGCTGCTGGACGGCATCGATCAGGACGCGGTCGACTTCCGCCCGACCTACGACGATCAGGACGAAGAGCCGGTGGTGCTGCCGGCGGGCTTCCCCAACCTGCTGGCCAACGGATCGTCGGGCATCGCCGTTGGCATGGCGACCTCGATCCCGCCGCATAACGTGGGCGAGCTGATCGACGCCTGCCATCTGTTGCTGGAGCGGCCGGACGCCACGACCGAGGACCTTGTCAAGATCGTGCCGGGGCCGGACTTCCCCACCGGCGGCGTCTCGGTCGAGGGCCACGCGTCCATGTTGGACGCCTATGAGACGGGCCGGGGCGGTGTGCGCCTGCGCGCCGCCTGGGACACCGAGGATCTGGGCCGAGGCGTGTGGCGCATCGTCGTCACCGAAATCCCCTATCAGGTGCAGAAGTCCAAGCTGATCGAACAGCTGGCCGACCTGATCGAGAACAAGAAGGCGCCGCTGCTGGCCGACGTCCGCGATGAGTCGGCCGAGGACATCCGCCTGATCCTGGAGCCCAAGTCCCGGACGGTAGAGCCTGAAGTCCTTATGGAAAGCCTGTTCAAGCTTTCCGATCTGGAGACGCGCTTCCCCATCAACATGAACGTGCTGGACGCCACCGGCACGCCGCGCGTCATGGGGCTGAAGGACTGTCTGCGGGCCTTCCTGGATCACCGCCGCGTGGTGCTGAACCGCCGCAGCCAGTGGCGCATCGCCCGCGTCGAAAAGCGCCTGCACCTATTGGAAGGCCTGCGCATCGTCTTCCTGAACCTGGACGAGGTCATCCGCATCGTTCGCGAGGAAGAGCAGCCCAAGGCGGCCCTGATCGCGACCTTCGGACTGAGCGAACTTCAGGCCGACTTCATTCTCGACACCCGCCTGCGCCAGCTGGCCCGTCTCGAAGAGATGACGATCGAGAAGGAATTCAAGGAGCTGTCGGAAGAACTTGCAGCGCTGCAGGCGCTGACGTCCTCCGAGGCCAAGCAATGGAAGGCCATCGGCAAGGAGCTGGAGGCGGTCCGCAAGGCGCTGATCTCGCCGCGCCGCACTGTGATCGGCGAGGCGGTCGACGCCTCAGCCTTCGTCGCGCCGGAGGCCTTCATCCCGCGCGAGGCGATCACCGTCATCCTGTCGGATCGCGGCTGGATCCGCGCCGCCAAGGGCAAGGTCGACGACCCCTCCGAGCTGAAGTTCAAGGAAGGCGACAAGCTGGGCTTCCTGGTCCCCGCCTATACGACGGACAAGCTGCTGATCGGCGCCTCGGACGGCCGCATCTTCACCATCGGCGCCGACAAGCTGGCCTCCGGGCGCGGGCATGGCGAGCCGTTGCGCCTGATGATCGATCTGGACGAGAAGGCTGAGATCATCAATGTCGTGGCGCACGAACCCGATGCGAAGCTGCTGATCGCGTCCAAGGCCGGTTACGGCTTCGTGGCGCCGGAGAACGACCTTCTGGCCCAGAAGCGCGGCGGCAAGCAGGTGCTGAACGGCAAGATGCTGGCCATGCTGCGGGTCCCCCAAACGCCTGTCGGCGATCACGTCGCGACCATCGGCGAGAACATCAAGACCCTGATCTTCCCCCTGGCCGAACTGCCCGAAATGGGCCGTGGCAAGGGCGTGAAGCTGCAGAACTACAAGCAGGGCGGCCTGGCCGACGTGGCGGTGTTCAACGCCGAACAGGGGCCGGAATGGGTCGACGGCGGCGGTCGCCGCCGCAACTGGGTCGACTGGAAGGACTGGCTGGGCAAGCGCGCCGGGGCCGGCCGCCAGGGCCCGCGCGGCCTGAGGAAGTTCCGCTGATCGTCAGCTCCTCTCCAAGGCGTGGGGAGGAGCGCGACGCCTCAGGCGGCGAAGAACGACACGTAGATGCTGAACAGGAAGGCGGCCAGGAAAGCCATGAAAGCGATCCCCGCGGCCACCGCTCCGATGCCCAGGAGTACGGTGAGGGTCTGATCTCTCATCTTCATGCAGCACAGGTAGTACGCCGTTCTTTCACCGCACAAGCCGGGTGCGTCAGAAGACCGCGTATGTCGGGATTTTCATTAGGCGCGACGCAGGTTGCCCCCCATATTCACGCTTGATCTTTCGGAGGAGGCTCAATGATCACCTGGATCATCATCGGCGTCATCGTCGTCATTCTGCTGTTCGTCGTGGTCGGCGCCTACAACCGGCTGGTGAAGCTGGACCAGGCGGCGAACCAGTCGTTCGCGGACATCGACGTGCAGCTGAAGCAGCGTCAGGACCTGATCCCCAATCTGGTCGAGACGGTGAAGGGCTACGCCACGCACGAGCGCGGCACCCTGGACGCCGTGACCCAGGCGCGCGCCGCCGCTGCGGGGGCTCGCACCGTCGATGAGAAGGTGCAGGCCGAGAACATGCTGACGGCGACGCTCGGCCGTCTGTTCGCCGTGTCCGAGGCCTATCCGGACCTGAAGGCCAACGCCAACTTCCAGCAGTTGCAGATGGACTTGTCGGACATCGAGAACAAGCTGGCCGCCGCGCGTCGCTTCTTCAACAATGCGGTCAGCGAGTTCAACGCCGTGCGCCGCCAGTTTCCGACCGTTCTGTTCGCCGGGATGTTCGGCTTCGGCGCCGACAAGCCCTTCTTCGACGTGGGCGAAAGCGAGCGCGCCGGCCTGAACGCCGCGCCGCCGACGGTGAAGTTCTAAGCCCCAATGGCGGTTTTCGGTCAGGCCGTCGGCCTCAAGACCCACATCTGGCGCAACAACGCCCGGTCAGCGATCCTGCTGGCCGGGTTCCCGGTGCTGCTGGTCGGCATCCTGTTCGGCGTTCAGGTGCTGATGATGGGGTTCGGCCTGCTGCCCAACTCGGGCGGCGATCTGGGCCAGGACCTGGCGCTGGCGGCGTCCATGCTGGGCTGGACCGTGCCCTTCGCCGCCATCGCTGCGGCGATCTGGTTCGTCATCGCCTATTTCGGCAACCAGATGATGATTGACGTCATGACCGGCGCGCGAAAGGTCGAGCGCCGGGTCGAACCGGAACTCTATAATCTGCTGGAGAACCTGGCGATCTCGCGCGGGATGAAGACGCCGACCCTGCGCATCATCGAAAGTCCGTCGCTGAACGCCTATGCGTCCGGCCTGCACGAGGGCAACTACAGCGTCACCGTCACGCGCGGCCTGATGCAGACCCTGAACCGCGACGAGATGGAGTGCGTTCTGGCGCACGAGCTGACCCACGTCATCAACAAGGACGTGCGGACCATGGTGATCGCCTCGATCTTCGCAGGGATCATCAGCGTGGTGGCCGAACTGGTGTTCCGCAGCCTGTTCTATGTGCGCGGCGGCCGCGGCGGGAACAACAAGAACGCCATGCCCCTGATCTTGATCGGTCTGGCGATCGGAGTGATCGGTTTCGGCCTGGCCGCCGTCATCCGCATGACCCTGTCGCGGACGCGCGAGTATGTGGCCGACGCCGGGGCGGTGGAGCTGACCAAGAATCCGGACGCGATGATCTCGGCGCTGAGGAAGGTGTCGGGCCAGTCGAAGGTCGAGGCGCCGGACGAACTGCGCGGCATGTTCCTGGACAATACGGCCGACAAGGCGGGATTTTCGGGCCTGTTCGCGACGCACCCGCCGATCGAGAAACGCATCGCGGCGCTGGTGCAGTTCGCCGGCGGTCGGGACGACGGGCCGTGGGGCGGAACGCCTCAAGCTTCAGGTACGGCGGTGCCGACGACGTAGGTTTTCCTTCTCCCCTTGCGGGAGAAGGTGGCTGGCGAAGCCAGACGGATGAGGGGTTGCAGGACCTTCAACTCGCCGCCCCATCTCGCGTTGAGAGACCCCTCATCCGACCCTGACGGGCCACCTTCTCCCGCAAGGGGAGAAGGGATCAGGCCGTCGGATCGACCGCTTTGCCGTACTTCCCGCGGAAATAGGTCAGGGCGTCGCCCGGCCGCGTGTCGAACGCCTCGACCCGGCCGACGATGACCAGGTGATCGCCCATGACGATGCGGTCGTGCGTCTGGCAGGTCAGCCGCGTCACCGCGTTGAGCAGGCGCGGCGGCTCGGGGTCGTCCACCGCGAACTCATCGTCCGACAGGCGGCAGACGCCCCAGGCGAAACGGTCGGACATGGCCTTGTCCTCGACCGGCAGCATATGCACCGCGAACCGATCCGCCCCGGCGAAGGCGTCATGACGGTCGGACTTGATGTCCATGCACCACAGCACCAGCGGCGGGTCCAGCGAGACGGAGGTGAAGCTGTTCACCGTGATCCCCAGCGGGCCGTCGACCGTATGGGCCGTGACCACGCACACCCCCGTCGCGAACCCGCCCAGCGCCCGGCGATAGGCGCGAGGATCGAAATCGGCGGCAGGAGAAGCGGACGCGTCGGACATGGCCCTCAGCTAGGCCGTGAAGCCCGTATCGGCAAGGGCGCGGCGGGCCGTCGCATGGCGCCGCAACCGCTTCTTAAGCCCCTCATGGGATTTAGGGCGAACGAACACGGTTAAGACGGACCCGCCCCATGGCGCTGAACGATCGCCCGATCCTGATCAAGAAGGTGAAGAAGGTATCCGGACACGGCCACCACGGCGGCGCGTGGAAGGTGGCCTACGCCGACTTCGTCACCGCCATGATGGCCTTCTTCCTGTTGATGTGGCTGATCAACACGACTGATCCGGAGCAGAAGCGCGGCATCGCCGAATATTTCGCCCCGGCCAATGTCTCGGCCTCGACCTCGGGCTCCGGCGGCATCCTGGGCGGCACCTCGCTGGGCGATTCCGAAGGGGCCAAGGGCGCCGGCTCCAACGCCGTCATCGAACAGTTGGCCCCCGAAGCCCCCGACGCGCCGCAGGAAGCGGGCCAGAACTCGAACCTGGCCTCGGCCAGCGAGGCCGCTCTGCGCGCCGAGATCGCCCGTCGCGAGGCCGCCGACTTCGCCAGCGCCGCCGAATCCCTGCGCCAGGCCATGCAGTCCATGCCGGAACTGGCCGAACTGTCGAAACAGCTGATCATCGACCAGACGCCCGAGGGCCTGCGCATCCAGCTGGTGGATCAGGAAGGCCGCTCGATGTTCGAGAACGGCTCCTCGCGCCCCAATCCGCGCGCCCAGTTGCTGCTGCGCGCCGTGGCCAAGGTCATCAACCAACTGCCCAACCGCATCTCCATCACCGGCCACACCAACGCCGTCGCCGGCTCCAGCCGGGCCAGCAGCCCCGGCGACTGGCCCCTGTCCTCTGCCCGCGCCGACGCCTCGCGTCTGGTGCTGCAAGGCTCAGGCGTGAACACCGACCGGGTCTATTCCGTCGCAGGCAAGGCGGGGTCCGATCCCCTCTATCCCGACGACCCGTCGCTGGCGGGCAACCGCCGCATCGCCATCGTTCTGCTGCGCGAAGCGCCGGTCCTGCCCACGGACACCAGCCTGTGAGGCCGTGCGGCGACGCCCTCGCCGCACGAAGAAGGCTTGCGAAAACGGCTGGTTGCGCGCCAAATCAGAATATGAGCCGCGCGTACCCATCCAGCCCCTGTGCGGGCGCTGATTTCGTCACGGAGCGACAACCGTGACCCAGCACTTCTTCTCGCGCCAGCTCCGCTTCTTCATGACCGCCAGCGCGCCCTGCCCCTATCTGCCGGGGCAGTTCGAACGCAAGGTCTTCGCCAACCTGCCCTTCAGCGACGGGGCCGACGTCAACGACGCCCTGACCCAGGCCGGGTTCCGTCGCAGCCAGAACATCGCCTATCGCCCGGCGTGCGAGGCCTGCATCGCCTGCGTCTCGGTACGCATTCCGGTAGCGGATTTCGAACTCTCACGCTCACGTCGCCGCATCCTGGCGCGCAACGCCGACCTGTCGCGCAACCTGGTCGAGGCCGAGGCGACGATGGAGCAGTTCGACCTGTTACGCCGCTATCTGACCGCCCGCCACCCCGGCGGCGGCATGAGCGACATGGGCTGGCTGGACTATGTGTCGATGGTCGAGGACACCGCCGTCCGCACCCATCTGATCGAATACCGCCTGCCCAGCGAGGATGACGGCCCCGGCCGTCTGGTCGGCGTCTGCCTGACCGACCTGCTGCATGACGGCCTGTCGATGGTCTACAGCTTCTTCGACCCGGACCTGGGGCGCCGCAGCCTGGGCCGCTTCGCCATCCTGGACCACCTGCATCAGGCCGAGACCGTCGGGCTGCTCTATGTCTACCTCGGCTACTGGGTCCAGGGTTCACCCAAGATGGACTACAAGGCCGAGTTCCGCCCGCTGGAGGCCCTGCGTCCCTGGGGTTGGGAGCGGCTGTAAACCTTTCTCCTTCTCCCCTTGCGGGGAGAAGGTGGACGGCGGAGCCGGACGGATGAGGGGTGCGAAGACACGCGCTCTCAGCCCTCATATTCGGACAGCCCGCCGACACCCCTCATCCGAGCCCTTCGGGCCCACCTTCTCGCACAAGGGGAGAAGGAAAAGATCAGCCCATCATCCGCGCGGCTTGCGGCGCGAAGTAGCTGATGACGCCGGACGCCCCCGCGCGCTTGAAGGCGTGCAGGCTTTCCAGGATGGCGCGGTCCGGCTCCAGCCAGCCGTTGGCGAAGGCGGCCTGCATCATCGCGTACTCGCCGGACACCTGATAGGCGAAGGTCGGCACCTTGAACGTCTGCGACACCAGCCGGACGATATCCAGATAGGGCAGGCCCGGCTTGACGATCAGGGCGTCGGCGCCCTCCGACAGATCCATCGCCACCTCGCGCAGGGCCTCCTCGGCGTTGGCGAAGTCCATCTGATAGGTCTTCTTGTCGCCGGTCAGCGACTTGGACGAACCGACCGCGTCGCGATAGGGGCCATAGAAGGCCGAGGCGTATTTGGCCGCATAGCTGATGATCAGGGTGTCGCTCAGCCCGTTGGCTTCCAGCGCCTCGCGGATGGCCTGGACGCGGCCGTCCATCATGTCGGACGGGGCCACGGCGTCGGCGCCCGCGTGGGCGTGGATGAAGGCCTGTTCGGCCAGCCGCTCCAGCGTCGGATCGTTGACGATGCGGCCGTCTTCCAGAACGCCGTCGTGGCCGTGGTCGGTGTAGCAGTCCAGCGCCACGTCGGTCATGACGCCGATCTCGGGCGCGGCGTCCTTGATGGCGCGGATGCAGTCGGGGATCAGGCCGTCCGGGTCGGCGGCGGCGGTGGCCACATTGTCCTTCAGCCCATCGTTCACGTTCGGGAACAGGGCGACCATCGGAATGCCCAGATCGCGCGCCTCGACGGCGGCCTTGGCGGCTTCCTTGGGCGACAGGCGAAAGACGCCCGGCATGGAGGCGACCGGCTGGCGGTCCTCGTCGCCGTCATGGACGATCAGCGGCCAGATCAGATCGGCCGGCGTCAGAGTCGTCTCGGCGACCAGACGGCGCACCCACGGCTGCGAACGCAGGCGACGCGGGCGGGCGTAGGGGAAGGCGGCGGGCTGGAAGGGCATGGTCATGCGCGCGGCTTAAAACAAAGCGCGGGGAGAGGCAAAAGACGAACTGTCCAAGCGAGCGCGTACCCTTTCTCCCCGCTCATCCCGGCGGACGCCGGGACCCAGTGCTTTGGCCTCAGAATGATCATTTGAGATTCGCGCTGTCGTGCCCCGAACATCAACGCTGCGCTCGTCGCTCTTACTGGGTCCCGGCGTCCGCCGGAATGAGCGGAAATCTGATAGGGGCGCCGACAGCAAGGTGACGCGCGCGCCGCCAGCCGTTAGAAGCGCCCCGAACGCCCCGTCAGAGGGCAGGCTGTAATGCGGGAGCTTTCATGGACTTCGCCCTCACCGACGATCAACGCGCCATTCAGGACGCGGCCCGCGCCTTCGCCGAGGCCGAACTGGCCCCGCACTCGGCCCGCTGGGACGAGGACAAGCATTTCCCGGTCGACGTGCTGAAGGCCGCCGCCGAGATGGGCTTCGCCGGCATCTATACGGGCGAGGAACATGGAGGCATGGGCTTGGGCCGGGTCGAGGCGGCGGTGATCTTTGAGGAGCTGTCGCGCGGCGACGTGGCGACGGCGGCCTTCATCTCGATCCACAACATGGCGACGTGGATGATCGACAGCTTCGGTTCCGATGAACTGCGGGCGCGCTTCGTGCCGTCGCTGGTCGGGATGGAGAAGATCGCCAGCTACTGCCTGACCGAGCCGGGCTCGGGCTCGGACGCGGCGGCGCTGCGGACGACGGCGGTGCGCGACGGCGACCACTATGTGCTGAACGGCGCCAAGGCTTTCATCTCGGGCGCCGGGACGTCGGACGTCTATGTCGTCATGGTCCGCACGGGCGGCGAGGGGCCCAAGGGCATCTCGACCCTCGTGGTCGAGGCGGGGACGCCGGGCCTGTCATTCGGCGCCAATGAGAAGAAGATGGGCTGGAACGCCCAGCCGACCGCCGTGGTCAGCTTCGACGACTGCCGCGTGCCGGCCGCCAACCTGGTGGGCGAGGAAGGCGCGGGCTTCAAATACGCCATGGCCGGTCTGGACGGCGGGCGCCTGAACATCGCCGCCTGCTCGCTGGGCGGGGCGCGTCTGGCGCTGGAGACGGCGCAGGAGTACGTCGCCGGCCGCAAGCAGTTCGGCCAGGCCATCGGCCAGTTCCAGAACACCCAGTTCGAGCTGGCGGACATGGCCACGGATCTCGAGGCCGCCCGTCTGATGGTGCTGCGCGGCGCCTGGGCCATCGACACCGGCCACCCGGAAAAGACCAAATGGTGCGCCATGGCCAAACGCCTGACGACCGACGCCTGCTTCCAGATCGCCGATCAGGCGCTGCAGCTGCACGGCGGCTACGGCTATCTGAAGGACTATCCGCTGGAGCGGATCGTGCGCGACCTGCGCGTTCACCGCATCCTGGAAGGCACCAATGAGATCATGCGCGTGATCGTGGCGCGCGAGCTGGCGCGCTAGGCGTCAGCCGCAGCGCCTCGCCAGGTTCACCAGCGCGGCGGACCGGCCCAGGTACCACGGCTCGTCCGCCTCGTTCGGGGCGTCGAGATCGACGTTGCGCGCCTGTCTCAGCGCGGCCTTGCCTTCGGGTGACAGGGTGTAGACCTGCCGGTCCATCTCATCGACCGAGGGCGTCAGGGCATAGTCCGTGTTGTCGATCGTCACGGCCAGGACGCGCTCGCCGGGGCCGGGCGATCCCGGAAAATCATAGAAATACTGGAACGTGATCTGTCCGCCCGCGCAGTGCGCGCGGGTGATGACCGAGGTGTAGTTCCAGTTCAGGAAGCTGGCCACCGGCCCTTCGCCCGATACGTCGTGCGTCACCCACTGCGCGCTCCTTTCATCGACGGGAGCGGTCGTCAGGATCAGGGCGGCTGTCATCGCGGCGAGGAGCATGGGGGAGGTCTCTCGTGAGCTATGCGGAGGCCATACCAGCGTTGCTGCGGCGTGAATGCAAGACGGCTTCGGCTTTACCCGCACCGACGCCGGCTCTAGACCCACCGCATGAGCACTGAATCCGAAGTCATCACCCGCATCGAGAACGGTGTCGGCCGCATCACCCTGAACCGGCCCAAGGCGATCCACGCCCTGAACCGGGCCATGTGCGAGACGATGATCGAGGCGCTGCTAGCCTGGCGCGCGGACGACGCGGTTCAGTCGGTGCTGATCGACCACGCGGGCGAGCGCGGCTTCTGCGCGGGCGGCGACATCCGCATGATCGCCGAGAGCGGGGCAGGGGACGCCTCGGAGGCCAAGGCCTTCTTCAAGGCCGAGTATCAGCTGAACCATCTGATGTTCGTCTATCCCAAGCTGATCACGGCGGTGGTGGACGGCATCGTCATGGGCGGCGGCGTGGGCATCAGCGAACCCGCCGACGTCCGCATCGCCACCGAGCGCACCACCTACGCCATGCCCGAGACCGGCATCGGCCTGTTCCCCGACGTGGGCGGCGGCTGGTTCCTGCCGCGCTTGCCGGGTCAGACGGGCGTCTGGCTGGCCCTGACCGGCGCGCGGCTGAAGGCGGCGGATACGGTGGCGCTGGGCATCCATACGCACTTCGTCGCGTCGGAGGCCGTTGAGGCGTTGAAGACCGAGCTGCGGGCCGCGCCCGCCGATCCGAAGGCGGTCGCCGATCGCGCCGCCGGAGACGCCGGGCCGTCGCCGCTGGCGCCGCACCGCGAGGCCATCGACCGCCTGTTCGCCTTCGATACGGTGGAAGAGATCGTCGCCGCCCTTCAGGCCGAGAGTTCGGAGTGGGCGCAGAAGCAGCTCGACATCCTGAAGACCAAGTCGCCGCAGTCGCTGAAGGTCTCGCTGCGCCAGATCCGCACGGGCGCGACGCTGACCGATTTCGCCGACAACATGGCGATGGAATACGCCCTGGGCGGTCGTGTCGTGCAGACGCACGATTTCCAGGAAGGCGTGCGCGCCGTCATCATCGACAAGGATAATGCGCCCCAGTGGTCGCCGGCCGAGCTTTCTTCGGTTTCAGAGGCCCAGATTGAGGCCCTGTTCGCGCCCCTGCCTGCGGGTGAGGCATGGAAACCGCTGATCAGCTGATTTCGCGCAAGCTTCATTGTTCCGGGCGGGGGAAAAGCCTATCTTGGCGGCATGACTAGTCGCTGGACCCCCGAATCCTGGAGAAACAAGCCCGTTCTGCATATGCCGACGGACTATCCGGACGCCGCCGAGCTGGCGCGCGTCGAAGACGAGCTGCGCGCGATGCCGCCCCTCGTCTTTGCGGGCGAGGCGCGCAAGCTTACCGATCACCTGGCCCAGGTCGAGGCGGGCGACGCCTTCCTGCTGCAGGGCGGCGACTGTGCCGAGAGCTTCAAGGAGTTCTCGACCGACAACATCCGCGACACCTTCCGCCTGATCCTGCAGATGGCGGTGGTGCTGACCTTCGCCGGCCGCAAGCCGGTGGTGAAGGTCGGCCGCATCGCCGGTCAGTTCGCCAAGCCGCGCTCGTCCCCGATCGAGGAGATCGGCGGGGTCGAACTGCCGTCCTATCGCGGCGACATCATCAACGGCATGGGCTTCACGCCGGAAGAGCGCACGCCCGATCCGCAGCGCCTGATCCGCGCCTATAACCAGTCGGCCTCGACGCTGAACCTGCTGCGCGCCTTTGCGGGCGGGGGTTATGCCGACCTCTACAACATCCACCGCTGGACGCTGGGCTTCGCCGACGACGGCGCGGGCGCGGCCTATCGTGAGTTGGCCGACAAGATCACCGAGGCCCTGGCCTTCATGGAGGCGGTCGGCGTCACGCCCGAAACGCATCCCGACCTGTCGCGCGTCGAGGTCTTCACCAGCCACGAAGCCCTGCTGCTGAATGTCGAGAGCGCCCTGACGCGCCTGGACGGTTCGACCGGCGAATGGTTCGACACCTCGGCCCACATGCTGTGGATCGGCGAGCGCACGCGTCAACTGGACGGCGCCCACATCGAGTTCATGCGCGGCATCTCCAACCCCATCGGGGTCAAGTGCGGGCCGACCATGACGGCGGACGACCTGCTGCCGCTGATCGACGCCCTGAACCCGAACAACATTCCGGGTCGCCTGACCCTGATCGGCCGCTTCGGCCATGACAAGGTGGGCGACCGCCTGCCGGGCCTGATGCGGGCGGTGAAGGCGGCGGGCAAGCGCGTCATCTGGTCGATCGACCCGATGCACGGCAATACGCTGAAGGCCGGCAACGGCTACAAGACCCGGCCGTTCGACCGCGTGATGGGCGAGGTCCGCACATTTATTGATGTTGCGGAGGCCGAGGGCGTCCACCCCGGCGGCGTCCACCTGGAGATGACCGGCCAGAACGTCACCGAGTGCATCGGCGGCGCCCAGGCGGTGACCGAGGACGACCTGTCGAGCCGTTACCACACCCACTGCGACCCGCGTCTGAACGCGGATCAGGCGCTGGAGATGGCCTTCCTGGTCGCCGAGCGTCTCAAGGCCGGGCGGCAGGCCCGGTCCGAGGCCGCATGACGGCAGAAGACGAAACGCCCGGCCGCGTCGCCTATCAGGGCGCGCCGGGCGCCTTCAGCCACGAAGCCTGCCTGGACCTGCGTCCGTGGGACGAGGCGGTCGGCTTTGAGACCTTCCAGGACGCGATCGACGCCGTCCTGAGCGGCGACTGCCACTGCGCCCTGATCCCCGTCGAGAACTCGACCGTGGGCGTGGTCGAGCCCGCCGCTACGCTTGTGAAAGAGGCGGGCCTTGTGGCGGTCAGCGACGCCTGGCGGCCGATCCGGCTGGCCCTGTTGGGCGCGCCCGAGGCGCGGCTGTCGGACGTGAAGACGGCCGAGAGCCACCCGGTGGCCCTGCAGCAGTGCTCCAAGGCCCTGAAAGAGATGGCGATCACGGCCGTCGAGGTGTTCGACACCGGGGGCGCGGCCGCTGCGGTGGCCGAGGCGGGCGACGTCTCGCGCGCCGCCGTTGCGCCCGCTCGCGCGGCTGAGGTCTATGGGCTGTCGGTTCTGCGCAACGATCTGCAGGATTTCAGCGACAACCGCACACGGTTTGTCCTCTTCACAGCTCCTGAGGCTTGACCGCGCATAAAATTTGCTGTTGTAAGGCCCAGTCGGATCAACCCTGATCCAGAAACTGGACCGGATTCATGTCCTCGCTGCGCGCACAAATGACCCTTGAAACCACCTCGCGCGCGGTGGCCGGCTTTTATTTTGGCTACGGCTATTACGGCTTTCGATACGCCGGCTGAGGCGTCGGGCTTCTAACCAGACCCTGACTGTCTCGCTGGCGACCGCTTCTCCCTAAGCGGCCAGTACGCGCGTTCACGCCTGACCTTCTGTCGGCGGGACGCGACCTCCCCATCGAAAAACCCATGCCGAAAGCCATCTCCCATGTCGCAATCCGCCATCCAGCAAGTCTGGCCCGCCGAAACCGTTGAAATGAGCGCCGAACAGAAGGCGCTGGCCGCCTTGCGCGCCGAGATCGACAGCCTGGACGATCAGATCCTCGAACTGTTCGAGCGCCGCCTGTCCGTCGCCGCTCAGGTGGGCAAGGCCAAGGACGCCCCGACCGGCCCCCACACCAAGCTGCGTCCCGACCGCGAACAGGCCGTCCAGGCCCGCATCCTGAAGCAGTGCGAACCCGAGAACCGCGAGGCGGTCGAGCATCTGTGGCGCGAGATCGTCGGTTGGGGTCTGGCCCGTCAGGGCCGCCTGCAGGTCCAGGTCTGGGCCCCGATCGATCCGTCCAAGGCCGTCGACGGCGCCCGCCTGCGCTTCGGCGCCGCCGCCGACATCAAGCTGGTCCTCGATCCGCAGGCCGCCCTGGCCCATGCGGCCGAGGGCAAGGGCGTGGCCGTCCTGTCCATCAGCGGCGACGATCCCTGGTGGATCGGCCTGCGCCGCGAATGGTCGATGCTCAGCGTCTTCGACGGCTACGGGGGCGAGACGCCGACGTCTCTGGCTGTCGGCAAGATCGATCCGCCGGCCCTGCCCAAGGGCCGCCGCGTCGTCGTCACCGCGGGCGGTGATGCGGGCGACGGTTCGGGCGCGCGTCGCTGGGGCCTGAACACTCACCACGGCTGGAGCCTGGCCCTGACCGACGCTGATGTGGCGCCGGGCGATGTCGAAGGCTGCGTCGGCGCCATCGGCTGACCGCAGGCCGTTAACTCCGTCTCAAAGCAGGGTGGGCGAGGGTGGCTGCATGGCCCAGCCCGCCCTGCATCGAACGCGCCGCGTCGTCGCCCTTGCGGCGGCTGCGCTGACGCTTGCGGGCTGCGGCGTGAACGAAGCCGATCCCCATCGCTTCGAGACCCTGGCGCAGTCGGTGGCCTCCATTCCAGTGTCGGCTGAAGACGAGGGCGAGGCGCGGCCGACCGTCACGCCGGATCAGCCGCGCGAGCGAGCCGAGCCGTTGAAGGTCGAACTGATGACCCCGCACGAACTGTGGGACGCCCGCGAGGGCGTGACAGCCAGGGTTCGTCTCGCTTCTGCGTCAACGCCGACGAACGACCCTGATCCCGAGGCGCCGCCTGCGGCCGTTGCGACGCCGCAGCCCGCGACCCCCGTCCGCCAGGTGCAACTCGGCGCCTATTCCAGCGAAGACGGCGCCCGCGCGGCCTGGGCGCGGCTGAGCCGAGGGCCGGGCGGGGCGGCGCTGTCCGGGCTTCAACCTGCCTATGAGGCGGTGGAGGTCGGCGGGCGTCGTCTGATCCGGCTGAAGGTCGCCGCCTCCGTCGAACAGGCTCAGGCCCTATGCCGCGACCTGGCGGCGTCGGACCCGTGGTGCGCGCGATCCGGCGTCGCTGCGGCCTGATCGTCCACAGGCTCAGCTTAAGGTTTCGTTGACGATTGGCCCGCGGAGGCTGATCTTGCGGCCCATGGGCGGGCGGCGGACGAAGATGAGTCGCGCCTGCTGATCACAGTGGGATTTCACATGGCGCAGCCTCAGGTCATCGTCATCGGCAATGAAAAGGGCGGGGCGGGCAAGTCCACCCTGGCCATTCACATCGTCACCGGCCTTCTGCACGCCGGACGCAAGGTCGCCATCATCGATCTGGACCTGCGTCAGCGCTCGCTGGAGCGGTTCTTCGCCAACCGCGTCGCCTGGACCAAGGCCAACGGCCATGATCTGCCGCTGCCCTTCGTGCCCGACATGGGCGACGGCAAGGCCCTGCATAAGGCCGATGAGACGGAGCAGTTGGCGCGTTTCGAGGCGGCCTACGCCGAGGCGAGGGGCGTCGCCGACGTCATCGTCATCGACACGCCGGGCGGGGACACGGCTCTGTCGCGCGCCGCGCACGGCCGCGCAGACCAGATCGTCACCCCCATGAACGACAGCTTCGTCGACTTCGACCTGCTGGGCGAGGTGGACCCGGTGACGCTGGATCTGATCCGTCCCTCCATCTATTCGGAAAGCGTCTGGGAGGCGCGCAAGCACCGCGCCGTCACCGAGGGTCGTCAGGTGACGATCGACTGGATCGTCGTCACCAACCGTCTGGCCGTGGCCGAGGCCCGCAACCGGCGCCGTCTGGCTTCACGCATGGCCAAGTTGGCCAAGCGGGTCGGTTTCCGCGTCGGGCCGGGCCTGCGCGACCGGGTCATCTATCGCGAGCTCTTCCCCTTCGGCCTGACGGTGGCGGACCTGTCGAACGACATCCGTCCGGTGTCGGTGTCCCTGGCCCACGTCGCCGCGCGTCAGGAGATGCGCAACCTGATGCAGGCCCTGGGTCTGGACGACGCCATCGCCGCCATGGACGCGGCGGCCTGATCGCTTCATGGGCCTGATCTGGTTGGGTCTGGCCGCTGTGGCCCTGTGGGCCATGGTGCGACTGGGCCGCCAGACCGAGCGCGCCCGGCGCGGCCACTGGCGCATCTCGGCCACTATATTAAGCGCCGCCCTGCTGGCCGGGGCGGTGTTCGCCGCCGCGCGCGGAGCGTGGCTGATCGCGAGCGGCATGGCGTCTGCGGGCGTCTGGCTGGCGGTGCAGTCGCGCATACGGCCTGTGGCGGGCAGGGCGGCCCAACCCAATGAGCCCATGAGCAAGGCCGAGGCGCGGTCCATTCTGGGCGTCGCCGCCGATGCGGACGCCCAGACGATCCACGCCGCCTGGCGTCGCCTGATGGCGCGCGCCCACCCGGACCAGGGCGGCACCGAGGGCCTGGCCGCCCGCGTCAACGCCGCACGGGATCGGCTGCTGAAGGGGTAGGGCGCTTTTCTTCTCCCCTTGAGGGAGAAGGAAGTGGATTAGGTATTTTAATACCGTATTTGGAATATTGAATAAAATCAGATAGTTGTGTAGAAATCGCGGCCACAACTGACATTGACCTTCGGCGCGGGACCCTCTATCACCCCGGCCTCCGCCCGATCTATCTGGTTCGGGCTGCGTTTTTCGTCTTCCAGGACCCTCATCATGCTGAAGAGCACCACGGCTTCGCTGAAGCCGGCCGAGGTCGAGAAGAAGTGGATCCACATCGACGCCGAAGGCGTCGTGGTGGGCCGCCTCGCGACCTTCATCGCCAACCGCCTGCGCGGCAAGCACCTGCCGACCTACACCCCGCACGTCGACTGCGGCGACTACGTCGTCGTCACCAACGTCGACAAGGTGGTGTTCACCGGCAAGAAGACCACCGACAAGGTCTACTATCGCCACACCGGCCACCCCGGCGGCATCAAGGAAACCACCCCGGAGAAGGTTCTGGGCGGTCGTTTCCCCGAGCGCGTGCTCGAGAAGGCCGTTGAGCGGATGCTGCCCAAGGAGTCGCCGCTGGCTCGCAAGCAGATGACCCACCTGCGCCTGTTCGCCGGCGCGGCTCACGAACACGAAGCCCAACAGCCCACGACCATCGACTTCAAGTCGATGTCGTCCAAGAACACCCGGAGCGCCTGAGCATGACCGACGTGACTCAAGACACCGCCGCCGGCTTTGACGCCCTGAAGGGCCTGGGCACCGCTGCTGCCGAGGAAATCGTCCGCGAGCCGAAGATCGACGCCCTGGGCCGTTCGTACTCGACCGGCAAGCGCAAGAACGCCATCGCCCGCGTGTGGGTGAAGCGCGGTACCGGCAAGATCACCGTCAACGGCAAGGACGTGGCGGCTTACTTCGCTCGTCCCGTGCTGCAGATGATGGTCGCCCAGCCGCTGACCGTCTCGGACCGCGCCACGCAGTACGACGTGATCTGCACCGTCGAAGGTTCGGGCCTGTCGGGCCAGGCCGGCGCCATCCGCCACGGCCTATCGCACGCCCTGACCCACTACGAACCGGAACTGCGCAAGGTTCTGAAGCCGCACGGCTTCCTGACCCGCGACAGCCGCGTCGTCGAGCGTAAGAAGTACGGCCGCGCCAAGGCTCGCCGCAGCTTCCAGTTCTCGAAGCGCTAAGTCGCGAACCCGCGACTGGGAATACAAGGGCGCTTCGGGGAAACCCGAGGCGCCTTTTTCTTTTGCCCATTTTCCGCAAAGGAAGGGGCATTTGGGGAGCATGAGATGACCCACACCATCTTCATTGACGGCGAGGCCGGAACCACGGGGCTGGAGATTCGCGAGCGTCTGGAGGCGCGCGGCGATCTGGAGCTGATGCTGCTGGGCGACCGTCGCCGCGATGTCGAGGCGCGGCGCGAGGCGCTGAACAGCGCCGACGCGGTCATCCTGTGCCTGCCTGACGATGCGGCCCGCGAGGCCGTGTCGATGATCGAGAATCCGGCGGTGCGGGTCATCGACGCCTCGACCGCCTACCGGGTGGCGGACGGCTGGATCTATGGCTTCGCCGAGATGGATGCGGACCAGCGCGCGGCCATCGCCGCCTCGACGCGGGTATCGAACCCCGGCTGCTATCCGACCGGCTTCATCGGCCTGATGCGGCCGCTGGTGAAGGCGGGGCTGGTCCCGGCCGACTGGCCCGTCACGATCAATGCGGTTTCGGGCTACTCCGGCGGCGGCAAGGCCATGATCGCCGAGTTCGAGGCCGAGGGCGCCGCGACGGCGTTCCGCGCCTATGGCCTGACGCTGAAGCACAAGCATGTGCCGGAAATGACGAAGCACGCAGGGCTGTCGCGTCCGGTGCTGTTCTCACCCGCCGTGGGGAATTATCGCCAGGGGATGCTGGTCGAAGTTCCGCTGCACCTGTCGGCCCTGCCGGAAACGCCCTCGGTCGAGCGGCTGCACGGCGCCTTGGTCGAGGCCTATGAGGGGCAGCGCTTCGTCGAGGTCGCCGAGATCGACGAAACCGAAGCCATGACCGGTATCGAGCCCGAGGGTCTGAACGGCACCAACCGGATGCGTCTGCATGTCTTCGGCGATCGCGGCGGAGAGCAGGCGCGTCTGGTCGCCCTGCTGGACAATCTGGGCAAGGGCGCCTCGGGCGCGGCGGTTCAGAACCTCAACATCATGCTGGGCCTGGACGAGGCGACGGGCCTCAGCTGACGGGGTTCAGGGCGCCAGGCGGGGCGCCAGCTCGGGGGCTGCGGCGATCAGGTCGCGCGCGACCAGGGCGGCGATGAGCTGCGCGCCCTCGGGGCCCAGATGGGTGTAGTCGAAGTCCTCGGCGTGACGGCCGTAGGGGCCTGCCGTCGTCGCCACGGCGGGCGGCGCGGCGGGCGAGTTTCCGGCCTGAAGCTCGGACAGGAAGTCGGGCGGAGGCGCGCCGGGCGCCATGCGAGCGGCTTCAAGCGCGCCCATGCTCTGGACCAGGTCGCCGCTGGCGGCGTGCAGGTCGATCAAGGGCGCGCCGGTCTCGCGCGCCACGCGGCGCACGGCCTCGGCCCAGGGCTCAAGCGTGTCCTGCAGGCGGCCGTTGCTGAAGGATCGGCGCGTCAGGGGCGTCACCAGCACGGGCCGCGCGCCGCGCGCCCTGGCTTCGGCGACATAGGCCCTGAGGTTGGCGGGAAACTCGGTCGCCAGCTTGGTGGAGCTGCGCTTGCCCGGCTGATCGTTATGGCCGAACTGGATCAGCACCCAGACCGCGCCATAGCCGGGCGTCGCCATTTCGTTTAGGGCCAGATCCCATGAACCTTCCGCGCGATAGGTCGAGGTGCTGCGGCCCTGACGCCCCAGGTTGACGCAGGCCAGGGACGACAGGACGTGCCGGTCACAGAAGGCGCCGCCCCAGCCGCTGCCGACCGAGGTCGTCGAGTCCCCGACCAGTATGATCTTGTCGGCGTCGATCGGCCGCTCCTGGGCCCTGACCGCGCCGACGCAGACCAGGGTCGCCGCGATAGCGGCCGGCAGGGCGCATCGAATCATCAGACTCGGCGGGCCTTGATCGCGGACTCCACCGTCAGGGCGAAGAAGATGGCGGCGATGATGATCAGCAGGCCGTAGTCGTGGCCGGGGAAGACCAAGGGAACGCCCGCCGCCAGGATGATCAGCGCGGGAAACAGGCTGGCCCAGACGGCGGTGGAGGCGGCGTCAGGATGGATCATCGGCGGCCGCTGCAGGCTCATTCGCCGGGCCATCACGCCGTTCAGCGGCACGAAGACGGCCGGAACGATCACGGCGATGACCACATACTTCAGCAACTGACCCGGTGCGCCGAACAGGGTCGCCGTGGCGATCAGCAGGATCAGCGGAATGGCCGTGGTCAGGGCCAGCAGCAGGTTGGGCTCGATACGCTTCAAGACTTCACTTTCACATAGGCGCCGGGCGCCGGTTCGATAGGCTTCAGCGGCCCGACCTTGGGATCACGCGCCGGCATCTGCGCGCCGGACCGGGCGTGTAGCCAGTCGGCCCAGTGCGGCCACCAGCTGCCGGGATGCTGTTCCGCCCCCGCTTGCCACTCCTGAAGCGTTTCGGGAAGGGCGGCGTTGATCCAGTGCTGATACTTCTCGGCCGAGGGCGGGTTGATGACCCCGGCGATATGGCCCGATCCGGCCAGCGTATAGGTCACCGGCCCGCCGAACAGTCGCGCCGAACGATAGACGGAGTTCATCGGCGCGATGTGGTCCTCGCGGCTGGCCTGGAAATAGAGGGGGATGCGGACCTTCGACAGATCGATACGCTCGCCGTCGATCTCCAGCTCGCCCCCGGCCAGGGCGTTCCGGCCATACATCAGGCGCAGGTATTGCAGGTGCAGCCGCTTGGGCATCCGCGTCTGATCAGCGTTCCACGCCAGCAGGTCGAAGGCGGGCGGCGCCTTGCCCATCAGATAGTTGGACACGAAAAAGGACCAGATCAGGTCATTGGCGCGAAGGGCGTTGAAGGTGTCGGCCATGGCCGTGCCGGGCAGGACGCCGCCCGCCTCGTCCATCAGCCGCTCGATCTCGGCCAGCCAGTGCTCGTCGGTGAACAGCAGCAGGTCGCCCGCCTCGGCGAAGTCGTGCTGGGCGGCGAAGAAGGTGGCCGAGGCGACGCGGTCGTCCCCCTTGGCCGCCATGTGTGCCAGGGTGGCGCCCAGCATGGTGCCGCCGATGCAGTAGCCGACGGCGTTCAGATGTTTCTGGCCGGTCTGCTCCAGCGTCTTCTCGACGGCGCGATAGACGCCCTTCTTCATATAGTCGTCGAGGCCGAACTCCGCCTTGTCGCGGTCCGGGTTGACCCATGAGCAGACGAAGACGGTGAAGCCCTGGGCGCTCAGCCAGCGGATCAGGGAGTTCGCCGGCTGCAGGTCCATGATGTAGAATTTGTTGATCCACGGCGGGAAGATCAGCAGCGGGACGGCGTGCTGCTGATCCGTTGCGGCGTCGTACTGGATCAGCTCGAACAGCTCGTCGCGCCAGACGACCTGACCCGGCGCCGTGGCGACGTTCTCGCCCAGGACGAAGCGGCCGTAGTCGGCCTGGCTGATCTTCAGCGACCCGGCGCCGCGCTCCAGATCGGCGGCGAAGTTCTGCATCCCGCGCACCAGGGATTCGCCGCTGGTCTCGGCCAGGGCCTTCAGCGCCACGGGGTTCGACGCCAAGAAGTTGGCGGGCGAAAAGGCGTCGGTCAGCAGGCGGGTGAAGAACTCGGCCCGGCGTTTCACGCGCGGGTCCACGTCCTCGACGCTTGAGACCAGGCTGTTCATCCAGTCCGAGGTGGCCAGATAGGACTGGCGCATCATGTCGAACATGGGGTTTTCGGACCAGGCGGGGTCGCGGAACCGCTTGTCGGCCGGGGCGGGGTTGTCGACCGTCTCGCCCATGGCGCGGCGCGTGGTGGTCGACCACAGCTCCATATAGCGGCCGAACAGGTCGGCCTGAGCCTGAAACAGCTTTTCGGGCCGGGCGGCCAGGCTGGTCATGATCGAGGACATGGCCGGGGCCACGTTGAACGGATCGGGCGACAGGGCGGCGGGGCGGTCTGCCTGCGACAGGGCCGCCTCGGCCACCGCCGTCTGGGCCATCATCGCCGCCTTGGCCAGGTTCAGCGACAAGGTCTCCAGCTGCTGACGCTGGTCGGCGCTGAAGGCCATGAAGTCGGGCGCGGAGGAAGGGGCTTCGGCGGTCGCCGCCGGTTCCGCGGCGGAGGCCGGTTGCGGCTTTTCCGCCGGGGCGGCCTTTTTTACGCGGGGCTTGGCCGAGGTCGGGCGCCCGGCCTTGCGCGGCGCGGGCGCGTCGGCCGGCGTCGTCTTCTGGGACGGGGCCTTGGTCGGGCGCTTGGCCATGGCGAACCTCCGATGGGGACGCGCGAGTTCGCACGCCTTCCTCCCGACGCGATGATGGCATATGTCAGTGACGGAAATGAACGCGCTTCTGCTGAAAAAGACGGGATGGACGGCGGCTTGGGGCATGGCCTTGAGTTCTGCCGTTGCGCTGGGCGGCTGCGTCAGCGCCTTCGAGCCCAAAACCGACCCGACGTCGCCTCTGGCGCCCCGCATCCAGAAGCTGGTGGACGAGAATCGCCAGTATCCGCGCTGGGCCGATTTTCCGCGCACCAGCACGCCCTTGCCGGCTCCGGCCGAGATCGCCGCCGAGGTCGGGCGTCTGGAAAGCCGCAACACCGCCCTGACCGCCGAGATGGCGCGCATCGACTGGACGTTGGACAGCGACCCGGCCGCCTTCGTGGAATCGATCAACCGTCGTATCGACGCCAGCCAGATGTCGCCCCAGACCCTGCGCACCGCCGAAGAGGTCGAGGCCTACGCCGAGGAATTGCGCCGGCGCGCCAAGGCGCCGCCGCCGATCGACCGCCCGCGGCCTTGAGGCCCATGACCGCGACAGGCGTAGCCCACCCCTAGGGTGCGAGCCGCGCGAACGTCGCGTCGTGGTGCGAATCTCGCGATCCTGCACGGCGGCGAAAGTCGTCGCCCGAACTGTCCAAAAAGGTCCGTCATGGCCCGTCACGCCTGCATCGCCCTTCCTTTCGCCCGTCGAGCGTCCTGATGGCGGACGGCGCCGCTTCGCCCGCCTTCCTGGGCGTCAGCCGCTCGCTGTCCGGGCGGGCCTGGCGACAGCGGCCGGCCGAGGCGACGACGATCCGCGCCCATATGCAGACGCTGGGGCTGGACGAACCGCTGGCGCGGGCGCTGGCGGCGCGCAAGGTGGCGGGCGAGCAGGGCGCCGACTTCCTGAAGCCGACGCTGAAGGCGCTGTTCCCCGATCCGTCCAGCTTCATGGACATGGACGCCGCCGCCGCCGCCATCGTCGACGCCTTGCAGGCGCAGGCCAGCGTTCACGTCTTCGCCGACTACGACGTGGATGGAGCCTCCAGCGCGGCCCTGCTGGTGCGCTGGTTCCGGGCGCTGGGGGCGGACCTTCCCATCTATGTCCCCGACCGCCTGACCGAAGGCTACGGCCCCAGCGCGCGCGCCTTCGATACGCTGAAGGCGCGCGGCGCCGATCTGGTCATCACCGTCGACTGCGGGGCGGCCGCCAATGAGGCGGTGGCCCATGCGGCGGCCATCGGCCTGAAGGTCGTGGTCATCGACCACCACATGATGCGAGAGGAGCCGCCCGCCTGCCTCGCCGTGGTCAATCCGAACCGGCCGGGCTGCGGCTCGGGTCAGGGCAATCTGGCGGCGGCGGGCGTGGTCTTCGTCCTGCTGGCCGCCCTGAACCGCGAGGCGCGCGGGCGCGGCCTGTTCGAGGGCAAGGCCGAGCCCGACATCCGTCAGTGGCTGGACCTGGCCGCCATGGGCGCCATCTGCGACGTGACGGGCCTGACGGGCTTCAACCGCGCCCTGACCAGTCTGGGGCTGGGGGTGATGTCGCACTGGCGCAATCCGGGCCTGCGCGCCCTGCTGGCGGCGGCGGGCGCCGAGCCGGGACCGGCCAAGACCAACCATGCGGGCTTCATCCTCGGCCCGCGCATCAATGCGGGAGGGCGGATCGGCAAGTCGGATCTGGGCGCGCGCCTGCTGTCCACCGATGACGCCGACGAGGCGAGGTTGCTGGCCCAGGAGCTGGACGCCCTGAACCTCGCCCGGCGCGAGGTCGAGGCAGAGGTGACCGAACAGGCCGTCCGCCGCGTCGAGGCGACCGGCGCCCACGCCGACGACAGCGCCGCCGTGGTCGTCTCGGGCGAGGACTGGCACCCCGGCGTCGTCGGCATCGTCGCCGGGCGCCTGCGCGAACGCTGGAGAAAGCCGGTCATCGTCATCGGCGTCGACGCCGTCAACGGCGTGGGCAAGGGCTCGGGCCGCTCGCAGCCGGGCATGAACCTGGGACGGGCGGTGCAGGCGGCCTGGAACGAGGGCCTGCTGATCGCGGGCGGCGGCCACGCCATGGCGGCGGGGCTGACGGTGGCGGCCGACCGCATCGACGAGCTGCGCGCCTTCCTCAACGACCGCCTGTCGGCCGAGCGCGTCGAGGCCGTGGCCCAGGACTGGGTCGAGGTCGACGCCCTGATCGACCCGCGCGCCGCCACCCGCGACCTCTTCGAGGCTTTCGAGCAACTGGCGCCCTACGGCCCCGCCAACCCCGAGCCTCTGTTTGCGCTGGAAGGGGTGCAGGCGCGCGAGCCGGTCGCCATGAACGGCGGCCATGTGCGGTGCCGTCTGGTCGGTCCGGACGGCGCTTCGGTGCGGGCCATCGCCTGGCGCTGCGCCGACCTGCCGACGGGCAAGGCGCTGCTGGCGGGACAGGGCGGTCTGAACCTGGTCGGGCGCCTGAAGGCCGATGACTGGAACGGCCGTCGCGGCGTCCAGTTCGAGATCGAGGATGTCGCCGATCCGCGTATGGCCTGAGGGCTGTCAGGCTTGGCTGCGAAACGACGCAGGTCTTTGAAAAAGTCGCACAAATCCGCGTCGGCGCGCTTGCCATAAGCGGAATCGGCGGCTATCTACACGGTCCTCCGCGCAGCGGTCCCTTCGTCTATCGGTTAGGACGCCAGGTTTTCAACCTGGAAAGAGGGGTTCGATTCCCCTAGGGACTGCCACGCGGAGTTTTCCTCCCAGAAAATTCGAATGCATTTGCGGCGGCGATAGCCTGCGCGGATCGGCCGTGCTGCATTCTCGATCCACGCTTGAAGGCAGGCATTCGTCGTTTTTTTGAAAAAGCGCGAGACGCCCTCTTGCATCGCCGAAAAGGGACGGCTATCAGGCCGCTCCTCCGCGCAGCGGTCCCTTCGTCTATCGGTTAGGACGTCAGGTTTTCAACCTGAAAAGAGGGGTTCGACTCCCCTAGGGACTGCCACGCGGGGCGAATAACGTCTTCTCCCGTCATCGTTATTTCTTTCACCGAGCGACTTCGCGCGGTCTTTTCGCGTGCGCGACATTTGGTTGTCGACAATGTGGCGTAAAAGGGGCAACTTGTATGTTCGAGTTCAAAGAACCGTGTTAGTGTAGCTGACCCGATTGTTGCGGGCGGGGGTTCAAGGTGGCGAGTTGTGACGTGATGGAGCCTATCGAGACCGTAAAGGTCGTCGGAAAGGTCAAATGGTTCGATGCCGGCAAGGGGTATGGCTTCATCGTGCCGGACCAGCCGGAATTGACCGAGGAACGCGACGTGCTGCTGCACGTCACCAGCCTGCGGGATGCGGGCCATGAGTTGGCGGGCGAGGGCGCGGCCATCGTCTGCGAATGCGCCAAACGCTCCAAGGGCTGGCAGGTCGTCAACATTCTCGAACTGGAGGCGACCGCAGCGCCGGTTCGTCGCGATCCCGTCCGCAGTTCGGCTCACGCCCGTCCGGAAGGCCTGCCTGACGGCCCGCTGGAAGCGGCGGTCGTCAAATGGTTCAATCGCACCAAGGGCTATGGATTCGTGGTGCGCGAGGGTGAGGCGGGCGATATCTTCGTCCACGTCGAGACGCTGCGACGCTGCGGCCTTGACGATCTCCTGCCGGGCGATCCGGTGAACGTGCGCTTCGCCCAGGGGCCCAAGGGCCTGGTCGTGGCGGATATCAGAGCGGGCGGATGACTTTCGTCCGCTAGAGGACGAAGACATGGTGAACCGGCGCATCCTTTTGGCCTTGGCCCTCTCTGCGGCCGCCGCGACGGCGGCCTGCGCCCAGAAGGCGCCTCTGGATGCGACCGGCCGCCCGCTGGAGCCGCTGACGATCGTCACGACCTCGGGCGAGCACGAATTCATGGTCGAGATCGCCGACGACGACGCGAAGCGCCAGCGCGGCCTGATGTTCCGACCGCCTCTGCCCGACGACCGAGGGATGCTGTTCCAGTTCCCCGTGGCGGCGGAGCAGAGCTTCTGGATGCGCAACACGCCCAGTTCGCTGGACATCCTCTACATCGACCCGCGCGGGCGAATCGTCTCGATCGCCAGGCACGCGACGCCCAACTCCGACACGCCGATTCCCTCGAACGGGGCGGCCAATGGGGTGCTGGAATTGCGGGCTGGCCGCGCCGACGAGATCGGCGCCAGGCCCGGCGATCAGGTTAAACACCCCTTCTTTCATCCCTGAGCGACAATAGGCCGTCTCATCCGTTGCGGAGGCGGCTCCGTCGTGTCATGAGGACGCTCCGTCGGTCCGGGGTGTGGCGCAGCCTGGTAGCGCATCTGGTTTGGGACCAGAGGGTCGGAGGTTCGAATCCTCTCGCCCCGACCACGCTCTAAGCCCCCGGGGCCTGGATGAGTTCTATACTTAATCCGCCGAGGCGCGGCCTTTCGACTAGCATTACCAAGAGCAGACGCCCGCGAGTATCCGCCAAGGGTGGAAGTGATCATCGGGTGGCGAGCAAACGGCGCTGGGCTAACTGCTGGTAAATGCAGTCTTCTTTGATTTTATGTTCCGAAATGCTCTCGGGAACATGGGCAGCCCATGCATTTCCGACCGGCTGGGGCTGAAACTGCAGAAGCCCACACCTCTCGGCTGCCTCAACCACCTGAGCACGAGTGGCCCACTCGTCATCAGGGCCGATGAAACAGCCCGAGACTGATAGGGTGCTCGCGCCGAAAAGTGCGAGGGCAAAGATTCGCTCTAGGTCTGGACGCTTCATCAACGGGACACTGTCGCTAGCCGTGCGACCGCAATAGGTCGTCAACCGAAGTTCGCTTAGGGTATGGAGAGCGGACATTGGCATATGGGGCCAAACAATGTCATTTGGGCCGATCAATCGAATGTGCCGACAGGCATGAGGGAGCGTGAAGATGAGGATGGTGCCGTTAGCCGTCCTTCTAGTCCTACTGACAGCATGCTCTTCCGCAGAACCACATCGCGAGGGCGGTTGGCGAAAGACCTTTGAAGGTGAGGTTGTCGCAGTGAACGACCTCCCAGTTCGACCATCGTTTCGCATGACGTTTTATTCGACTGATGGGGACGAGACGCCTGATAGGTATCGCATCGACAGTGAGTGTTTCGACGCGGGCTATTTTGACAAGGATCGCCAAGCCCTCCTCAGCGGCGGGTCGCCAAACGGTCAAGGTGCGGACCAGATGACCGAAAAGAGTCTCCAGGATAACGCAGAGGGGCACCGGCGTAGGTGCCCAAGCGATCACCCCGTCACCTACAATCGTCTGCTCGATGTTATGTATGAGGGGGCCGTGCTCACCATTGACGGTAGGGAAGGGCGGCTCGTTTCCCAAAGCGGTGGGTCGATCAGTCTTGTCGAAGTTCCGATGGCTCTGCTTCTCGATTAACGGAGCCTTCCCGTCTCAGCCCCTTTGGGTCGAAAGCCGCCCTTAGCCCTCACCGCAACCCGCCCATCGCACCGGCGTTTCTGACGCGCGTCAGGTCGAGGCGTAGCCGCCGTTGATGGCGTAGGAGAAGCCGATCGGCAGGGCGGCGCGGACCTGGGTGAAGAAGGCGGCCAGTTCGCCTAGGGTCGAGCGCGGCACGAAGATGATGTCGCCGCGTCGCAGCGGCAGGATCTCGGCGCGCGGCGCGCTCAGGTCGATCGCCTTCATCATGCGGACATCGCCCGGTCCGCGGCGGATCAGGGCGCAGCGCGAGGCTCTGGACGACGGCAGGACGCCGCCGGCCATGATGACGGCCTGATAGGCGTCGATGTCGCCCGGCATGTCGAACACGCCCGGATTGCGCACCTCGCCGTCGACCCAGACCTTCAGCGGACCGGCCTGGCGCAGGGTCACCTCGACCTCGGGCCGCAGCAGGTGAGGGGCGTAGGCCATGGAGATGTCGGCCTCCAGTTCGGACAGGCTGCGATCCGCCGCCGTGACGTGGCCCAGCAGGGGCAGGGACACCCGGCCATCCGGGCCGATCTTCAACTGGCGGGTCAGCTCCGACGCGGTCGGCAGGGCGACCTCGATGTCATCGCCAGGATAGAGGCGGTATTCGGGTTCGACCTCGGTCCAGTCGGCGAAGGGCAGGCCGGGCGGGAAATCGTCGACCGCCGTCGGACGCGGCCGTCCGCCGCCCGACCCGGCGCCGCCGGCGCAGCCGGCCAGGCCGGCGGCCAGCGCCATGAGGATGAGGCGGCGATCGAAATTCATGGTCGGGGACGGTCCAGGCGGAGAAATGTCGTCTTCTGTCAAGCTGACGGCTTATAGGTAACGCGTGGTTAACGCGTGGCCCTCAGTGTGGCGTACAACAGTCATCGACCGAGAAATTCGCCTTTTATGCGTTCCTCCCTCGCAGCAGCCCGTCCCCGTTACGGCGTCGTCGACGTCGTGGCCCTGCTGTTCCGCGAGCTGGTGCTGATGATCGTGATCTTCCTAGTGATCGCCGCTCTCGGCGCGGCGTTCGTCATGACGATGAAGAAGACCTACACGGCCGGCGCCAGCCTGTTCGTCGGGGTGGGACAGGAATACGTCTATCAGCCGCGCGTGGGCATGGGCGAGCGCGCCATGCCGCCTTCGGCCAGCGAAGTGGCCCAGTCCGAGGCCGCCATCCTCAACAGTCTGGAGGTCAAGCGCCGCGTGGTGCGCGCCCTGGGCGTCGAGAGCTTTCAGGGCGGGGTCCCTTCGACCGAGAGCCCGGCGCGTCAGGAAGCGGCGGCCATCCGTTCGGTGGCTGCGGGGCTCGGCGTCGAGGTCACGCCGCTCAGCCCGGTCGTGGGCCTGAGCTACAAGAGCGGTGATCCGGCCAAGTCGGCGCGGGTGCTGAACACGGTGATCGACCAGTATCTGACCTATCGACGCGAGGTCTTCCAGGATCGCGCGACCTCGGCCATCCGCACCCAGCGCCAGACGTTCGAGCAGGAGCTGGCCGACGCGGATCGCGCCTATGAAGAGTTCCTGCGCACCAACGCCATCGGCGATTTCGCCACGGCCAAGTCCACGGTCGCCAACAGCTATCAGTCCGTCTTCACCGAGCGGATGAGCGTTCAGGCCCAGTTGCAGCAGGCCTCGCAGCGTCTGGCGACCCTTGCAGCCCAGTTGGCGCGCACGCCGGCCGAGGTGGCCCTGTACCAGGACCTGAACGTTTCGGCCCAGGACCTGATCCTGCAGCTGCGCACCGAGCGCGAGAGCCTGCTGGCCCGCTATCAGCCCGACGCCCAGCCGGTGCGCGAGATCGAGTCCAAGATCGCCCAGCTTCAGGCCTATGTCGGCTCCGGCACGGCTGTCGGGGCCAAGGAGGTCCGCACCGGCCCCAACCCCGTCTGGGTCGAGCTGGAGACCACCCGCATCAACGCCCAGGCCGAACGGGACTCCCTGGCCGCCCGCCTGGCGGTTCTGGACCGCCAGCTGGGCGATCTGCGCGCGCGTCAGACGCGACTGACCGAGCTGGAGTCGCGCAACTCGACCCTGGCCGGAAACCGGGAGGTGCTGACCGCCTCGATCCGCGAGTTCCAGCAGCGCGAGACCCAGAGCCGCGCCGACAACGAACTGGTCAAGGCGGGCGCCGACAACGTCACCGTCATCGAACGCGCCCAGCCGCCGTCGAAGGGCAAGAGCCTGCGTTTCCCCCTGATGATCGCAGTCCTGGCTTTCGCCGGGTTCACGGCCCTGTGCGTGGGCCTGCTGCGGGTCTTCCTGCGCCGGGGCTTCGTCATGCCGGCCACGCTCAGCCGCACGCTGCAGGCGCCGGTCCTGGCCGTGGCGCCCGCCAAGAGCGCCTGAGCCCTGCGCGTGCTAGGCTGGGACGAAGGGCGCACGTAACGATTCGCATGGTCGATCTGACGACGGAAATGGCGGGACTGTGGGCGGCGCTGGGGCCAGCGCCGGCTCATCGCGGCCGCGTGATCCTGTTCGCCGCCGCCCAGACGGGCGAGGGCGTCTCGACCGTGGCGCGCGAATTCGCCCGCATGGCGGCCGTGCGCGGCCGTCGCCCGGCCTGGCTGGTGGACGGCGATCTGACGCAACAGGCGCAGATGGAGCAGGTGGAGGCGCAGCCCGATCGCTTCGGGCGGCTGGGACCTGCGGTCCAGGCCTCTCCGGACGGCTCGGCCTTCTTCACGGTGGCGCCGCCGATGCGCGGTCGCGACGGGCGCGCCGTGGCGCCGGGGCGGCTGATGACGGCCAAGGCCTGCCTGGGCGGCCGTCTCTACGTCACGCGTTTTCACAATGAGGTCCTGCGCGCGGGCCAGCGGGCCGAGGCGGTCAATGATCCGCGCTACTGGACGCGCCTGCGCGCCCACGCCGACACCATCGTCATCGACGCCCCGGCGGCCGACCGCAGCGACATGATCCTGACCCTGGCGCCGCTGGCCGACGCCACCGTCCTGGTGGTCGCGGCGGAGACGACCGACGCCGCCGGACCCGTCGCCCTGCGCGACGAGATCGACGCCCAGGGCGGCCGCATCGCCGGGGTGGTGATGAACCGGGCCAAGTGGAAGCCGCCCGCCTTGCTCAAGCGGTTCATCGGCTAGGGCGCGTTAGGTCCGTCCCGCCGCGCGTTGCAGTCGGTCCAGCTCGCGTTGACCGTAGAACTGCGGTTCGAAGCCCTTCATCCAGAACAGCTTGCCCAGCCCCCGCGCCGTGCGGTCGGCCATGTCGGCGCGCCTGGGGTGGCGGATCAGGCTGAGGGCCAGCGTCGCCGCGCCCCAGACCGCCGTCTGCGCCGCGCCGACGACCATCCAGCGCGCCACGCCGGACCAGTTCTTCGCCTCGGCGGCGGTCTGGCTCGGTCCCTGACCATAGGCGAAGGCGCGCGTCAGGGCGTAGCGCAGGGTGGCGCGATGCGGCGGGGCGAACTCGTCCACCCAGGCGTCGGCGGCCCAGCCGAAGCGGCCGCCGCGCGCCTCAAGGGCGGCGAACAGCACGTCGTCCTCGCCGCCGATCTGATCCGATCCGACGTGGAAAGGCTGGTCGCCGGGCAGGGCTGTGGCCCGCACCAGCAGGGAGTTGCCGCAACCGTGGGGGTGGTTCAGCACGCCGTCGCGATCCGGTCCCTGACGGCCGAAGAAGCGTTCCAGATAGGGCGTGGTCCAGCCGGTCTCTTCGGGCACGCGTCCGCGGATGGGGCCGAAGACGGCGTCAGCGCCGGTCGCCGCTTGGGCGCTCAACAGGGCGGCCAGCCAGTCGGTCGAGGCGGCCTCGTCATCATCGAGGAAGGCGATCAGGGGCGCCGATGTGGCGGCCAGTCCCGTGTTGCGCGCGGTGGCGACGCCGGGACGCGGCGCATGGATCCAGATGAGCGGGGCGGACGCTTCAGGCCGCAGGGCCTCGACCGTTTCACGCGAACTGGCTTCGGGGTCGTTGTCGACGACGACGATCTCGCGCAGGCGCGTCGCCACGTCTTGCTGGGCGAAGATCGAGCGCAGGGCGCGCGTCAGGCTGTCCAGGCGGCGCATGGTGGGGATGACGACGGCGACGTCAGGCGCGCTCATATCGCCTCCGCATAGAGGGCCGCGCGATACAGCCGCAGGGCGAACGCCCGCAAGCCGGTCGGCAGGACAGGCGCGCAAGCGGCGGCCTTGATCAGCGGACGCAGCAGCTTCAGCCCCGGCACGGCCTTCAACGCCTTGGCGACGCGATAGCTGGGATAGACGGACACGAAGTCGGGGTGGCGGGCCACGACGCGTGCGAAGTTCGGGGCCGACTGTTCGTATTTGGCGGCCAGGGCCTCGACCGTGTCCAGACCCATGTGGGTGGCGGGATTGTCCAGATGCACCACCTCGAACCGACGCGAGACGCGCATGGCCCACTCGACGTCCTCCCAGCCCCAGCCGCTGAAGCCGGAATCGAAGGTCTCCGTATCGAAGACGTCGCGGCGCACCAGCAGGTTGGAGGTGAAGACGTATTTCTCGGGTTGTTCGGCGCGCTGGGCGGCGGGGATGCAGTCCGACCGGGCCGCCATGTGGCGATGGACGGCGAAACGCGCATCCTGCGGCGCCTGCAACAGGGAGAAGCCGCCGAAGGCCACAGCCGGACGCACGTCGCGCGCCAGATCGACCCACGTCTTCAGGAAGCCCGGATGGTCGGGCCTCATGTCGCTGTCCAGAAACAGGAAGGTCTGGCCCCGCGCGGCCTGCGCCAGACGGTTGCGGCCTTCCGAACGGCCCTGATTGGCGTCGAGCGAGATCAGGCGCACGGGCAGGGCCATGTGGTCGATCAGGGCGCTCAGGCGGGCGGTCAGTGCGGCGTCCTTGGTGCCGTCGTCCAGCACGACCAGTTCGGCCTGTCCCGCCAGCGTCGTCGTCTCGGCGTCGAGCCGTTGCAACAGGTCGGTCGGATCGTCGCGCAGGAAGGGGATCAGCACCGACAGGATGGGCTGAGCCTCACGCCACGCAGGACTGTCGTGGTGAAGAGCCTCACTCATGCCGCCTGCCTCCGTGCGCGCAGGAAGGCTTTCAGCCGCACGCTCAGGTCGCGCACCCCGGCCGCGTTCAGGGCGTAGGCGACCACGCCGTAGACGATCACGCCCACGCCGGCGTCCAGCATCAGTTCGGCGAACCCGCCGATGGCCGGCAGCATCATCACGACGCCCGCCATGACGGCGGCGGCCAAACCGCAGCGCGCCAGCGCGTTCCACGGCACGGGCAGGGGCAGGATGCGCCGCCCGATGGTCATGGAGGCGGCCAGACCCAGCGCAAAGCTGATCGCCGTCGCCCAGGCTGCGCCCATGACGCCGAAGCGCGGGATCAGCAGGACGTTCAGGACGATGTTGCTGCCCGCCGGAATGCTCATGGCCAGCAACAGCCAGCCCGTGCGGCGGCCCAGGGTGAAGGCCTGCCCGAAATAATAGGTCGTCATGCCCGACAGGAAGGCGCCCAGCGCCACCCACGGCGTGACCGAGGCGGCGACCGTGCGCAGGTCTTCGCCGATCATGAACTCGGCCAGCGGCCGCGCCACCAGAGCCACGCCCACGGCGGCGGGCAGGCCGATCAGCACCAGGGTCGAGGCCTGCTCGCGCGCGGCGGTTTGCAGATCCTCACGTCCGCCGCGTTCCAGCGCCATGACCAGAGCCGGAGCGCCCGCCGCGCCCAGCCAGACGAACATGACGTCCAGCGTCCGATTGGCGATGCTGTAGGCCGCGTGATAGGCGCCGACCGCCGCCTCGTTCATGAACAGGGCCAGCAGGAATCGATCGGTCGAGGCCAGCACCACGGTCAGGCCCAGGCCCACGGCGATGGGATAGCCGTAGACGGCGTAGGCCTTCAAACGCTCGCGATCCAGCCGCCCGCGCCGGGCCTCGCGCAGTTCGGCGGGCAGGACGAAGGGCAGGGCGGCCAGCGGCGCCAGCAGCATCCCCGCCAGCGGCGCCTCGGCCCCCAGGCCCAGCAGGGCCAGACCGACGCCGAAGGCCAGGCCCGCGACCGCGCTCCAGATGTCGATGGCGGCGGCGGGACTCACTTCGCCCGCGGCACGGAACCGCTCCTGCGCCAGCTTCAGGAAGCAGCGCACGGGAATCCCCGCCAGCGCCACGGCCAGCGGCAGGCGGAAGTTCTCCGGCATGGGCCACAGCCAGACGGCCAACCCGGCGACAGGCGTGAAGACGGCGGTGATCAGGAAGGCGGCGCGGTACAGGCTGGCGAAATGCCCGGCCATCTGGGCTTCATCGGACTGGGCCGCCCAGAAACGCGCCATGGAGGCTTCCAGCCAGCTGAACGTCGCCACATGGGCCAGCGTCAGCACCGAATAGGCCAGGGCGTAGCGCCCGAAATCCTCGGGCGACAGCAGGCGCGTGAAGATGATGATGGTCAGAAACCCGACCACGCCCTGCACGATATTGGCCGGCAGGTAGCCGAACACCCCCCGCCAGAACATCAGCGCACGGCCATCCGGTCGCCCAGCAGCACGGGAACGGTCACGGCGATGATCCAAAGGTCCAGCCAGAAGGACTGGCGCTCGATATATTCGATGTCGAGCTGAACCCGGCGACGCACTTCATCCGCCGTATGCAGCGGCCCGCGCGAGCCCTTGATGGCGGCCCAGCCGGTCATGCCGGGCTTGATGCGGTGGCGGTGGGCGTATTCGGCGACCAGACGCGCCGACTCGGCGTCGCCGGTCTTCATGCCGATGGCGTGCGGGCGCGGCCCGACCAGGGACATCTCGCCGCGCAGCACGTTCACCAGTTGGGGCAGTTCGTCCAGGCTGGTGGCGCGCAGGAACTTGCCCAGACGCGTCACCCGGTCGTCGCCCGCCGTGACCTGACGGCTGGCGGTGGCGTCGGAGACTTCCTGACGCATGGTGCGGAACTTCCACACCACGATCTCTTCCTGGTTGAAGCCGTGGCGGCGCTGGCGGAACAGGGCCGGACCCTTGCTGTCCATCCGCACGGCCAGACCGATCAGGAACAGCGCGGGGCTGAGCACGACCAGGGCCAGGGCCGACAGGATGATGTCGAGGATGCGCTTGTTGAAGGCGCGACGTTCGCCGTCCACCGCGCCGCCCAGCAGGGGGAGGGAGGCCGAGGCCAGCTTCTCCAGCGCCTCGTTCCGCTGGGCCGCGCCCCTGGGGTCGACCAGCATGGTCAGGGGGATGGGCAGGGCCTCCAGCCGATGCGTCAGGGCGCGGACCCGCGCTTCGGCCTTGGGATCGATGGCCAGGATGACGCGGTCGATATAGGGCGTCAGCCGGTGCTCCATCAGGGCGTCGGTCCCGCCCAGCACCGGAACCCCCGCCAGGGCGTCGGGCGTGCGGGCCAGGCGATCATCGAAGACGCCCAGGATATTCAGGTCGCGACGATCCAGCGCCTCGCGGATCAGGGCCTCTGCGTGACGCGTGGCGCCGACCACGACGACATTGGGGGTCAGGTCGCCGCGGCTTCTCCACTGGGCCACCAGCATGCGCCAGATGGTGTGCAGACCGGTCAGCAGCACCGCCGAGGCGATCGCCCACCAGCCGTACTCCGCCAGCGGCGCTTCACCGCCCAGCAGGGCGAGGCCCAGGAGGCCGGCGGCCGCGCCGCCGACGCCCGCGACGGTCGCGACGCCGGCCAAGTGGCGCGCCGGGGCTCGCGTGCGGTCAAATCGATACAGTCCCAGCGAGCGCGCTAGGCCCAGGGTCAGCAGGCAGCCGACCAGAATGGGCAGGGCCTCGATCAAGGTGACCTGCATCAGGCCGCCGGGGTTCATGCGGCCAATGGCCACAAGGCACAGGAAGGAGGAGGCGACGATGTCGACGCCGCGGAAATAGAACACGCGCCGCCGCGCCGCTGCGCGCTGGCGGGTGTTCAGCCATACGTCCGGACGCAGCGGCCCCCGCCGAGCCCGGCCGGCGCGCCCGGTCTCCGCCGCCGGCGCACGCGCTTCGACCAAGGCTGCGCGATTCGCGCGCGCGCCTTCGGCTGCGGAGCCCAGTGTGTCAGCAGGGGTGATAGCCAAGTCTTTTTCCCGAAATCGACCAGAATGGGGTGCGAACCCCGTGTCACATGCCACTCTTATGCCGGGTTAACACAAAGGGTGTCAGTTCCGCATTGCGAAGCGCCGCGCGACTCGCTATCCACGCGGCCTGCCGGAGACGTGGCCGAGTGGCTGAAGGCAACGGTTTGCTAAATCGTCGTACCCTGTAAGGGGTACCGAGGGTTCGAATCCCTCCGTCTCCGCCAGAATTCCCATCCAAAAAGATGATGTTGTCAGCCTTGGCCTTGCTGGGGCCCGCCGGCCTTGGCTTCGCTGGGACGGCGTACGGCGACGCCGTGTTGGCGCAGGATGCGGCGGGCGACCTCGGGCGCGCCGATCATGGGCAGGGGCTGGCCGAAATGCTCGCGCCACAGTTGGTCCAGGCGAACTTCCTCCGGAGTGAGCAGGCGGGTCATTGGCGAGTCCTTGTTACGCAAGCCTGCCGCTTTTAGGCCTTCCTGACCGAGACAAACGCAAACTCATGTAAGCTGGACCATATGTGATGGAACCCGCAGGATATTGGATATCCGGGTCAGGGCTTCCCTTGGGTGATCTTGGCGCCGCCCGGCGCGCGGGTTAGGCGTGGGGCTCAACCTTCTCAACGGGAGAGACGCACATGGCCGATCTGGCCCTCGCCACCGACAAGATCCGCGCCGCCGTCGGCGAAAACTCGGGTCTGGGCAAGACCGTGAAGCTGGACTTCGGCGATGACGGCAAGATCTTCATCGACGGCGCTTCGGCTCCGAACACCGTCAGCAACGACGACAAGCCGGCCGACGCCACCGTCTCGATCAAGTGGGACGACTTCGTCGCCCTGGCCGAGGGCCGTCTGGACCCGATGATGGCCTTCATGCAGGGCAAGCTGAAGATCGCGGGCGACATGATGATCGCCCAGAAGCTGGCCCCGCTGCTCAAGGGCTGAGCGCGGGCTGAGGCTTGATGTTCGACGGCGCGGCTCCGACGGGGCCGCGCCGTTTTCATGTAGGGAGAGGCGTAGATGGATTTCCGGCTGAGCGAGCGGGGCGAGCACTGGCGCGAGCGGGTGCGCCGTTTCATGGAGGCGGAGGTCCTGCCGCGCGAGGCGGAGTATCGCGCCCAGGTCCGCGCCGATCCGAAGCGCCAGCCGCCGGTGATGGAAGACCTCAAGGCCAGGGCCAAGGCCGATGGCCTCTGGAACATGTTCCTGCCGGGCGAGCACGGGGCGGGGCTGTCGAACCTGGAGTACGCCCCCATCGCCGAGCTGATGGGGCGGGCGCTGTGGTCGGCCGAGGCGTTCAACTGCAACGCGCCCGACACCGGCAATATGGAAGTCCTGCACATGTACGGCGACGCCGCCCAGCAGGAGCGGTGGCTCAAGCCCCTGATGGCGGGAGAAATCCGCTCTGCCTTCCTGATGACCGAGCCTGAGGTCGCCTCGTCCGACGCCACCAACATCCAGACCCGGATCGAGCGCGACGGCGACCATTACGTCATCAACGGCCGCAAATGGTGGTCGACCAACATGGCGCACCCGAACGTCGCCGTGACTATCGTCATGGGCAAGACCGATCCCGACGCCGCCGTCCACCAGCAGCAGAGCCAGATCATCGTCCCGGTCGACACGCCCGGCTTCCGCGTCGAGCGGATGCTGTCGGTGTTCGGATACGACGAGGCGCCGATCGGCCACGCCGAGGTGGTGCTGGACAGCGTCCGCGTGCCCGCCTCGAACCTGATCGCGGGCGAGGGGCGCGGCTTCGAGATCGCCCAGGGCCGCCTGGGGCCAGGCCGCATCCACCACTGCATGCGGACCATCGGCGCGGCCGAAAAGGCGCTGGAGCTGATGGTTGATCGCCTGCTCAGCCGCACCGCCTTCCGCAAGACCATCGCCGAGCATTCGGTGTGGGAGCAGCGGGTGGCCGAGGCGCGCACCAATATCGAGATGTGCCGTCTGCTGGTGCTGAAGGCCGCCTGGATGATGGACGAGGTCGGGGCCAAGGGCGCCAAGTCCGAGATCGCCCAGATCAAGGTCGCCGCGCCGCGCATGGCGCTGAAGGTCATCGACGACGCCATTCAGGCGTTCGGCGGGGCCGGGGTGTCGGGCGACACGCCGCTGGCCGAACTCTACGCCATGGTGCGGACCCTGCGCATCGCCGACGGCCCGGACGAGGTGCACAACCGCACCATCGCCCGACTGGAGTACGCCGCGCGAACGCGCGTCTAGGCTGTCGCTCGCCTCACAGTTCGTCGCTGGGCGGCCGCTGGTGGTGATGGTGCGCCGAGGGCGAGCTGAAGTCGCCGTCCACGATGTCGCCCAGATAAAGGTTCGAACTGGCCTTGTCGGGCGGCGGCGGCGTGCGCCCGAACAGCCAGTCCATGAAACCGCGCTTGCCCGTGCGCGGGGTCTCGGGGGCGGGGGGATGTCGCGGAGTCATCATGACGGACTCTCCTGAAGGCTGGAATTTAACCCCTCGGCGGGGCCTGTGTTCCTTCGGTCTAGCTGTCGTCGTCCTCATTATTTTCTTCGCCGTCGAGCGGCGTCTCGTGCGCCAGCAGCAGGGCCAGACGGCGACGCGCGCGGTTGACCCGGCTCTTGACCGTCCCCACGGCGCAGCCGGCGATATCGGCCGCCTCCTGATAGGAAAGCCCGGCGGCGCCGACCATGATGATCGCCTCGCGATGCTCGGGCGGCAGGGCGTTGAGCGCCGTTCGGAGCGCCGTCAGCTCCGCCGTCCATTCCTGGCTGGGCTCGGCGGTCAGGCCGGCGGCGTGGCGGCCTTCTTCATCGGCCACTTCGCGGCGTCGGCGGGCGGCGCCGGTGTACCAGCTGTTTCTCAGAATCGTGAACAGCCAGGCCCTGAGATTGGTCCCGGCCTCGAACCGCGTCCGATGCGTCCACGCCTTGACCAGCGTCTCCTGCACCAGGTCATCCGCATCGGCCCGGTTGCGCGCCAGGGAGAAGGCGAAGGCCCGCAACGCCGGAATCTGGCAGGCCAGCATGGCGCGCCAATTGGCCGGGTTCGTCAGGTCTGGCGACCGGCCGGGATCGGGCGTCGATGGCGGGGGCTCGATGGCGTTCGGCCCCTCGGGCATGCGCATCTGGGGCATGCTGCGGGATCCTGAATGACCTGCGCCCTGTCGGCGCCGGAACCCCATCAGAACGTCGGTTGACGACGCCTGTTCCGTTGCGCCGCCCCTCTCAACCGACCGGCTGGCGGCCGTCGCGCCGGCGGAACCGCCTTTGCGCAGGCTGCATTTCAGGAAGGTGGCGACAGACGACATTCATCCAGGGGGACACGGCGTCATGATCGGAATGCTGCGCAGACCGGCGGAGGCCGCCGGGGATCTCGAGCGTTATCGGCAGGTGCGCGCCGTGCTGCCTGCCCTGGCGGCGTCCCTCTCGGCCGAGGACCTGCAAGCCCAGTCCATGGCCGAGGCCAGTCCGGGCAAGTGGCACCTGGGCCATGTGAGCTGGTTCTTCGAAACCATGCTGCTCGATCAGCCGGGCTATGAGTCGATCGACCCCCGGCTGCGGCGGGTGTTCAACTCCTATTATGAGGCCCTGGGCGATCGGATCGGTCGGGACGAGCGGGGGCTGATGACGCGGCCTTCGCTGGCCGACGTCATGGCCTATCGCGCCGAGGTCGACCGTCGGATGGAGGCGCGCCTGGCCGATGCGTCCGCGCCGTTCGACGCCCTGCGCCGCTATCTGTTTGAACTGGGCCTGAACCACGAGCAGCAGCATCAGGAGCTTTTCCTGATGGACCTCCTGCATCTGATGTCGCGTTCGCCGCTGGACCCGGCGGCCTATGAGGAGGAGCCTCGCCATGCGCCGCTCCAGCCGCCGCGCGGAGGCTGGCAGGCGTTCGAGGGCGGCCTTGTCGAGACCGGCGCGGGGGAGGAGGGGTTCGCCTTCGACAACGAACGGCCTGCGCACCGAGTCTGGCTTGAGCCGTTCGCTCTGGCCGCCGACCTGACGACCAATGGCGACTGGCTGGCCTTCATGAATGACGGCGGCTACGCCCGGCCCGAACTGTGGCTTAGCGACGGCTGGGCGACGGTCCAGGCGTGCGGCTGGACCGCGCCGCTCTATTGGCGGCGAGAGGAAGGGGCGGGCTGGACGGTCATGACCCTGGCGGGGCGGCGGCCGGTGGATCCTGCCGCGCCGGTGCGCCATGTCAGCTTCTATGAGGCCGACGCCTTCGCGCGGTGGTCGGGCCGGCGTCTGCCCACCGAGGCGGAATGGGAGCACGCCGCCCGCAGCCGTCCCGACGCCTTCTCCAACCTGGACAATGAGGCGTGGCAGTGGACCGCCGGCGCCTACGGCCCTTACCCCGGCTTTCGACCGACCGAGGGCACGGCGGCCGAGTACAACGGCAAGTTCATGGCCAATCAGATGGTGCTGCGCGGCGGCGCCTTCGCCACGGCGCCGGGGCACGCGCGGCCGACCTATCGCAACTTCTTCTACCCTGATCAGCGCTGGGCCTTCGCGGGCGTCCGCCTGGCGTCCGATCCCGGCGACGCGGCCCGAGGCGACGAGACCGATGACGAGCATGAGGCCTTCCGCCGCGACCTGGTCGCGGGCCTGGCGTCGTCGCCCAAGAGCCTGCCGCCCAAATGGTTCTATGACGCGCGCGGGTCGGAGCTGTTCGAGGCCATCACCCGCCTGCCGGAATACTATCCGACCCGGCAGGAGGCGGCGCTGCTGCGGCGGGTCGCCCCGCGCTGGGCCGAACGCTTCGGCGCCGACGCCGTGCTGGTCGAACTCGGCTCGGGCGCCAGCGAGAAGACGCGCATCGTGCTGGACGCGGCCCCCGATCTGGCGGCCTACGTCCCCATCGACATCAGCCCCACGGCGCTGGAAGAGGCGGCCGCCCGCCTGAGGCAGGCCTATCCCGATCTGAAGGTCCTGCCCATCGTCGGCGACTTCGAGCATCTGGGCGTCCTGCCGGCCGAGGCGGGGCAGGGGCGGCGGGTCGGCTTCTTTCCCGGTTCGACCATCGGCAATCTCTCGCCGACGACGGCCGAGGCGCTCCTGCGCGGCGCGCGCGACATGCTGGGACCGGACGCCCTGTTCATTCTGGGCGTCGACCTGATCAAGGACGCCCCGACCTTGATCGCCGCCTATGACGACGCCGAAGGCGTGACGGCGCGCTTCAACCTGAATGTCCTGACCCGCGCCAATCGCGACCTGGGCGCGGACTTCGACCTGGACGCCTTCGCCCACCGGGCTGTCTGGAACGAGGCCGAGGCGCGGATGGAGATGCATCTGGAGGCCCTGCGCCCCATGACGGTGCGGCTGGGCAAGCTGGTCTTCCGTCTGGCGCAGGGCGAGACGATCCACACCGAGAACTCGCGCAAGTTCGACGAGGCCCGCGTGCGCGCCCTGGCCGAAGCCGCCGGCTGGCGCGTCGAGGCCTTCGAGGTCAGCGACGTCCCGCGCGTGGCCCTGGCCCTTCTGGCCTGCTGACCGCCGACCGGCTGTCAGCCAAAGAAAAACGGCGAGGTTTCCCACGCCGTCGGAAGGTTATGAAATCGATCGCGGGGGATCAGCGCTTCGGCGGCGCCGGGTCCTGACCGGTCTTGTTTCGCGCGCCGTGGGAGGCTTCGCCGCCCTTGCGTCCGGCCTGGGCCGCGAGCGTGCGGTCCTGGGAGAAGCTGCGCTTCTCGCTGGGGACGCTGGCGCCGCCCTTGCGAGCGATTTCGCGCTGACGTTCCGGGTCCATGGAGGCGAAGCCTCGCTTGGAAACACCGGAGCCGCGGGTGGGCTGACCTTCGGCCATTTCAGATGTTCCTTTCGTAGACGGTGGCGCTTGCGCAAGAGAACCCGGCCCCGGCGCGGAGGTTCCGACAAAGGATTAAAACCCTGTTCGACAAACGGGGGCCGCGCGTGTGCTCGGCGGGGGAACCGCGCGGATTCCGGCGGGTTCATCGAAGCTCGGAATGCAGATTTCAGGAGCTTAGCCCCATGCCGGTTTCCAAGAACCCCATCGCCGACGCCGACGGCGCTCCGTCGCCCGAAGACATCACCGAAGGTCGTTCCACCCTGGGCGACCGCCTGGAAGGCGCGGCTGATGACATCCTGGCGGCTGGCGCCCGGCCGCGTCCTCTTCGCCGAGCCGTGCGCGAGGATGCGGCGGAAATGCGCGACTGGGCCCGCCATCGCGGCTCTCAGGCCTGCGAGGCGATTCGCGACGAACCGATCCGCATGACGCTCTATGCGCTCGGCATCGGCGTCCTGATCGGCTTGTTGGCCGCGCGCTAGACCAGGATCGGTTCGGATTGGTTCAATCCGAAATCAGCTCAATGGTCCGGCATCAAGGAGGTCAGGCCGGGCCGGAGGCCGGGCGCGCGATCGGAGCCGCCTGCATGGCCCGGTCCGAGACGAAGGGATTGCTGCGCCGTTCGGCTCCGAACGTCGAATGCGGCCCGTGGCCTGGCACGAAGGTCACATCATCGCCCAGCGGCCACAGCTTGGTGGTGATCGCGCTCAGCAGGGCCTGATGGTCGCTGCGCGGGAAGTCGGTCCGGCCGACCGAGCCCTGGAACAGCACGTCGCCGACCTGGGCGAAGCGGGCCTCGCGGTTGAAGAAGATCACATGGCCGGGCGTGTGGCCGGGACAGTGGAACACCTCCCACGTCGTCTCGCCCAGCGTCAGAACGTCGCCGTCGTCCAGCCAACGCGTGGGGGTGAAGGTGCGGGCCTCGGGCAGGCCGTATTTCTGGCCCTGCGTGGGAATCAGGTCGATCCAGAACTGGTCCTCAGGGTGCGGGCCGACGATGTCGAGGCCGGTCTTTTCCTGCATCTCGGCGGCGGCGCCCGCGTGATCCAGATGCCCGTGGGTGATCCAGATGGCGTCCAGCGTCAGTCCGCGCCGCGCGACCTCGCCCAGAATGGCGTCGACCGAGCCGCCGGGGTCGATGACGGCGGCCTTCTTCGTCTTCGTGCACCAGACCGTCGTGCAGTTCTGCTGAAGCGGCGTAACGGGCGTGACGAAGACGCCGATGGGGGCTGAAGGCTGGCTCATGCGTCATGAGATAGCGGCCCGATGACCACAAAGGAACCGCGTTGCGTTGACGTTTCGGCCCCTTCTCGACATAAGGGCGGGCTCCGAGGCGCCGCTCCCGAAAGGGGCGGCCCTGTTGCTTTATCCACCGCGCGCCTTTGCGGCGTCGCCACAGAGCGTCAGATACCCGACCATGCAAGTCGTCGAAAAGTCGAACGAAGGCCTCAGCCGCGTGATCGCGGTGACCATTCCCGTCGCAGAGCTGAACGAAAAGCTCGAAGCCCGCATCAAGGAAGTGGCTCCCCAGATGAAGCTGAAGGGCTTCCGTCCGGGCAAGGTGCCGGCCTCGTACGTCAAGAAGACCTTCGGCCGTGACTTCATGGGCGAAATCATCAACGCCTCGCTGAACGAGACCAGCCAGGGCGCTCTGGACGAGCTGAAGCTGCGTCCCGCCGCTCCGGCCGAGATGAACCTGACCTCCGACATGGACAAGGTCATCGCCGGTCAGGAAGACCTGGCCTATGAGATGTCGCTGGAAGTCATGCCGGAATTCACCCCGGTCGACCCCAAGACCCTGAAGCTGACCCGCCCGACCTATGAGGCCTCGGAAGAGGATCTGGACGAGGCGCTGAAGGAACTGGCCTCGCAGGCCAAGTCCTACGAGGACAAGAAGGGCAAGACGGTCAAGGCCGCCGACGGCGACCAGCTGACCATCGACTTTCTGGGCAAGATCGACGGCGAGGCCTTCGACGGCGGCGCCGCCACCGACGCCGACCTGGTGATCGGCTCGGGCCGCTTCATTCCCGGCTTCGAAGAGCAGCTCAAGGGCGCCAAGGTCGGTGAAGAAAAGACCATCGAAGTGACCTTCCCGGAAGAGTACCAGGCCAAGCACCTGGCCGGTAAGGCCGCGACCTTCGACGTCACCGTCAAGGCCATCAAGGCCGAGGTCGAATCCAAGATCGACGACGAGTTCGCCAAGCGCATCGGACTGGAGTCGCTGGACCAGCTGAAGGAACTGCTGAAGTCCAACCTGAACCAGCAATACGCCGGCGCCACCCGCTTCAAGCTGAAGCGCGCCCTGCTGGACGTGCTGGACGAGGGTCACGACTTCGCCTTGCCGCCGAAGATGGTGGACGCCGAGTTTGAAGGCATCTGGGCCCAGGTTTCGGCCGACAAGGACGCCGGCCAGCTGCCGGAAGAAGACGCCAAGAAGTCGGAAGACGAACTGAAGGCCGAGTACAAGAAGATCGCCGAGCGCCGCGTGCGCCTGGGTCTGGTCCTGGCCGAGATCGGCCGCGCCAACAACGTCGGCGTCTCGGATCAGGAACTGTCGAACGCCATCATGGCCGAAGCCCGCAACTATCCGGGTCAGGAAAAGATGGTCCTGGACTTCTATCGCCAGAACCCCAACGCCGCCGCCCAGCTGCGCGCGCCAATCTATGAAGAGAAGGTCGTCGACCTGATCGTCTCGGTCGCCGAGGTGAAGGACGAAGCCATCTCCAAGGAAGAGCTGCTGAAGGAAGAAGACGAGGCCTGATCTCGTCGTCTTACGGATCGGTAACTGTCGTTCCGTCAGCCATTCAGGCAAATGAAAAGGGTTCGCTTCGGCGGGCCCTTTTTGATTCTGGAGTCGACCTCATGGCCTTTTGGACGATGATCGCCCTGGCGGCCGGGCTGACCTCGATGGAGCCTCTTCAAGCCCAAGCCCCGGCCCAGTCTTCGGCTCAATCTCAGACCACGCCCGACCCCGACTCCGTTCAGGTCGAGGACGTCACGGTGGCCGCCACCCTGCGCGACGCCCAACTGCGGGCGCGGGTCGACACCTTTATCGAAAGCAACATGGCCCCTCCGGCTGGGCGTCCTCTGGCGCGTTGGAACAAGCCGGTTTGCGTGGCGACGGCCCATCTGACGCCGCAGTACGCCCAGGCCGTCATCGACCGCGTGGCTCAGCGCATCATCGAGGCCGGCGGCGACGTCGCTGGGCCGGGCTGCAAGGTCGACGTGATGATCGTCGGGACGGACGACGGCGCCCAGATGGCCAAGGCCCTGGTGAAGGACGATCCGCGCGGCTATCGGCCCGCGCGCGGCGCGACCGATCGGGGCCGGGCGGCCCTGCAGCGTTTCCAGGAGGGCGAGGCCCCCGTGCGCTGGTGGCATGTCAGCCTGCCGGTCAACATCGACACCGGCGAGATCGCCATCCGCCTGGACGGCGAGGAGTATCCGACCAATACGGTGCGCGAATCCTCGCGCCTGCGCAGCAATGTGCGCGATGACCTGGCGCGCGTCGTCATCATCGTGGACTTCACCCGGACGACCCAGGTTCGGATGAGCGCCGTGGTCGACTATGTGGCCTTCATCGCCCTGGCGCAGGTCAATCCCGAGGGTGATCTGGCGGGGCAGGACACCATCCTCAACCTGTTCACCCGGCCGGACGAGATCACGGAGATGACCCGTTGGGACCGCGACTATCTGGCGGCCCTGTATCGCGCCACGCCCAATCGCTTCACCCTGCAGGCCCAGACACGCGGCATCGCAGACGAAGTGGTGCACGGTCGTCGCGATCGATAGGCGATAAGTGCGCTCCCCCGGCGGATGCGCCTTGCGCAGGCCCGAGGCGAACGCGATATGCTGAAGCGAGGGCGCGACTCAAGCGCGCCATGAATCCGAGAGACCCCATGCGCGATCCGATCGACTACATCTCCAACAACCTGGTGCCGATGGTGGTGGAGCAATCCAGCCGCGGCGAACGGTCGTTCGACATCTTCTCGCGCCTGCTGCGCGAGCGGATCATCTTCCTGACCGGCCCGTTCGAGGACGGCATGGCCTCGCTGATCTGCGCCCAGCTGCTGTTCCTGGAATCGGAGAACCCGAAGAAGGAAATCAGCATGTACATCAACAGCCCCGGCGGTCAGGTGACCTCGGCGCTCGCGATCTATGACACCATGCAGTACATCAAGTCGCCGGTCTCGACCGTGGTCATGGGCATGGCCGCCTCGGCCGGGTCGCTGATCCTGACGGCCGGCGAGGCGGGCCAGCGCATCGCCCTGCCGAACGCGCGGGTCATGGTGCACCAGCCCTCGGGCGGCTTCCGCGGCACGGCCTCGGACATCGAGCGCCACGCCGAGGACATCATCGCCACCAAGCGCCGCCTGAACGAAATCTACGTCCAGCACACCGGCCGCACCTATGAAGAGGTCGAGCGCACCCTGGACCGCGACCACTTCATGACCGCCGAGGAAGCCAAGGCCTGGGGCATCGTCGACCACGTCTATGACAAGCGCACCCAGGCCGACGACGACGGCGTCAAGGCTCCCTGAGCCTAGCCCGGATTCAGGCTGCGACAATTTGCGAGGCGGAATCCGGCGACGGATTCCGCCTCGAATCATGTTTGAGACTCGTTATCAGCAGAAGGGGGCGCTCATGGCGACGCAGTGGAGAGACGACGGCTTTCGATATGGCGCCGTCACGCGCGCGCTGCACTGGGCGATCGCCCTGCTGCTGACGTGGCAGTTCACCGGCATGGCGGTGAAGCTGATCGTCGGCAAGGCGCCGATCACCGCCTTCTGGGTCGGCACGCACAAGGGGATCGGCGTGGTCCTGCTGACCCTGATCGTGCTGCGCGCCTTGTGGGGCCTCTACAACATGAAGACGCGGCCGGCGCACGGCGGCGGCTTCTGGGGGCGGGCCGCCAAGGTCGGGCATCTGGCGCTCTACGCCCTGATGCTGATCGTGCCGTCGCTGGCGCTGCTGCGGCAGTATGGATCGGGCAAGCCGCTGGACGTGTTCGGCGTACGCCTGATCGACGGCGGCTGGGCCGAAGTTCCGTGGATGACCGCCCCGGCCAACGCCGTGCACGGCCTGCTGGCCTGGGTGCTGCTGGCCGCCATCGCGGGCCACATCCTGATGGTGCTGGTCCACCGTTTCATCTGGAAGGACGACACCGTCGGCCGGATGATCGGCTAGGCTGGTTCAGCCCGCCGTCACCGTGGGGGCGACGGCGGATCGCGACGTCAGACGTCCAGGTCGGCCTGGGCGAAGCGGGCGTTTTCCTGGATGAACTGATAGCGGGCCTCGGCCTTGCGGCCCATCAGGCGCTCGACCAGATCCTCGATCTCTTCCTCGCTGGCGGGCAGGGCGATGCGGGCCAGAGTCCGCTTTTTCGGGTCCATGGTGGTCTCTTTCAGCTGAGAGGCCATCATCTCGCCCAGACCCTTGAACCGGCCGATCTCGGTCTTCTTGCCCTTGAACACGCTGGCCAGAAGCTCGTCGCGGTGGGCGTCGTCGCGGGCGTATTCCGAAAGCGGGCCTGCCGAAATCCGATAGAGCGGCGGCAGGGCCATGTAGAGCCGCCCCTGACGGATCAGGTCCGGCATGGAGCGGTAGAAGAAGGTGATCAGCAGGGCCGCGATGTGGGCGCCGTCGACGTCGGCGTCGGTCATGATGACCACGCGCTCATAGCGCAGGTCGTCGACGCTGAAGCGGCTGCCCGCCTGAACGCCCAGCGCCAGCATCAGGTCGGTCAGCTCGACGTTGGCGCGCAGCTTGTCCGCCGTGGCCGAGGCGACGTTCAGGATCTTGCCGCGCAGGGGCAGGATGGCCTGGGTCGTGCGGTCGCGCGCCTGCTTGGCCGAGCCGCCGGCCGAGTCGCCCTCGACGATGAACAGTTCGGTGCCCTCGGCGGCCTGACGCGAACAGTCCGACAGCTTGCCGGGCAGGCGCAGCTTGCGCGTGGCGGCGGCGCGCTGGACTTCCTTGTCCTTGCGGCGGCGCAGGCGATCCTCGGCGCGGTCGATGACGAATCCGAGCAGGGCGTTGGCCTGTTTCGGGCTCTCGGTCAGCCAGTGGTCGAAGGGGTCGCGCAGCAGCTGTTCGGCCAGGCGCGCGCCCTCGGGCGAGGACAGGCGGTCCTTGGTCTGGCCCTGAAACTCGGGGTTGCGGATGAAGATGGAGATCATCGCCCCCGCATTGGCGATGACGTCTTCCGCCGTGATCTGGGCGGCGCGCTTCTCATTGGTCAGCTCGCCATAGGCCTTCAGCCCCTTGACCAGGGCGGCGCGGAAACCCGCTTCATGGGTGCCGCCGTCGGGGGTCGAGACGGTGTTGCAGTAGGAGGCGACGAAGCTGTCGGCGTCGCCGAAGCCGATGGGGGACCAGGTCACAGCCCATTCCAGGGCGCCCGCCTCGCCCTTGCGTTCGACGCGCCCGGCGAAGACGGGGGTGACGGTCTCGATCTCGCCTACGCGCTCGGCCAGGGCGTCGGCCAGGCCGCCGGGGAAGTGCAGCGTCGCCTGGGCGGGCGTCTGGTCGGTGATGCGTTCCGGCGCGCAGGTCCAGCGGATTTCGACGCCGCGGAACAGATAGGCCTTGGCCCGCGTCATGCGGAACAGGCGGGCGGGCTTGAAGGCGGCGCCGACGCCGAAGATCTGTTCGTCCGGCTTGAACCGGATCAGGGTGCCCTTCTTCTTCGAGGCGCCGATCTGCTGGATCGGTCCCTGCGACAGGCCGCGGCTGAAGGACTGCCGCCATTCGAAGCCGTCGCGCCAGACGGTGACATCCAGGCTTTCCGACAGGGCGTTGACGACCGAGACGCCGACGCCGTGCAGGCCGCCCGAGGTCTCATAGGCCTTGCCCGAGAACTTGCCGCCCGAGTGCAGCACCGTCATGACGACTTCCAGCGCCGACTTGCCGGGGTGCTTGGGATGAGGGTCGACCGGGATGCCGCGTCCGTCGTCGCGCACCGACAGATAGCCTTCGGCGTCCAGATCGACGGTAATCAGCTTGGCGTGCTTGGCGACGGCTTCGTCCATCGCATTGTCCAGCACCTCGGCGAACAGGTGGTGCAGGGCGCGCTCGTCGGTGCCGCCGATATACATGCCGGGGCGCTTGCGGACGGGCTCCAGGCCTTCCAGCACCTCGATCGAGGACGCGGAATAGCCGGTGGCGGCCGCCGTCGCGGCGCTGGCGTGGGACGTCAGCTCGACCTTCGGCTCATGCACGGGCTGAGGCGCAACCGGAGGCGCCGCCTGGGGAGCGGGCGTCGCAGCGGGCGCGGGGGCGGCGGGCTTGGCCGGTTCGGCATCGTCGAGCTTGGAAAACAGGTCGTCCATCAGGGCATTTTGCGGCGATTCGGGGCAGGGTCTGGTAGGCTTCGAAGACGGCGGGGGCAAGGCCCGCGTCAGGGCGCCCGGTCCGGGATCAGATTACGCGCCATCAGCGCCATGAACAGGGTCCACGGCAGATCCTGATGCCGCATCAGCACGCTTTCCGATAGGCTCAGCAGCAGGAAGGCCGCTAGCCAGGCCAGACTCCAGTAGCCCTCGCGTCGCCCCAGGCTGGACAGGCGCATGAGCACGGCGGCCGCTGTCACGGCCACGACGACGCCGATCAGGCTGACGCCGACCCAGCCCAGCTCTGCGCGCAGGTCCAGCCAGCCCTGGTGGGCGGACGGGACGCGCCAGCCCGTCTCATGGCGGATCCACTCCATCGGTTCCGAGTGCGGCAGCCAGAAGGCGCTGTAGCCGTAACCCAGCCAGGGCCTGCGCTCGGCCATGCGGCCGATGGCGTCCCAGATTTCCGTACGGCCCGTCAGGCTGGGGTCCTTGCCGAACAAGGCCAGAATCTCGACGGAGAACTCGCTCCAGGCCCAAAGGCCGCCGACCAGGGCGACGCCCATGCACCAGACGGCGATGACGCCGAACACCGGCCCCAGACGCCGCACCAGCCGGCAAAGCAACACCAGACCGCCGCCTAGCACCGCCATGACGAGGGCGGTCTTGGACTGAGAGCCCAGCAAGGCCAGGGTGCAGACCGCCAGGGCGGCCAGAGCCAGGCGACGATCCTTCACGTCGGTTTGCGCCGCCAGCAGGGCGGAGGCGCCGATCAGGCCGACCGCCATGACCATGCCCAGCTGGTTCTTCTCGTACCAGACGCCCCGCCACATGCCGGCGTTGGCCTCATGGTGGATGCCGAACCCCGGAAAGATGAAGACGGCGATCAGGCTGCCGATCCCCAGGGCCAGGAAGGTCGCGGTCAGCAGCCGGGGCAGGGCGATCCCGCGAAAGACCGCGCCCAGATAGACGGCGAAGATCCCGGTCAGTCCCAGGGCGAGCACGCGCCGCTCGGTCACATCCGGGGCCTGGGACCACAGGCTGGACGCCAGCGCCATGACGACCATCAGCAACAGGGGGATGAAAGCAGGCCAGGCCGCCGCCATCCGGCGTGCGCGAAATCCGATCAGACCCAGGATCACCAGATAGATCGGCGGCCAGATCAGCCGCAGCACCGGCGTTTCCTGCTGCTGCGGCGCGAAGATCGGACCCAGAAGGGCGCCGGACAGCAGGGTCAGGATCAATCCCGCCGCCGCCTGCTCCCACAAGGTGGGGGCGTCGGGATCGCGTCGTGAAAGGGCGGCCGCCCCCGTCACGCCTTCTCCACGAAGGTGTCGATGACCTTCTTCTCGCCCGCCTTGTCGAAGGCGACGACCAGCTTGTTGCCCTCGACCGCGCGGACGTGGCCGTAGCCGAACTTCTGGTGGAACACCCGGTCGCCGCGCGACCAGCCGGACGCCGCCTTGGGATCGGCCGTGGCGATCAGGCGGCCTTCGCCCTCGATCACCGCGCGGCGGGCATAGGCGGGCTTGGGCGTCTGGTTCGCGGTATAGGTCTGGGCGCGCTTCCAACCGGGACTGGAATAGCTGCCGCCGAAGGAGGGGGCGTCGTCCCAGCGGCTCTTGGCCTCCTTCATGCCGGACGAGGCGCCGTAATAGCCGGTGTCCGACTGCGGCTCGACGTGGTCGATCGGCAGTTCATCGACGAAGCGGCTGGGCAACTGAGAGGTCCAGCGGCCATAGACCATGCGGTTGGCGGCGAAACTGATGCGCGCGTCCTGCTTGGCGCGGGTGACGCCGACGTAGGCCAGGCGGCGTTCTTCCTCAAGGCCCTTCACGCCCTTCTCGTCGATGCTGCGCTGGCTGGGGAAGACGCCTTCCTCCCAGCCCGGCAGGAAGACCAGCGGGAACTCCAGCCCCTTGGCGCCGTGCAGGGTCATGATCTGCACCGAGCCCGAACCGTCGGCGTTCTCGTCGCGGCGCTCCAGGTCCATGACCAGAGAGACGTGCTCCAGATAGGCCTGCAGCGTTTCGAATTGCTGCATCGACTGGGTCAGTTCCTTGAGGTTGTCCAACCGCGTCTGGCCGCTGGTGCGGTCGGCCTTCTGCATGGCGGTGTATCCGCTCTCGTCCAGCAGGGTCTCCGTCACCTGCCAGTGGGGCGTGCCCATGGCCATCAGGTCGCGCCAGCGGTCCAGGTCGCGCACGAAGTTGGCTAGAGGCGTCCGGGTGCGCGCCTGAAGCTCGTCCGTGGTGATCAGGTGGCGCACCGCGCGCATGGCCGAGACGCCGTTCTCGCGCGCGATGTGCAGGACCTTCTGGACCGAGGTGTCGCCTATGCCGCGCTTGGGGACGTTGACGATGCGCTCGAACGCCAGATCGTCGTCCTCGGACTGGATCAGCCGCAAGTAAGCGTGGGCGTCGCGGATTTCCGCCCGCTCGAAGAAGCGCGGCCCGCCGATGACGACATAGGGAATGGCCAGCATCAGAAAGCGTTCTTCAAACGCCCGCATCTGGAATGACGCGCGAACAAGAACGGCCATGTCCTTGTAATTCATGCCCTGCTTGCGCGCGGTCTCGATCTCGTCGGCGATCAGGCGGGCCTCGGCCTCGCCGTCCCAGACGCCACGCACGCGCACCTTGTCGCCGCTGTCGTCCTCGGTCCACAGGGTCTTGCCCAATCGGTCCTGATTGGCTGCGATCAGGGCCGAGGCCGCGCCCAGGATGTGCTTGGTCGAACGGTAGTTGCGCTCCAGCCGGATGACCTTGGCGCCGGGGAAGTCACGCTCGAACCGCAGGATGTTGTCCACCTCGGCGCCGCGCCAGCCATAGATCGACTGATCGTCGTCGCCGACGCAGCAGACATTGCCGGTCGAGGAGGTCAGCAGCCGCAGCCACAGATACTGGGCGACGTTGGTGTCCTGATACTCGTCGACCAGGATGTAGCGGAATCGGCGACGATATTCTTCCGCTAGATCAGCATGTTTCGACAGGATAGTGATGTTGTGCAGCAATAGGTCGCCGAAGTCGCAGGCGTTCAGCGTCGCCAGCCGCGCCTGATAGGCGGCGTAGAGCGCCGGGCCCTTGCCGTTGGCGAAGTCCTCGCCCGGCGGCAGCTTGTCGGGCGTCCAGCCGCGGTTCTTCCAGTGGTCGATCATATGGGCCAGCGACTTGGGCGTGAACCGCTTGGTGTCGATGTTGGCGGCTTCCAGAAGCTGCTTCAGCAGCCGTTCCTGATCGTCGGTGTCGAGGATGGTGAAGCTGGACTTCAGCCCGACCAGTTCCGCATGGCGACGCAGGATCTGCGCCGCGACCGAGTGGAAGGTGCCCAGCCAGCGTAAGCCTTCGGACGACGGGCCGATCAGATGGCCGATCCGCTCGCGCATCTCGCGCGCGGCCTTGTTGGTGAAGGTGACGACCAGCAGCTCCCACGGCTTGGCCCGGCCCGTCGCCAGGATGTGCGCCAGTCGTGTGGTCAGGACGCGCGTCTTGCCCGTGCCCGCGCCCGCCAGCACCAGCACCGGCCCCTCGGTCGTCTCCACCGCCTCGCGCTGTTCGGGGTTCAGGCCCGCCAGATAGTCGTTCGCCGCGCCTTGGGGGGCCTGGGCGCGGGCGAGGTCGGAAATGCGGGGGGCGGGCAGGTCGGTCACAGGGGCAAGCACTCGGGCGGCGTCTGGGGCGGTCGCCCCGTCGGAATCTGAAGGGAGAACATAAGCAGCACAGCGGCCAAAGTCAGGCCTAATCGCACGGGCTGTTTCCGGAACCGTGCAGCCAGAGCGCCGTTGTCCCAGATGACAGGCCAACAAAGGGAAGGGATGCCTTATGGCGGAAAACTCCAGCGGCGGCGGGAACGCCGGTCTCGCCTTCATCGTCGGCGGTCTGGTCGTGGTGGTGGCCATCCTGGCCTGGTTTCTGCTGGGACGAGGCGGGGCGCCGGACACCAAGAACGTCGATGTCGAGGTCAAGCTGCCTGAGGTCTCGGCGCCGGCCGCGCCGGGCGGGAACTGAGGCGAGGCCATGACCGATCCGAACCTTCCTCCCGAGCGGGTGGTGCATCAGACCACGATCAATACCTCTTCGCCTCCGCCGCGAAAGAGCGGTGGCGTCGGCCTGGCCTTCGTCGTCGGCGGCCTGGTGGTGCTGGTGGCGATCATCGCCTGGTTCGTTTTCGGGAGCGGCCGTGTTCCGGAGCCGGAGCGACCTAACCTGGATGTCGACATCACCGTGCCGACGCCGCGCCTTCCCGAGGTGCCGGACCGCCCGGCTCCGCCCGAACTGCCCCGCCCGAGCGAACCGCCGCAGGTGGCGGCCCCGCCTTCTCAGGACTGAGCCGATGAAGCCGGCGCTGAAGAGGGTCTATGAGCCGCCGTCGAAATCGGACGGAACGCGCATTCTGATCGATCGCCTGTGGCCGCGGGGGCTGAGCAAGGACAAGGCCCATGTCGACCTGTGGCTCAAGGCGATCGCGCCCAGCACCGAACTGCGCCGCTGGTTCGGCCATGACCCCGAGAAATGGACCGAGTTCCAGCATCGTTATCGCGCGGAGCTCAAGGCCAACGGCGACGCCGTGTTCGAGTTGAAGGCCGCGCTCGCCGACGGTCCGGCGACGCTGGTCTATGGGGCGAGGGACGAAGCGCACAACGACGCCGTGGTGCTGGCGGATTATCTCGCCAACCTCTAACCGCTCATCCCGGCCTTCGCAGACCTATTTCAGCCGATAGCTGATGGTCGTGACGACCCGAACCTTCTTGTTCGGCGTGCTGGCCTCGTCGCCGGCGCCGTCGCGCGACAGGATCTCGAACGATCCTTGCCCCGCCGTCTTGATCGGCCCGAGAGGCGCGCCGGAATCCTTGGCGAACTGTTCGGCGCCGGTGCGGGCGGCGGCGGTGGCCTCGGCGATCATGGCGGGCCGCACGTCGTTGAGCTTGGTGAAGAGGTAGGACGGACCCTGGAAGTCCTGCAGCACCACGCCCTGGCGCACCAGATCGTTCAGATTGCGCGTGGTGGTCTGGACCCGGTCCACATCCGTGGTGCGGACGATGACGGTCTGGGTCAGGATGAAGCGCGGCCCGCCGGTCTGGCTGGCGTACTCGCGAGAGCGGGTGTCAGCCACGCCCAACTGGCCCAGATCCACCGCGTCGTCGGGATAGCCTTGGGCCTTCAGGAACTGCCGCACGATGGCCAGGTCGCCGTCGATCCGCGCCTGCACCTCCGACAGCACGTCGCCCGAGGCGGTGAAGCGGATCGGCAGGACGGCTAGGTCGGCCTTCACGTCCTTTTCCGCCAGACCGCGCACGGTGACGGAGCGGTCCCCCGCGCGGGCGTTGACCACGCCCTGGCCGATCAGGGCGCCGCCGCCGATCAGTCCGATGGCCACCAGTCCGCCGAAGACGGCGGCGGGGATGAGGCGGTTCCTATCGATGTCAGCGCTCATGAGGTCTTCTCTTCTGCGAAGCTGCGGTCGCCGCCGACCCATTGCAGGGCCAGGATGCGGCAGGCGGAGGCCAGGGGGCGGCGGCCCCGCCAGGCGTCGATGCGGATCAGCAGGCTGGACCGACTGAGCGCCAGTTCGCCCGCGATGATATCCAGCACGGCCCAGAACTCAGGCTCCAGCGCCACCGAGGTGGCGTGGCCGGACAGCAGCACCGATCGCTTGACGAGACTGCTCAAGGTCTAGCGTACGCCCACCATCACGATCTCGACGCTGTTCGGCGCGCCGCGCGTCAGGACCGAATGGCGCGTGTCGGTGGTGAAGCGCAGGGCGCCCGACGGATCGCGGATTTCGGCGCGGGCGGCGTACTCCATGCGGCTGTCGATCCTGTCGTTCGGCACCGAAAGGGTGACGGCGTAGGGCGGGCCGCGGCCGTCCAGGCGCTGGGTCGTCTCGGCCAGGACGCGGGCGGGGGCGTCGGCGCGGCTGACGTCCTCGACCTTGACGGTCAGAACATGGCCCGGCGGCAGCATGATGCGCTCGCGATAGGTCGCCGTGACCTGCACCTGGGTGGAGGCTGCGGGGCTCTCGGGCATGGATGAGCAGGCGGCGGCCAGAAGGGCCGGGGCCAGGACGAGAGGGGCGAGGAACAGGCGCATCGGCGTCTCCTTTGAGGGGCAGCTTAACAGAACGCGCCAGCGCCGCATAAGGCTGCAACAGTTTGAGAGACGCGGGATAGGAAGCGGTGCTATCGGAAGTTCCCGTTTCGTTTCGATCGAGTCGCCGGCGTGTCCCAGTCTGAAGCTCCCCATTCCGAAACTCCGCCTTCACGCCTGCCGTCGCCGGCCCTGCTGGCCTTCGGCGGGGTCGGGGTCTGCGCCCTGATCTGGGGCACGACCTGGTACGCCATCACCTTCCAACTGGGGGCCGTCGATCCGGTGGTGTCGGTGGTGCTGCGCTTCGGCATCGCCTCGACCTTGCTGGCCTTGATCGTCAAGGCGACGGGCGGGCGGCTGGCGTTGACCCGGGGGCAGCATCTGGCGGCGCTGGGACAGGGGCTGTTCTCCTTCGCCATCAGTTACGCCTTCGTCTACGCCTCGGAGGAGAAGATCGCCTCGGCCGTGGTGGCGGTGATCTTCGCCGCCCTGGCCTTCCTCAACCTGATCCTGTTTCGCGTGGCGTCGAAGCAGAAGGCGGCGCCGGCCGCCTGGCTGGGCGCGGGGCTGGGCGTGGTCGGCGTCGGCGTCCTGTCGGCGGGCGAGGTGATGGGGGCGGGGCTGGGCGTCCACGCCGTGGCCGGCGTCAGCTTCGCCGTGATCGCCGTCGTCGCCTCTGCGTTCGGCAACTGGTTCGCCTGGAGGGGACAGCAGGCCGGCTCGGGCGTCCTGCCGTCCACCGCCTGGGCCATGGCCTACGGCACGGGAACGCTGGCGCTCTACGCTCTGGTCACGGGCGTATCCTGGTCGGTGGCGTGGAGCCCGGCCTATGTGATTTCCCTGCTGTATCTGGCGGTGTTCGGCTCGGTCGTCGCCTTCGGCCTGTATTTCACCATCGCGCGGGCGAGGGGGTATGCGACCGCCAGCTACATCTCGGCCCTGACGCCGCCGATCGCCATGCTGGTGTCGGTGATGTTCGAAGGGGCGCGCTTCGGCCTGCTGGCCTTGCTCGGCCTGGCGCTGGTTCTGGCCGGACAGGTGTTCCTGATCCGCGCGCCCAAGCGTTCGGCCGCCTGATCAGGCGGCGCCGGTCGCGATCGGCGCATCCGGCCGAGCGCCCCATTCAGCCCACGACCCGTCATAGAGGCGCGACGGCCGCCCCAGCACGGCCAGCCCCAGCGTCAGGATCGCCGCCGTCACGCCTGATCCGCAACTGGTGATGACGGGCCGCTCCAGATCGACGCCCGCCGCGCGAAAGGCCTCTTCCAGCGCCGCGCCCCGCTTCAATGTCCCGTCCGTGTTCAGCAGGTTGGAGAAGGGCAGGTTCAGCGCCCCCGGCATATGGCCTGCGCGCACGCCGGGACGCGGCTCGGCCGCTTCGCCCCGGAAACGCGCGGCGCCACGAGCATCGACCACCTGAAGTCCGTCCGATAGCGCCGCGCCGACCTGATCGAAATCGGCCACGGCCTCGGCGTCGAATTGCGTCTCGAAGCGAGCGGCGCCTGGCGCGGCGGGAACTCCGCCCTCCAGAGGCCGCCCCTCGGCCTTCCACTTCGGCAGACCGCCGTCCAGCACGCGCACGCGCCGGGCGCCCATCGTCCGCAGCGTCCACCAGACTCGCGCTGCGGAGAACAGCCCCTGCGCGTCATAGACGACGATGTCGTCTGTCGCCTCGACGCCCAGCGCGCCCATCGCCTCGGCGAAGGCGTCCGGCGTGGGCAGCATGTGCGGATAGGGGCTCTCCCGATACGACACGGCGTCCAGGTCGAAGAAGACGGCGCCGGGCAGCCGCTCGCGTTCGAAATCCGACCGCGCGTCGCGGCCGTCCAGCCACCAGCTGGCGTCGATGATCCGCAGGTCGGACACGTCCAGCCGCGCGGCCAGGGCCTCGGTCGAGATCAAGGGCGTGTCGGTCGTGCTCATGTGATCAGACTATCATGATCGCGCGGCCGGTGGTCAGGGCCTGAGTCGCCCGATAAGTTGCGAAAACGCATCCGCGACGCCACCTGTCCGACTTAAAGTCGCGGCATAGGCTCGCGAAACCACGTTGAAACCAGTCGAAAGCGCCGCCGTGACCTCTCCGAACGCCGTCATCACCCTGTCCGAAGGCCTCAAGAAACCCGTCGTCATCGGCGGCGGCGCCCGCATCGTCTTCATCGCCGGCCCGTGCCAGATGGAAAGCCGCCAGCATGCGCTGGAGACCGCCCATGCGCTGAAGGAGATCGGCGAGCGGCTGAACCTCGGCATCATCTACAAGACCAGCTTCGACAAGGCGAACCGCACCAGCGCCAGCGCCGCGCGCGGTATCGGCCTGAAGGACGCCCTGCCGATCTTCGCCGAGATCCGTGAAGTCACCGGCCTGCCGACCCTGACCGACGTCCACTCCGAGGCCCAGTGCGGTCCGGTCGGCGAGGTCGTGGACGTGCTGCAGATCCCGGCCTTCCTGTCGCGCCAGACCGACCTGCTGCTGGCGGCCGCCGCCACGGGCAAGGCGATCAACATCAAGAAGGGTCAGTTCCTGGCCCCCTGGGACATGAAGAACGTCATCGCCAAGGTCACGGGCGCGGGCAATCCCAACGTCATGGCCTGCGAGCGCGGCGCCAGCTTCGGCTACAACACCCTGGTCAGCGACATGCGCGCCCTGCCGATCCTGCGCGAGATCGGCTGCCCGGTGGTGTTCGACGCGACCCACAGCGTCCAGCAGCCGGGCGGGCAGGGCACGTCTTCGGGCGGCCAGCGCGAGTTCGTGCCGGTGCTGGCTCGCGCCGCCGTCTCGGTCGGCGTCGACGCCGTCTTCATGGAGACGCACGAAGACCCGGACAACGCCCCGTCGGACGGCCCGAACATGGTGCCGCTGAGCCAGTTCGAGGCCTTGGCCGCCGAACTGATCGCCTTCGACGACCTGGCCATCAAGCTGGGTCACAAGGGGCCGATGGCGAAGACGGCGTGAATCCGCTAGTTCGGCGTCATGGCTGAACGTTCTCTCGATCTCGGCGCCCTGCAGTCCCTGCTGGAGCGCGTGCGCGACCTGAAGGTCGCCTGCGTCGGCGATCTGATGCTGGATCGCTATGTCTATGGCGAAGTCAGCCGCATCTCGCCCGAGGCGCCGATCCCCGTCCTGCGCGCGCGCCGCACCGTGGCCATGCCCGGCGGCGTGGGCAACGTCGCCCGCAACGTCGCGGCTCTGGGCGGTCAGGCCCGTCTGGGCGCCGTGGCGGGCGATGACGCGGCGGGCGCCGAACTGGCCGATCTGATCGCCGCCGAGGACCGGATCGAGGACGCCCTGATCCGGCCCGAAGGCGCCGCCACCATCGTCAAGACGCGCTTCGTCGCCGCCGGCCAGCAACTGCTGCGTCTGGACGACGAGACCGCGACCCATTCCGGCTATGCCGACAAGGCGGTGTTCCGGGGCGCGGGCGCCATCCTGCTGTCCGACTACGCCAAGGGCGTGGTCGACGACGGCGCCATTCAGGCGGCGCTGTGGGCCGGAGCCGAATACGGCGCGCCGGTCATCGTCGATCCCAAGGGCCGTGACTTCGCCCGCTATGGCGCGGTCGACGTCATCAAGCCGAACGCCAGCGAACTGGCGGGCGCCACGGGTTTGCCGACTGAAACTGACGAACAGGTTGAGGCGGCGCTGGCCGCCCTGCTGGCCGCCACCACGGCCAAAGCCGTCATCGTCACCCGCGCGGGCAAGGGCATGACCCTGGCGAAACGGGGCGGCGGCGTCACCCACTTCCCCGGCCGAGCGCGCGAAGTGTTCGACGTGTCAGGCGCCGGCGACACCTGCCTCGCCGCCCTCGGGTTGGCGCTGGGCGCGGGCGCGACGCTGGAGCAGGCGGTGCAGTTCGCCATCCTCGCCTCGGGCGTGGTGGTGGGCAAGAGCGGCACCGCCGTCGTCACCCCCGCCGAACTGATCGAGGCCGAGATGAGCCAGCATGCGGCCCTGGCCCAGTCCAAGGTCACGCCGCTGGACGAACTGGCCGATCAGGTCGAGGCGTGGAAGCGTCAGGGCCTGAAGGTCGGTTTCACCAACGGCTGCTTCGACATCCTTCACCGCGGCCACGTCGCCTATCTCAGCCAGGCGCGCGGCTGGTGCGACCGGTTGGTGGTGGCGCTGAACACCGACGCCTCGGTGCGCCGCCTGAAGGGCGAGGGCCGCCCGGTCAATGATCTGGACAGCCGCGCCGCCGTCATCGGCGGTCTGGCCAGCGTCGATCGCGTCACCGCCTTCGACGATCCGACCCCCATCGCCCTGATCGAGCGGCTGAAGCCGGACGTGCTGATCAAGGGCTCGGACTACACCAAGGACAAGGTCGTCGGCGCCGCTGAGGTCGAAAGCTGGGGCGGGGTGGTCCGTCTGGCCGACTTCGCCGACGGCTATTCCACGACCAAGACCATCGAGAAGATGACTGGAGAGCAAGCATGACCCCGCGAATGATCGTCGTCACGGGCGGCGCGGGCTTCATCGGCTCCAACATCGTCGCCCGCCTGTGCGAGAGCGGCGCCTGGGACGTGGTCGTCTGCGACCGGCTGGAGACGGCCGATCTCGCCAAGTGGAAGAACATCGCCAAACACCCCATCGCCGACCTGTGGGCGCCCGAAGAGCTGTTCGACCAACTGGAGCGTCACGCCGACCGCATCGAGGCGGTGATCCACATGGGCGCCATCTCCTCGACGACGGAGCCGGACGCCGACCTGATCCTGCGCACCAACTTCAGCCTGTCGCGCGACATCTGGGACTGGTGCGCGGTGCGTAACGTGCGGATGATCTACGCTTCGTCGGCCGCCACCTACGGCGACGGCGAGGCGGGCTTCGAGGATCGCGATGATCCTGAGGGCCTGAATGCGCTGCGCCCGCTAAACGCCTATGGCTATTCGAAATATCTGTTCGACCAGTACGCCGTGCGTCAGGCCGATCGCGACGAGGCGCCGCCTCAATGGGCCGGGCTGAAGTTCTTCAACGTCTATGGCCCGAACGAGGGCCACAAGGGCGGCATGAAGTCGGTCGTCGCCCAGATCTGGCCCAAGGTGCAGGCGGGCGAGACGGTCAGCCTGTTCCGCTCGCACAACCCGAACTACCCCGACGGCGGCCAGCTGCGCGACTTCGTCTTCGTCGATGACGTGGTCAACATCATCCTGTGGCTGCTGGAGCGCGAGGACATCTCGGGCGTGTTCAACGCCGGATCGGGGCAGGCGCGCTCCTTCGCCGATCTGGCGCGGGCCACTTTCGCGGCGGCGGGCAAGGAGCCGTCCATCGCCTATATCGACATGCCCGAGGCGATCCGCGACCGCTATCAGTACTTCACCGAGGCCAGCATGGATCGCATCCGCGCCCTCGGCTACGGCGGTCAATCGACGCCGCTGGAAGAAGGCGTGCGCCGCTACGTCCAGGACTTCCTGGCCCAGCCGGACCCGTATCGCTGATGTGGCCGAAGCTGACCTTTCGACAATGGGTCGGCTATGCGGGCTTCGCGCTCGTCCTGCTGCTGACGGCGGCGGTGGCTGTCTGGCGCGGGGACATCCTGCGCGCCGGGCTGGACCCGCAGATCCCGTTCCAGACCTATAAGCCGCCGGCGGCGCCGGACTACGCCTCCGAAGACGCCTGGGCCCTGCTGAACGCGCGCGCGCCGGGCGCGGGCCCCGCCCACGTCTTCTTCATCCATTCCACCACCTACGACGGCGGCAGCGACTGGAACGGGGCCATCGACGACCGCCGCGCCCTGGACAAGCTGCGCAGCGTCGTCCTGCCCAACTACGCCGGACCGTTCGCCTCGGCGGGCGACGTCAGCGCGCCCCTGTATCGCCAGGCCAGCCTCTACAGCCGCCTGACCCTGCGTGAGGATGCGCGCGAGGCACGGGCCTTCGCCTACGGCGACGTCCAGGCTGCCTTCGATCGTTGGCTGGCGGCGCGGCCGGAGGGGCCGATCGTCCTCGTCGGAGTGGAGCAGGGCGCCGACATTCTGGATCGTCTGCTGCACGACCGCGTGGCCAGGACGCCTTCGCTCAAGGCGCGTCTCGTCGCCGCCTATCTGATCGAGGGCCTGACCCCGGTCGCTCGCTTCACGCAGACGCCCCTGTGCCGCACGCCGGACCAGACCGGCTGCGCCCTGTCGTGGCGTTCGGTCGAGGAGAATGCGGAGGGCGAGGCCAGACGCCTCATTCGTCGCGCCCTGACCTGGAACGACCGCGGCGCCTTGATCGAGGCGGCGGAGACGCCCATCGCCTGCGTCAATCCGGTGACGGGTTCAGTCGACGCCCCGATCTCGCAGGCGCGCGAGAGCCGCGGCGCCACCAATGCCACCAACCTGGAATGGGGAGCGCGTCCCGCCCTTCAGCGCCGTCTGGTGGAGGCGGAGTGCCGGAACGGCATCCTGTGGCGGTCGCGCCTGACGTCAGAGTCCTTCCGCACGCCCGCGTCCTGGGCCGATCAGCGCAAGATCCCCGCCTATAATCTCTTCTACGCCGATATAGAGGCCGATGTGATGCGTCGCCTCAAGGCCTGGGAGGCCGCCGAAGACTGAGCTCGCCGGTCGTCAGACCATGCCCATGTTCATCGCGGCCATCAGGGCGTCGCGGATGGCGGCGTCGGTGAAAGGCTTCTGCACCGTGGGATTGCCCCGCCAGTGCTCGGGCAGGCCGCTTTCACCGTAGCCGGTCGAGAAGACGAAGGGGACCCCCCGCGCCTTCAGCGCCTCTGCGATGGGAAACACCTCCTGGCCGGCCACATTGACGTCCAGCAGGGCGGCGTCGAGATCGATCTCGCTGGCCACGACGCGCAGGCCGTCGCCGACGTTCGATTCCGGACCCACGACGGCGCAGCCCATGTCGCTGAGGATGGTCTCCAGCAGCATGGCGACCAGGGACTCGTCCTCGACGATCAGCACGCGGCGGCCGGACAGCGCTTCAGTCATGCGATTTCCATTTCCAGAGGCAGGCTGATCTCGGCGCAGAAGCCTTGGGACGGGTAGGAGAGCTGGACCGTGCCGTGCAGATCGTGGCGCACGTTGCGCTCGATCAGGCGGGTGCCGAAGCCGCGTCGTTCGGGTTCAGGGATGGGCGCGCCGCCCAATTCGCGCCAGGTAATCTCCAGGCGCGGCGATTTCTGGTCGGCCAGGCGCCAGTCGACGATGACGCGCCCGTCGCCACAGGCCAGGGCCCCGTATTTGGCGGCGTTGGTGGCCAGCTCATGGAAGACCATGCCCAGCGACAAGGCGCGCGCGGGCGACAAGGCCACGTGCGGTCCGTTCAGGGTCAGCCGCCCCAGGCCGTGCGCCTGGGTCTCATGCTCCAGAACCGCGCGCAGATCAGCGCCTTCCCAGTGGCTGCGGGTCAGCAGGTCATGAGTGTGGGACAGGGCCAGGATGCGGGACTGGAAGGCGGCGGCGAAGGAACCGGGGTCCTCATGGGTGCGCGCCGTCTGCATGGCGATCGACTGGACGGTGGCCAGGGTGTTCTTCACCCGATGGTTCAGTTCGTCGATCATCAGCTTCTGGCGTTCGGCGGCCAGAACCACATCGGTGACGTCGTGGCCCTGGACGAAGATGCCGACGATCTGGCCTGCGTCGTCGCGAATGGGCTGATAGGCGAAGTCGATGTAGCGGTAGTCCAGCGGTCCGTCCTGCGCGTGCCGAAGGGCGAAGGCGCGCTGGCGGCCATAGACCGGCTCGCCGGTCTCGAACACGTCGTTGAGGAAGTCGAGGTGGCCCTGATCGCTCAGTTCGGGCAGGGCGTCGCGGACGGGCTGGCCCAGGATGTCCCGGTGGCTGACCAGGCGGTAGCAGGCGTCGTTGCAGAACTGGATGATGTGGTCCGGACCGTTCAGCACCGCGACGAAGCCCGGCGCGTTCATCAACATGTCGGTCAGCTGTTTGCGTTCGGCTTCGAGGCGCTGGTTGTTGGCCTCGATCTTGGCGGCCCGCTGAAACACCTCGCCGCCGACCATGGCGTCCAGGGCGGAGGTCGGCTCTGCTTCTCCGATCTTGTAACGCAGGCGCAGCAGGTCGGTCACATCGCTGGTGTGCTGCAGGATATGGGTGACCTCGCCGGCCTCATTCTTGATCGGCGTGTGGGTGCAGCTCCAGAACCGGTCGTCGAAGACGGGCGTGCCGTCGGGACCGGGGATCAGGACGGGATAGTGCAGGATGGCCAGGTGGTCCGGCTGCCCGGTGCTCAGCACCTTGTCGAAGGAGGCGCGCAGGCGGCGGCCTTCCTCTTCGCTGTCCGGGGCGTCGCCCGGCGCGAAAATCTCCATGACGTGGTAGCCGATCAACGCTTCGCGCGTGCGTTGCGTGATGTCCAGATAGGCCTGGTTCATTCCGGCGAACCGAAGGTCGCGATCCAGCAACATGTAGGGATTGGGAGAGGAGTCGAACGCCGCCACCAGATCGATTGTTTTGGCGAGCTTGCGCAAACTCCACCCCCCTCTCACTGACTCCTTAACGCAGGATCAGCGGAAAGGGTGCCAGTTTCTGGGACGAAAATGCAGCAAAAGTAAAGGTTGCCGTCTAGGCGTTCAGGCGCAGCGCTTCGGATAGGGCCTGGTGCATCGCCTTGGGCCGGTAATCGATGTCATAGGGCAGGCCGCGGTTGGGCGGAGCGTCCGCGTACTGACGTTGCGGCGGTTCGGACAGCCAGGAATGGCGGTCGCTCAGACCCCAGGTGACGACGCCTCGCACCTGGGGGAAGACCAGCATGGTCTCCAGATAGCGGCGCGTCTCATCGGCCACCTTCTGATCCCGCGCGGCCGCCGCGTCGTGGAAGCCGGCTTCCTTGACGTCCAGTTCGGTGATGGTGATCTCCAGCCCCAGGTCGACCAATTGCCGGGTCATGTCGCGCAGACCTTCGACCGCCAGCGGTCCCTTGGACAGATCCAGATGCGCCTGCACGCCGATGCCGTCCAGCGGCGTCCCCGAGGCGCGCAGCCGTCGCGCCAGGGCGACGATGGCCTTGCGCCGGGCCTGATCCACCGGATTGTCGTATTCAAAGCCGTAGTCGTTGACGACCAGATGGGCCTGGGGCGCAAGGGCGCGGGCCTCTTCCAGGGTGCGCTCGATATAGGTCGGGCCGAAGGCGCGGTGGAAGACGTTGCGCCTCAGGCCGCCGGCGCCGCCCTGGGTGTCGATCGGTTCATTGATGACGTCCCACTCGGTGATGCGCTCGCCGTATCGTTTGAGGACGCGCTCCAGATGGCCTGACATCAGCGACCAGTCGCGACGACGCAGCATCTCCTGCCTGGCCCAGTCGGGCGTGCCCTGCTCCCACAGCAGGGTGTGGCCGCGAACCTGCATCCCGTGGCGCTGGGAGAAGTCGAGCAGATCGTCGACGGGGGCGAAGTTGAACTCGCCCTTGCGCCACTCCAGCGCGTTCCACTTCAGGTGGATTTCAGGCGTCAGCACCTGGCAGTCGCGCAGGACCGCACCGCGCAGTTCGGCGCTTTGGCGAAGCTGTTCGGCGCGGACGGCGGCGCCGAAATAGCGGCCCTGGGTCCTGGCGGCGTCGGCGAGGGCGGGGAGCTTCACGGGCGGAGGGTCCAGCGGCGCGCCTTCGCGCACCGGACGCCAGGCGGCCAGACCAAGGGCGGGCGCCAGCGCGGCGGCGCCGATGAAGGCGCGTCTGGTGGGTCGCGGCAGCATCCGGCTGCACCTCCTCAGGAACGCGAGAAGGTTGCCTGACTACGCTTAACTTCTCGTTAAGGCGCAATCTTAAGAGGCGTCATGGACAATAAGTTGGGCGTGAAAACGGTGTTTCCATGAGCTGAGCGGCCCAATCCGCCCGCCGGACTGCGACCGGCTCTAGAAGCTTCGATAGAAACCGACCCGTAGATAGGCCTGGGAATCTCGTTCATCGCCGTCGCTGAGGCCTGCAGAAACTTGGATTTCTGAGCGTTCGTTCAGTTTGAAGCCGGCGACGGGCCCCACATGATAGGCGTTGTAGTTGGTGTCGCCTTCGGCCGCGACCTCCATGCCCAGGCGCACCCGGCCGGACGATCCGACCTGATGGGTCAGGCTGACCAGGGCGTTGTAGTCGTCCACCTCGAAGCCGTAGGAGCCGTACCAGTCGACTCGCCAGGGGCCGGAGACATGGCCGCCGTCCAGGGAGACGATGACCCCGCCCTGGCCGCCGTCGCGCCGGTTGCCGGGATCGGCGGGGCTCAGGTCCGTATCGACATAGCGATAGCCCACGCCGACGCTGCCCCAGGTCGGCCCGCTGCCGAAGCGATAGATCAACTCCGCCTGGGCGCCGGTGAAGTCGGCGTCGATCTCGTTCGGGCCCGAGTTGTAGTCATAGCTGCCGGTGTAGACGGAGCCCCGCACCGCAAAGCCTCTGGAGTCGACCGAGCCCGGCAGGCCGATCGTCGTCCCGGCATAGGCGCTGTCGGCGACGTCCAACTGACCGCCGGCGAAGATGGTCACGTCGCTTTGCGCCGAGGCGGGGCCGACCCAGGCGACGGCCGCGCAGGCGAAGGCCGCGGCCGTCAGGGCGGCCAGCGAAGTCATCGGGCGTCGACGATGGGGCATGGGTCAGTTCCTTGCGAAGTATCGAACGCGCCAGATGCTGGCGACGCCTGCGACGGGCGCTTCACGCATACAGAACAGGGGGGCGAATGCCGTCATACGACCAATCTTCCCCTGGAGAGTTGTTCCAGACTTTCAGCGCTGCGGTCAATGGGCGCGCGCGCGCGCGACACCCAGGCGATCAGCTCCTCCATGCCCTGGTCCATGGAGCGCCGAGGGGTGAAGCCGAAGGTGCGCTCGATCTTGGAGATATCGCCGAAGCAGTGGCGGATATCCCCGACCCGATAGCGGTTCAGCACCTCCGGGGCGATGTTCTTGCCCAGCAATCGGGCCAGGACGTCGGCGATCTCATTGATCGAGACGGGCGCGCCGCTGCCGACGTTGAACACGTCCCAGATCTCGCGGTCGTCGTCCAGCACGGTGGCGAAGGCTTCGGCCACGTCCTGCACGTGGACGAAGTCGCGCATCTGCCGCCCGTCCTCGAAGACCAGCGGCGGCTGGTCGTTCATCAGCCGCGAGATGAAGATGGCGGCCACGCCCGTATAGGGATTGCTCAGCGCCTGGCGCGAACCATAGGCGTTGAACAGCCGCAGGGCCACGGTGGGGATGCGCAGGGCGCGGCCGACCGACAGGAACATCTCCTCATGGTCGCGCTTGTTCACCGCATAGATGGAGTTGGGCTGCAGCAGCTTCTCCTCCGGCGTGGGGCAGGGCTCCAGCGACTCTCCGTCGACCATCAGGTCCCAGTGACGCGCCTCCAACTGAGCGTGCGGACGCACGTCGGCGGTCACATGGGCGCCGGTCGAGGGGCGGACGTAATCACCCTCGCCATAGATCGACATGGACGAGGCGACGGCGATCCGTTCCACCGTGTGCGGTCGCTGGGACAGGGTCTCCAGCATGACGGCCGCCGTCATGACGTTGTTGCGGGTGTAGTCGACGATGTTGGTCATGCTCTGACCCACGCCGACCGAGGCGGCGAGGTGGGCGAGGTGGGTCACGCCGTTCAGGGCGGCCTCGAACACGCCGTCTTCCAGCAGGTCGCCCCTGATGCGGCGGGCCCGCGCGTCGAGGTAGACGGGCCACCCGTCCGCATCCAGTTCGGCGTCGCCGTGGACCTGAGGCGACAGACTGTCCAGGACCGTCACCCGATAGCCCCGCGCCAGCATGGCGTCGACCAGGTGCGAGCCGATGAAGCCCGCCCCGCCCGTGATGAGAATGTGCCTGTCCATGATCGTCTGCTTAGTGCTGGTGATGACGAAGGGCGCCGAACTCATCCAGCTTGGTGCGGACGAGGGTGTTGTTGGCGTCGATCTTCTCGGTCCGCTGCCAGGCCAGGCCGCTGTCCCGCAGATACATGACGAAGCCCAGCGTCAGCGGGATGATCCAGACGCACCACCAGACCATGATGAAGATGGGATTGACCATCAGCATGTAGCCGAGGCGCGCGCCCGCGCCGTCCAGCACCAGGTCGGTCCGCCGCCACGTCTTGATGTAGAGGCCGATCATCAGGATCGAGAAGGCGGCGATGTTGAAGATCGACAGGATCACCAGCCACAGCGGCAGGAAGTCCGCGCCCTGGAAGAACCGCCAGGCCGCCCAGACGCCCAGGGGGATGCCCAGGGTGTTCACCCACATGGACATGCAGGGCAGGAAGTTCATCCAGACGCGGACCCGTTCGCCGAAGCTGAAGTCCATCTCCTTCAGCGGCGTCGTCAGGCTCTGGAAGAAGCCGGCGACCCAGCGCTTTCTCTGCGTGATCCCCTCGCTGAAGGTCTCGGGCACCTCTTCGATCAGGGAACCCTCGATGATGCCCAGCGTCCGGCCGTTCTTCCAGAACCGCTGGCCCACCTCCGGGTCCTCGATGGCGATCCAGGGGTGGAAGCTTCCCAGTTCGATCAGGTCGTCCACCTTGAAGAACAGTCCCTTGCCCAGCACCCAGTAGGGCTGCTTCGGATCGGACAGGTGGCCGTATTTGGCCCCGTCCCAGGTCATGTGGTCGAAGGCGTGGAAGGCGGCGGCCAGACTGGCGTTCAGATTGCCCGCCACATTGCGCGCCTGCAGCACGTCGAACCGGCGCAGGCCGATGGCCGCGGCCTTGAAGTGATCGGCCGGGGGGCAGCTGTCGGCGTCGATGTAGTCGATCGTCAGCCCGCTCTTGTCCCTGTAGGTCTCTGCCACGTGATAGGTGGCGTAGATCAGCTGCCGCGTCTTCTTGGGCGGCAGATCCTTGACACCAGCGCGCTTGCCGCTGTGCCACCAGTAGGCCTTGGGATTCCGGTCCCAGGCGTTCCACACCATGTCCCAGCTGGGGTCTGTGGTCGGCGGCACCGCCAGAATCTCGACGAAGGGGTAGGCGCCGGTCAGCCGTCTCAGGCTGGCGATGGTCTCAGCGTCGTTGCTGTTGGGAATGGCCAGGACGCGATATCGATCGGTCGGATAGTCCAGCTTGGCCAGCGCCGTGAACGTCGTCTCCATGGTGCTCTCCAGCTCCCGCAGCACGGGGTAGAGAAGGACGATGAAGGGATAATCGGCCTCGCGGGCCGGCAGAGGCTCGTCCATGTCCACCCGCTCGACGCGCAGCGAGCGGAAATACATCTCCAGCAGGAAGCTGCCGAAATACAGGACCTGGGAAATGGCGAACAGCCAGACCAGCAGGGTCGCCCAGTTCGGATCTTGAGTGTTCATCACGCCGCTCGCCCAGTTATTTGCCCAATCAGTCGGTGGTGGTTGCTCGGTCCGTTGGTGGATTATCCAGCTGTCGTCTCAGGATGCGCTCGCGCCGCTTGGGGCCAGACGCTGGCCCTCCAGCTCGCCGGCGAAATAGGCGATGGTCTGCTCCAGCCCTTCCTCCAGCGGCACCAGAGGCGACCAGCGCAGATGGGCCAGAGCCCTGGAGATGTCCGGCTTGCGGCGGCGCGGATCGTCGATCGGCAGCGGGTGATAGACCAGCCGCGAGCCTGAACCGGACAGGGCGATGACCCGCCGAGCCAGGTCGTTGACGGTGATTTCGTTCGGATTGCCGATGTTGACCGGTCCGTCGATCTCCTCGTCCGTCTCCATCAGGCGGATGAAGCCCTCGATCAGGTCATCGACGAAGCAGAAGGACCGGGTCTGCTCGCCTGTGCCGTAGATGGTGATGTCGCGCCCCGCCAGGGCCTGAACGATGAAGTTCGACACCACCCGCCCGTCGTCCGGATGCATCCGTGGCCCGTAGGTGTTGAAGATGCGCACGATCCGCGTGGTCAGGCCGTGCTGCTGCCCGAAGTCCGTCACCAGGGTCTCGGCGAACCGCTTGCCCTCGTCGTAGCAGGCGCGCGGTCCCACCGTGTTGACGTTGCCACGATAGCTCTCCACCTGCGGGTGGATTTCCGGATCGCCGTAGATTTCCGAAGTCGAGGCCTGAAAAAACCGCGCCCCGTCCGCCGCCGCCCGCTTCAGCAGGTTCAGCGTGCCGATCGAGCAGGTCATGGCCGTCTTCACCCGATCATATTGATAATGAACCGGGGAGGCGGGGCAGGCCAGGTTGTAGATCTGATCGAAGCGGCCCAGCGCCTCGTCCAGCGGCTCATTGATGTCCTGCGCCACCAGATGGAAGCGATCCGAACTCATCAGATGAGCGACGTTCGCGTGTCGGCCCGTATGAAAATTATCGATGCAGGTCACATGGTGGCCGGCGTCGATCAGCCGCCCGCACAGGTGAGATCCCAGGAAACCGGCGCCGCCGGATACTGCGATCCGTTTTGCAGTTTGGGCGTCGCGAGGCGTCGCATAAGAAAAGCGATCATCTGTCATCGCCTTCAGCCTTGATGGTTGTTTACAATTGGCGAAACAACGCTACGTGCTTACTGTATTCGCGTGACAGGGGAGATCGTATGACCCCCGACGCCGTCGACAATCGCGTTAACCTTTTATTAAGAATTGGGTTCCATTTGATCGCCTCATATGCGTCAAATTTCTGCCCGAATCGGCCAAAAAGGGCGCAAGGGCGGCGCTCAACGAGGGTGACAGGCCCGACGAACGCTGGATAGCGGTTGGGATCGCCGGGCCGGGGACTTCACGCCTCTCGCCTGAGGCGGCTTATGTAATCATCCGCCAGGGCGCCGCGTCATCTTGTCGGAAATACTAGGCCCTTCCCGCATCTCACTTCCGCAGATGAAAGCGGGTTCGCCAGGTCGTTCGACGCCGAGGGCGACGCCATCGTCTCTTGGCGGTTCGAATTCAAGGAAGAGAATGGTGGAGGTGAAAGGCTGCGCCTTGAACCATCCACGCAGCGCTCGACTGGGCGCCGGCGATCGTTCGCCGCCCCCTACGGAGCGATGAGCAAAGCGAATTGAGCGTGAGTGAGAAAGTGGTGGACGCGACAGGGATTGAACCTGTGACCCCCTCGGTGTGAACGAGGTGCTCTCCCGCTGAGCTACGCGTCCGCCTGGAACGGGGCGGTTAGTGACTGCGCCGTCGGGAGGCGCGGACATAGCCCGCGATTCCGACGACGGCAAGCCTCAAATCATCAAATACCAGCGCTGCTTGTTCAGATTCCCGCCGCCTGCGCGCCTTCCGGGGTTTCGTCCTCCGGATCGCCGGGCAGCCAGGCGACATGGCCGTTGTAGATGTCCTGGTTCAGGATGCCTTCTTCCCTGGCGACCAGGACCGGCACGACCATCTGGCCGGTGACGTTGGTGGCGGTACGCATCATGTCGATGATGCGGTCGATGGCGATGATATAGCCGACGCCTTCCAGCGGCAGCCCCGCCGTCGACAGCGTCAGGGTCAGCATGACGATGCTGGTCCCTGGCACGCCCGCCGTACCCAGCGATCCCAGCACCGCCGTCAGGCCGATCAGCACATATTGCGTCAGCGTCAGGTCGATCTGGAAATACTGGGCGATGAAGATGGAGGCGATGGCCGGATAGATGGCGCCGCACCCGTCCATCTTCACATTGGCGCCCAGAGGCACGGCGAAGGACGCATAGGCCTGCGGCACGCCCAGCCGTTCGACCGTCTGACGCAGGGTGACGGGCAGGGTGCCCAGCGATGAGGAAGTGGCGAAGGCCGTCTGCATGGCCGCAGCGCCGCCGCGGAAGAAGCTGACGACCTTCAGCCCATGCAGCTTCAGCAGGCCCGAATAGACGACGAAGATGTGGAACAGGCAGGCCGCATAGATGGCGAAGATGAACTTGCCCAGCGGCAGCAGCGCCTCCCAGCCGTAGCCGCCGACGACCGAACCGATCAGGCCGAACACCCCGAACGGCGTCAGCTGGATCACCCAGCGGGTGATGCGGAAGATCAGGGCCGCGCCTTCGTCCACCAGCCTGCGCGCGTTCTGCGCCCGGTCGCCCAGCGCCACCAGAGCCCCGCCCAGCAGCGCCGAGAAGAAGATGATCTGCAGCACCTTGCCCTCGGCCAGCGAGGCGAAGGGATTGGTCGGCACGACGCCCAGCAGCACCTGCAGGGGCGAGGGGATCTCGCGCGCCTTCACCTCGCCCAGCGGCAGGTCGGACAGGCCGACGCCCGGATTGATGATATGGCCGAAGGCGAAGCCGACCAACACGGCCAGCAGGGAGGTGATGGCGAACCAGACGATGGTCCGCACCCCTAGCCGCACGGCGCCGACCCCTTCGCCCAGCTTGGCGATCGAACTGGCGATGGTGAACAGCACCAGCGGCGCCACCACCATGCGGATCAGGTTCAGATAGACGTCGCCGATCGGCTGCAGCCAGATCGTCGCCTGCTCGCGCAGGATCAGACCGGCGATGATGCCCAGGGCGAACCCGGCGGCGGTGCGCTGCCACAGGGGAATGGCGAAGAAGCGACGAAACATGACGACCCAGGGAGGAGGAACAGGTCGATCTATGTGTTTCGCAGGCGCGAAGACCGCAACAGCCGCAGGGGCGGTTGAGGGGGAGAAGTTCTAATGTAACCTTTAGTTTTCCTTCTCACCTTGTGGGAGAAGGTGGCCCGGCAGGGCCGGATGAGGGGTCTCTCGCCATAGACCGACGAGCGATGATTTGCGGGTCGGCGCAACCCCTCATCCGTCAGGCTCCGCCTGCCACCTTCTCCCGCAAGGGGAGAAGGATTCAGCCCATCACCCCCGCGAGCGCCTCATCGAACCCGTCGTAGTGGTCGATCATCACGTCGCCGCCCAACTCCGCATGCGGCACGTCGTTGTAGCCGAAGCTCACGGTGATGCAGGGCACGCCCGCGTCCCTGGCCGCCTTGGTGTCGGTCGTGCTGTCGCCGACCATGACGCAGCGCGCCGGATCGCCGCCCGCCTTGCGCACCGCTTCGATGATGTGGGCGCCGCTGGGCTTGCGAGCCGACACCACGTCCGGGCCAGCGATGAAGGCGAAATGGCGCGTCAGCCCCAGCGCCTCGATCAGCGCGACCGACAGGTCGGTGCGCTTGTTGGTCGCCACGCACAGGATCGCTCCGCGCGCGCTCAACCGGTCCAGCGCCGCGACGCAGCCGTCGAACGGGCGGCTCTCATCGGCGATGTGAGCGAGGTAGACCTCGATGAAGCGCTCGAATAGGCCGGGTGCGTGGGCCTCGTCCCAGACGGCGCCCGCTTCCATGAAGCCGTGACGCAGCATGGCCATCGCGCCGTGCCCGACCAGATGCCGGGTCGAGGACATGGGCACGGGCGGCAACTCATACTCCGCCAGCATCCGGTTCAGCGTGCCGATCAGGTCCGGCGCCGAATCCACCAGAGTCCCGTCCAGATCGAAGGCGATGGTCCAGCCTTCCAGGTCGCGCTCAATGCTCACTCATCTGTCTCCCGGCTCGCGAAGACCTCGGCAATGGGCTAGATCGCAGGCAACGACAAGCCGCCGGATCGATTCATGACCGCACCTCACCCTCGCGCCGCCATCATCCTCGCCGCCGGCCAGGGCACGCGAATGAAGTCGCCTCTGCCCAAGGTGCTGCACCCGGTCGGCGCGCGCGCCATGCTGGATCACGCCATCGACGCGGCCGAGGCCCTGGGGTGCGAGCGCATCGTGGTCGTAGTCGGCGCCCACTCGCCGGAAGTCCGCGCTCACGTTGAAAAGCGCCTCGGCGCCGACAGCATCGCCGTTCAGGACCCGCCGCTGGGCACCGGCCACGCCGTGCGCGCCGCCGAGGCTGTGCTGGGCGATTTCGTCGGCCATGTGGTCGTCACCTATGGCGACGTGCCCCTGCTGAAGGCCGCCGACATCGAGCCGGTCTTCGCCGCCCATGAAGGCGTCACCGTCATCGGTTTCGAGGCCCGCGACCCCGGCGCATACGGCCGTCTGATCCTTGAGGGCGACAGCCTGCTGGCCATCACCGAGGCCAAGGAAGCCTCCGCCGAGGTTCTGGCCGTCACCGCTTGCAATTCCGGCGTGATGGCCGCGCCGGTCGGCCTGCTGTTCGATCTGCTGGCTGAGGTCCGCAACGACAACGCCAAGGGCGAGTATTATCTGACCGACGTGGTCGAGCTGGCCCGCAAGCGCGGCGCCCCGACCCGCGCCGTCTTCGCCGCCGAGGACTCCGTCATGGGCGTCAACGCGCAAGGCGAACTGGCTCAGGCCGAGGCCCTGTTCCAGAAGACCCAACGCGAGCATTTCCTGGCGCAGGGCGTGACCATGAGCGCGCCCGACACCGTCCACTTCGCCTGGGACACGGACATCGGCGCAGGCACGACCATCGAACCCTTCGTGGTCTTCGGCCCCGGCGCCAAGGTGGCCGAGGGCGCGCGTATCCGCAGCTTCAGCCACATCGAGGGAGCCAAGGTCGCGACCGGCGCCGAGGTCGGACCCTACGCCCGCCTGCGCCCCGGCGCGGATCTGGGGCAGGGCGTCAAGGTCGGCAACTTCGTCGAGGTCAAGAACGTCCGCATGGACGCCGGCGCCAAGGCCAACCACCTAGCCTATCTCGGCGACGGCGTGGTGGGCGCGAAGGCCAACATCGGCGCGGGCACGATCTTCTGCAACTACGACGGCTTCTTCAAGCACCGCACCACGGTGGGCGAGGGGGCCTTCATCGGCTCGAACAGTTCGCTGGTCGCCCCCGTGACCATCGGCGCAGGCGCCATGGTCGGCTCCGGCTCGGTGGTGACGAAGGACGTGGCGCCCGGCGACCTGGCGCTGGCGCGCGGTCAGCAGACGACGAAGCCGGGCTGGGCCGCCCGCTTCATGGAAACCATGCGCGCGAAGAAGGCGGCGAAATCCCAATGAGCGACCTGCAGAAGAAGAACGCCGGCGAAGCCGCCGCCCAATACGTCGAGGCCGGGATGGTGGTCGGCCTAGGCACCGGCTCCACCGCCGCCTGGTTCGTCAAGGCGCTGGCCGCCCGCAACCTGCCGGATCTGCGCTGCGTCCCGACGTCCGAACGCACCGCCGATCTGGCGCGCGAACTGGGCCTGACCCTGTCGACGCTGGAAGACACGCCGAAGATCGACCTGACGGTCGACGGCGCCGACGAGATCGGCCCCGGCCTGGCCCTTATCAAGGGCGGCGGCGCGGCCCTACTGCGCGAGAAACTGGTGTGGGAGGCGTCGGCCCGCTGCATCTGCATCGCCGACGCGGCCAAGGTGGTGCCTGCGCTGGGAACCTTCCCCCTGCCGATCGAGGTGGTCGCCTTCGGTCACAAGACGACCGCCAACCGCATCGCCGATGTTCTGGCCGACCACGACATCGCCTCGCCCGCTCGCGTGCGCGAGGCCGAGCGCGGCCTGATCCGCACCGACGGCGGCAACCTGATCTACGACGCAGCCTGCAAGCTGATCGCCGACCCGGCCCGCCTCGCCGCCGACCTGAAAAGCCTGACCGGCGTGGTCGAACACGGCCTGTTCCTCGACCTCACCGACCTGGCCGTCATCGGCACGGACGCGGGCGTCGAGACGATTAATCCCTGATCCTTACCCATTCTTCGTCATCCTCCGGCAAGCCGCGCAGCGGCGCAGACCTGGGGATCCAGCGGCGCCCGTCAGGGCGAAAGCTCCACCCGTCACGCTTGCAGTAAAGATCGCCTTCGGCGCCGCTGGGTCCCCCGGTCTCGCTCCGCTCGCCGGAGGATGACGGAAGGGGGGATGCGGCAAACGGGCGTGCTTGATCCTCACGCCTTGCCCGCTCGCGCCCCGGCGCCTAAGTCGGGTCAGCGCTGCGGCTCAGCCGGGCGGATTTCAGACGATTCAGACGAATTGGACTCTAGTTTTCGAGTCTGATGCCGGAGCCCCCGATGACCACGACCTACGACTACGACCTCTTTGTCATCGGCGCCGGTTCGGGCGGGGTGCGGGCGGCGCGGCTGACGGCGCTGGGCGGCAAGAAGGTCGCCATCGCCGAGGAGTACCGTGTCGGCGGCACCTGCGTCGTGCGCGGCTGCGTGCCCAAGAAGTTCATGGTCATGGCCTCCGAAGTCAGCCACGCCCTGGAAATCGCCGAGGGCTACGGCTGGTCCTTCGACAATGCGAAATTCGACTGGCCGACCTTTCTGCAGGCCAAGGATGTCGAGATCGCCCGCCTGTCGGGCATCTACGCCGCCAACCTGGCCAAGGCGGGCGTCGACCTGGTCCACGGTCGCGCTGTCCTGAAGGACGCCCACACCGTCGAGATCGTCGGAAAAGACCAGACCATCACCGCCGAGAAGATCCTGATCGCCACCGGCGGCCGCCCGTGGAAGCCGGAAAGCCTGACCGGCATCGAACACGCCATCACGTCGGAAGAGGCCTTCCACCTGCCCGAACTGCCCAAGCGCATTCTGATCGCGGGCGGCGGCTACATCGCGGTGGAGTTCGCGGGCATCTTTGCGGGGTTGGGTGTCGAGACGACCCTGATCTATCGCGGCCCGAACATCCTGCGCGGCTTCGACGACGACGTGCGCGCCCATCTGGCGGGCGAGATCGAGAAGCGCGGCGTCAAGGTCATCCTGGGCTGCCAGCACGCCTCGATCGAGAAGACCGAGACCGGCCTGGTGAACCACCTCGAGAACGGCATGACGATCGAGACCGACGTGGTCATGTTCGCCACCGGCCGCACGCCGCACGTCAAGGGCCTGGGCCTTGAGACCGCCGGGGTCGAGCTGAACGAGAACGACGCCATCAAGGTCGATCGGTATTCGAAGACCACGGCCGACAACATCTGGGCCATCGGCGACGTCACCGACCGGATGAACCTGACCCCCGTCGCCATCCGCGAGGGCGTGGCCTTCCACGAGACGGTCTACCGGAACAATCCGCAGAGCTTCGATTATGAAGCCGTCGCCACCGCCGTCTTCAGCCAGCCGCCGGTCGGCACGGTCGGCCTGACCGAGGCGGAGGCCCGCCACGCCTGTCCGGGCGAGGTGGACGTCTACGTCACCCGTTTCCGCCCGATGAAGTACGCCTTCACCGGCTCGGACGAGCGGGTGCTGATGAAGCTGGTGGTCGATGCGGAGAGCCAGCGTGTCGTCGGCTGCCACATCGTCGGCCCCGACAGCCCCGAGATGATCCAGCTGGCCGCCATCGCCGTGAAGGCGGGCCTGACCAAGGCTCAGTGGGACGCCACCTGCGCCGTCCATCCGACCATGGCCGAGGAGCTGGTCACCCTGAAGGAGAAGCAGACGCCGGCCTCCATGTCCGCCGGTTGATCCTGACACGGGGCGGCTTGCCAGCCGCCTTATCCGCGCGCCTTATGCCGACCGGGCCCCGACCGGGGCAGCAAGAGATCAAGGAGTTCGCCGTGAAACCGTATCTGCTCGCCGCCGCCGCCGTCGCCGCCGTTCTTCTGAGCGGCGCTCCGGCGCTCGCCCAGGACGCTTCGACGCCCGCCTATCAGGCCGCCGTCGCCGACGCCCTGCGTCCAGCTGATGAGGTCGAGCGCGACGCCCTGCGTCATCCGGCCGAGATGCTGGCCTTCGCCCAGGTGAAGCCGGGCTGGCGGATCGCCGACATCCGCCCCGGCGCGGGCTACTTCACCCGACTGTTCGCGCGGGTCGTGGGCGAGGGCGGTCATGTCTACGCCTTCGTGCCGAACCGCACGGCCGAGCGCGAGAACCCGCGCGCCGACGCCCTAGTCGCCGCCTATCCCAACGTCAGCCGCGTCAACGGCGACCTGGACGCCATGAGCTTCGATCAGCCGCTGGACCTGGTCATCATGAGCCAGGAGTATCACGACTTCCACATCCCCCGTTTCGACGTGGACGTGGCCAAGATGAACGCCGACATCTTCAAGGCGCTGAAGCCCGGCGGCCTCTATGTCGTCATCGACCACCAGGCCGCGCCCGGCGCCGCCAACTCCGTGGTCGAGACCCTGCACCGCATCGAGGGCGCCCAGCTTCGCAAGGAGGTCGAGGCCGCCGGCTTCGTGTTTGACGGCGAAAGCACGGCCGTCGCCAACACGGCCGACGACCACAGCCTGAACGTCTTTGATGAGGCGATCCGGGGCAAGACCGATCAGTTCGTCTATCGCTTCCGCAAGCCGAACTGAGGCGTCCCGTCTCGAATTGGTGACTGGCGAAGCGGGACGGGCGGCGCTAACCCTCGGCCAAAATCCATAAGGGAAACGCACAGATGACTCGCATCGCCTTCATCGGCCTGGGCAACATGGGCGGCGGCATGGCCGCCAATCAGGCCAAGGCCGGGCATGACGTGGCCGCCTTCGACCTGTCGCCCGCCGCGCTGGAACGCGCCGCCGAGGCCGGCTGCCGTACCGTCAGTTCGGTCGCTGAAGCCGTGAAGGACGCCGAGGTGGTCATCACCATGCTGCCCGCCGGGCCGCACGTCCTCAGCGTCTATTCCGAGCAGATCATCGGCGCGGCGCCTTCCAGCGCGCTTCTGCTGGACTGCTCGACCATCGACGTGGAGACGGCGCGCAAGGTGGCGGCTCTGGCCAAGGAGGCGGGCTACGCCTTCGCCGACGCCCCCGTCTCGGGCGGCACTGCGGCCGCCGACGCAGGCACCCTGGCCTTCATGGTCGGCTGCGACGAGGCCGACTTCGCCCGTGTCGAACCGGCGCTGGACCCGATGAGCCGCATCACCATCCGCGCGGGCGACCATGGCGCGGGGCAGGCCGCCAAGATCTGCAACAACATGCTGCTGGGCATTTCGATGATCGGCACCTGTGAAGCCATCGCCCTGGCCGAGAAGCTGGGTCTGGAGCCTGAACGCTTCTTCGAAATCGCCTCCAAGTCGTCCGGCCAGTGCTGGAGCGTGACCAGCTACTACCCCTGGGCCGGTCCGGTGCCGACCGCCCCGTCGAACCGCGACTATGAAGGCGGCTTCGCCACCGCCATGATGCTGAAGGATCTGAAGCTGGCGCAGGACGCGGCCGCCAAGGCGGGCGCCACGACCCCGCTGGGGGCGCAGGCCGAGGCCCTCTACGCCCTGTTCAACGGCCTCGGCTACGGCGGCAAGGACTTCTCCGCCATGGTTCAGATGCTGCGCGGCCGTATCGACACCCTGGCCCAGTGAACTTTGGCCCAGCGAAATTTGACCCAGTGATGCGTCAGGGCGGGCTTCGCCTTCTGGCTGCTCTGGCGGCGGTGGGTCTGATGGCCGCCGCTCCAGCCGATCCGCTTTACCGGGTCGCGCCGGGCCTGTTCCAGGCAGGGAATCCCGACCTGGGGTTGAAGCCGGCGCCGGGCGCCCAGACGTTCACGGTCTTCGCCCCAGGCGAGAACACCGACCGGTTCAGCAACGGCGTGGTGCTGACGCCCTTCAAGGGGCGGCTGTACGCCCAGTGGCAAAGCTCGGCGCGGGACGAGGATGCGCCCGATACCTGGGTCGCCTGGAGCGTCAGCGAGGACGGCGAAACCTGGCGTGCGCCCGCCGTCCTGGCCGAGGCGGGCGAGGGCGGGGTGATGCGCTCCAGCGGCGGATGGTGGACGGACGGCGAAACCCTGGTCGCCTATGTCAACGTCTGGCCCGACGGCTTTCAATCCGGGGCGGGCGGCTATGCCGAATATCGCCTGAGCCGCGACGGCGAGACCTGGAGCGAGCCGCGCCGCGTCATGGGCGTCGAGGGGCCGGTTGAGGGCGTGATCGAGCAGGACCCGCACCTGATCGGCGGCCGTCTGATGACCGGCTTCCACAGGCGTCCGGGCATGATCGCCACGCCCTTCTACACTGATGACGCTCTGGGCGTGTCGGGCTGGACCGCCGGACGGATGCAGAACCTGCCTCGCGACGTCAGCGGCGCGGCCGCCGAACACGAAAAGCAGCTCAGCCGCGAGATCGAACCCAGCCTGTTCCAGCGCGGCGATTGCGCCGTCATGGTCTTCCGCGACGAGGAGCTGAGCTTTCGCCAATTGGCGTCGGAAAGCTGTGATCGCGGCGTGACCTGGACCACGCCCGCCTTGACCGACATGCCGGATTCGCGGGCCAAGCAGAGCGCGGGCAACCTGCCGGACGGGACGGCCTATCTGGTCAATGCGCCGAACGCGGACCGCCCGCGCATCCCTCTGGCCGTGACGTTGAGCTCCGACGGGCGGCTGTTCGACCGCAGCTTTCTCCTGCGCGGGGCGAGCGATCTCCAGCCGCTGCGTTACGAGGGACAATACAAGCGGCCCGGCTATCACTACCCCAAGAGCGTCATCTGGAATGGATGGCTCTATGTCGGCTATGCGACCAACAAGGAGGATGTCCAGGTGACGCGTATTCCGATCGAGACCTTGGCCGAAACCTCTCGCTGAAGGTTCTGAGAACCGTTATCAATTAAGGGGTTGGGACGTTTTGTCCGGCTCCTGACATGGACAAGACAGGGCGGCGCGCGCAATTAGGCTCCAAAAGCTGCATAAGCGAAAGAAGCGCCGCCTTGTTCGACTATAAGTCCGCCTTTCAGAACTCTGTGGAGCAGGTCCGCAGCGAGGGTCGTTACCGCGTCTTCGCCGATCTGAAGCGGGTACGCGGCCAGTTTCCCCGGGCGGTGCGCCGCCGCGAGGACGGCACGCAGCAGGACGTCGTCGTCTGGTGCTCCAACGACTACCTGGGCATGGGCCAGCATCCGGCGGTGATCGAGGCCATGCAGGCCGAGGTCGAGAAGACCGGCGCCGGGGCAGGGGGCACGCGCAACATCTCGGGCACCACGCGCTCGGCGGTCGATCTGGAAGCCGAACTGGCCAGTTGGCACCAGAAGGAAGCGGCCCTGTTGTTCACCTCGGGCTATGTGGCCAATGAGGCGACGCTGTCGACCCTGCAGAAGATACTGCCGGGCCTGATCACCTTCTCGGACGCCCTGAACCACGCCTCCATGATCGCGGGCATCCGCAACGGCGGCGGCGAACGTCACATCTTCCGTCACAACGACCTCGAACACCTTGAAGAACTGCTGGCCGCCGCGCCCGCCGATGCGCCCAAGCTGGTCGCCTTCGAGAGCGTCTATTCGATGGACGGCGACATCGCCGACATCGCCGGCACCATCGCCCTCGCCAAGAAATACGGCGCCCTGACCTATCTGGACGAGGTTCACGCGGTCGGCCTGTACGGCGCGACCGGTGCGGGCGTGGCCGAGCGCGACGGCGTTCTGGACGGCATCGACATCGTCGAATGCACCCTGGGCAAGGCCATCGGCGTCATGGGAGGCTACATCGCCGCCGACGCCGTGATCGTGGACGCGGTGCGCAGCTGGGCCTCGGGCTTCATCTTCACCACCAGCCTGCCGCCGGCCCTGACCGCCGGCGCCCTGGCTTCGGTCCGCCACCTGAAGGCGCATCCCGAGCTGCGCGACGCCCATCAGGAGCGCGCCGCGACCCTGAAGCGCCGCCTGACCGAGGCGGGCATTCCCGTCCTGCCCAGCGTCAGCCACATCGTGCCGGTTCATGTCGGCAATCCGGTGCACTGCAAGCTGATCTCTGACATGCTGCTGGAAGAGCACGGCATCTACGTCCAGCCGATCAATTATCCGACCGTGCCCAAGGGGACCGAGCGTCTGCGCTTCACCCCCTCTCCGGACCACGACGACGCCATGATCGACAAGCTGGTCGAGGCGATGGACAAGCTCTGGTCGCACTGCAACGTGGCGCGTCGTCCGGTCGCCGCATGACGGCTGACCCCGAACTCGGCGAAGTCATCGTCGAGTTCGTCCGTAACGGCCCCTATGTGAAATGCTCGGCGGTCCACACGGCCACCGGCGTCGAGGTCTCGGCCATGGGGCCCGTCGCCGAGCCGCGTGCGGTTGAGCGCGTGGCGATCGCCAAACTGAAACGAGCGTTGTCACAGCGCTGACCCCCTAGATGTTGTGGTGTTCGGCGGCGCGGCCTAGAAGAGAGCGCCGTTTCCGCCCTCAGCCTTCGGGATGCCTGCCTGTGACCGCCTTCACCCACGACTCCTACTTCTCCAAGAGCCTCGCCGACGCCGATCCGGCGATCTTCAAGGGCATTCAGGGCGAGCTTGGCCGCCAGAAGGAGCAGATCGAGCTGATCGCTTCCGAGAACATCGTCTCTCAGGCGGTGCTGGACGCGCAGGGCTCGGTCCTAACCAACAAATACGCCGAGGGCTATCCGGGGCGTCGCTACTACGGCGGCTGCGAGTTCGTCGACATCACCGAGGACCTGGCCCGCGAGCGCGCCAAGGAGTTGTTCGGCGCCGCCTTCGTCAACGTCCAGCCGCACTCGGGCGCCCAGGCCAACCAGGCGGTCTTCTTCTCCCTGCTGCAGCCGGGCGACACCTTCCTGGGCATGGATCTGGCCTGCGGCGGCCACCTGACGCACGGGTCGCCCGCTAACCAGTCGGGCAAGTGGTTCCGCCCCGTCACCTACAAGGTGAACGAGGACGACCATCTGATTGATTACGATCACGTCGCCGAAATGGCCCAGAAGGAGAAGCCCAAGCTGATCCTGGCCGGCGCCTCGGCCTACAGCCGTCACATCGACTTCAAGCGCTTCCGCGAGATCGCGGATTCGGTCGGCGCCTATCTGATGGTCGACATGGCCCACTATGCCGGCCTGATCGCGGGCGGCGCCTATCCCGACCCGATCCCGCACGCCCACGTCGTCACCACCACGACCCACAAGACCCTGCGCGGCCCGCGCGGCGGCATGATCCTGTCCAACGACCTGGATCTGGGCAAGAAGATCAACTCGGCCGTCTTCCCCGGCCTGCAGGGCGGCCCGCTGGAGCACGTTATCGCCGCCAAGGCCGTGGCCTTCGGCGAGGCGCTGAAACCCGAGTTCAAGCTCTACGCCCAGCAGGTCGTGAAGAACGCCCAGGCCCTGGCGGCCGTTCTGGTCGAACGTGGCCTGGCCATCGTCTCGGGCGGCACCGACAGCCACCTGATGCTGGTTGACCTGCGTCCCAAGGGCGTGACCGGCAAGGCCACCGAGCATGAGCTCGAGAAGGCGCTGATGACCTGCAACAAGAACGGCGTGCCGTTCGACACCGCGCCCTTCACCGTCACCTCGGGCGTCCGTCTGGGCACCCCGGCGGGCACCACGCGCGGCTTCGGCGAGGAAGAGTTCAAGCAGATCGGTCACTGGATCGCCGATGTCGTCTCGTCGATGAACGGCGGCGACGAAGCCGATCCGGCCGTCGTCGCGGGCGTGGCGGCTCAGGTGCGCGAACTGACTGCGCGCTTCCCGATCTATCGCTAAGGGACCCATCGGATGAAGTGCCCCTTCTGCGGAAACGCCGACACCCAGGTGAAGGACAGCCGCCCGTCTGACGACGGCGCGGCCATCCGGCGCCGTCGGTCCTGCCCGCAGTGCAACGGGCGCTTCACCACCTTCGAGCGGGTGCAGCTGCGCGAACTGGTCATCCTGAAACGGAACGGCCGCCGCACCCCCTTCGACCGCGACAAGCTGGAGCGCTCGCTGGGCATCGCCCTGCGCAAGCGTCCCGTCCAACCCGATCAGGTCGAGCTTCTGGTCAGCCGCATCGTGCGCCAGCTGGAAAGCCTGGGCGAGACGGAGATCCCGTCCAGCATCGTCGGCGACTTCATCATGAAGGCGCTGAAGTCGGTCGATGAGGTCGCCTACGTCCGCTACGCCTCGGTCTACAAGGACTTCCGCCACACCAGCGACTTCGCCAAATTCCTCGGCGACGAGGGTTTCGACGAGACCAAGTCCGGCCAGGACTGATGCGCCCTCGCGTCACTCTCAAGCTGGCCACCTCGCTGGACGGCCGCATCGCCACGGCCACGGGCGAAAGCCAGTGGATCACCGGGCCGGAGGCGCGCCTTCAGGGCCACCGCCTGCGCGCAACCCATGACGCCATCCTGGTCGGCGTCGAGACGGTGCTGGCGGATGACCCCGAACTGACCGTCCGTCTTCCTTCTCCCCTCGGGGGAGAAGGTGGCTCGCGGAGCGAGACGGATGAGGGGGCTGTGTCCGCAAGCGAAACGGCCGAAGTCGAGGGCGTATCCGGCGTCCCCCTCATCCGAGCGGCTTCGCCGCCCACCTTCTCCCCCGAGGGGAGAAGGAATCCGCTGCGTGTGGTGCTCGACAGCCGCCTCCGCACGCCCGCGACGGCCAAGGTCGCCAGCGGAAACACCCTGATCCTGACAACCGCTACGCCCCACGCCATCGGTCAAGCCGAAGTCCTCGCCGTCGCCGCCGTCGACGGCCGCCCCGCCATTTCCGCCGTCCTCGACGCCCTGACCGTCCGCAGCGTCACGTCGCTGCTGATCGAGGGCGGGGGCCGCGTCGCCGCCTCCTTTATCCAGGCGGGGGCGGTGGACGCGATCGAGTGGTTCCGTGCACCGATCCTGCTGGGCGGGGAGGGGCGGCCCTGCGTCGCCTCCCTGGCGCTTGCAAAGCTGGCCGACGCCCCCAAGTTCCGTCGTCTGGGCGTCGAGCCTGTCGGAGACGATCTGTGGGAGCGTTACGCCCGCGCCTGACGCCTCCTCAGGCGCGATTTCAGACGAATTAGACTAATTAGACTCTGTTTTTTGGGTCCGAAGGGACCGGAGCTTTCATGTTCACCGGCATCGTCACCGACATCGGCCGCGTCCGCAGCGTCCGTGAAACCAACCGCGACCGTCGCTATGAGGTCGAGACCGTGTGGGACACGGCGGGCATCGACCTGGGCGCCTCCATCAGCCATGCGGGCTGCTGCCTGACTGTCACGGAAAAGGGCGATGGGTGGTTCGCCGTCGAGGTTTCGGGCGAGACCCTGGCCAAGACCAAGCTGGGCGACTGGAGCGAGGGCAGCCGGATCAATCTGGAGCGCGCCGCGAAACTGGGCGACGAACTGGGCGGCCACATCGTTTCCGGCCACGTCGACGGTCTGGGCGAGGTCGTGTCCATCACGCCCGAGGGCGGATCGCGCCGCATCTTGATCGAGGCGCCGGCGCCCCTGCACAGATTCATCGCCCCAAAGGGCTCAATCACGGTCGATGGGGTTTCCCTGACGGTGAATGGGGTGCATGAGCGCCGCTTCGACGTGAACATCATCCCGCACACGTGGGATGCGACCACCCTCGGCGGCCTGAAGGTCGGCGAAAAGGTCAATCTGGAGATCGACATGCTGGCGCGTTACCTCGCGCGGTGGCAGGAGACCGCATGATGAAACTGGCCGTCTACAACACCGACAGCCCGATCAGCTCGATCGAGGACATTATCGAGGACGCCCGCAACGGCCGCCCCTACATCCTGGTGGACGCCGAGGACCGCGAGAACGAGGGCGACATCGTCATTCCGGCCCAGTTCGCCACGCCGGACCAGATCAACTTCATGATCCGCTATGCGCGGGGCCTGGTCTGCCTGGCCCTGACGTCCGAGCGCGCCAAGCAGCTGCGCCTGCCGCCGATGGCCGCCGAGAACCGCGAGAGTATGGGCACGGCCTTCACCATCTCGATCGAGGCCAAGGAAGGCGTCACGACCGGCATCTCGGCCGCCGATCGCGCCCATACGGTCCAGGTGGCGGCCGATCCGTCGCGCACCGCGGACGACATCGTCTCGCCGGGCCACATCTTCCCGCTGGTCGCGCGCGACGGCGGCGTCCTGGTCCGCACCGGCCACACCGAGGCGGCGGTGGACATCAGCCGCATGGCGGGCCTGATTCCCGCCGGGGTGATCTGCGAGATCATCAAGGACGACGGGACGATGGCGCGGATGCCCGACCTGATCGCCTTCGCCCAGCTGCATGGGCTGAAGATCGGCACCATCGCCGACCTGATCGCCTATCGCCGCCGCACCGAGCGCTTCGTCGAGCGCGTGATGGAGACGCCGTTCGAGAGCGTCCACGGCGGCGCGTTCAAGCTGATCCTCTATCGCAACACCATCGAGGGCGCCGAGCACATCGCCCTGGTGCGCGGCGACATCGACCCGGCGAAGCCGACCGTCGTGCGCATGCACCAGATCGACTTCGCCGCCGACCTGCTGGGCCATGTCGAGGCCCGTCAGGACTATATTCCGAGGGCGATGCGCGCGCTGGCGGCCCAGGACGGGCCGGGCGTCGTCGTCTTCCTGCGCGATCCCGGCCTGCATGGCCTGGCCGAGCGGCTGGGCGCCACCAGCAAGCCCGCCGCCGTGGATCGTTCGCTGAAGGCCTATGGCGTCGGGGCGCAGATTCTGCTCGACCTCGGCGTCAAGGATATGATCGTGATGAGTTCGACACGACCCAATCCGACGGCGCTGGAAGGCTACGGCCTGCGCATCGCCGGTTGGCGCGACATGGACGGAGAAGACCAATCTTGAACGACCCCACTCGCGTCCTCATCGTCGAGGCGCGCTTCTACGACGAACTGGCCGACGCCCTTCTGGAAGGTGCGAAGGACGCCCTGCGCGCGCAAGGCGTCCAGTATGACGTCGTGACCGTGCCCGGCGCGCTGGAAGTGCCGACCGTGATCGCCATGGCCGAAGAGGCCGGACGCTATCCGACCGCCCCGCGCTATGACGGCTATGTGGCCCTGGGCTGCGTGATCCGCGGCGAGACCTACCATTTCGAGATCGTCTCGGATCAGTCGGCCGCCGGCATCCGCAATCTGGGCCTGAAGGGCGTGGCCATCGGCAACGGCATCCTGACGACCGAGGACGAGGAGCAGGCCTGGACCCGCGCCCGTCTCAGCGAGGGCGACAAGGGCGGCTTCGCGGCCCGCGCCTGCCTGGACCTGATCGCTATCCGCAAGCGCCTGCGCGGGGGGCTGGCCTCGTGACCGAACCGACCAGCGCCCCGGCGACCGTCGCCGAAGTCATGGCCCAGCTGGCCGAGGCCGAGAAGGCCCGCGCCGAACCGCAACTGACCAGCCGTCAACGCCGCGCCCGCACGGTCGCCCGCCTGGCCGCCGTCCAGGCCCTGTATCAGATGGAGCTGGCGGGCGAGGGCGTCGAAAGCGTCGTGCGCGAGTTCCGCAATCACCGCTTCGACGCCGACATCGACGGCGCCCCCCTGGCCGAGGCGGACGAGGACTGGTTCTCCGACATCGTCCACGGCGTAGTCGAGGATCAGCGGGCCATCGACGAGGCGGTCAAGGCGCGTCTGGCCTCCAATTGGCGTATGGAGCGTCTGGACGCCACCCTGCGCGCCCTGCTGCGCTGCGGCGCATGGGAGCTGAAGCACAAGCCCGACGTCCCGCGTGAGATCGTGATCGACGAATATGTCGAACTGGCCAAGGCCTTCTTCGACGATGCGGAGGCGAAGTTCGTGAACGCGGCGCTGGACGGCGTGGCGCGCGATGCCCGCGATTGACGTCGCGGGTGAATTCGAGACCATCCAGCGGCTGCTGAAGCCGCTGGCGCACCCGGAATGGGCGAGGGGGCTGGCCGACGACGTGGCCGCGCTGCCCTCGCGTCCGGGACACGACCTCATCCTTACCAAGGATGCGATCGTCGAGGGCGTCCACTTCCTGCCCGACGACCCGCTGGATACGGTGGCGCAGAAGCTGCTTCGCGTGAACCTGTCCGATCTGGCGGCCAAGGGGGCCGAGCCGTTCGGCTATCTGCTGGCCTGCCACTGGTCCGAACGCTGCGGCTGGCCGGAACGCGAGGCCTTCGTCGCCGGACTGCGGCGCGATCAGGCTATTTTCGACATTTCCCTGCTGGGCGGCGACACGGTGAAGACGCCGGGACCGGCCAGCTTTTCGGCCACACTGCTGGGCTGGGCGCCGTCGGGGGCGGCGGTCAGCCGGGCGGGCGCGCGGCCGGGCGATCTGGTCTTCGTCACCGGCACGATCGGCGACGGCTGGCTGGGCCTTCAGGCCGCCCAGGCGACCCTGAGCCTGGAGCCCGAACGCATGGACGCGCTGGAGGCCGCCTATCGCACCCCCATGCCGCGCGTGGAGTTCGCACCCGTCGTCCTGGGCCTGGCGACCGCCAGCGCCGACGTGTCCGACGGCCTGCTGGCCGACGCCGCCCATATCGCCGAGGCCAGCGGCGTCAGCCTCGAGCTTGATCTGGAGGTTCTGCCCCTGTCGGCGGCGGCCCAGGCCTGGTTCGAGGGACGGGTCGACCCGCAGGCGGCGCTGGAGCTGCTGGCCAGCGGCGGCGACGACTATGAGATCCTGCTGACCGTCCCGGCGGGCGCCGAGAACGCCCTGCGCCGCGAGGCTGAGCGCCGCCATCTGCGCCTGACCTGCGTCGGTCGCGTGGCCGAGGGCAGGGGGCTGTCGCCGCGCTATCTGGGCCAGGTCATCACCCCGACCCGCACCGGCTGGACCCACGGCTGAGGGCAACGGAATCCTAACGGGACCAGGCCAGACTGCCGCCATGAACCGCCGCGCCCTGATCCTCGCCGTCGCCGGCGCCGCCCTGTCGGGGCCGGCGCTCGCCTCGCCGTCGGCGGAAACGCCCGCCCAGCCGGTGAGCTTCAACCTGACCGGGGTGGGCCTGCCGATCATCGTGGGCGGTCGCGTCCGAAACTACATCTTCGTGGTGCTGAAGCTGCATCTGGGCCAGGGCCACGCCCTGGATGCGGTGAGGGCCAAGGAGCCCTATCTGCGCGACGCCCTGGTCCGCGCCGGGCACCGCACGCCCTTCGTCCTGACCGACGACTGGAACCAGGTGGACCCCGAGGCCCTGAGCGCCAGCCTGATCCGCTCCGCCGACGCCCTGATCGGCAAGGGCGCGATCACCCGCGTCGAGGTTGTCAGCCAGGCCGCGCGCCGCCGCACGACCGTTCGCGCCGTCTAGAAGAGCGCTGTTGCGCCACGGCTCTGCTTTTGGCACGATTTAGCCGCAATTCCCGAGGGGCGTGAATTTGCGTCCGTAAGCGCACGGGGGGACCGGAAGGCGGCCGAGAGGCGACAACGCCCGTAGCGCAGCCCATGGATCCGCGCGTCTAGTTGCATAGGGCTTGGAAACGCCATGACGTCATATCTTTGGCTGGTCATCGCGGCCGGCGCTCTGGGGGTGCTTTACGGCGCCGTCCAGACCGCCGTCCTGATGAAGGCCGACAGTGGTAATGAACGGATGCGTGAGATCGCCGCGGCGATCCAGGAAGGGGCATCCGCCTATCTGAAGCGCCAGTACACAACGATTGGCATTGTAGGGGTCGTGATCTTGGTCGCGGCCTTTTTTCTTATCGGAACCTGGGCGGCGCTGGGCTTCCTGATCGGCGCGGTCCTGTCGGGCGCGGCGGGCTATGCGGGGATGCTGATCTCCGTGCGCGCCAACGTCCGCACGGCGCAGGCTGCGTCGCAGAGCCTGTCCAAGGGCCTGGACCTGGCCTTCCGCTCGGGCGCCATCACCGGCATGTTCGTGGCGGGCGGCGCGCTTCTGGGCGTGTCCGGCTACTACGCCTTCATGACCCAGGGGCTGGGCCACGTCTCGACCAGCCGCGAGGTCATCGACGGCCTGGTGGCGCTGGGCTTCGGGGCCTCGCTGATCTCCATCTTCGCGCGACTGGGCGGCGGCATCTTCACCAAGGGGGCCGACGTCGGCGGCGACATGGTGGGCAAGGTCGAGGCCGGCATCCCTGAGGACGACCCCCGTAACGCCGCCACCATCGCGGACAATGTGGGCGACAACGTCGGCGACTGCGCCGGCATGGCCGCCGACCTGTTCGAGACCTATGCCGTCACCACGGTGGCGACCATGGTGCTGGCGGCCATCTTCTTCCGCAACCAGCCCTATGTGGACGTGCTGATGCTGCTGCCGCTGGCGATCTGCGGCGTCTGCATCGTGACCTCGATCATCGGCACCTTCTTCGTCCGTCTGGGCAAGAGCGGCAACATCATGGGGGCCCTGTACCAGGGGCTGATCGTCACCGGCGTCCTGTCGTTGGGCGCGGTCTGGTGGGTGATCAACCAGCTTCTGCCGGGGGCGGTCGAAACCTCGGGCGGGCTGCTGATCCAGCCGATGAACCTATTCTGGGCGGGCGTCGTCGGCCTGCTGGTCACGGCGGCCATCGTGGTCATCACCGAATACTACACCGGCACGGGCTTCCGTCCGGTGAAGTCGGTGGCCAACGCCTCGGTCTCGGGACACGGCACCAACGTGATCCAGGGGTTGGCCATGTCGCTGGAGGCCACGGCGCTGCCGGCTCTGACCATCATCGTGGGCATCGTCGCAGCCTTCCAGCTGGCGGGTCTGTTCGGCATCGCCATCGCCACCACCACAATGCTGGGCGTGGCCGGGATGATCGTGGCGCTGGACGCCTTTGGTCCCGTCACCGACAACGCAGGCGGCATCGCCGAGATGGCGGGTCTGCCGCCTGAGGTTCGCGTTTCGACCGACGCCCTGGACGCCGTGGGCAACACTACCAAGGCCGTGACCAAGGGCTACGCCATCGGTTCGGCGGGTCTGGGGGCGCTGGTCCTGTTCGCCGCCTATGTGGAGGACCTCAAGTTCTTCGCGGCCGAGGCGCAGCCGGGCAGCTTCTTCCACGGACTGGGCGCGGTCGCCTTCGACCTGTCCAACCCCTATGTCGTGGTCGGCCTGCTGTTCGGGGGGCTGCTGCCTTTCCTGTTCGGCGGCCTGTCGATGACGGCTGTGGGGCGCGCCGCCGAGGCCGTGGTGGCTGAGGTTCGGCGTCAGTTCCGCGAGAACCCCGGCATCATGACCTTCCAGACCAAGCCCGAATACGGCCGGGCGGTCGACATTCTGACCAGCGCGGCCATTCGCGAGATGATCGTGCCGTCGCTGCTGCCGGTGCTGTCGCCGATCGTCCTGTTCGTCGTCATCCTGTTCATCCAGCCGGACAAGGCCAACGCCTTCGCCGCCCTGGGGGCCATGCTGATGGGGGTGATCGTGACGGGTCTGTTCGTCGCCATCTCGATGACCTCGGGCGGCGGCGCCTGGGACAACGCCAAGAAGGTGATCGAGGAAGGCTTCACCGACAAGAACGGCGTCGTTCACGGCAAGGGCTCGGAAGCGCACAAGGCCGCAGTCACCGGCGACACCGTGGGCGATCCCTACAAGGACACCTCAGGCCCGGCGGTGAACCCGATGATCAAGATCACCAACATCGTGGCGCTTCTGCTGCTGGCGGTGCTGGCGAGCGGCAAGATCGTCTGACGGCGTTTCGCTGAAACTGAAAACGCCCCGGAGATCGCTCTCCGGGGCGTTGTCTTTGCGCCCTATGCTCGCGACGCGGTCGCTCGCGGCTTGAGGGCGCCTGTTTGTAGGGGCCGCTTAGTCCGGGCGGCGTTGGCCGGGGACGTCGTCCTCCGTACGCGGCAGTTGGCCGCGGCCGACGTTGCCGAGCAACTGTTCGAGGATGGTCAGCTGGCGGCCGCGGGTCGGGGTTTCGCGACGCTCCATGGCGATCTGGCGGCCGTCTTCCAGCCCCAGGGTGCGCACGTTGGCGACCTTTTCGTCGCCCTCGGCGAAGGTGATTTCCGTGACGGTCCGCTGCGACACCTGAGGCTTGTTGTAGGTGTAGCGCTGCGTCGTCTGGGTCAGGTAATACCAGACGTTGTCGCTCTCGAAGGTCGAGGTCGTGGAGGGCGTGCCCAGCTTGGCCAAAACGGTCTCGCGGGTGTCGACGCCCACTTCGACGTCCTGAGGCTTGGCGTCCACGGCCTGGAAGCCCTGAGTGGCGACGACGGGGGCGCAGGCGCCCGCAGCGGCGGCGAGCGAGGCGGCGATGATGAGCGACGTAAAACGGGGCATCGGCGATGGGCCTCTAGGAACAAGGTCTTTGACCTAACCGTCGCTGCGTCCTAGTGCAACGGCGCGGCGGAAAAGGGGCCGTGAAATCCTATGTTCAAGACACTCTTCAGACGACAGACGCAAGAGCGCCAGGCGCAGGGCCTTTACGCCCTGGCCGTGGAACAGGCGCGCCAGCCCGATTTTTACGCCCGCCTGGGGGTGGCGGATCGAATCGACGCGCGGTTCGAACTCTACACCCTGCATGTTCTGCTGCTGTTCGTGCGGATGAAGGGCGAGGGCGAGCGTGGGGCCGATCTGGCTCAGAAAATGTTCGATACCTACGTCTCGGCCTTGGACAATGTGCTGCGCGAGTTGGGCGTCGGCGATGTGTCGGTCGGCAAGAAGATGCGCAAGCTGGGCGAAGCTCTTTATGGCCGGATGAGCGCCTATGAGAAGGCGCTGCGCGATGGCGACCGTGAAGGCTTCCAGGCCTCGATCGCACGCAATGTGTTCGAGAGCGACGATCCCGCAGCCGGCGCCGAACTGACCCGATATGCGCTGGAATCGCACGAACGCCTGGCGCGTCAGCCGATTTCCGCCGTGGAAAAGGCGCCGGACTGGGCCATGATCGTCGCATGACGATTCCCGCCCTGCCTTACAGCGACCCCGTCCGCCTGCATCAGATCGGCGCGGGTCTGTCCCGGCGACTGGAGCCGGACGCTGAAGCGCGTCAGCGCATCGCGCGCGCGCTGAACCTGAAGTCGCTGGACCGCTTCGAGGCGGATCTGGAGGTGACGGCCACGGTGTCGGGCTGGCGCCTGGCGGGACGAGTCGTGGCTGACGCCGTTCAATCCTGCGTGCTGACGCTGGAGCCCCTGCCGGTCCACATCGACGAGCGGTTCGAGATCAATCTGGTAGAGGCCCTGGATACGCCGCCTTCGGAAGAGGGCGAGATCGATCTGGAGCTGGACGACAATTCTCCCGACGTGGTCGAGAACGGCCAGATCGACCTGGGCCAGTACGCCGTCGAGCAGTTGGCCCTGCATCTGGACCCTTATCCGCGCAAGGAAGGCGCCGTCTTCGAGCAGCCGCCGGAGCCGGGCGAGATTTCCCCTTTCGGCGTGCTGAGGACCTTGAAGCCGGGCGGTTCCGACAAGAGTTGACCTAAGGGCGCCCCGGTTGCATCCACAGGGTGCGACATTTGCGTCTATACGCCCTAACATTGAAGCGCCGCGACAAGACGGCGACGGAGTCGATTTCCACTTGGCATCATCCACACTGATTTCGCTCGACGCCATGGGGGGCGACCACGGTCCCGCCGTCGTGGTCGGCGGCGTGAAGGCCTATTATTCCCTGTATGGGGGCGACGGCGTGCGCTTCCTGCTGCATGGCGACGAGGCGGCGATCCGCGCCGAGATGGCGCGCCTGCACGTCTCGGACGACCTTTGCCAGGTCCGGCACACCGACAAGGTCGTCGCCATGGACGAAAAGCCGGCCCAGGCCATGCGGCGGGGCAAGGGCTCGAGCCTGTGGAACGCGATCGAGGCGGTCAAGACGGGCGAGGCCCAGGGGGCTGTTTCCGCCGGCAACACCGGCGCCCTGATGGCGATCTCCAAGCTGATCCTGCGCATGGCGGTCGACGGGCTGGAGCGCCCCGCCATCGTCGCCAGCTGGCCGACCAAGCGCGGCGTCACCGCCGTTCTGGATGTGGGCGCCAACATCGCCAGCGATGCGCGCCAACTGGTCGAGTTCGCCATCATGGGGGAGGCGTTTCAGGCAGCCGTGCATGGGGTGGAACGGCCGACGGTCGGCCTTCTGAACGTCGGCTCCGAAGAAATGAAGGGCCATGAAGAGGTGCGCGAGGCTCACGCCGTCCTGCGCACCGACGCCGTGCCGGTGAACTACACCGGCTTCGTCGAGGGGCATGACATCGCCGCCGGAACGGTCGATGTCGTCGTTACCGACGGCTTCACCGGCAATGTCGCCCTGAAAACCGCCGAGGGCACGGCCCGCTTCATCTCAGGCCTGCTGAAAGAGGCGCTGACCTCGGGCCCTCTGGCCAAGCTGGGCGCTCTGATCGCCATGCCGGCCCTGAAGAAGATGGCGCGCCGAATCGATCCCAGCAGCGTCAACGGCGGCCCCTTGCTGGGCCTGAACGGCATCGTCGTGAAAAGCCACGGCGGCGCCACGGCCGAGGGCTATGCAAACGCCATCCGCGTGGCTGTCGAACTGGCCCGCAGCGACTATCTGACCAAGGTCAGCGCCAATTTCGCGCGTCTGGCGGCGGCTATGGACGAGACGGCGCCCGCCGTCATGGGAGAGACCGAACAGTGAGCGTCATCCGCAGCGTCGTTACCGGGGTTGGCTCCTTCCTGCCCGAGCAGGTCGTCACCAACGCCGACCTGACCAAGATCGTCGACACCTCCGACGAATGGATCATCGAGCGCACCGGCATCCGCCAGCGCCACAAGGCCCGCGACGATGAGCCGACCAGCGACCTGGCGCTCAAGGCCGCCGAGCGCGCCCTGGCCGACGCCGGCAAGACGGCGGCGGACGTCGATCTGATCATCGTCGCCACCACGACGCCGGACCAGACCTTCCCGGCCACGGCCGCCATCGTCCAGCGCAAGCTGGGCGCGCCGGTGGGCATCGCCTTCGACATTCAGGCGGTCTGCTCGGGCTTCGTCTACGCCTTGAGCGTGGCCGACGGATTCGTCGCGCGCGGTCAGGCCAAGTGCGCCCTGGTCATCGGCGCCGAGGAAATGACCAAGCTGATGGACTGGACGGACCGCACCACCTGCGTCCTGTTCGGCGACGGCGCCGGGGCCTTCGTGCTGGAGCCGGGCGAGGGGCAGGGGACCAAGGACGATCGCGGCGTGCTGGGCTTCGCCCTGCGCTGCGAGGGCGCCAAGTCGGACATGCTCTATGTCGACGGCGGCCCGGCCACGACCGGAACGGTCGGCCACCTGCGGATGCTGGGCAACCAGGTCTTCCGTCACGCCGTGGTCAACATCGCCGAAGCCATCACCGCCGCCGCCCAGGTCGCGGGCGTCGACATCCCCGAGATCGACTGGTTCGTGCCGCACCAGGCCAACCAGCGCATCATCAAGGGCGTGGGCGACCGTCTGGGCCTGGACGAGGGCAAGGTGATCTCGACCGTGGCCATGCACGCCAACACCTCGGCCGCCTCCATCCCCCTGGCGATGGACGTCGCCATCAAGGATGGGCGAATCAAGAAGGGCGATCTGGTCCTGGTCGAGGCCATGGGCGGCGGCCTGACGTGGGGCGCATGCGCCTTCCGGTTCTAGATTCGCATTGAGGACTTTGATTTCCGGCCGTTTTGCCCTTCAATGCCCCGCCGATTGATTGCGGGGAGATGCAAGTGGCCGGACATCACACCCTTACCCGGGCGGATTTGTGCGAAGCGGTCCACGAGGAAGTCGGGCTGTCCCGACAGGAATGCTCTGGACTGGTCGAGCGCACGCTGGATCTGATCGTCGACTCGCTTGAACAGGGCGAGACGGTCAAGCTGTCGGGGTTCGGCGTCTTCCAGGTCCGTGAAAAACGCGCCCGCATGGGCCGCAACCCCAAGACCGGCGAACCGGCCGCTATCAACCCCCGCCGCGTCATCAGCTTCCGCGCCTCCCAGATCATGAAGAGCCGGGTGCACGACGCCGTCGTCGAGACCTGAGATCCTTGGCCAAAAGCCCCAAAGCCTTCCGCACCATTTCTGAAGCGGCCGATGAAGTCGGCGCCCCCCAGCATGTGCTGAGGTTCTGGGAGACCAAGTTCGACTTCGTCGTCCCGGTGAAGCGGGCGGGCGGGCGCCGTTTCTATCGGCCCGACGACGTCATGGTGCTGAAGGCCGTCCGACGCCTGCTGCATGACGAGGGGCTGACGATTCGCGGCGTCCAGCGTCTGGTGCAGGATCAGGGCCTGGCGCGGCTGACGGCCTATGCCGATCCCGCCGCCACGCTGGAGATCGATTCGGGCGATCGAGCTGAAACGGCGTCGGAAGCTGCGGTGACGCCGGCGGCTTCGGCGCGCCTCGAGGCCGTGTTGAGCGACCTTGAGGGGGCCAGAGCCCGGTTGGAGGCCGTTCTGCGCCGATAAGGCGGAAGTTGTTGTCGATAGAGCGTTTTAGGGTTTGCGGAGCACCGAACCGCCGTCTATAGGGAGCGCCTTCGGAGCGTGGCGCAGCCTGGTAGCGCACTTGACTGGGGGTCAAGGGGTCGCAGGTTCGAATCCTGTCGCTCCGACCATTTGCTGAGGGTTATCAGCAGGCTGAAACGGCCGGTGAGGGAAACCTCGCCGGCCGTTCTGCTGTTCAGGCTTTCGTTCTGTCGTCCGGCGCGCGCTCGGCCCAGCGAAGCAGGGGGATGAGCGGCACGCCCCAGCCGATCCCCGCCACGGCGAAGAAGATCAGGTCGATCCACCAGGCGTCCGGCAGATGGTCGTGCAGGGTCACCGCGCCCCACACCCAGAAGGCCAGGAAGCCGATGACGCCGAGGGTGGCGATGAAGCGGCGGGCGCGAGGCGGCATCAGCGTTTGCTCCGGAACAGGAAGAAGGCGACCAGACCTATGACGACAGCCGCGAAGGCCCAGGGAAGCCATTCCCAGTCGGCCAGGGTGGCGACGGCGAAGACGCGGATCGCCAGGAAGGCCCCGCAGGCGGCGCTGACCAGGGCGACCAGAATCGTCCCGCCCAGGCCGCGACGGCCCGTCAGCAGATCGGCGATCCAGGCCAGGCCCAGGGCCCCGGCCAGGGCGATGGCGATCTCGATATATTGCACCGGTCGGCGCTCCCTAGAATGTTGTGCGACGCTTTGGCGTAGAAACCGACTCGATCTTGCCTCGCGGGAGGGGCATATCCCTCGGTTCCGCCGCCCGCGAAAGAGGCGGCAAGCATATCGGGGCGAACGGCAGGCGTCGAATGAAGCGTATTGGTGAACTGGACCGCAGCCGCGCGGTGGCGCTGTGGCTGTTTTTCTGCGCGACCCTGGTGTTCGCCATGGTGGTGGTCGGGGGCGCGACGCGGCTGACCGGCTCGGGCCTGTCGATCACGGAGTGGAAGCCGATCATGGGCGCTCTGCCGCCGATGAACCACGCCGACTGGGTCGAGGCGTTCGACAAGTACAAGGCCATCCCCCAGTACGTTGAAGTCAACGCCGGCATGAGCATGGCGGAGTTCCAGTACATCTTCTGGTGGGAGTGGGCGCACCGGCTGCTGGGGCGTTTGATCGGCGTGGTCTTCGCCGTGCCTTTCGTCCTGTTCCTGGCCTTCCGCGTCCTTCCGCGCCGTCTGATCGTGCGCTGTGCGATCCTGCTGGCCCTGGGCGGCCTGCAGGGGCTGATCGGCTGGTGGATGGTGTCCAGCGGCCTGGCCGAGCGCGTCGACGTGGCGCCGGAGCGGCTGGCGACCCATCTGGGTCTGGCCTTCCTGATCTTCGCCGGCCTGATCTGGACGGGGCTTGAGGCCTGGTCCGGCTCTGACTTCACGCGCGCGCCGCGCGGATGGAGCTGGGGCGCGGGTCTGTTGCTGGGCGGGGTCTTCTTCCAGTGCCTGCTCGGCGGTCTGGTGGCCGGGGCCAAGGCGGGCATGATCTATACGGACTGGCCGATGATGAACGGCGCCCTGTTTCCGCCGGTCGCTTGGGGGCAGGGGGCGCTGACCTTCCTGCACGATCAGGGGCTGGTGCAGTTGAACCACCGGATCGGCGCCTATGTGCTGTTGTTCGCAGGCACCTTCTATGCCGTCCAGGCCCTGCGCGGGCGCCTGGGCGAAGGGCTGGGCGCTTCGGCCCTGGTGCTGGCGAGCGCGCTTTGGCTGCAGGCGGGGCTGGGCGTTCTGACGCTCATCCACGCGGTGCCGGTGACCCTGGGCGTGCTGCACCAGGCTGCGGCGGCGCTGGTGCTGGCGGCGGCCACGGTCAATCTGTGGCTGGTGCGGCGTTCACGTCCGAGGATGTTCGTCTCGGGGCTGCGTTAAGAAAAAGGCCGCCTTCCTCGATCAGGAAGGCGGCCTTTTCAATTGTGCGAGGGAAGCCCTCTAGCCGATCTTCACCCGCGTGGCGGATTCCGGCAGGTCCTCGCCGAAGGCGCGCTGATAGAATTCGGCGATGGTCGGCCGCTCCAGTTCGTCGCACTTGTTCAGGAAGGTCAGACGGAAGCTCAGGGCCACGTCGCCGTCGAAGATGATGGCGTTCTGGGCCCAGGTGATGACCGTGCGCGGCGACATGACGGTCGAGATGTCGCCGTTCATGAAGGCGTTGCGGGTCATGTCGGCGACGCGGACCATGGCGGCGATGCGACGCTTGCCCTCGGCGTCGTTCCACTCGGGCACCTTGGCGGCGACGATCTCGGCTTCGACGTCGTGGTCGAGATAGTTCAGCGTGGTGACGATGTTCCAGCGGTCCAGCTGCGCCTGATTGATCTGCTGGGCGCCGTGATACAGGCCTGTGGTGTCGCCCAGGCCGACGGTGTTCGAGGTGGCGAACAGGCGGAACCATTTGTTCGGACGAAGGACGCGGTTCTGGTCCAGCAGGGTCAGGCGCCCTTGCGCCTCCAGCACGCGCTGGATCACGAACATGACGTCGGGGCGGCCTGCGTCATATTCGTCGAACACCAGGGCCACCGGGCGTTGCAGCGCCCAGGGCAGGATGCCTTCGCGGAACTCGGTGATCTGCTTGCCGTCCTTGAGGACGATGGCGTCCTTGCCGATCAGGTCGATGCGGCTGACGTGGCTGTCCAGATTGACGCGAACCAGGGGCCAGTTCAGGCGGGCGGCCACCTGCTCGATGTGGGTCGACTTGCCGGTGCCGTGGTAGCCTTGGACCATCACGCGGCGGTCATAGGCGAAGCCTGCGCAGATCGCGATCGTGGTCTGGGGATCGAAGCGATAAGACCCGTCGATCTCCGGCACATGGCTGTCGCGCGTCTCGAAGGCGGGCACGAGCATGTCGGAATCGACGCCGAACGCCTCTCTGAGCGTGACCTTGCGGTGCGGTTCCAGGGTGACGAGCGGATCGGGGGAGGCGTCGAGCGGAGAGGTCATGGCCATCCACCTAGCGCCCTCGCGCGCGCGGCTCAACACGCGCGAGGGGCCGGATGGATTATTCGCCCTGGGCCGGTCGCCTATTCCGCCGACAGGTCTACGTCGACGTTGCCGCGCGTGGCGTTGGAATAGGGGCAGACCTGGTGCGCCTTCTGGATCAGGTCGTCGATCACCGCGCGATCCAGTCCATGGTCCGACACCCGCAAGGCGACATCGAGATTGAAGCCCTCGCCTCGGGTGTTCTTGCCGAAGCCGATCCCCGCCGAAACCTTGGTGTCAGGACCGACGGGCGTACCGGCCTTGCCCGAGACCAGCCGCAGGGCGCCCAGGTAGCAGGCCGCATAGCCCGTGGCGAAGAGCTGCTCGGGGTTGGTCCCGTCGCCGCCCTTGCCGCCCATTTCGGTCGGAACGGACAGGCGAACATCGATCTTGCCGTCGTCGGTGGCCGATCGGCCTTCATCGCGGCCTCCGCCGGAGGCGGTTGCGTGCGCGCGATACAGAACTTCCATCTGTGGACTCCTTATCCCCAGCCTGGGGATGAACAGGGGGATGACGAAGAGGCAACGTCTTTCAGAAACAACGGTTCTGTGATTCGGGAATTCGGCAGGACGGTGTTAACAATTGGGCATCGCTCCCGTCGGGGGAGAGGGACATGGAAACGCACACGCAATATTTTTGCTATGTCTATGACGCGCCCGGAAGGACGCCTCAGATGTTTCCCCTGGAAGCCGACAGCTTCACGGAGGCGGTCCAGGAAACGCAGCGCATGATGCTGGACGAGACCGGGGCCGAGGTCTTTGCCGAAATCTGGGATTCCTCGGCCGTCGATCAGTCCATGACCCGCGTCGACGCCTTGCCGGGCGAGGGCGGCCTGTTGAGAACGCTCAGGCGTGACCGGCCTTCTTCAAGGTTTTCCAAGCCTTGATGACGCTCTGAAGCTTGGCTTCCGCGCCGCGATCGCCGCCGTTGGTGTCCGGGTGGAAGCGCTTGAGCATCTCATGATAGCGCGCCTTGATCGCGGCCTTGTCGGCGCCGGGCTCGAGACCCAGGTCGGCCAGGGCGGCGCGCTCCAGCTTGCCCAGTCGATGACTGGGATCGTCCTGCACCGGGCCTTCGGCGTGAACCCGCCGACCGAACAGGCCGAAGCTGTCGCGCCATGAACCGGCTCCGGAATTATTGGCCGTGCCGAATTTGGCGGCGAAGGCGGCGGCCTCGCGCGTCTGCGGTCCGGCCTTCATCTGCCAGGTGGGGCGGCCGCCGGTCATGGCCTCGTTTTCCTGGGCGGCGCGAATCTGGCCTTCGTTCATGCCGGCGTAGAAATTCCAGCTCTTGTTGTACTGGGCCGCATGCGCCTGACAAAAGTCATAGAATTCGTTCAGCTGCTCGCGCGACTTGGGCGCGCGGGCCGTGGCCGGCCGGGTGCACTCCGCCCATTCGCAGGCCTTCTCGCCAGGCTTGAGGCGCAGGACATCCTCCGCCGCTTCCTGTTCATCGTCGGAACGCGGCGGCTTGACCCGAATGTCGGTGAAGCGAGGCTTGTATTGAAAAGACGCAGACATCGCCCGAAGTGTAGGGCCGAATTGGTCAGCTTCAAGGAGTCCCTATGTCTGACGGCCCGATCGCGACGGTTATGCGCGGAAAACTGACGGCGGCCTTCGCGCCGGTGCGTCTGGAACTGGAGGATGACAGCTGGAAGCACGCGGGCCACCATCATGAAGGCGGCATTGACGCGAAGGACGGCGGGGAAAGTCATTTTCAGCTGACCATCGTATCCGACGCCTTCGCCGGCCAGACGCGCGTGGCCCGACAGCGCGCCGTCAACGCCGTGCTGAAGGAGGAGCTGGCCGGTCCGGTGCACGCCCTTTCGATCCGGGCGCAGACGCCGCAGGAAGCTCAGGCCTGACGTCGGTCGCCGCCGTTGATAATTCGGATTACGTAGTTATCCGCATTCATATCGTCTTAGAACCTTTCATTCTAGCGTCCGCACCCGAAGCATTTTGGAGCGAGCGGGGGCGTCGCGATGGTTGGATCTGACGGGTTTGCGAAGGGGATGGATGGGGCGCAGGCGCCGGGCGAAGCGGCCCAGGCCCTGACCGCCATCCTGCAAACCCACTATCTGCGCTATCTCATTATCGTCAGCTGGGCGTTGGGACTGATTGCGACGGTCGGTCTGGCGCACGGCCTGCTCTGGTTCGTCGCGACCCTGGCCGCAGGCGCCTTGCGCGGCGAGGTCGAGAAACGCGTCAGCCAGAGCGCGGGCGCCGGCTGGGGGCTGGTGTTCCCGGCGGTGGCGACCGCCACCACGGCGGTCTGGGCCGTGGCGCCCCTGCTGGCGTGGTTCTCGCCGTCGCTGTTTGGGCGTGAACTGGCCATCGCCCTTCTGATATCGGGCTATGTTCTGGTGTTCGCCCAGCTGAGGAACTCGCCCCGGCAGGCTATTCTCATCTCCTCTCCCTATGGCGCGGCGGCGGCGATCATCGGCGCCAGCCTGATCGGCGACCCCGTCTTCTGGCCCTTTGTCGCCCTGGCGCCGTTCACGGCCGCCAGCCTCTTCGTCCTTGTGACGATGACCATGCTGCGCGAGGAGCGGATACGCGCCTTCCAGGAGCATCAGGCGCATCTCATCGAGGAGTTGGAGGCTGCGCGCGACAAGGCCGATGCGGCCAATGAGGCCAAGTCCAACTTCCTGGGCGTCATCTCCCATGAACTTCGCACGCCGATGAACGGGGTGCTGGGCGCGGCGCAACTGTTGAGCGCGACGCGGCTGGAAGGGGCGCAGCGCGAGTATCTGGCGATCATCCGCAACTCGGGCGACAACCTGCTGAGCCTGCTGAACGACATCCTCGACATGACCAAGATCGAGGCCGGGCGCATGAATTTCGAGACGGTGGACATCAACCTGGAGGATCTGCACCGTCGCATCATCGGCCCGTTCGAGGCCCAGGCCGAGGCCAAGGGGCTCGACTTCGTGACCGCCTTCGAAGGCGACATTCCCGCCGTGGTGCGCGGCGATCCTTTGAGGGTCTGCCAGGTGGTGCAGAACCTCCTGTCCAACGCGGTCAAGTTTACGGATCAGGGCGCCGTTCGTTTCGTCACCCGAGGGCGACGCGTTTCAGAACGCCGCGTGACTTTTGAATTCGCCGTCATCGACAGCGGCGCCGGCATCTCCCAAGCCGACATGGAACAGTTGTTCCAGCCCTTCACCCAGTTGGACGCGTCCTCGACACGGCGGTTCGGCGGCACCGGGCTGGGGCTGACGATCTCGCGCCGTCTGGCCAACATCATGGGGGGCGACATTTCCGTGACCTCCAGCCCGGGCGAAGGCTCCACCTTCACCTTCGTCGTCGAGGGCGAGGTGGTCGCCTGGCGCGCGGCCGAAGCCGCGACGCCAGCCGAGGGCGACGTCGTCATGAGCGACGGCATGGAGGTGCTGGTGGTGGAGGATCACCCCGTCAACCGCATGATCCTGGAAGCCTGGATGGCTTCCACCGGGCGGCGCAGCAGCATCGCCGAAAACGGTCAGGAAGCCGTCGACGCCGCTCGGGATCAGCGGTTCGATCTGATCGTCATGGACGTCAACATGCCGGTCATGGACGGCTTGGCGGCGACGCGCCTGATCCGTGAAGGGGGAGGGGCCAACGCCGAGACGCCCATCGTGGTTCTGTCGGCCTCGGCGCGGAACGAGGACCATGAAGCCGGGCTGGCGGCGGGCGCTGACGCCTATCTGAACAAGCCGATCGATTTCCGCAGCCTGTCGGCCCTCATGGCGCACGCCAAGGGCGGACGGACGGCGCTTCGCCGCTTGATGGACCAAGAAGCGGAGGCCGCCTGATCACGCGGCGCATGGGCCGGGAGCGGTCGAGGGAGCCAGGCGCTCTCTTCGTCGTTGTGCAGGAGAGCCTTGAGAGCTGGAGCCCGATTGCGTCCTTTCGCCGAATTGCTGGACCGCCTGTCGCTGACGACCTCGCGCAACGCCAAGCTGGTGCTGCTGCGCGATTACTTGAAGGCGACGCCCGACCCTGATCGCGGCTGGGCCTTGGCGGCCCTGACCGGCGAGTTGAGCTTCACGGCGGCCAAGCCGGCCATGATTCGCAAGGCCGTCGAGGCCCGGGTCGATCCCATCCTGTTCGGCTGGTCCTATGACTATGTGGGCGATCTGGCCGAGACGACCGCGCTGATCTGGCCGCGTGACCCCTCGCATCGCGCCAATCGGGAGCCAGATCTGGGCGAGGTGGTCGATGCCCTGCTTCGCGCCAACCGCGCCGACGCGCCCGTCCTGATCGAGGGCTGGCTGGATGCGCTGGAGCCCAAGGGGCGGTGGGCGTTGCTGAAGCTGGTGACGGGAGGGCTCCGGGTCGGCCTGTCCGCGCGTCTGGCCCGCACCGCCGTGGCGATGATGCGGCCGGCCGCCCTGACGGACCCGCCGAGCCCTGATGGGCATGAGGCGGTCGGGCGCCTGCCGCCGATCACTGTCAGCGATGTCGAGGAGATATGGCACGCGCTGCAGCCCCCCTATCAGGATCTGTTCGCCTGGGTCGAAGGGCGGGCGGAGCAGCCCAGCGCGAACGCGCCCGGCCGGTTTCGTCCTGTCATGCTGGCTACGGCCCTCGACGAAGGGCTGGATCTGCCGTGCTTGGACCCGGCGGACTTCCTCGCCGAATGGAAGTGGGACGGCATTCGGGTGCAGGCCGTACGCGAAGGCGGGCAGACACGCCTCTATTCCCGCACGGGCGATGAGATATCGTCCGCCTTTCCGGATGTAACGGCGGATCTGGCCTTCGAGGGGGCTGTCGATGGCGAGCTTCTGGTCATACGCGACGGGGGGGTGGCGCCGTTCGGGGATCTGCAGCAGAGGCTGAATCGCAAGACGGCGAGCGCGAGGCTGATGCAGGACTATCCCGCGTCGATCCTGGCCTATGATCTTCTGTCCGATGGAGAAGAAGACCTGCGCGGCCTGCCCCTGATCGAGCGGAGGGCGCGACTGGAACGCCTGGCGGGGGAGCATGGCGGGCAGCGCCTGGGGCTGTCGCCGTTGTTGGCGCATGAGACCTGGGACGATCTTGCCGCTCTGCGCGCTGATCCGCCGGTCGGGGCCGCCGCGGAGGGGCTGATGCTCAAGCGCCGCGACAGCCTGTATGTTGCAGGGCGTCCCAAGGGGCCCTGGTTCAAGTGGAAGCGCGACCCGCACGTCATCGACGCCGTGCTGATGTACGCCCAGCGCGGGCACGGAAAACGCTCGGGATTCTATTCCGACTACACCTTCGGCGTCTGGACCGATGAGGGCGCGCTGACGCCGGTCGGCAAGGCCTACTTCGGCTTCACCGATGAGGAGCTTAAGCAGTTGGACAAGTTCGTGCGTGATCATACGACGGACCGGTTCGGGCCGGTCCGCGCGGTCCGCGCCGAGCGCGATTTCGGTCTGGTGCTGGAGATCGCTTTCGAGGGACTGCAGCGTTCGACGCGTCACAAGTCGGGCGTCGCCATGCGTTTTCCGCGCGTCAGCCGCATCCGCTGGGACAAGCCCGCGCGTGAGGCCGACAGCCTCGATTCCGTGCTTGACCTGCTGGATGTGATCGAGCGAGGCGGCGGGCGCGTCAGCGCCGGCGAAAAAGCTTGAGCGGCGGGGCTTCCAATCGGCTGTACGTGCGTTAGACCCGGTTCATGCTCACGAAGTTTCAGCATAGTCCTGCCGCGTTCGCCGAGCCTCTGGCTCAGGCTGTGGCCGCCGGCGAGCAGAGGTTGAGCATCGACGCCGCCATCCTGGCCAAGGCCATGGATATGCTGGGCGATTTCGCTATCAACCTGACGGTGGCGGCCATCATTTTCGTCCTGACTCTCATCGCCGCGCGATGGGCCTCGGGCGCGGCGCGCAAGATTCTGGGGCGGACGCGGGTGGTGCGGCGCGATCCCACCGTGCTGGCTTTCATGGTGCAGATCGTCCGGGTGGTGGTCATCATCATCGGCATGATCGCCGTGTTGCAGCGGCTGGGCGTGCAGACGACCTCCATCATCGCCGTGCTGGGCGCCGCCTCCCTGGCCGTCGGTCTGGCGCTGCAGGGGACGTTGTCGAATGTGGCGGCGGGCGTGATGCTTCTGATTCTGCGCCCCTATCGCGTCGGCGAAGCCATCGACGTAGGCGGCGCCTCCGGCACGGTGCAGAAGCTGGACCTGTTCACCACCCAGCTGACGAACGCCAACAACCACAAGATCGTCATTCCGAACTCCAAGGTGCTGAGCGACGTGATCGTCAATCTGACGGGACAACGCACGCGCCGCATCGAGATCAAGTTCACCGTCGGCTACGGCGACAATCTGAAGGACGCCTGCGCGGTGCTGGCCTCGGTCGCGCGGGTCAACGACAGGGTGTTGCAGGAGCCTGCGCCATGGACGGGCGTGACAGGGCTGTTGGACAGCGCGGTCCAGATCACCCTGCATGCCTGGGTGAACAACGACGACTGGTGGCAGACGCAGGCGGATTTGATGCAGACGGGCAAGGAAGCCCTGGACGAGGCCGGCATCGAGATTCCTTTCCCGCACCAGGTCGAGGTGCCGGCAAGGGACGCCAAGTTCGCGCGGGTCGTCATGGCCCCTGTTCAGAGTGATGTGGCGCCCGACGGAACGTCGGCCCAAGGGGGAGAATGAGCCGTGCGTTTTGATTTCGGTTCCGACAATACGGCGGGCATGGCGCCCTCGGCGCTTCAGGCCCTGGTCGCCGCCAACGCGGGGTTCGCGCGGGCCTACGGGGCTGATGATACATCGGCGCGCGCCGCCGATCTGATCCGTCAGACCCTGGATGCGGACGCCGAGGTGCGCTTCGTCTTCAGCGGTACGGCGGCGAACGCCATCGGCCTGTCGATGCTGGCGCGCCCCTATGAGGCGGTTCTGGCGCATCATGCGGCCCACGTCTGCACGGACGAGACGGGCGCGCCCGGCTTCTTCGGCCAGGGCGTCGGCCTGATCGGTCTGCCGGGCTATTCGGGCAAGATCGACGTAGCCGCCCTGTACGCTGCTCTGGAAGAGCCGGTCGTGGGCCATCGTCAGCCGGCGGCCGCGCTCAGCCTGACCCAGGCGACGGAATACGGCGCCGTCTATTCCGAGGAAGAGTTGCGCCACCTGATCGAGCCGTCCAAACGGGCGGGCTTGGGCGTGCACATGGACGGAGCGCGGCTGGCCAACGCCGTGGCCGCGGGCTTCGATCCCAAGGACATTCCGCGCCTGGGCGTCGATGTGCTGTCGTTCGGCGGAGCCAAGGCCGGAGCGCATTGCGTGGAGGCTCTGGTGATCTTCGACAAGGCGATGACGCGGCGGATCGACAACCGGCTGAAGCAGGCGGGCCAGACGGCGTCCAAGGGGCGGTTGCTGGCCGCGCCCCTGCTGGGGCTGCTGGAGTCGGGCGACTGGCTGGCGGGCGCCGCTCACGCCAATCTGATGGCTCAGCGCCTGGCGGACGGCATCGAGGCGAAGACGCCCTTCGTGCTGGCTCATCCGGTGGAGTCCAACACCGTGTTCGTGCGGATGCACGATGAAGCCCATGAGCAGCTGAATGCGGCGGGCTGGGCCTGCTATCAGTTCGATGACGGTTCGGTGCGGTTCGTCTGTTCCTGGGCGACGGACGAGGCGTCGGTCGACGCCCTGATCGACGCCGTGGCGAGCCTGAACTGACGTGGCGAGCGCGTTTCGCCTCGGAGGCGTGATGGCGGCGAGGCGTGGCGATGCGTGGTGAGCGCTCGGGAAGACGCGGCGACGTCGCGGCCAAGGCGATGAACGCCGGCGTCGACGCCTCTCAGCAAGAGGCGCCGCCTACATTCGAGGCGCTGAAAAACCTGATCGGCGTCGTGGCGCGTTCGGGCGCGCCGCAACTGCCCTGGCGGGTGGCTGGGGCGATCCTGCTGACCCTGGCGGGCAAGGGGCTGGGGGTCCTGGCTCCGCTGGTTCTGGGGGCGGCGGTCAACCATCTGGCGGCGGACCAGGGACCGGCGGCGTCCGTAGGCCTGGGATTCGCCGCCTTCGCCGTGGGTTGGGCGCTGGTCCGCTTCCTGTCGGCGGCGACGCCGCAACTGTCGGATGTGGTGTTCGCTCCCGTGCGGGCGGCCGCCCAGCGCAAGGCGGCGGCCGAGACCTTCGCCCACGCGCTCAGCCTGTCGCTGGACTTCCACCAGACCAAGCGGTCCGGCGCCTTGTCTCGGGTGATGGACCGGGGCTCGCGGGCGGTGGACTTCCTGCTGCGCATCCTGATGTTCAACCTGGGGCCGACGGTGCTGGAACTGGTGCTGGCGGCGGCGGTTCTGGGCGGCAAGTACGACTGGCGTTTCGGCGCGGTCGCCGTGGCCGTGGTGCTGGTCTATGCGGCCACGACCTTCGCCATGGCCAACTGGCGGCTGGAGCACCGGCGCGCCATGAACGCCGCCGACAGCGAGGCGGCCGGCCTGTCGGTCGACGCCCTGCTGAACTACGAAACCGTCAAATCGTTCGGGGCCGAGGGCCGTGCGGCCGAGGCCTACGACCAGTCGTTGGCGACCTATGTTCAGGCGTCGTTGAAGGCCAACACCTCCCTGGCCGCCTTGAACCTGATCCAGGGCCTGATCATGAACCTGGGCCTGGGCGTCATGGCGGTCATGGCCGGGTTCGAAGCGGCGGCCGGGCGCATGGGGCCGGGCGATGTGACGGCGGCGGTGCTGATCATGATCTCCCTCTATGCGCCGCTGAACATCCTGGGCTTCGCTTATCGGGAAATCCGACAGTCCTTCATCGACATGGAGGAGATGCTCAAGGTCACGCGTCAAGCGCCGCAGGTGGCGGATGCGCCCGACGCCATCGATCTGCCGCGACCTGAAAGCGGCTGCGGGGCGGAGATCGTTTTCGACCATGTCGGTTTCCGGCATGACGCACGGGCGGCGGGGCTGGACGATGTCAGCTTCGTCACGCCGGCGGGCACCACCACGGCTCTGGTGGGACCGTCCGGGGCGGGCAAATCGACGATCGTCAAACTGGCCCTACGGTTGCTGGACCCGCAGGACGGGCGCGTGCTGATCGATGGGCGGGACGCGCGCAGTCTGACACAGGCGTCGCTACGGGCCGCCGTGGCTCTGGTGCCGCAGGACGTGGCCCTTTTCAACGACACCATCGCCGCCAACATCGCCTTCGCCCGCCCTGATGCGGACGAGGCGGCGATCTGGGCGGCCGCCGAAGCAGCGGAACTAGCGGACTTCATCCGCAACCTGCCCGAGGGCATGGACACGCGCGTCGGCGAGCGGGGGCTGAAGCTGTCGGGCGGCGAGCGGCAGCGCGTCGGAATCGCCCGCGCCCTGCTGGCGGACCCCTGCATCCTGATCCTGGACGAAGCGACCAGCGCGCTCGACAGCCGCACCGAGGCCGCCATCCAGAAGACGTTGCGCCGCGCCCGCACGGGCCGCACCACCCTGGTGGTGGCGCACCGGCTGTCCACGGTGGCCGACGCTGATCAGATCCTGGTGCTGAAGGCGGGCCGGATCGTCGAGCGCGGCGCCCATCATGAACTGGTGGCGCGTCAGGGCGGGGAATATGCGGCTCTGTGGCGCAAGCAGACGCGCGGGGCGAAGACCCAGGCGAGCTAGGCCTCAGGCTCTCCGGCGCCCGGAACCTTGGCCTTCAGCATGTCCTTGAGGCTGTCCAGCACCTTGGCGCGGGCGTCGACGGCTTCGGGCGGCAGGGTCAGCAGCAGGCGCAGCGCCTGGGCGTGGACGGTGACGACGCGCCAGTCGAATGGGCGGTCTTCGGGCGCGGCGTCGATCAGATCGCACAGATTGGCCGCCGCCGCGCACAGGTCGTTGAGCTCGAACGGCCCGGCCGCGTCGATCACGGCGCTGGCGTGGGCGTAGGCCTGGTCCAGCGCGCCTTCGTCGACGCCGGTCGGAACGGGCAGGGCGGCCAGGGCCGTGACCTGCTGCTCGATGATCTCGCGGCTGCGGCTCTCATACCGCGCCAGATTGGCGCGAGCCTCGGTCAAGGCGACGCCGACGCTGACGCCGCCAGGCTGATCGACCAGGGTCGACAGGCGGCTGCGGCGCCGATTGTGCGTGATGACCGTCATAGCTCTACCGCCGCGCGGCGTTCTTTTTCAAAGGCGGTTCTTCGACGTTCCTCGGCGCGACGTTCGGGACCTGGCCAGGGCTCGTTTCGGAAGCGGCGGTCGGGGCCGAAATAGTCGCCCACCTCCAGGAAGGGACGATTGTCTCTCGACACCCAGACGATGCGTTCCAGCAGAACGCCGGCGCTGAACGGCTTGGTGATCAGGAAGTTGGCGCCGCAGTCGCGGGCGTCCGACACCTTGGAGCGGCGCACGTGGGCGGCGGTCATGATGACCGGGCTGTAGGCGTTCGGATCCAGCCCCGAGCGGCGCAGCCAGCGCACGAACTCATACCCGCTCATGCCCGGCATCTCGCAGTCGACCAGGATGAGGTCGACCGGATGGTTCTGCAGGATGGCGATGGCCCCGGCCGCGCTTTCGCAGGCGTGACGGACCTTCATGCCGAAACCGAGCAGGGCCTGGGCGGTCAGCTCCAGCGAAAACGGCGAATCGTCGATGACCATGGTCACCGCGCCGTCGAAGTTGAACACCGCGCTTTCGCGCAGGGATTCGCCGACCCCGTTCATGCCGCGCATGGAGGCCTGCCGAGTGTTGAGGAAGGAAACAGACCGAATCGCATGGCGTCAGTTTCGGCGGCGCTGCGACGCCGCGCAATCGCGATCAGCCCTCGATCAACCCAGGCGGCCGATGGCGTAGAAGCGGTCGGCGCGCTGCTTCTTCAGCTGTTCAGCCGACAGGCCGGACATGGCCTTCAGTTCTTCTTCCAGAACCTGACCGACGTTCTGGATGGCCTTTTCACGATCGGCATGAGCGCCGCCCAAGGGCTCGGGGATCACGCGATCGACGATCTTCAGCTCGATCAGGTCGGGCGCGGTGATCTTCATGGCGTTGGCGGCGTCCTTGGCCCGCGTGCCGTCGCGCCACAGGATGCCGGCCGCGCCTTCCGGCGAGATGACCGAATAGATGGAATGCTCCAGCATCAGCACGCGGCTGGCCGCCGCGATGGCGATGGCGCCGCCCGAACCGCCTTCGCCGGTCACCGTGGCGATGGAGGGCACGCCGAGGGTCAGGCCGCGCTCGGTCGAGCGGGCGATGGCCTCGGCCTGGCCGCGCTCCTCGGCGCCCAGGCCCGGATAGGCGCCGGCGGTGTCGACGAAGGTCAGAACTGGCAGGCCGAACTGCTCGGCCATGTCCATCAGGCGGACGGCCTTGCGATAGCCCTCGGGGCGAGCCATGCCGAAGTTGTGGGTGATGCGGGTCTGGGTGTCGTGGCCCTTTTCATGGCCCATGATCACGACCGGCTGGCCGCGGAAGCGCGCCAGACCGCCCAGGATGGCCTGGTCGTCGCCGAACTGACGATCGCCGTGCAGCTCCACGAAGTCGGTGAACAGGCCGTCGACGTAGTCCACGAAGTGCGGACGCTGCGGGTGACGCGCGACCTGGGTGCGCATCCACGGGTCCAGGTTGGCGTAGGCCTTGGTGCGCATGGCGTCGGCCTTCTTGCGCAGGGCGGCGATCTCGGTCTCGAACGATCCGCTGGTCGGCGCCAGCAGCGACAGCTCGGCGATCTTGGCGTCCAGCTCGGCGATCGGCTTTTCGAATTCGAGATAGTGCGTGGCCATAAGGCGTCCGTAGAGGAGGAAGCGCCAATGGCGCTACGGAAAGCGGCGGAACCTAGAGCGGGGAACGTTCCGGAGCAAGCGCGGGTTCAGTCGTCCTTCGCCAAGGGGTGGTTGGCGTGGACCACCTGGGACAGGCGATCCGTGGCGACGTGGGTGTAGATCTGGGTGGTCGAGATGTCGGCGTGGCCCAACAGGGTCTGCACCACGCGCAGGTCGGCGCCGCCTTCCAGCAGATGGGTGGCGAAAGCGTGACGCAGGACGTGGGGGCTGACGCGGGCCGGGTCGATTCCCGCTGTGACGGCCGCCTGATCCAGAAGCTGGGCGAACCGCCGCGGCGTCAGATGGCCGCTCTTTCCGTGCGAAGGAAACAGCCAGACGCTGTCCGGCGCATGCGGCTTTCGCGCGGCGTCGCGGGCGTCGAGCCAGACTTTGATCGCCTCGCGTGCAGCGGAGTTCAGCGGGGCCAACCGCTCCTTGCCGCCCTTGCCGCGCACGATCAGATAGGCGGGATCTCGGCGCACGGCCTCGACCCTGAGCGCTAGCAGTTCCGACACCCGCAGACCCGAGGCGTAGGCCATCTCGACCAGGGCGATCAGGCGCAGCCCCGCTGTGCTGTCGGCCGCGCCCGCGGCGGTCAGCAGGGCCTCGATCTCGTCGCGGCTGAGGGTCTTGGGCAGGCTGCGGCCCTGTTTGGGCGCATCCAGGCGGCGGGAGGGATCGTCGGCGCGCCAACCCTCGCCCAGGGCGAAACGATAGAACTGGCGTACGGAGGCGCGGCGTCGCGCGGCCGTGGCGGCGGACAGTCCGCGTCGCGACAGATCGGCGAACCAGGCCTCAAGAGCTTCCTGCGGCGCGCTCATTAGGCCGCCGGCGTCGTCCAGCCAGGTCTCTGCGTCCGCCAGATCGCGACCATAGGCGGCCAGCGTATGGGGCGAGGCGTCGCGCTCCACCGCCATCATCTCCAGGAAGGCTTCGATCTGCGGGGTCATGCGGCGTCAGGTCGTCTCTTCTGGCCAATCGTTGCTTGTGGGATGTGGAGCAGGGCGGCGTCTGGTGTAGAGGGTATACGGACCATGCCTTCCGACGCCTCGCCTGATTCCTTCCCGCTGTCTTCGGTCCGCACCATAGCTCTGGTGGGGCTGATGGGCGTCGGGAAATCGACTGTGGGGCGCCGTCTGGCCGCGCGGCTGGGCTTGCCGTTCGCCGACGGCGACCAGGTGATCGAGGAAGCGGCGGGCATGACTGTCAGCGAAATTTTCGCCACGCGGGGCGAGGCGGAGTTCCGTGCGGGCGAGGCGCGGGTCATGAAACGCCTGCTGGAAGGGCCGCCGATCGTGCTGGCGACCGGGGGCGGGGCTGTGCTCAACGCCGACACCCGCGCCCTGATGAAGCAGCACGCCGTCAGCGTCTGGATGCGAGCCGATCTGAAAGTGATCGCCGAGCGGGTGGGGCGGCGCGATACGCGGCCGCTGCTGCGCAATCGCGATCCTTTGACGGCCCTGAACGACTTGGCCAAGGCGCGCTATCCCATCTACGGCGAGGCCGATCTGACCGTCGATGTGGGCGGCGGATCGCACGCTCAGGCTGTCGAGGCCATCCTGAAACAGTTGCGCCGGTTCGGACGGCAGGAGACCCAGTCATGACCACGACGATCCAGGTCGCGGGCGGCGCCTTCGCCCCCTATGAGGTGGTCGTCGGGCGCGGCCTGCTGAAGACAGCGGGGGCGGAGGTCGCGGCGCTGAAGCCGACGCGCGCCTTTATCGTCAGCGACGAGACGGTGGCGGCGATTCACGGCGAGACGGTGCGCGCCTCTCTGGCGGCGGCGGGCCTGGCGACGGGGATCGTCACCGTTCCTGCGGGAGAGGCGTCCAAGTCGTTCGAACAGCTTGAGGCCGTGCTGGACCGGCTGCTGGCCGAGGGGCTGGACCGCAAGAGCATGGTCGTCGCCCTGGGCGGCGGCGTGGTGGGCGACCTGGCGGGTCTGGCGGCGGCCCTGTTCATGCGCGGGGTCGACTTCGTGCAGATTCCGACCACTCTTCTGGCTCAAGTGGATTCCTCGGTCGGCGGCAAGACGGCGATCGACACCCCACGCGGCAAGAACCTGATCGGCGCCTTCCACCAACCGCGCCGGGTGCTGGCGGACATCGAGGCCCTGGCCACCCTGCCGGTGCGGCAGGTGCGTTCGGGCTGGGCCGAGGTGCTGAAACACGGGCTGATCTGCGACGCGGCCTTCTTCGACTGGCTGGGCGGCGAGGGTGCTTCGGGGGCTCAGGGCGATCCGGATGCGCTGGAACGGGCCGTGATCCGCTCGGTCGAGATCAAGGCCCAGATCGTCGGCGAGGATGAGAAGGAGGCGGGCCGTCGCGCCCTGCTGAACCTCGGCCACACCTTCGGCCATGCGCTGGAAGCAGAGCTGGCGTTCGACGAGACCCTGACCCACGGCGAGGCGGTGGCGCTGGGCTGCGCCATGGCCTTCCGCTATTCGGCGCGCCAGGGGCTGTGTCCGGCGGCCGAGGCCGAGCGGACCGAGGCGGGAATTCGCGCGGCGGGCCTGCCGACGCGATTGTCGGACGTGGAGCACGGTTTCGCCGCTGACGCCCTGATCACCCGCATGGCGGGGGACAAGAAGGCCGAGGGCGGGCGCCTGACCCTGATCCTGGCGCGGGCGGTGGGCGACGCCTTCACAGACAAGAACGTCGACACCGAGACGGTGCGCGCCTTCCTGATCGAAGAAGGCGCGGCGTGAAGCTGTCGCCGATCGTCCTGGAAGACGCCTTCGTGCGGCTGGAGCCGTTCAGCGAAGCGCTGAAGGAAGAGGTGAGGGCGGCGCTGGACTGTGACCCGGACGCCTGGAACGGCATGGTCGCCGCCGCCTATGGCGCGCATTTCGACGGCTGGTGGGACGCGGCTCTGAGGGTGATGACGGCGGGTTCGCGCATCGCCTATGCGGTCAGACGGCGCAGCGACGGGGCGGTCGTCGGCACGACCAGCCTCTATGAGATCAGGCCCGAGCATCGGCGCTGCGAGGTCGGTTCGACCTTCTATCGGCCTGAGGCGCGGGGCGGGTCGATCAATCCGGCGTGCAAGCGTCTGTTGCTGGACTACGCCTTCTCGAACGGGGCGATCCGGGTTGAGATCATCACCGACGCCCTGAACGCGGCCAGCCAGGCCGCCATCCGCAAGCTGGGCGCGACCTTTGAAGGCGTGCTGCGCAAGCATAAGATCACCTGGACGGGCCGGGCGCGGGATACGGCTCAGTTCGCCATACTGGACGAAGATTGGCTCGAGGTACGGCGACGACTGGACGAACGGCTGGGGAGCCTCGCCTAGTCCACCGCCCGGCACTCGGTCGGTTCGCGGTCGGCGGCGGTCCAGGTGGCCATGACGCCCTTGCCGCGCAGTTCATAGCCCGAGGCGCGATACCAGATGCCGTCGGCGGCGCGCTCCTGGTACAGGTCGACCGCCTCGCCGCTGGAGTTGCGCACAGTCGCCATCTGGCGCGGATTGTCGAAGTCGACCGACAGACGTTCGGAATTGTTGCACAGGTAGACGGCGTGGACGACGCGGTTCAGGGCTCGGTCCTGAAGTTCGGCGCCGGTGCGTCGGCGCGCGGTTTGGGCCTCGACAGCGCGCTCGCGCACCTCTTCGCCATCTGTAGGGGCCTTGCGCGGTTCAGGGCCGCAGCCGGACAATAGAACCAGGGCGGCGATGGCGGGCCAGAGGATACGAGTCGGCAAGGGAGGCCCCTCTCAAGGTCAAGCTTGAAGGCTCAACGCCCTGCGTCGCCCGTCGTTCCTGTGCGGGATTTCCTGCGTGAGCGGAAGAAGCCGCGCAGCATGTCGGCCGCCGGATCGGCCAGGACGCCGCCCTCGACCTGTGGTCGCCAGTGGCAGGTCGGCTGGTCGAAGAAACGCCCGCCGTTGATGACGGCGCCGCCCTTGGGATCATCAGCCCCCCAGACCACGCGGCCGATGCGAGCGTGGCTGATGGCGCCCGCGCACATGGCGCACGGCTCCAGCGTGACATAGAGGGTCAGGTCCGTAAGGCGATAATTCTGCAACTTCGCCGCTGCATCGCGCAGGGCGATGATCTCGGCATGTGCGGTCGGATCATGGGCCGTAATGGGGCCGTTTTGCCCACGCCCAAGGACTTCGCCGGTCGTTTCATCGACAATTACCGCGCCGACCGGCACCTCGCCGGCTTCAGCCGCCGCTTGCGCCAGATCGAGCGCCATGCTCATGAACCGCTCATCATGGATCGCCATCCCAAAGACAACGACAAGAAGCCCCGCTCCCGTCAAGACGACGGCGCGCGCGGTCCCCGCAATTTCGCCGACAAGGGCCCGCGAAAGCCCTTTGACAAGGACGGCAAGCCGGGCGGGAAGTCCCGCGACCGGGCCGAGGGTCGATCGGGCGGCAAGCCTGGGCCTGAAGCCAAGGCGCCGGAACGCACCGAACGAATCGCCAAGGCCATGGCCCGCGCGGGCATCGCCTCGCGTCGCGAGGTCGAGCGGCTGATCGGTCTGGGCAAGGTGGCGGTGAACGGCCGCATCCTGGACACGCCCGCCGTACTGGTGAAACGCGACGACAAGATCACCGTCGACGGCAAGCCGATCGGGGCCGCACAGGCGACGCGCGTCTGGCGCTATCACAAGCCTGCGGGCCTGATCACCAGCCACAACGACCCGGCGGGCCGCCCGACCGTGTTCGACGCCCTGCCCAGCGGCCTGCCGCGCGTGATCTCCGTCGGCCGTCTGGATCTGGCGACCGAGGGCCTGCTGCTGCTGACCAACGACGGCGAACTCAGCCGGGCGCTGGAACTGCCGGACACGGCCCTGGTGCGCCAGTATCGCGCCCGGGCGCGCGGCCGCATCACCCAGGCGCAGTTGGACAAGCTGAAGGACGGCGTCGTCGTCGACGGCGTGCGCTACGGCCCGGTGGAAGCCACCATCGACAAGGCCAAGGAAAAGGCCGAGGGCGAGAAGTCCTCGGCGAACCTGTGGCTCAGCGTCCAGATCACCGAGGGCAAGAACCGCGAGGTTCGCAAGGTGCTGGAGAGCGTCGGCCTGACGGTCAACCGCCTGATCCGCCTGGCCTATGGTCCGTTCCAGCTCGGCACTCTGCCGGTCGGCGCGGTTGAGGAAGTCGGCCCGCGCGTAATCCGCGAGATGCTGGCTGATCATATCCGCCCCGAGAACCTGCCGACCGGCAACACGGTCGAGACGCCCGCGCCGGTTCCCGGCCGCCGCACCGGCACGCCGATCGTGCGCGGCAAGTCCGGCTCGGCCATGTCAGACCCCTCGCGCAAGCCCAGCCGTGTCCGCGCCGCCGAGACGGCTGCGGAAGAAGGCGCCGAGTTCGGCAAGCCCGCCCGCAAGGAAGGCTGGGCCAAGGCCAAGCCGAAATTCGAGCATTCCAAGACCTTCAAACCGCGCACTCGTCCGGGCGAGGGTGAAGGAACGGAAGGCGGCGAGCGTCCGCGCCGCCCGTTCAAGCCGCGCGAACCGCGCGCGGACCAGTTCATCGACGACCGTCGCGGCCCGGCCAAGGGCGGCCGTCCGGGCGGGAAGCCTGGCAATAAGCCTTTCGGCCGCCCGAGCGGCGCCGGCGGGCGTTCCGATGCGCGTCCCAATGATCGCTTTGGCGAGCGCTCGGGCGACCGGCCCGGCGGTCCGCGCGGCGGCAAACCGTTTGGGGGCAAACCCTTCGGGGGCAAGCCTTCGGGCGGCGGCGGTCGCGGCGGCCCGCGTGGGCGCGGTTGATCCATGCGCATCGTAGCCGGCAGCCTGAAGGGACGCGCCATCGTCACGCCCGAAGGGCAGAACACGCGCCCGACCTCGGATCGGGCGCGTCAGGCGATCTTCAACGTGCTGGAGCACGCCCCCTGGGCTGATGGTCTGCATGAGGCGCGGGTGATCGACCTGTACGCCGGCTCTGGCGCGCTGGGGTTCGAAGCCCTGTCGCGCGGGGCGGCCTTCTGCCTGTTCGTGGACACGGACGACGGCGCGCGCGGCGCGATCCGCGAGAACATGGACGCCTATGGCCTGTTCGGCCGGTGCCGGGTGCATCGGCGCAGCGCGACCGATCTAGGGCCGCGTCCCGGCTCGGCGGGGGAAGCCTTCACACTGGCCTTTCTGGACCCGCCCTATGCCAAAGGTCTGGGCGAGCAGACGCTGGCGCGGTTGCTGGAGGGGGGCTGGCTGGCGCCGGGCGCCATTGTGGTGTTCGAGCGCGGCTCGGACGAGCCCGAGATCGACACGCCCGGCTATGAGCGGTTGGACGCGCGCGACTACGGCGCCGCGCGCGTCCTGTTCCTCAGGGCGTCAGAAGCCTCGGCCTGAGGTCCGGTTGTCGGCCCGGCTGCGCAGGCGGCCGAGGCCCTCACGGTTGACGACATAAGGGCCGCCGTTGCGGGACTTGATGACGCCCTTGCGCTTCAGGCTGCGCCATTGATCGAGGTTGCAGCCGTCCAGCACCCAGCCTTCGCGGGTGAAGCAGCGGGCGGCCAGGATGCGGCCCTGTTCGTCGCGTTCCAGCAGGATGCGACCGCCCTGGGCGAGGGCGTGGAGCGTGCGTTGCTCCGCACGTGACAGGTTCATGGGATTGAGATTTCCAAGGCATGAAAAGACACACGCCCGGCGCAAGGCGGCGCGGGGCGGGTTCAGGAGGCCTGGGACGATCAGCGTCCGGGCCTATGCCGTGGCTACAATCTCAAACATGGTTCGATCCCGTTGGGGGAAGAGGCGGGTTTCTAGCGCAGGACGAGGCGAACGGCTAGGTTTGTCGGCATGACCCTGCACCGCCGCACCTTCCTCGCCGTCGGCGCCGCCGTCGCCGCAGCGCCCGTCGTATCCCGCGCCGAGACAGGCTGGACGCCCCGCGCCTCCATGCCCTGGCCGACGCAGGAGATATATTGCGCCGCCCAGGACGGTTCGATCACGGTCGCGGGCGGCCTGGTGCGGTCGGCGGCGGGCGGGCTGCACATCAATGACCGGACGGCGATCTATGACGTGAAGGCGGATCGCTGGAGCGAAGGGCCGCGACTGCCGCAGCCGCGCCATCACCCGATGCTGGCGTCGGCGGCCGGGCGAATCTGGGCCTTCGGCGGCTACGACCGGCGCGACGGCGGCGAATGGACGGCCATGACGGACATCTGGGCCATCGACCGGGGCGTCTGGGCCCAGGTCGGCCAGATGCCGCAGCGTCTGTGCGAAACGGTCGGCCTGTCCGTGGGCGATCGGGTGCATTTGGTCACCGGCCGCTCGCCCAAGGGCGAGGCGAACGGTCAGTGGAACGATCAGGCCGATGTGGCGACCCATCTGGTCTTCGACGCCGCCGCCAATCGCTGGGAAACGGCGCGTCCGGCACCGATGGCTCGCAACAGTGCGGCCGGGGCGGTGCTCGACGGCAAGCTGTTCGTGGCGGGCGGCCGCACGGTGGACGGCGGCGGAACAGGGCGGCTGGACCGCTATGATCCCGCCCGCGACCGCTGGGACACGCTGGCGCCGATTCCGGCCTCGCCCGCCACGGGGCGGCAGGTCGGAGGCGGCCTGGCCATGGCCGAGGCGGGCGGCAGCCTGATCGCTTTCGGCGGCGAATGGTTCGAGGGGCGCGGGGGCGGGGTCTTCGCCGAGACCTGGCTCTATGATCCGATGCGCGACGCCTGGACGGCCGGCCCGGCCATGCGAACGCCGCGCCATGGCCTGGCGGCGGCCAGCGTGGACGGCGTGATCTACGCCATCGGCGGCGGAGAGGCGGCGTCGGGCGGCAAGGCCAGCGGCCTGGTCGAGACGCTCAGCCTCTAAGACGCTGGAGCTCGGCGGCCAGGGCGCGGGCGCCGGCCGTGACGTCGGCCCAGGTGACATCGAAGCCGTCGTCCTCGCCGAAATAGGGGTCGGCCACGGCCTGACCGGCGCGGCCCTCGACGTGGTCCAGCAGCAGGCTCAGTTCCGCCGTGGCGTCGGGCGGGGCGAGGCGGCGCAGGTTCGCCAGGTTCTCGTGATCCATCGCCACCAGATGGGTGAAGCGGCGGAAGTCGGCGGGCTTCACCTGACGACCGCGCAGGGCCGAGATATCGACGCCGTTCTTCAGGGCGACCGCTTGGGCGCGCGGGTCGGGCGGAGCGCCGATGTGCCAGCCGCCGGTGCCTGCGGAATCCGCGATGGCGTCCAGTTTCAGGCGGTGCGCCTCTTCGCGGAAGGCCGCCTCGGCCAGCGGCGAGCGACAGATGTTGCCGAGACAGACGAAGAGGACGGAAGGAGACATGCCCTCAAGTAGCGAAGCGGTCGGGCGACGAAAAGATCAGCGCCGCCCGAACAGCTTCTCGAGGTCGTGCAGTTTCAGCTCCACATAGGTCGGGCGGCCGTGGTTGCATTGACCGGAGTGGGGCGTGGCCTCCATCTGGCGCAGCAGGGCGTTCATCTCGGGCGCCGACAGGACGCGGCCGGAACGGACCGAGCCGTGGCAGGCCATGGTGCCGCAGACCTCGGCCATCCGTTCCTTCAGCGACAGGGCGGCGCCGTGTTCGGACAGGTCGTCGGCGATGTCGCGGATCAGGCCCTGAACGTCGGTGTCGCCCAGCAGGGCAGGCGTTTCGCGCACCAGAACCGCGCCCGCGCCGAACGCTTCGACGATCAGACCCATTTCGGCCAGTTCCTCGGCCTTGCCGGCGACGCGCTCGGCCTCGGCGGGGTCCAGTTCGACAACTTCGGGCGTCAGCAAGGCCTGGCGAGTGACGGCGCCGTCGGCCATCTGGGCCTTCATCCGCTCATAGACCAGCCGTTCGTGAGCGGCGTGCTGATCGACGATGACGAGGCCGTCGCGGGTCTGGGCCACGATGTAGTTGGCGTGAAGCTGCGCCCGCGCGGCGCCCAGCGGATAGTCGATCAGGTCGACCGGGGCCGGGGCGCCCGGCGTGATCTGTCCGGCGTGGTCGGCCTGAATCTCGCCCAGCGTGCGGTAGCTGGGAGCGCTGGCTTCACCGCTCCACGTATGTTCGACGCGGGCTGAGCGTTCGTTCAGACCGGGCAGGTTCTGGGCGGCGGCGGCCGGTTGCGACCAGCCCTGCCAGCCGCTCCAGCCCGGCGCGGCGTTGTTGAACGTCTGCGGCGCGGCGGGGTTGTAGAGCGCCTCGCCCGTATGCGGTCTGAAACCCGACAGGGCGTCAGCAGCGACCGTGGTCGAGGCGCGGTGCCCCGCGGCGTGCAGGGCGTGGCGCAGGGCGCCGACGATCAGGCCGCGCACCAGCGCCGGATCGCGGAAGCGCACCTCGGCCTTGGCCGGGTGGACGTTCACATCGACATAAAGCGGGTCGATGTCGATGAAGAGGGCCGCCGCCGGATGCCGGTCGCGCGCCAGGAAGTCGGCGTAGGCCCCCCGCAGGGCGCCCTGCAGCAGGCGATCGCGCACTGGGCGGCCGTTGACGAACAGGAACTGGTGCGCCGCATTGCCGCGCGAATAGGTCGGCAGGCCCGCATAGCCGGACAGACGCACGCCGTCGCGCTCCTGATCGATCAGGAGGGCGTTGGCCTCGAAATCGCGGCCCAGCAGGGCGCCGAGGCGTTTCAGCCGCCCTTCGTCGCCGGGATGTTCGGCAGGCAGGCGCAGGGTCGTCTTGCCGTCCAGCGTCAGGGTGAAGGCGACGGCCTCGTGCGCCATGGCCTGACGCTTTATCTCTTCGGAGATGGCCATGGCCTCGGCCCGCTCGGACTTCATGAACTTCAGCCGAGCAGGGGTGGCGTAGAACAGGTCGCGCACCTCGACCCGCGCGCCGTGCGGGCCGGGGAAGGCCGCGGGCGACAGGGGCCGCTGGGCGCCGCCCTCGACCGAAACGGCCCAGGCGTCGTTCTGCGACTCGCCCGCCTCGGCCCTGGCGCGGGTGGTGATGTTCAGCCGGGCGACCGAGCCGATGGAGGGCAGGGCCTCGCCCCGGAAGCCGAGGGTGAAGATGCGCAGCAGGTCCACGTCGCCTGCATCGTCCGGCTCCAGCTTCGAGGTGGCGTGGCGCTCGATGGCGACGGGCAGTTCGTCGCGCGGGATGCCCTTGCCGTCGTCGGCGATGAGGATGCGGGTCAGGCCGCCGCCGTCCGCCTGGATCTCGATGCTGCGGGCGTCGGCGTCGATGGCGTTCTCGACCAGTTCCTTGATGGCGCTGGCCGGGCGTTCGACCACTTCGCCGGCGGCGATGCGGTTGACGGTCTCGGGGGGGAGGCGGCGGATGGTCATGTGAGTCGCGAGGATAGGCGCCGTCGCCGCCCGGCGCACCTCAATCCTTTTTTCGTGAGGCTCGAGGCGAATTTCGTGATCGAGGGCTTGAAGCGCGCGAATGGCAACATATACTGTTGCAGTCCGACGGCGAGGCCGGACGGACAATCGACCTGTTTCCGGACTGTCTGTCCAGTTTTCGTTTCACCCGTCTGACCGAGGTTTCCTTCCCATGAAGATCAAAGCCGCCCTGATCGCTGTTTCGGCCGCCGCCCTGCTGGCCGCCTGCAGCCAGCCCGCCGACACCGCCGGCGCTCCGACGACCGACGCCGCCTCGACCGCTCCGGTCGCGCTGAAGGCGACCTCGGGCGTCTATGTGATGGACCCGACCCACGCCTCGCTGCAATGGTCGCTGCCACATAACTCGATCTCGAACTACACGGCGCGCTTCAACAAGTTCGACGCCAAGATCACGCTCGATACGGCCAACCTGGCTAACAGCACGGTCGAGGCGACGATCGACCCGGCCTCGGTCGACACCAATTATCCGGGCGACTACCTCGGCACTCACGCCGCCACAGGGTTCAAGAGCTTCAGCGAGGACATCGCCAAGAACAAGGCCTTCCTGAACGCCACGGCCTTCCCGCAGATCACCTTCAAGTCGACCAAGGTGGAGCTGACCGGCGCGCGCACCGCCAAGGTGACGGGCGACCTGACCTTCCTGGGCGTCACCAAGCCGGTGACCCTGGATGCGACCTTCAACGGCGATTTGGAACAACACCCCTTCGTGCCGGCGCCGGCCATCGGCTTCGCGGCTGAAGGCAAGATCAAGCGGACCGATTTCGGCATGCCGCTGGGCCCGGTCGGCGATGAGGTGACGATCCGCTTCGACGCCGAGTTCATCAAGGAAGTCGCCCCGGCCGCTCCGGCCGCCTGATCGGCGAAAGCACGACGAAGGGGCGGCGCCGTCGGTCCCGCCTTCTTCAGACTGACGCGAGAGCTCTCATGACCCGCCGCCCCAGCCACTACAGCGCCATCGCCATCGCCCTGCACTGGCTGATCGCGGTCGCCATCCTGTCGATGATCCCGATGGGCTGGTGGATGAGCGACGCCATCGTCGAGCCGGACAGCCAGGCGCTGGCCTATCGCGTCTTCCAGATTCACAAGTCGATCGGCTTCCTGATCCTGGCGCTGACGGCGCTGCGGATCGTGTGGCGGCTGACGCACCCGGTTCCGGCTTTGCCGGGGGCCATGAAGGGGTGGGAGCAGTTCGCCGCGCGAGCGACGCACGCCGCCTTCTACGCCCTGATGCTGGCTCTGCCGCTGACGGGGTGGATCTATGTCTCGACCGGCTGGGCCGTGGTCACGGACACGCCGCTGGCCGTGGCGACCAGCTGGTTCGGCCTGTTCACCATTCCACACCTGCCCTTGATCGAGCACGCCTCCGAAGCCGCCCGCCGCACGACGGCCTGGATGGCCATGGGCGCGCACAGCAAGTTGGCCTGGGGCGCGATCGTCCTGGTCGCCCTGCACGTCGGGGCGGCGCTGAAGCACCAGTTCTTCGACCGCGACGGCGTGCTGTCGCACATGATCCCCGTCCTGCCGCATGGCGATGACGCGCATGGCGTCGCGCCTGAACCGACCCCGGCCCTGCGCTGGGCTGAGCGGCTGGCGGGCGTGGCCTTCGTGGTCGTGATCGGCGCCGCCTTCGGACTGGCGGCCAAGCCCGCGCCCAAGACGGAAGGGCAGGCGGTCGCCTCGGCCCCTGCCGCCGCGTCTGCGGCTGACGCGGCGGTGACGCCGGGCACGGCCGCCGCCTGGACCGTGGACAAGGCCGCCTCGACGATCCAGTTCACGGGAACCCACACCGGCAAGGCTTTCACCGGCCGGTTCGAACAGTGGGACGCGCAAGTCTGGTTCGACCCGGCCGATCTGGCGGGATCGAAAGCCGTGGTGACGGTCCAGACCGGCACGGCCAGGACCGGCGACGCCACGCAGGAAGGCAGCCTGCCGGGCGCCGAATGGTTCGACACGTCGACCTATCCGACCGCCCGCTTCGAGGCGACGGCGTTCAAGGCGCTGGGCGGCAACCGCTATGAGGCTACGGGAACCCTGCGCATCAAGACGACGACGGTCCCGGTCGTCCTGCCCTTCACCTTCGACGAGGCGAACGGGACGGCCACGGTCGCGGGCAAGCTGGAACTGGATCGCACGGCGCTGAACATGGGCATGGCGTCGGACGCGGGCGGCGACTGGGTGTCCAAGGCCATCGGCGTCGAGATCAAGGTCAAGGCGGCGCGTCAGGGTTAAGAAATCGGGCGCGGGGTTTGCCCGACTCCGCGCGGGGCGCTACAGCCTTCGGCTCTCCTTCCCTGAGCGCCGAAAGAGCGACGCCATGCACGATATCCGAGCCATTCGCGACAATCCCGAAGCCTTCGTCGCAGGTTGGTCGTCGCGCGGCGTGGATGACGCCGCCGATGTCGTCGCGCGCATTCTGGCGCTGGATGTCGATCTGCGCGCCGCCCAGACGCGCGGTCAGGACGCCCTGGCCAAGCGCAACGCCGCCTCCAAGGCCATCGGCGCCGCCATGGGCAAGAAGGACATGGCCGAGGCCGACCGCCTGAAGGCCGAGGTCGAGGCCCTGAAGGCCGAGATCGCCGAGGCGGGCGACGCCGAAACCGCCAAGGGCGCCGAACTGCGCGACGTGCTGGCCGGGCTGAAGAACCTGGCCGCCGCCGATGTGCCGAACGGCGAGGACGAGAATGACAACGTCGAGATCCTGAAATGGGGCGAGCCCCGCACGACCGGCCCGGCCAAGGATCACGCCGATCTGGGCGAGGCTCTGGGCCTGCTGGACTTTGAAGCCGCCGCCAAGATGTCCGGCTCGCGCTTCGCCGTGCTGAAAGGCCAGCTGGCGCGTCTGGAACGCGCCATCGGCCAATTCATGCTCGACATGCAGACGGATAAGCACGGGTATCAAGAAGTCGCGCCGCCCTACATGGTCAAAGACGACGCCATGTTCGGGACAGGCCAGTTGCCGAAGTTCGAGGAAGACCTGTTCCGCTCGGGCGAGCATCTGTTGATCCCGACCGCCGAAGTTTCCCTGACCAACCTCGTGCGCGAGCAGATCCTGTCTGAGGACGAGGTCGCCCAGCCCATGCGCATGACCGCGCTGACGCCCTGTTTCCGGGCCGAGGCTGGGTCGGCGGGGCGCGATACGCGTGGCCTGATCCGCCAGCACCAGTTCTCCAAGGTCGAGATGGTCTCCATCTGCCGCCCGGAGGATTCCGAGGCCGAGCATGAGCGCATGACCGGCTGCGCCGAGGCTGTGCTGCAGGCGCTGGAGTTGCCCTATCGCAAGGTGCTGCTGTGCAAGGGCGACATGGGCTTCTCGGCGCAGAAGACCTATGACCTCGAGGTCTGGCTGCCTTCGCAGAACACCTATCGCGAGATCAGTTCCTGCTCGAACTGCGGCGACTTCCAGGCTCGGCGCATGGACGCCCGGTTCAAGCGCGCGGGCGAGAAGAAGACCGAGTTCCTGCACACCCTGAACGGCTCGGGTCTGGCGGTCGGCCGCACCCTGGTCGCGGTGATGGAAAACTATCAGCAGGAGGACGGGACCATCGCGGTTCCGGCCGCTCTGCAGCCCTATATGGGCGGATTGAAACAGGTGGGCTGATCCTTCTCCCCTTGTGGGAGAAGGTGGGCCGCGCAGCGGCTCGGATGAGGGGTTGCTCAGACAGAAGATGCGAGTGGCGAGTGCAGACGACATGATTACCGACCGGGGCGCGACCCCTCATCCGTCTGGCTTCGCCAGCCACCTTCTCCCACAAGGGGAGAAGGAAGCCTGATGCGTATCCTTCTGACCAACGACGACGGCATCGAGGCCGAGGGCCTGGCGTGCCTGGAGAAGATCGCCCGCGCCCTGTCGGACGACGTCTGGGTCGTCGCGCCTCAGACCGAGCAGTCGGCCAAGGGGCGGGGCATCACCCTGACTGAGCCGCTGCGCGTCAATCAACTGGGCGACAAGCGGTTCGCCGTGACCGGCACCCCGACAGACTGCGTCATCCTGGCCGTCAATGACATCATGCCCGAGAAACCCGATCTGGTGCTGTCGGGCGTCAATCGCGGCCATAACGTGGGCGAGGACGTCAGCTATTCCGGCACGGTGGCGGGCGCTCTTCAGGGCATGGCTTTCGGCATCCGCTCCATCGCCCTGTCGCAGTCGCTGGAGCGTTTCCACGACGAGGCGGTCGCCCATTGGGAAACGGCCGAGGCCTTCGGTCCCGGCATCGTCGCCCGCCTGCTGGAGCAGAAGTGGGGGGAGGGCGTGGTCATGAACGTCAACTTCCCGCGCCTGCCGCCCGAACTGGTCAAGACGGTCGAGGTGACGCGTCAGGGCTTCCGCGACATCGGCGAGATGCACGCCATCCGCCGCACCGACCTGCGCGGCCGCGACTACTACTGGATGGCCTTCCGCGGCGCGCCGCAGGAGCACGCCGACGGCACCGACCTGCGGGCGATGGACGAGGGCCGCATCTCGGTCACGCCGCTGCACATCGACCTGACGCACATGCAGTCGGTCAATGACCTGAAGAAGGTGCTGGGCGGGGCGCCGCCCAAGGGGCCGCAGGAAAAATGAGTCTCAAGGACGACCGCGCGGGCCGATTGATCCTGTCGCTGCGGCGTCAGGGGGTGACGGACGCGCGGGTTCTGAAGGCGATGGAGTCCATCGACCGCGCCGTCTTCGTCCATGAGAAATTCCTCGATCAGGCGTGGGAGGATCAGGCCCTGCCGATCGACTGCGCCCAGACGATCAGCCAGCCCTTCATCGTCGGCCTGATGACCCAGGCGCTGGACGTCCAGCCGCGCCACCGCGTGCTCGAGATCGGCACCGGCAGCGGCTATCAGTGCGCGGTGCTGAGCCGCATGGCGCGCTTCGTCTATTCGGTCGAGCGTTACAAGAGCCTCTTAACCGAGGCCGAGAACCGGTTGAAAATCCTGGGAATCGATAACGTCTTCACCCGCCACGGCGACGGCGGGCAGGGCTGGCCGGAACAGGCGCCGTTCGACCGCATCATGGTCACGGCCGCTTCACCGCATGAGCCGACGGAACTGCTGAAACAGCTCAAGCCGGGCGGCGTCCTGGTCGCGCCGGTCGGCCGCACTTCGGTGCAGATGCTGAACCGTTACACCGGCCAGCCGGACGGCAGCTTCCAGCGCGAAAGCCTGTGCGAGGTCCGCTTCGTTCCCCTGGTCGAAGGGACGGCGAAAGAGGGGTGAAGGGCAAAATCTCACCGCTCCATTAACCTTTCCGCCCCACTTTTGCGCGGGTTGCCGGGTTGGCTTCGGCGGCGGACCGGGGCAAACCGGCTTCGAGATGCTGAACAAGGTTAATACGGAGAGACGCATGAGCGGCTTCATAGGCTGGATCAGGGCGGCGACGGTCGTCGGCGGAGCGCTGGCGGTCACGGCGTGTTCGACCTATCCGAGCGAGCCGCGCTATTCGACCCGGCCGATGGGGGCGGGCGGCTATCCGCAGCCGGGGCAGGGCCAACAGCAGGGGCAGCAGCCCGGCGCCTATCCGAACAATCCCTACTATCAAGGCCAGGCGACGCAGCCGCAGCAGCCTGCACAGCCGCCGGTGCAGGAAGGGCCTCGCGCCCCGGCCGGCGACATCCAGGGCGGCGGCCTGCCGCCGGCGGGCGGCCCAGCCTATCCCTCGACCGGCGCGCCGATCACGGTGACGCCGCCGCCTGCCGCCGGCAATCCGGCCATGCCTGGCGCGACCTATGTGATTCAGCCGGGCGACACCATTTCGGGCGTGGGACGACGTTTCCGCACCCCGGTCCAGATTCTGATCGACCTGAACGGACTGGGGCCGCGAGGCGCCATCAGCTCCGGTCAGCGCATCATCCTGCCGGATAGCGCGGTGGACGGCGGCGCCGATCCCTACGCCACGGGGCCGTCGCCGGTGGGCGTGCGGACGCCGAACAACGGGGTGGCCCCGCCGCCTCCGCCGCCGCCCAGCGGCAACACGCCCTTGCCGCCGCCGACTCGGGCGCCGGCTGCAGATACGTCTGCCGCGCCGCTGGCCGAGATTGGGCGTCCGCTGGCTCTCCAATGGCCTGTGCGAGGCGACATCCTGCGTCGTTTCGGCCCCGTGGGCATGGGCGAGCGCAACAACGGCGTCAACATCGGCGCTTCGGCCGGAACCGAGGTGAAGGCTTCGGCCGACGGCACGGTGGCCTATGTCGGGGACGACATCGTTGGGCAGGGGCTGACGGTCCTGGTGGTTCACCGCGACGGATGGCGCACGGTCTACGGTCATCTGGGCTCGGCCACCGTGCGCGACGGAGCCCAGGTGCGGGCGGGTCAGGTCATCGGTACGGTGGGTCTGACCGCCGGAGACGGCCGCCCGTCGATCCATTATGAAGTGCGTCAGATGCGCGGCGACGATCCGGTCGCTCTGGACCCGCTGACGGTCCTGCCGCGCTGATCCGGTGAAGCGGCGTGTCCGGGCGGCGACGCCCGGACGCTCTTGTCCCGGACTTGTCATCGCGTCGCGTTGCAAATCGGCCCGGCGCGCCCTAGGTTCCGCGCCTTGTTTTTCGAAGGGCCCCCGATGAAGGCGCGGCCCGCCTCGGGGAGTTTTTCATGACTGCAACCCAAGACGGCGGCCTGATGGCCCTTGTCATCCAGATCGCGCCGATCGTCGCGATCTTCATCCTGTTCTACTTCCTGATGATCCGTCCGCAGCAGAAGCGGATGAAGGCGCACCAGGCCCTGATCGCCGGCGTCAAGCGCGGCGACGAGGTCGTCCTGTCCAACGGCATGGTCGGCAAGGTCACCCGCGTCGAGGACGCCGAGGCCATGGTCGAGATCTCGCAGGGCGTGAACGTCCGCGTGGTCAAGGCGATGATCGCCGAGGTGCGTAACCGCACCGCCATCGCCGCCAACGACAAGGGCTGATAGCCTCGCCTCGGCGCGGCGCGCGCCGGCCCTGAAGAGAACCGAGACATGATTCAGCTTTCACGCTGGAAAATCACCCTGGTCGCGCTGTCGCTCGTCCTCGGGTTGTTCCTGGCCTACCCGAGCGTGCTGTCGCCGGCGCAGCGCGAGGCTCTGCCGAGCTGGCTGCCGAGCAACGGCCTGAACCTGGGCCTGGACCTGCAGGGGGGCTCCTACCTCCTGCTTGAGGTCGACGTGCCGGAAATGCGCGAGAAGCGCATTTCGAACCTGATGGAAGACGTCCGGGTTTCCCTGCGGGAAGACCAGGTCAACATCACGGGCATGCAGCGCGAGGCAGGCGGCGTCGTCGTGACGGTCGCCGAAGGCGCGGCCTATGACACGGCCTTCAACACCCTGCGCACCATGGCCCAGCAGGGCGTCGGCCCGACCGGCCAGCCGGACCGGGTGGCGACCAAGCTGGGCGGCGGCCGTATCCGTTACGCCTTCACCGACGCGGCTCTGGCCAGCATGGGCGCAACCGCCGTCGATCAGTCGATCGAGGTGGTCCGTCGCCGTCTGGACAGTTCGGGCACCAAGGAAATCGCCATCACCCGTCAGGGCGCCGACCGGATCGTCATCCAGGCGCCGGGGCAGAGCGATCCGGCCGAGCTGGAGCGTCTGGTGGGTCGTACGGCTCAGCTGACCTTCCAGATGGTCGATACGTCGCCGACCGGCCTGAACGATGCCCTGGCCGGTCGTGTGCCGCCGGACGCCGAGCTGCTGGTCGATGACGCCGGCACGCCCTACCTCGTCAAGCGTCGCATTCTGGTCTCGGGCGAGAACCTGACCCGCGCCAGCGTCGGCGCCGACCAGAACAACCGTCCGGCCATCGACTTCCAGTTCGACAGTCAGGGCTCGCGTCGCTTCGGCGAGGCGACGGCCCAGAACATCGGCAAGCCCTTCGCCATCATCCTGGACGGCAAGGTCATTTCGGCGCCGACCATTCAGTCGCCGATTACCGGCGGCCGTGGTCAGATCACCGGCAGCTTCACCATCGCCTCGGCGTCCGAACTGGTGAACCTGCTGAACGGCGGCGCCCTGCCGGCGCCGCTGAAGGTCGAGGAACGCCGCGTCGTCACCGCCGAACTGGGCGCCGACGCCGTGGCCGCAGGCGCCCTGTCGACCGCCCTGGGATTCGTGGTCATCGTGGTCTTCATGATCCTGGCCTACGGCTTCCTGTTCGGGGGCATTTCGGTGATCGGCCTGGTGCTGAACGGCATCCTGATCGTCGCGGCCATGTCGCTGACCCAGGCTACGCTGACCCTGCCGGGCATCGCCGGTCTGATCCTGACCTTCGCCGTGGCCGTCGACGCCAACGTGCTGATCTATGAGCGGATGCGCGACGAGGCGCGTCAGGGGCGTTCCGTGGTGGCGTCGATGGACGCGGGCTTCAACCGCGCCATGGGCACCATCATCGACGCCAACCTGACCACCCTGGTGGCGGCCATCATCATGTTCATGTTCGGCGCCGGCCCCGTGCGCGGCTTCGCCTGGACCCTGACCATCGGCGTCTTCACCTCCGTCTTCTCTTCGGTGCTGACGGCCCAAGTCCTGCTCGGCTACTGGCTCAAGATCGCCAAGCCGAAGAAACTGCCGATCGCGGAGTGATGTCGATGAACGGTTGGCCCATTATCAAACTGCTGCCGCACAAGACGAATTTCCACTTCGTCAAATACGCCAAGGGTTTCGCCGTTCTGTCGGCGATCCTGACGGTGGCGGCGATCATCGGCTGCTTCTATCCCGGCCTGAACCTGGGCATCGACTTCCGGGGCGGCGCCTCGATGGAAGTCGCCAAGCCCGCCGGTCAGGTGCTGGAGCTGGACAAGCTGCGCGGCGCGGTCAGCGGGCTGGATCTGGGCGACGTCCAGGTTCAGGGCATCGCCCGACGCGACACCAACCTGGATGACGGCTCGACCGCCATCGTGCGCTTCCAGGTGCCGGAGAATGAGGATCAGACCGCTGTCGTCCAGAAGGTCGAAGGCGCCATCAGCCAGGCTGTGGGCGAAGTCGGCTATTCCGGCGTCAGCGTCGTGGGCTCCAAGGTCTCGGGCGAACTGCTGACCAACGGCGTCCTGGCCCTGGTCGTGGCTGTGGTGCTGATGTTCCTCTACATCGCCTTCCGCTTCCCCTGGCAGTTCGGCATCGGCGCCGTGGCGGGCCTGCTGCATGACGTGGCGCTGACCTTCGGTCTCATCGTCGCCCTGCGCATGGAGTTCAGCCTCAATCTTGTCGCGGCCCTGCTGACGGTCATCGGCTATTCGATGAACGACACCGTCGTCGTGTTCGACCGCCTGCGTGAGAACCTTCGCAAGTACAAGGTCATGCCTCTGCGCGAGGTGATCGACCTGTCGATCAACGAGACCCTGTCGCGGACCATCATCACCGGCCTGACCACCGTGATCGTGCTGATCGTCCTGGCCGTCTTCGGCGGCGAGGCCCTGCGCGGTTTCTCGATCACCCTGGCCTTCGGCGTCGTGATCGGCACCTTCTCGTCCATCTATGTGGGCGCGCCGATCATTCTTCTGTGGGGCGTGGACCGTAGCGGCGGCGGCAAGGCCGACGCTACGCCGGTCAAGCTGGGCATGGCCAGCCGTCCGTAAGGACGACGTCCGTCTCCAAATCGCGGCCCGCCCTCCGAAAGGAAGGCGGGCCGTTTGCTTTCCGGACTTGATGCCATCGCTTCAATGGTCGAAGGGCCTGTCGCCATGACTGTTGATCTTGATGCTCAGGTTCGCGCCGCCGATCTCGACCGCTGGCTGGCCAGCCGTTTCGTGGCGGACGAAGCGGCGCGGGCGGATCTGATCGCCCTTTACGCCTTCGAGGCGGAGCTGGTGGCCATTCCCACGCGGGTCACGCAGCCCCTGCTGGCCGAGATGCGATACACTTGGTGGGCCGAACAGATGGATGGGGTGTTCAGCGACGCGCCGCGCGTCGGCCACCCGATTCTGGAGGCGCTGACCGCCGCCGTGACGCGGCATGGTCTGTCGCGCGAGCCTTTCGACGCCCTGATCCAGGCGCATATCGGCCGGGTGCATGGCGAGGCGCACGACCTGGACGCCTTCTATGTCGGGCCGATGCAGGTCGCGGCGCGCATCCTGGCGGGGGAAGGGCATGATGCGGCGGTCGCCGGGGCGGGCCGTGTGCGCGGCCTGGCTCAGACGGGGCGGACCGATGAAGCGACGGCGGTCCGTCGGACGGCGAACGCCGCCCTCAAGCGCTTGCCGACGGCCGCTTTTCCGGCCGTGGCGCCTGCGGCGCTGACCCGGGCCGACGAGGCGGAGCCGTTCAAACGGCTGCGGCTGTTCTGGTCCGTTCTGCGCGGGCGTCTTTAGAGCGCGTTCAACGGCAGCTTGATGAACCGCTTGCCCGAGGCTTCGGCTGGAGGCAGGGCGCCGGCGCGGATGTTCACCTGAAGCGCGGGAAGGATAAGCTGCGGCGCCTTCAGCGTGGCGTCGCGCGCCTCGCGCAGGGCCACGAAAGCGGCTTCGGAGCGGCCGCCTCCGATATGAATGTTGTCCGCCTTCTGGGCGGCGACAGTCGTTTCCCAGCGGAACTCCGTGCGGCCTTCGGGCAGATAGTCGTGTCCGACGAAGACGCGCGTGTCCTCCGGCAGCGCCAGGACCCGCTGAATCGAGCGGTAAAGGACGCCGGCGTCGCCGCCGGGGAAATCGCAGCGCGCCGTGCCGAAGTCAGGCATGAAGAGGGTGTCGCCGACGAAGACTGCATCGCCGATCCGATAGCTGACGCAGGCTGGGGTATGGCCGGGGGTGTGCAGCACCTCGACCGGGATAGCGCCCAGCATGAAGCGCGCGCCGTCGGCGTAGACCTCGTCGAACACCACGGCGTCGGGCGTCACGTCGGCGGCGTCGAACAGATCGCCAAACGTCTTCTGGACGCGAGTGATCTTCTCGCCGATGCCGATAGGGACGCCGGTGCGGGTGCGGATTTCGTCTGCGCCGGTCAAGTGGTCAGCGTGGGCGTGCGTCTCGAGCACACGCTCAAGCTTCAGGTCATGCGCGGCCAGGGCCTCCAGCACTCGGTCGATGGAGCCGGTCGATGTCCGCGCGGCAGCCGGGTCATAGTCCAGCACCGGATCGATGATGACCGCCGCCCCGGTCGCGGGGTCCGAGACCAGATAGGTCACGGTGTGGGTGACGGGATCGAAGAAGCCGAGGACATCAGGCTGGAGCGGATGATGGGTCATGATGGGTCTCCGTTTCGTCTCTAAATATTAGGTATTGCTAATTTAGCAAGATCGAATATATGGACTGCATGATCGATCTCGAAGCCATGGGACTGGAACGCTTTCAAGCCAGCGCGGGCGACGCCGCCCGGCTGCTGAAGGCGCTGTCCAATGAAAACCGTCTGATGATCCTGTGCCAGATCGGCGAGGGCGAGCGTCAGGTGTCCGACCTTCAGGTGGGCCTGTCGCAGTCGGCGCTGTCCCAGCATCTGGCGCGCCTGCGCGAGGACGGTCTGGTCAGCGCGCGCAGGAGCGGCACGGCCGTCTTCTATCGCATCGCCGATCCGGCCGCCCTGAAGGTGATCGGGATCCTGGCGGAGATCTTCTGTCCGCCTGAGGCGCTCTGAGCGCCGCTTCCCTGGAAGGAATTTTCAATGAACCCGCTGATCTCTCTTTCGCCCGCCGATGTCGCCGCCCGCCTCAAGACGGGCCAGGCCGTGCTGATCGACGTGCGCGAGCCGGACGAGCATGCGCGCGAGCATATTGCGGGCGCCGTGACCGCCCCCCTGTCCGTGTTCGAAGGCGCCGAGCTGAGCCTCAAGCCCGGAAAGGATGCGATCTTCATGTGCCGGAGCGGCAATCGCACGGCCGGAAACTGCGACCGGTTGGCCGCGCGCATCGACGGTCCGGCGCACGTTCTCGAAGGCGGGCTGGACGCCTGGAAGAAGGCGGGGCTGCCTGTACGCGCCGACAGCAAGCAGCCGCTGGAGCTGATGCGTCAGGTGCAGATGGCGGCAGGGGGACTGATCCTGCTGGGCGGGGCGCTGGGCGTCATGGTCCATCCTGGATTCTGGGGGATCAGCGCCTTTGTCGGCGCCGGTCTGTTCGTGGCGGGGGCGACCGGCTTCTGCGGCATGGCGCGTTTGCTGGCGGTCATGCCCTGGAACCGAAACATGAAGAGGGCCTGAGACCATGGGCCTGACTCCGTTGCTTCTGGCGGGAATGAGCGGGGGCGTGGTCGCCTTGCTGCTGACCGTTTTCGGCGGCGGCGGATCGGTTCTGGCCGTGCCGCTTCTGCTCTATGTCGTCGGGGTGCGTGATCCCCATGTGGCGATCGGGGTTTCTGCTGCGGGAGTGTCGCTGAACGCCCTGACGGCGCTGGCGGGCCAGGCGAGGGCCGGTCGGGTTCGCTGGCCCTGCGCGACGGTGTTCGCCGTCACGGGCGCGGCTGCGGCCTGGGTCGGCTCATCCGTGGCCAAGGCTATCGACGGCCGCCATCTGCTGCTGGCCTTCGCCGTGGCCATGGCGATGGTGGGCTTGGCGATGCTGTCTTCCAGGAAGGGCGACGGCGATCCCGGCGTGCGCCTGAATCGCGACATGGCGCCGCGTGTCGCGGCGTCGGGCGCGGGCGTCGGCGTGGCGGCCGGATTCTTCGGGATCGGCGGCGGCTTTCTCATCGTGCCGGGGTTGATGTGGGCCACGGGGATGACCCTGGCGGCGGCGCAGGCGACCTCGTTGTTGAGCGTGGCGGCGTTCGGAGCCAGCACGGCCGTCAACTACAGCCTGTCGGGGCTGGTTGACTGGACCCTGGTCGGGGCCATGACGGTCGGCGGCGCGGCGGGCACAGTGGCGGGTCTGCCGCTGGCGAGCCGATTGGGAGCCAACGCCGCCTTGGGTCGGCGCCTGTTCGCCGGGCTGATCCTGGTCGTTGCGGCCTATGTGGCCGTGAAGGCGATCATGGGGAGCTGACGCTCAACGCTCCAGCCCGGCGATCAGCCGGGCGAGCAGAGCCCCCAGCGCAGCCTGCTCCTCGCGCGACAGGCCGGCCAGCATGGCCTGGCTCTCAGCCATGTGCAGCGGCATCAGGCCGTCGATCAGGTCGAACCCCTTGGGCGTCAGCCTGACCAGTGAGGCGCGGCGGTCGCTGGGGTGGGGCGTGCGCTCGATCAGGCCGGATTTCTGCAGCCGATCCAGCCGGGCCGTCATGCCGCCGGACGACATCATCGTCGCCTCATAGAGGGCCGTGGGCGTCAGGCCGTCGGGCGAGGGCGCGCGGCGCAGGGTGGCCAGAACGTCGAACTCCCCATGTTGCAGGCCGTAGCGAGCATAGAGCGGCGCCTGCCGCTCGCGCGTCACCACGATGGAGGCTTCATGCAGACGGCCCAGCGTCTCCATGGCCAGCAGGTCGAGGTCGGGACGCGCGACAGCCCACTGGGCGGCGGCGCGGGCAGCGCGATCGGTCATTGTCTTGACATCAAGATACTTGATGGCGAGACATTATCGCCTTTCGTCGCCGGAGTCACCTCGGATGGATCAGTCGAACGCCTCGCAACCGTCGCGCGGCGCCAGCCTGTTGTTGGTCGCCGCCATCTTCGCCCTGGCGCTGAACCTGCGCCCGGCGATGGCGGCGGTCGGGCCGCTGCTGGATCTGATCGAAGCGGCGACCGGCATGGATTCGACCACGGCCAGCCTGCTGACCACCTTGCCGGTGGCGATGATCGGCGTCGGCGCCCTGTCGATCCGGCCGCTGCGGCGACGGCTGGGCGAGCGCAAGGGCATCCTGCTGGGCGCTGTTCTGATCGGCCTGTCCTGTCTGGCGCGAGCGATCTTCGACGGGACGGCCGGTCTGATCGCCAGCGCCGTGGTGGCGGGTATCGGCGTCGCCCTGATCCAGGCCCTGGCGCCGGTCGTGATCAAGCGGGCGTTCCCCACACGCTTCGGCACGGTGATGGGCGTCTATACGACCGGAATCATGGGCGGGGCGGCCGTGGCGGCGGCGACGGCCGCCGGGTGGGCCGAGGCGGTCGGCTGGGCCGGGGCGCTGGCCCTATGGGCGGTTCCCGCCTTCCTGGCGGCGGTCGTCTGGATGATCGCCGCGCGTGATCCTGCGGCCGAGGAGCCGAACCGCGTCGCCGTGGCCGAAGGAACCCACCCCGAGCTTCCGTTCTGGAAGCAGCCGAGGGCGTGGGCGCTGGTCCCGATTCTGGGGCTGGGCACCTCGGCCTATACGCTCGTGCTGGCCTGGCTGCCGCCGTACTACGTCGACATGGGGCAGGCGCGGACGACGGCGGGCTTCCTGCTCAGCGGCATGACGGGCGCCGAGGTGTTGGCGGGCGTGCTGGTGTCCCTGTTCATCGCCCGCTTTCCCGACCGGCGCGGGCCGATGCTGGCGGCCGTGGCCCTGGCGCTGATCGGTCTGGCGGGACTGGTGCTGGCGCCGGTCAGTCTGGCGATTCCGGTCATGCTTCTGCTGGGGCTGGGGATCGGCGCGGTGTTTCCGCTGACCCTGATCCTGGCCATGGACCAGATCGACGATCCGGTGCGCTCAGGCGACCTGCTCGCCTTCGTTCAGGGCGGCGGCTACATCATCGCCAGCCTGTCGCCGCTGGCGGCCGGGCTGCTGCGCGACCGCCTGTCGGACCTGAGTCAGGCCTGGATGCTGATGGGGCTGGGCCTCGTCGCCATGGCGGCGATGACCCTGGCCTTCAAACCCGGCGGCGCGAAGCTGCGCTAGGCTGCGGCGTCGCGCCAGGCCTTGAGGGCATCCATGGCGCGGAGGCTCTGCAGGCGCTTCTTGGCGCGGCCGCGCTCCTTGGGATGGATGCGCTTGCCGTCTTCATCGACCTTGGGCGCTTCCAGCGGGGGCAGCAGTCCGTAGTTGATGTTCATCGGCTGGAACTTTGAACCTTCCAGGTGGCCGCCGGTGATGTGCTCGACCAGGGCGCCCATGGCGGTTTCCGGCGGGGGCGGAGACAGGTCGCGTCCCAATGCCTGCGCCGCAGCCAGACGGCCGGTCAGCAGGCCCATGGCCGCGCTTTCGACATAACCCTCGACCCCGGTCACCTGACCGGCGAAGCGCAGGCGCGGAATGGCCTTCAGCCGCATCTGCTTGTCCAGCAGCCTGGGGCTGTTCAGGAAGGTGTTGCGGTGCAGGCCGCCCAGACGCGCGAACTGGGCGTTCTCCAGACCGGGGATCATGCGGAAGACGTCGGTCTGGGCGCCGTATTTCAGCTTGGTCTGGAAGCCGACCATGTTGAACAGGGTGCCCAGCGCATTGTCCTGACGCAGTTGGACGATGGCGTAGGGCTTGACCGTCGGATTGTGCTGATTGGTCAGGCCGACCGGCTTCATCGGGCCGTGGCGCAGGGTCTCGCGGCCGCGCTCGGCCATGACCTCGATCGGCAGGCAGCCGTCGAAATAGGGGACGTTCTCCCACTCCTTGAAGTCGGCCTTGGGACCGTCCAGCAGGGCGTCGATGAAGGCTTCGTACTGGGCCTTGTCCATCGGGCAGTTGACGTAGGCCGCCTTGTCGCCACCGGGACCTTCCTTGTCATAGCGCGACTGGCGCCAGGCCACGTCGAAGTCGATGCTGTCGGCGTGCAGGATCGGCGCGATGGCGTCGAAGAAGCTGAGGCTTTCCTCGCCCGTCGCCTTCAGGATGGCGTCGGCCAGGGCGGGCGAGGTCAATGGGCCGGTGGCGACGATGACGTTGTCCCAGTCTTCCGGCGGAATGCCCGCGATCTCTTCGCGCACGATGGTCACCAGGGGGTGGGCTTCCAGTTTGGCCGTCACGGCGTCCGAGAAGCCGATGCGGTCGACCGCAAGGGCGCCGCCCGCCGGCACCTGATTGGCGTCGCCGGACGCCATGATCAGGCTGTCCAGCGCGCGCATCTCGGCGTGCAGCAGGCCGACGGCGTTGAACTCCCAGTCGTCCGACCGGAAGGAGTTGGAACAGACCAGTTCGGCCAGGCCCGTGGTGTGGTGGGCGTCGGTGCGGACCTGCTCCGGCTCGTCCCGACGCATTTCGTGCAGGATGACGGGCACGCCCGCCTGGGCGATCTGCCAGGTCGCTTCGGATCCGGCGAGGCCGCCGCCGATGACGTGGACGGGGCGGGGAGTGGGGGACGCATTCGACATGGCGGCCTAATAGCCGCGTGGCGCGCGCCTGTCATGCGGGGCGTGCGGTCAAGGCTGTCGGAGGACGACGTTCGTCCTTATAAGCGACGGCGGAGGCTGTTCATGACCCATGGATTCCAGATCGATGAAGCGCTGGCGGATAGTTTTCGTCTGATCCGGCGTCGGCCCGGCAGCGTCTTCGCCTGGGGCGTCGTTCTGGCCCTGCCTGTATTGCTGTCCGCCATCGTCATGATCGATCTCTTGATGACGATCGGCCTTGAGGCCATGGCCGAGAATGCAGACGCCAGCCCGCAGGCGCTCGCCGCCATGATGCGGATGCAGGCTTGGTCCATGTTGATCAATGTGGTGCAGTTGATCGGTTACGTACTGATCATAGCCGCCATCTGCCGCGCGGTGCTGTGGCCCGAGCGCGCGCCGGGTCGCTTTTTCGATCTTCGAGTCGGCATGGATGAGGCGAGGGTGGCCGTGGCCGGCCTGGCCGTCATGGCGGGCTGCTATGGCGTGATGCTGGTCGTCCTTCTACTGGCCTTCGCTTTTGGGGCGGCCTTCTGGATGGTGTTCGAAACAGCGGCTGTGGTGCTGGGCGTGGCGGTGGGGCTGGCGGGAATCGTCGGCATCGTCTGGGCGGGGTTGCGGACCTCCATGATCATGCCGCTCAGCATCGCGTCTCAGGATTTCGCCTTCGTGGAGGGGTGGAAGATGACGAAGGGCCGCGTCGGGATGCTGTTGGGCCTGTTCGCCGCGACGCTTGCCATCACGTTTTTGGTCCATGTGCTGTTTCTGATCGTGGCGGGACTGATCGCCCTGGGCGTCAGCATTCCCTTCTGGCCTCAACTGGCGGCCTGGGCCCAGAGCGCGTCGAGCGAGCTTCCGGCCTTCAACCCGCTCGTTGTCGCAGTGGCGGGCGTTGCGGCCTTTATCGCCATTGCGGCTTATTACGGCGTCATTGTCGCCATCTGGATCGCGCCCGGCGTTTCGGCCTGTCGCCAGATACTGGCGATGCAGAAACAGGACGAAACCGGCGCGGCTGCGTTAAGCTGAGCGAGAATCGAGGAGCCAGCATGAGTTTCAACGCCACCGAATCCGCCTTTGAGGGCTTCCGCCTGGCCCGTCGGGCGCCGATGGCCATTCTGGCCTGGGCCGCCGCCTATATCGTGTTCTTCGCGGTCTTCTTCGCCGTGGCCGGCGGCAGCCTGATCAACATCATCAACCTGGCCGAGCAGATCGAACAGAGCGCCGAGCCGTCGATGGAAGAGTTGATGCTTGTGTGCCGGGCCTATGGCTCGATGATGATGCTGGCTTTGCCGTTGTCGCTGCTGTTCAGCGCCGTGCTGACGGCGGCGGTGGCGCGCTCCGTCATTCGTCCGGAGGAGAAGCGGTTCGGCTATCTGCGCCTGGGACGCGATGAACTGCGTATCTTGGGGGCCACGCTGGTTGTGGCGCTGCTGATGTTCGGCGTGATGATGGGCGGCACGGTGCTGGTCAGCGTCTTTGTGGGGCTGGCGGCGAGCATGGCCGCGCCCTTCCTGATCCTGCCGGCGGTTCTTGTGGGACTTGGGGTTGCTGCGGTCGCCGTCTGGCTGGCCGTGCGCCTCTGCCTGGTCGCGCCGACGACCTTCGTAGAGCAGAAGATCGCCATCAAGGAAAGCTGGGCCATGACCAGGGGCCGTTTCTGGCCGTTGCTGGGCATGGCGGTTCTGGCGGGCGTCATGTCCATGCTGGTGGGGCTGTTGGGCTCCATCGTCATCGCGCCGCTGAACTTGATCTTCGGCGGCCTGGAAAGCCTGGTGGGAGCAGAGACGACCAATGTCGCCACGCTTCTCGTGAAGTTCTGGCCGGCCCTGCTGGTGTGGGGCGTGGTCAACGCCCTGCTGTCGGCGGCGCAGGCGGCCGTCATCTATGCGCCGTTCTCGGCGGCCTATCTGGGCATCAGGGGCGTGCCGCGCGTCTGATCCGACGACCTCGCTGGAAATGAAACGCCGCGCTCCGACAGGGGCGCGGCGTTTCATTCCAGTTGTTATCCCCCGCTCATCCCGGCGGACGCCGGGATCCAGTGCTTTGGCTTCAGGGCGCGGCGCCTGACTCACAGATTGCCGACGGGCGCTCTCACTGGGCCCCGGCGTCCGCCGGGGTGAGCGGATTGGAATCGGTTCAGGCGCTCTTGCGGGCCTTGGCGCGTTTGGCGGGCGCAGGTTCGGCGGTCAGGGCGGCGACGCGGCCCTTGCGGCGTTCCTCGTGCCGGTCCAGCACCTCTTTGAGGTAGCGGCCGGTCCAGCTGGCGGGGTTCTCGGCGACCTGTTCCGGCGTGCCGACGGCGACGATTTCGCCCCCGCCGTCGCCGCCTTCGGGGCCGAAGTCCAGCAAGTGGTCGGCCACCTTGATGACGTCGAGGTTGTGCTCGATCACCACGATGGTGTTGCCGTTCTCGACCAGCTCCTGAAGCACCTCCAGCAGCTTGCGCGTGTCCTCGAAGTGCAGGCCGGTCGTCGGCTCGTCCAGAATGTAGAGCGTCTTGCCGGTGGCGCGTTTGGACAGCTCCTTCGACAGCTTGACCCGCTGCGCCTCGCCGCCGGACAGGGTGGTGGCGGGCTGGCCGACCTTGACGTAGCCCAGCCCCACGCGCTCCAGCGTCAGCATCTTGTCGCGGATCGACGGCACGGCGGTGAAGAATCGCGCCGCTTCTTCAACCGTCATATCCAGAACGTCGGATATACTCTTGCCCTTGAAGACAATTTCCAGCGTCTCGCGGTTGTAGCGCTTGCCCTTGCAGACGTCGCAGGTGACGTAGACGTCGGGCAGGAAGTGCATCTCGATCTTGATGACGCCGTCGCCCTGGCAGGCCTCGCAGCGGCCGCCCTTGACGTTGAAGCTGAAGCGGCCGGGGCCGTAGCCGCGCGCCTTGGCCTCGGGCAGGCCCGCATACCAGTCGCGGATAGGACCGAAGGCGCCGGTATAGGTCGCCGGGTTCGAGCGCGGGGTGCGGCCGATCGGCGACTGGTCGATGTCGATGACCTTGTCGAAATGCTCCAGCCCCTCGATGCGGTCGAAGGGTGCGGGGGCGTCGGACGCATTGTTCAGACGCCGCGCGGCGGCCTTGTAGAGCGTCTCGATGGTGAAGGTCGACTTCCCGCCGCCCGACACGCCGGTGATGCAGGTGAAGACGCCCACCGGAATCTCGCCCGTGACGTTCTTCAGGTTGTTGCCCGTCGCGCCTGAGACTTTCAGCATCCGCTTGCGGTTGATGGGGCGGCGGCCTTCGGGCGGCAGTTCGATCTCGCGCGCACCGGTCAGATACTGGCCGGTCAGGGAGTTGGGGTTGGCCATGACCTCGGCGGGCGTGCCCTCGGCGCAGACCGTGCCGCCATGGACCCCGGCGGCCGGGCCCATATCGATGACGTAGTCGGCCGTTAGGATGGCTTCTTCATCGTGCTCGACCACCAGCACGGAGTTCCCCAGGTCGCGCAGGCCCTTCAGGCTGTCCAGCAGGCGGGTGTTGTCGCGCTGGTGAAGGCCGATCGACGGCTCGTCCAGCACATAAAGCACGCCAGTCAGGCCCGAGCCGATCTGCGACGCCAGCCGGATGCGCTGGCTCTCGCCGCCCGACAGGGTGCCGGAACTGCGAGACAGGTTCAGATAATCCAGGCCGACGTTGTTGAGGAAGCGTAAGCGGTCGGTGATCTCCTTCAGGATGCGCCGGGCGATCTCGATCTGCTTCTCGGTCAGGCCGTCTTCCAGGGTCGAGAACCACAGGAAGGCCTTGGAGATCGACAGGTTGGAGATGTCGGCGATGTCCTCGCCCCCGACCTTGACCGCGAGGGCTTCGGGCTTCAGGCGCTTGCCGCCGCAGACCTCGCACGGGGTTTCGGACTGATAGCGGCCCAGTTCCTCGCGCACCCATGCGCTGTCGGTCTCGCGCCAGCGGCGCTCCAGGTTCGGCAGCACGCCCTCGAACGGCTTGGAGACCTCGTATTTGCGGGCGTTGTCGTCATAGACGAACTTGATCTTGTCGCCGCCCGAGCCGCGCAGGATGACGGCCTGCGCCTTTTCCGGCAGGTCGCGCCACGCCTTGTCCATCGAGAAGCCGTAGTGCAGGGCCAGCGATTGCAGCGTCTGCGTATAGAGCGGCGAGGGGCCGCGCGCCCACGGCGCCACCGCGCCCTTGTGCAGGGTCTTGTCGCGGTCGGGGATCACCAGATCGGCGTCGAAGGCCAGCTTGACCCCCAGGCCGTCACAGGCCGGGCAGGCGCCGAAGGGGTTGTTGAACGAGAACAGCCTGGGCTCGATCTCGCTGATGGTGAAGCCTGAGACAGGACAGGCGAACTTCTCGGAAAAGACGATCCGGCGCGGCTCTTCGCCTTCGGGCGCATTCGCCCATTCCGCCGTGGCGATGCCGTCGGCCAGACCCAGCGCGGTCTGAATGCTGTCGGCGTAACGGCCCTCAAGACCCTCTTTGGTTACAATGCGATCGACGACGATATCGATGTCGTGCTTGAACTTCTTGTCGAGCGCGGGGGCGTCCTCGATGGCGTAGAACTCGCCGTCGATCTTCAGCCGCTGGAAGCCCTGACGCTGCCACTCGGCCATTTCCTTCTTGTACTCGCCCTTGCGGCCGCGAACGACCGGCGCCAGCAGCAGGATGCGTTCGCCGTCGGGCAGGGCGGTCAGCTTGTCGACCATCTGGCTAACGGTCTGGCTTTCGATCGGCAGGCCGGTGGCGGGCGAATAGGGAATGCCCACGCGCGCCCAGAGCAGGCGCATGTAGTCGTGGATTTCGGTGACGGTGCCGACGGTCGACCGCGGGTTCTTCGACGTGGTCTTCTGTTCGATGGAGATCGCCGGGGACAGGCCCTCGATCAGATCCACATCCGGTTTGCCCATCAGTTCCAGGAACTGGCGCGCATAGGCCGACAGGCTTTCGACATAGCGGCGCTGACCCTCGGCATAGATGGTGTCGAACGCCAGCGAGGATTTGCCCGACCCGGACAGGCCGGTCACGACCACCAGCTGTTCACGCGGAATGTCGAGATCGACGCCCTTGAGGTTGTGCTCGCGGGCGCCGCGAACGCGGATGAAGTTGTGCTTTTCGACCATGAGATCCGAGGAACGCGGGAGACCCCGAAAACGGTCCGGGGCGACGACGCTATATGGGGATCAATTCGCCGCAAACAGCAAGAACAATATAAGAACTCTTGGGCTCGTCGTTGTGGCCGCAGGGATTCCGCATATGCTGCCGGTCAGAAGCGGAGGGATGTATGAAAATCGGTTTTCAGGCTGTGATGCTGGCTCTGGCGGCCTCGGTGCTCGCCGCCTGTAATTTTCACGCGACGCTGCCTACATCCGATCCGGTGCTGAACGCTGAGGCTGAGGCCTTTTACGGCGATATGGTCGCTGGCCGTGATGACGCTGTCGTTGCGCGGATGCTGTCGGAAAACGATCCGGCAGAGGTCAAGGCCCAGCTTCCCATGCTTCGCGACATGATCGGCGACGCGGCTCCGCCTGAGCCCAAGCTGGTGCAGTCCCGCAAGACCACCGGATCTCAGGGCGAAACCTATGAACTGGAGCAGGACTACGTTTACGCGGATCGCACGGTTCGGGTCTATTCCGCCATGATGCGCGAGAAGGGCGAGTGGAAGGTTCATACCTTCAACATCAATGTTCGTATGGCTGGCGAGCCGAAGGCGGCGGAAGACGATAAAGCCGCCTAGTTTTCCGGCGCCCACGGCGTTGCCGGCCGCTGATAGCGTTCGCCGGGGCCGACCATCACCCCGTTGGCGTTGGCGACGCCCAGTTCGAGGCTTTCGGCGATGCGGCGGGCGCGGACGATGAAGTGTTCGGCCGCCAAGGGCGGACACAGATCGCGGGCGGTCGCCTCGAACAGGCTCAGCCAATGGTCAAAGTGGCGCGCATCGATGGGCAAGGGCAGGTGTTTGGGCATGGGCCGCCCTTGATACACGCCGGTGGACAGGGCGACGGACGACCAGAACAGCTTCATCTGCTCCAGATGCGGACCCCAGTCGTCGATGCGGGCGTCGAAGATCGGGCCGATGAAATCGTCGTCGCGCACCTTGGCGTAGAAGCCCTCGACTAGGGAGTCGATCATGGCTTCGTCGATGCCGGTCTCGGCGCGGATGCGGGCCACGGCGGCTTCTCTACGTGCGGCGGCTTCGGCTCGATCCGGCGCAGGACGGTCGATACGGAAGGCGACGGGACGATCAGGCGTGCTCATGACGCTCAAGATAGGAGCCGGGAGGCCGAAAGACCATGACGCCGATTGTCCAAGGGGGCGTGGCGGCCGCATTGCGAAAGCTGAGCCGCAGTTTTGGGGTTGCGTTACGAAACTTCCGTCCCCATCCTTCCATCAGCCAACGCATCAGTGAGGAGGCAAGACGATCATGATCAGCACCCTGGAAATCGGTTTCGCCTTTTCCATGCCGCTGCTCGCGTTCGCCTATGTCCTTACTCAACCCAAGCCCAAGCCGGTCCGCATCCGCGCTCGTGACGCTCAACGGCGTCGCGGCCCGCACGCCTGACGGCCGAAGCCTCTTCGACAATCTGACGCTCGCCTTCGGGCGCGAACGCACGGCCGTCGTGGGTCGCAACGGCGTGGGCAAGACCACGCTGCTGCGCCTTGTCGCTGGTCTGGCCGAACCGGCCGAGGGCGCGATCGCGCGCGCCGGAACGGTCGGCTGGCTGGCGCAGGCCCAGACGCCGGGCGATGATGAGACGGTCGCCGAGACGCTGGGTGTCGCTGCGCCTCTGGCTGTCCTGCATCGCGTGTTGGCGGGTGAAGGTTCGCTGGACGACATGGCCGAGGCGGACTGGACGCTGGAGGAGCGGATGCAGGCGGCTCTGGTCGAGGTCGGTCTGGCCGATCTGGCGTTGGATCGCTGTACGGCGGAGTTGAGCGGCGGCGAACAGACGCGTCTGCGGCTGGCGGGGCTGAAGCTGGCGACGCCGGACCTGCTGGTGCTGGACGAGCCGACCAATCATCTGGACGCCGAGGCCCGCGCCATGATCGCCGATGTCGTGACCGACTGGCCGGGCGGGGTGGTGCTGGTCAGCCACGATCGCGCCCTGCTGCGTCGCGTGGACCGCATCGTCGAGCTTTCCAGTCTGGGCGCGCGGGTGCATGGCGGCGGCTGGGATCTGTATGTCGAGCGCCGCGACGCCGAACGGGCCGCCGCCGAACGCGATCTGGAACAGGCGGAACGCGCTATCGGTCGGGTCCAGCGTGAGACGCAGATGGCGCAGGAGCGTCAGGCGCGCCGTGATCGCACGGCCAAGGCGGCGCGCGCCAACAGCTCCGATCCCAAGATCCTGCTCGACGCCCAGGCCCAGCGGGCCGAGGAAACCGGCGCGCGTGGTCAGCGGCTGGCGGAACGCAAACGCCAGGCGGCCGAGAGCGATCTGGTGGAGGCGCGCGAGCGCGTCGAACGCGTGCGCCAGATGGCGCTGGCCATGCCGCCGACCGGGCTGCCTACGGGACGTACGGTGTTGAACCTGAACGAGGCGGTCGTGAGGGTCGATGACGGCCGCCTTCTGCTGGGGCCGATCTCCCTGCGTCTGACTGGGCCGGAACGGGTCGCCGTGACCGGTCCCAACGGGGCGGGCAAGACGACCCTGTTAAAGCTGATCGCGGGGCTGACCGAACCATCGGCGGGCTCGGTTGAGCGGCCGGTTCGCGCGGCCTTGCTGGATCAGCAGGCGGCCATGCTGAATCCGGACGAGACTCTGGTCGACGCCTGGCTGAGGCTGAACCCGCAGGGCACGCCCAATGCGGCGCGGGCGGCTCTGGCGCGCTTTCTGTTCCGCAATGTGCAGGCCGACCGCAAGACTGGAGACCTGTCTGGCGGCGAGCGGCTGCGCGCGGCCCTGGCCTGCGTCATGACCGGGACGCAGCCGCCGCAACTGCTGGTGCTGGACGAGCCGACCAACCATCTGGACATCGATTCCGTCGAGGCGGTGGAGGCGGCGCTGTCAGGCTATGACGGCGCTCTGGTGGTGGTCAGCCACGACGCTGATTTTCTAGCGAATCTGGGTGTCGAACGAACGGTTGTGCTGAAGGACGGTCAGCTCCAGCCTTCGACCACGCCCTGACGGCGGCCACGGATCGCGAGGGTGCTCAGAATGGTGCGCGGCTCAGGCTCGGCCCGGCCGAACAACCAGCCCTGACCGTGGGTGACGCCCAGGTCGCGCAGGGCGTCGGCGATCTGATCCGTCTCGATCATCTCGGCTATGGTTTCGAGCTCCAGCGACCCGCATAGTTCGACCAGGTGGGCGATCAGGGTGCGCGTACGGGCGTCGGTATGGATATCGCGCACCAGTGCGCCGTCGATCTTCACCGCGTCGACCGACAGGCCGCGCAGATAATCGAAGGAGGCCGAACCGGCCCCGAAGTCGTCGATGCAGACCTTGATCCCCGCATGGCGCAGGGCGCCCAGGCGCCGGTCGGCGGCGGCCAGATCGGCCAGGGCGGCGGTCTCCGTCACCTCGACCATCAGGCGCCGACGATCATCGGGCGCCGCAGCGGTCATCTTCAGCAGGGTCGCGACATAGGCGTCGTTGGCCAGGGAGGCGCCCGAGACGTTGACGGCGATCTTGAGCAGGCCGCCGCCCGGCTCGCGCAGGCGCCGCACCGCCTTTTCCGCTACGGCCAGGTCGAAGCCGTCGATCAGGGCCAATTCCTCGGCCATGCGGATGGCGGCGGCGGGGCCTGATCCCTGTCCGAAGCGGGCCAGGGCCTCGAAATGATGGACGGCCCGGGTCTTCAGATCGACGATGGGCTGGTAATAGAGGGCGAAATCCCGGTCGCGCACGATGCTGCGGAAACGGTCGGCGTCTTTCAGCGTGCGTTGCAGGGAATCGGCGAAGGACAGCTCCGGTTGACCCAGCCCGCCGTCCTTCAGGCAGCCCTCGATGGCGAAGCGCATGGCGCGCAGGGCCGAGGCGGCGTCGCCGCCCAGGGCGCTCTGCGTCGCGACGGCCGACAGAACAACGCCCTCGGCCTGACCGGCTTTCCGCATTTCCGCCGCCAGATCTCTCGTATCGTCCAGCTTGCGGATCAGGGCGTAGCGGTCGGACGTCAGCCGACCCGCGCTGGCGCCGTCGTGGGAGGCGGCGTTGAGCGCGCCGCCGATGCGATGGTGAACCCGCTCCAGCGTGGCGGGATCGACGTCATGCAGGCCGTTCACGTCGATGAAGGCCAGGGCCAGGCGTTGCAGGACGCCGGTCTCGCCGCTCGAAAGGCTGGCGTGCGCATGAGTCAGAAAGCCCTCGGCGTCTCTCGGCGGAGCGCCTGCGGCCGGAGGCGCGTGGTCGACCTCGAAGGGCTCGCCTTGATAGGACAGGGCGCAGGACCGGGCCGGGGCGATGTCGGGCAGGGCGAAGGCGCGTAAGGTTGCGGGGCGCATCCGGCCGTCGCCACAATCGACCAGAACCTCAGCGGCGGGACTTCTCTGTCCCGGCAGCAGCGCGTCCAGCAGATTCTGCAGCGTCGCGGCGCTCTGGACCGACAGGCGCTCGCCGAGAGGGCGGCCGATCCAGGCTGAGGTTTGCTGACCTGCGACGGGGCCGGAACCCAGGGCGAAGCGCACCACGCCATGCTGATCGACTTCGATCAGCGCGTCGGCGGCGGCGAACGCCAGGCCCAGGAGGCGGGGGGTCAGTGTCATGCCGAAGCCGTAGGCCGCACGCTGTTAAAGAATGGCGATGGCGATAAGGGGCCTCAGGCGGTGCGGTTCAGCGCCACGGCCCGTCCGTCGCCCTGCATCGCCTGACCCGCCGCGCCATAGCCCACGCCCTGAGCTCGGGCGCCCGCCACCTCGGCGGCGATGGTGCGGACCAGGCCTTCGGACACCCGGCGGGCCGCTTCGACGGTCACGGCGTGTTCCGCCAGGACGGCCTCGAAGGTTTCGGTGGCTTCGATCAAGGCCTGCCGGTCGGTTTCGGGCGCAGCGGCGATGGCGGCGGGGTTGGCCTTCACCTGGGCGGATTCGCGGCGATAGAGGTTGGCCATCTCCTGCGTCTCGGCCACGCCCTGGGCCAGATCCTGAGCGCGGTGGGCGCGCATGGCGTCCATTTCCAGCGATAGGCGATCGGTCAGGTCTCGGGTCAGGCGGGTCAGGTGCTGCACCCGCAGGGCGGCGGTCTCGACATCGGCGGTCATGCGCCTTGCTCCTGCATCTTGATCATCTGGGCCAGGACGCTGTCGGCCAGGCCGACGCCGCCCGCCTTCACCGTCTGCTGAGCCATGGCGTCGACCAGGAAGCCGCGCCAGGCGGCCTCGCCTGCGCCGCCGCCGAAGGGAGCCTCGGTGCTGAGGCCCTCGAACATGGGCTTCATCATCTGCGACAGAAAGCTGGCCTCGAAGGCTTCGGCCGTGCGGCGCATGGCTTTCTGGTTCTCAGACGGGGCCGGGCTGGCCGGGATATTGGCGCGCAGCAGGCCCGGAGAGACGGCGAGAGCGTCCATCAGATCACCTCGATTTCAGCCTGGAGGGCGCCGGCGGCCTTGATGGCCTGCAGGATGCTGATCATGTCGCGCGGGCTGACGCCCAGCGCATTCAGGCCGTTGACCAGGGTGGAGAGCGAGGTCGAGCCGCCGACGATCCGCATCTGGCGGCCGGTCTCCTCGGAGATGCTGATGTCCGACTGGGGCACGACCACGGTCTGACCGCCGCGGCTGAACGGCTCGGGCTGGCTGACCAGAGGCGTTTCCTGGACCGAGACGGTCAGATTGCCCTGGGCCACGGCGACGGTGGAGATGCGGACGGCCTCGCCCATGACGATGACGCCGTTGACCTCGTCGATGATGACCTTGGCCGGAGAATCGATCTGGACCGGCAGGTTCTCGACCCGACTCAGGAAGCCCGCCATGCCGAAGTTCTGGGGCGCGCGGATGGCGACCACGGTGCCGTTCTCGGCGAAGGCGGTCTGGGGGTAGGTTTCGTTGATGGCGGCGGCGATGCGTTGCGCCGTGGTGAAGTCGGGGTTGCGCAGGGTCAGGCGCACCGACGGCATGGAACCGAGATCGAAGCCCGTCTCGCGCTCGACCACGCCGCCCGAGGCGATGCGGCCCGCCGTCGGCACGCCGCGCGTGATCGAGGAGCCTGACGCGCCCGAGGCCGAGACCGCGCCCGTCTGCACCGACCCTTGCGCCACCGCGTAGATTTCGGCGTCCGCGCCCTGCAGCGCCGTAACCAGCAGCGTTCCTCCCAGCAGGCTCTTGGCGTCGCCCATGGCCGAGACGCTGACGTCCAGCCGCGAGCCCGGCGTGGCGAAGGGGGGGAGTTCGGCCGTGACCATGACGGCCGCGACGTTCTTGGTGTTCAGGTTGGCGCCGCGGATGTTGACGCCCTGGCGCTCCATCATCCCCTCCAGCGACTGGCGGGTGAAGGGCGAGTTGCGGACGCTGTCGCCGGTGCCGTTGAGGCCGACGACCAGGCCGTAGCCGACGAGCTGGTTGGAGCGGACCCCCTCGATCGAGACGATGTCCTTGATGCGCGACTGGGCCTCGGCGACGCCCGGCTGGACGGCGAGCGCCACGGCGGCGACAGCCGGGGCGATGAGGGCGGTAAGCAACTTCTGCATGCGACAGAGGTCCCTGCGTGAGCGTTCGTCATTAACCATGCGAGGATCGTGCCGGAAGAAAACTTCATTAATTTCAATGATTGACCGGGATTTGGTCGGCGCCTGGCGGCAGGTTTTGCCGGGCCGTTAACCAAGACTTCAATCCCTGGCGGCATGGTGCGACGCGTAGAAGGAGACGTCTTGCATGAAGGTCACCGGACCCTTGGGCGCCGCTTCGACGCCGACCGCGCGACCGGCCGCACGTGCGGCGGGCGGCTTCGCCTTGCCGGCGACGGCCAGCGCGACGTCCGCCGCCCAGGCGGGGGCGACCTCGGGCGCTTCGGGCGTGGCCGGTGCGGCGGCCCTGATGGCCTTGCAGGGGGTGGAGGATCCGACCGAGCGTCGACGCCGGGCCATTCGGCGGGGATCGGGCCTGCTGGATCGGCTGGACGAATTGAAGCTGGCCCTGCTGGGCGGTCAGGACGGCGCCGCCGCCCTGGGCCGTTTGGCCCGTGACCTGCGCGAAGAGCGCGAGGAAGGAGCAGAGCCGGGCTTGAAAGCTGTGCTGGATCAGATCGACCTGCGCGCTTCGGTGGAACTGGCGAAAGCTGAAATGAGCCGCGTTCGCGTCTGAAGGCGTTGAAACTTCGGCTGAACCCCGGATCTCTGGCGGTTTGTGAGGATAATTCGCCACACTTCCCCTGGGTCAATGCACCTTAGCCATATCACGGACACGCGAACGCCATTGCCGCGACTCTTGCGCTTGCCTATACGGCCCTTGCGCCGCAGGGGGGCGCGATAGAGAACGAGTGTGAGTGCGATGACCGCATTGGCCTCTGTAATGTCCGGGGACTCGGCTGTGTATCGGCCGACCGACGACGAACCGTTCATGAACGAGCGGCAGGTCGCCTATTTCAAGAGCAAGCTTCTGAGCTGGAAGGACGACATTCTTCGCGAGTCGAAGGGCACCGTCACCAATCTGAAGGCCGAGACTGAGAACCACCCTGACCTGGTGGATCGGGCCTCTTCCGAGTCCGACCGTGCGCTTGAGCTTCGGACCCGTGATCGTCAGCGCAAGCTGATTTCCAAGATCGACGAAGCCCTGCGCCGGATCGAGGACGGTTCCTACGGTTACTGCGAAGACACCGGCGAGCCGATCGGCCTGGGTCGTCTTGAAGCCCGCCCGACGGCGACGCTGTCGGTGGAAGCTCAGGAACGGCACGAACGCCGCGAGCGCGTTCACCGCGACGACTGACGCTTCCCTCGCGTCGATTAAGGGCGGTTCGGCTTGACTTGAGAGGGCGGCGGCGCGACCAAGCCGCCTTCCTATCGAGGTCGTTGATCCCCCATGTCCGTCAAGGTTCGTTTCGCTCCGTCTCCCACGGGTAAGCTGCACGTCGGCAATGTCCGCACGGCTCTGGTGAACTGGCTGTTCGCCAAGGGGCAGGGCGGTTCGTTCGTGCTGCGGATCGACGACACCGACCTGGTCCGCTCGACTCAGGAGTCGGAAGACAACATCGAGATCGACCTGAAATGGCTCGGCCTGACCTGGGATGAACGCTACAATCAGTCCAAGCGGTTCGATCGCTATGAAGAGGCTGCCGCTCGGCTGAAGGCCGATGGTCGCCTCTACCCCTGCTACGAAACGGCCGACGAACTGGACCGCCGCCGCAAGGTGCAGCTGTCGCGCGGCCTGCCGCCCATTTATGACCGCGCCGCCCTGTCGCTGACCGAGGCCGAAAAGGCCGCTCTAGAGGCCGAGGGCCGCCGTCCGCACTGGCGCTTCAAGCTGGAAGGCAAGCGCGTCGCCTGGGAAGACCTGGCGCGCGGTCACGCCGAGGTGGACACCGCCTCCATGTCCGACCCGGTTCTGATCCGCGAGGACGGCCTGTTCCTCTATACGCTGCCGTCGGTCGTCGACGACATCGACATGGAGATCACCCACATCATCCGAGGCGAGGACCACGTCACCAACACCGGCGCCCAGATTGAGATCTTTGAGGCGCTGGGGGCCAAGGTTCCTGGCTTCGCCCATATGCCGCTGCTGGTCGGCGCCGACGGCACGGCCCTGTCCAAGCGCCTGGGCTCGCTGGCCATCATGGACATGCGCGCCGACGGCTATGAACCGATCGCCATCACCAGCCATCTGGGCAAGATCGGCACTTCGGACAATCTGGAGGTCGCCGCCTCGCTGCAGGAACTGGGTGACGCCTTCGCCTTCTCCAAGATGGGCCGTTCGCCGGCTCGCTACGACACGGCCGATCTGGACCGTCTGAATGCTCAGGCTGTGCACGCCATCGACTACGCCGGGGCCAGGCCGCGCCTGGAAGTTCTGGGCGTCGATCTGGGCGAAGCCTTCTGGAACACGGTGAAGGGCAATCTCAGCAAGTTCGGCGATGTCGTTGAAATGGCGAAGATCGTCACGGGGCCGGTGACGCCGGTGATCGAGGACGCCGCCTTCGCCGCCGTCGCCCTGGAGTTGCTGCCCGAAACCATCGACGCTGAGGCCTGGTCAGCCTGGACCTCGGCGGTGAAGGACAAGACCGGCGCCAAGGGCAAGGGTCTGTTCATGCCGCTGCGTCTGATCCTGACGGGGCAGGCGCATGGGCCGGACATGGCGGCCATGATCCCCCTGATCGGCCGCGAGCGCATGGTTCAGCGGCTGAAGGGCGAAACCGCCTGACGGTCGGGGCGCCGGATACAAGAAAGGCCGCCTTCGTCGTGAAGGCGGCCTTTTTCGTTGTGGACCGTGGATCGGGATCAGCCCGCGTTGCAGGCGGCGACCTCTTCTGCGCTCAGAGCCTGGCCCTTGTAGGAGAAGCTGGTCACCGGGCCGATCTTGGCGACCGTGCGACGGCAGGCGCGCGTCGCGGGCTGATTGGAGCCGCCGGTGGCGGTGCAGGCGTCGCCTTCGCAGCGCCAGGTGGCGCCGTCGACGATCACGCGGCCGGTCGGGGCCTTGGCGGCGTCAGCCAGGGTGGCGCTGGTGGCCGGAGCCTGGGCGAAGGCGGGGGCGGCCGCGAACAGGGCGACGGCGGCGAGAAGAGCACGCATGAACAGTCTCCGATAAGGGTAGGGCGCACGCCCAGCATCGCCATAGTCCGTTTTTTAATGAAACTGTCAATCCAGCTTCCTGCTCGACGGACCGGCGTTACTGACGCACGTTTACTTACCGATGATCATGTTGCAAGTGCGGCGTGTCCTGAGCTGATTCCATGGCCTCGATCGCGGCCTCGACAGAATCGACGCTGACATAGGCCTCCAGGAAGCCCGCCGGGGTCATGCCCTTCTCGACGGTGTGTTCGATCAGGGTGAAGAAGCCGTCCCAGAAGCCGTCCAGATTCAAGAAGATGACGGGCTTGGCATGCAGGTCCAGCCGCTTCCAAGACAGCAATTCCACGACTTCTTCCAGCGTGCCGACGCCGCCGGGCGCGACCACGAAGACGTCGGACTCGTCATACATGAGCTGCTTGCGCTCATGCATGGAGGTGACGACGATCGTCTCCACGTCGTCGAACAGCCGTTCGCGGCTGCGCAGGAAGGCTGGCATGATGCCCACCACGCGGCCGCCCGCTTCATGGGCCGCCCGGGCGGACGCGCCCATCAGACCCACGCCGCCGCCGCCATAGACGAAGCGCCAACCCGCCTCGGCTACGGCCTTCCCGAACGCCGCCGCCGCCTGGATGTAGCGGGGATCAGTTCCATCGGACGAGCCGCAGAACAGGCAGACGGACCGGCCCTCGAATGGGGCGATATTGACGGAGGGCAGGGACATGGGACCTTTGACGACCTCTGGCGGCAGGTGGAAGGACAGACGGACAAACCGGGCAGGCCGGGCCGAAGGGGCTGGGCCGGGCGGACGTAGCCGTCTATCTGGACTGACAGCCTTATAGCGATGCGGGACAGGATGGAACGAAGGATCGGCCTGCTGGCGAGTTTGAGCCTTGTGCTGGCGACGGCGCTGTCGGCCTGCGGTTCGCCCAAACCTGAAGCGGAGGCGGACCCGGCCGAAGCGCAGGAAGACGACTGGATGACGACGCCGCGCATCTTCAGCGTTTCCACTCAAGGAGACGGCGGCGTCCTGGTGCGCGGCGTGGCGGCGCCGCGCGCGCGCGTCATTCTCAGCGGGACGGACGGACCGGCCGTGGCGGCGGGCGCGGACGCCCAGGGCCGGTTCGAGCTCCATGTCGGCGCCGCAGCGACAGGCCAGGTTCTGACCCCGGAGATTCAGATCGGCCAGACGGCGACGCCTGGGCCTCAGCGCCTGCTCGTGGTGGGGGAGGGAAGGCAGGCGGCCGCGCTGCTGACGGATGGCGGCCCCAGCCTGCGCCTGACGCCGGGGCCGGCCTTGGACGCCCTGGATGGCGACGGTCGAGGTCTGATCGCCTCCGGTCGCGCAGATCCAGGCCAGAAGATCGTCGTGCGCGCCGGCGGGATGTCAGCCCAGGCGGTGGCGGATTCGCGCGGGCGCTGGGTCGCGCCTGTAGCGACGGCCAGCGATCGTGCAGGCGATATCGAGGTCGATGGAACGGTCTTTCACTACCCTGGGCCAGGCGCGCCCGCCGCCCACGCCGAACGGGCGGGCGAGGGCTGGCGAATTACGCGGGGGCTGTCTGGTTCCGCCTATCAGACGACCTGGTTGCCGGACTGAAAACAGCGTTAATGACCCGTTAACCAAACCGGTTGATCAAGGGCCTGTCTTCTTTCTTCGAGGACACCCACCATCACCAAATGACTTCAAAAGCCCGATGCCTCGCGTCGGGCTTTCTTTTCTCTGGTCAGGTGCGGGGGTGCATGGCGAGGAAGGCCGGCAGCAGGCTGGCCACGACCCTGCGGCTGGCGTCGTCCGATTGGCCCAGCATCCCGCGCAGAGGGGCGCCGATCAGCGCGTCCCCGAAGGCGCCGAGCGCAATGAAGAGGACGGCCGAGCCGATAGTCTCGTCGGTCTGATCCCCGCCCAGGCCGAGTTTCTCCTGAATGGCGACGACCAGATTCTGAACGGCCTCGCGCACGGGTTCGAGGTGCGACAGGTCGCCGGACAGGGCGATCCAGGCCGCCAGTCGCCCGGCGCCGCCGGTCGAGAAGGCGTCAAAGACGGCGTTGATCAATTCCAGCGGCGCGCCTTCGTCCGTCCTCAGACGGGCCACTGCGGCGTCCAGAGCGTCGCTGAGATCGGCCACCATCGATCCCATCAGCGCCGACTGCAGTCCTGCGGCCGAGCCGAAATGGTGGATCAGGTTCGCATGGGTGACGCCGATCTCGCCGGCCACGGCGGCCAGGGTGACGGCGTTGGGCCCCCCTGAGAGCAGGAGGTCGCGCGCCGAGGCCAGGGCCTCGCGACGGGCTTCTTCAGGCGAACGGCGCCGGCGGCGCGGCTTGTCGGCGATTTTAATTGACATCGGTGTAAATGACATCCATGTAGGTAATGTGTCTTACGAGCCGTCCAAGGAGACTGCAAGCCATGGCCGCGACCGCGCTGGATCATAGTGGGGCCATAACGGGATTTCGCGAAGCCTCGCGCACGCTGAGCCGTCGGGTTCAGCCGGTGCGGGCTGCGCGCGCCATGAGCAGGCTGGTTGCGGACAAGGACGACACCGAACAGGTGTTCGAGATCATGAACGCCTTGGCGGGGCGTTCCGTCGACTGGGGTTACGCCAAGTTGATGAGCAGTCCCGAAGGCGGGGTTCAGGCCTATCGCCGCCTGGAGCTGGCGGACCGGTTGCAGGATCGGGAGTGGCTGAAAACCATGCCGGAAGGCAGCGTCGGCGCGGCCTATCTGGACTTCATCGTCGCCCAGGACTTCTCCGCCTACGGACTGGCTGACGAAAGCCGCAAGGTGGCGGACAGCGAGATCGAGGCGGCGCATCCGCGCGCCTGGTATGCGCGCCGCCTGCGCGACGTGCATGATATCTGGCACGTGTTGACCGGCTATCATACCGACGCCTTGGGCGAAGCCTGCGTGGTGGCCTTCTCTCTGCCGCAGACGCGCAGTTCAGGGTTTGGCCTGATCGCGGCGGCGATTGCGGTGCAGTTCGCACGCGCGCGCACCGGCTATCCGTGTGCCAGAGCGGTGTTTCAGGCGTGGCGCGACGGTCGTCGGGCGGACTGGCTTCCGGGACAGGATTACGAGGCCTTGCTGGCGGAGCCTCTGGATCAGGCCCGGCGTCGTCTGCGCATTCCACGGCCCGAAATCTATGAGCGCGTGCCGGCGGAAGTCCGCAACGCCTATCGCGGCGGCAAGGGCTGAGGCAAGGGCTGAGGGAGCGCGGACGGGGGCGGCCGCGTTCCTTCTTTCATGAATGAACTGATGAGCGGCCGTGCGACTGCGCCCGTCGCCGGGGAGGAACAGCGTTGATGTGGGTTTGGATTGCGGCGGGGGCTGTTCTCGCCGTCCTGTTGGTCATGCTGACGGTCGCGCCGGTCCGTCGCGCCATGCTGTCACGCCCGGCGATGGACGCTTTCCGTCGCATCATGCCGCGTATGAGCGCCACCGAGCAGGCGGCGATCGAGTCCGGCAACGTCTGGTGGGACGCGGAAATCTTCTCCGGGCGGCCGGACTGGAAACGCCTGCTGGCGACACCCGCGCCGCGGTTGACGGACGAGGAGCAGGCCTTCCTCGACGTCGAGACGGAAAAGCTGTGCGACCTGTCCAATGACTGGGACAGCACGGCGGTGTGGCAGGACCTGCCGCCTGACGCCTGGGCCTATGCGCGGGACAAGGGCTTTCTGGGTATGATCATTCCCAAGGCCTACGGGGGCCTTGGCTTCTCGGCCTACGCGCACAGCCAGGTGATCCAGAAGCTGTCGACGCGTTGCTCGGCGGCGGCGGTGTCCGTGATGGTGCCCAACTCCCTGGGGCCGGCCGAACTGCTGCTGCACTACGGCACGGAAGAACAGAAGAACCACTATCTGCCGCGTTTGGCGCGCGGTGACGAGATTCCGTGCTTCGCCCTGACCAACCCGTTCGCAGGCTCCGACGCCGCGTCGATCACCGACACGGGCGTGGTCTGCAAGGCCATGTGGGAGGGACGCGAGACCCTGGGTTTCCGCATCACCTGGCGAAAACGCTACATCACCCTGGCCCCCATCGCGACGGTGATCGGCCTGGCCTTCCGCGCGGTTGACCCGGAGGGGCTGCTGGGCGAAGGCGACGAGCCGGGGATCACCTGCGTCCTGATCCCGCGCGAGCATCCGGGGGTGCGGATCGGGCGTCGGCACTGGCCGCTCAACGCCGTCTTCCAGAACGGGCCGATCGAGGGCGACGACGTCTTCGTGCCGATGGAGATGGTCATCGGCGGGCGCGAGCAGGTCGGAAACGGCTGGCGGATGCTGATGGAGTGTCTGGCGGCCGGTCGAGCCATCTCCCTGCCGTCCTCCAACGTGGGGATGTCCAAGCTGGCTGTCGGCATGGTCGGGGCCTATGTCGCCATCCGGCGTCAATTCAACCAGCCGATCGGCGCCTTCGAGGGCGTGCAGGAGGCTTTGGCCCGGATGGCGGGGCATCTCTACGCCACGGATTCTGTGCGGCGGCTGGCGGCTGCGGCGCTGGATCAGGGCGAGAAGCCTTCGGTCGTCTCGGCCATCGCCAAATACCATGTGACCGAACGCGCCCGCATCATCGTCAATGACGGCATGGACGTGATCGGCGGCAAGGGCGTCTGCATGGGCCCGGGCAACTTCCTGGCCCGCGCCTATCAGCAGATTCCGGTCGCCATCACGGTCGAGGGCGCCAACATCATGACGCGCACCCTGATCATCTATGGCCAGGGCGCGATCCGTTGCCATCCCTATGTCCTGCCGATGATGCGCACGGCCGAGGCGCAGGAGCTGAAAGCCTTCGATCGCGCCCTGTTCGGCTACGTCGGTTTCGTCCTGGGCAATATGGCGCGGGCGGTCGGCTTCGGCCTCACCGGCGGCGCGTTGATTTCGGCGCCACGCGACGCGGCGCCCGAACTGCGGCGCTACTACAAGCTGGCGACGCGGCTTTCGACCCTGTTGGCCCTGGCGTCGGATATTTCCATGGCCACGGTGGGCGGCGCCTTGAAGCGCAAGGGCGCCCTGACCGGGCGGCTGGGCGATATCCTGTCCCAGCTCTTCATCCTGTCAGCGACGCTGAAGCGGTTTGAGGACGAGGGGCGTCCGGCCGAAGACCTGCCCTTCGTGCATTGGGCGGCGCAGGATGCGCTGAACCGCGCGGCCACGGCGTGGCGGGACGTGCTGGCCAACCACCCCAGCCGGGGCGCGGCCCTTTTCCTGAAACTGACGGGGACGCCGTTCGGGCTCAAGGCGCCGACGCCCGGCGACGCCTGCGCCGGTCAGGTCGCCGGTCTGATCCAGCGTCACGGTCCGGCGCGGGATCGGCTGGTCGCCGGATCGTGGAGCGCCAGCCTGGACGTGGATCCCATCGCCGCCGTTCTGGTCGCGTTCGATCTGTATCCTCAGGTGGAAGCCGTCGAGGCGCGGCTGAAACCGGCGATCAAGGCCGGACGTCTGCCGCGTGCGCCGCAGGACCTGACCCAACTGACCGCCTGGGCGAGCGAGGCCGAGGCTCAGGGCCTGGTCGACGCCGAGGAGAGGGCTCTGATCGCGCGTTACGCCGAGGTCGCGATACAGGCGATCCTGGTGGACGACTTTCCGCAGGATTTCGGCCTGGCTGAGGGGTTGGCGCGGCGCCAGGCGGCGTCGGCGGGCAAGGGAAGCAAGGCGGCCTGATGTCGGACCGTTATCTGGACTTTGCCAACAGCGGCGTGGGCGGCTGGCTGACTGGAACGCTGGGTTTGCCGCGCCCATCGCCGTTGCGTCGTCGCGCCGAGGCGGGCGCGGCGCCGACGGGGCCGTTGCTGCTGGGCGGAAGCGCGCGCCTCTCGCCGCTGTTGCATGGCCTGGCCGAGCGTTGGGGCGTCGAGCTCCATTCGAAGGCGCAGGACGGCGCGCGTTACGGGGGGCTGATCTTCGACGCCTCTGACATCGCCGATGTCGCGAGCGCGACGGGCCTCTATCGCTACTTCCACGAGACGGTGCGTCGGCTTGATCCTCATGGGCGCATGCTGGTGATCGGCCGACCGCCAGAAGACACGGCGACCGTCGAGGGCGAGGCGCTGCAGCGCGGACTGGAAGGCTTCGTCCGCTCTCTGGCCAAGGAGGCGCGCGAGGGCGGAACGGCGCAACTGTTGCGGGTCGCGGCGGGCGCGGAAGAGGCGGCGGCGTCCAGCCTGGCCTTCTTCCTGTCGCCGCGCTCGGCCTATGTCTCGGGGCAGGTGGTGACGATCAGCGGAACGGCCGCGCCTGCCTCGACCGAGCCGAGGCGCGTCCTGATCACCGGCGCATCGCGCGGCATCGGCGAAGCGATGGCGCGGCTGTTCGCGGCCGAAGGCTATGCGGTGACGGCGCTCGATGCGCCGGGGGCGGAGACGGACCTGCGCGTGCTGGCCGACCAGATCGGCGCCGAAGCGCTGAGCCTCGACATCACTGCGGCTGATGCGGCGGGACGGCTGGTCAGCGCGGCGCGGGCGGCGGGCGGATACGATGCGGTGGTCCACAACGCCGGGATCACGCGCGACCGGACCATGGCCCGGATGTCGGCCACCGAGTGGGACAGCGTCATGGCGGTCAATCTGGGCGCGCCGCTGGCCCTGACGCGCGCGCTGCTGGAGGCGGGGCTGATCCGGTCGAACGGACGGATCGTCGCGGTGTCCTCGCTCAGCGGCATCGCGGGCAACAAGGGACAGGCCAACTACGCCCTGTCCAAGGCCGGCTGGATCGGGGCGGTGCGGCGATTGGCGGCCGAGGCGGGCGACGGGATCACGGTCAATGCGGTCGCGCCGGGCTTCATCGAGACGCGCATGACGGCCGCCATCCCCTTCGCCATCCGCGAGGCTGGACGGCGGATGAACAGTCTGGGGCAGGGCGGCCAGCCGATCGACGTGGCCGAGACCGCCCTGTGGCTGGCCGAGCTGGATAACGGCGGGGTGAACGGGGCCGTCGTGCGCGTTTGCGGCCAGAGCCTTCTGGGGGCGTGACGAATGCGAGGCGCTGAGGCGGCGACGCCGATCACAATGCTGCAACTGGCGGGCGGCGCGGCGCGGGGGCTGTTGCGTGGTGAAGCCAGGGCGCGGGAACTTCCGAGCGTGGTGCTCGAGGCCGACGCCGTTCGGTTGAAGGCCGAGGCGATCGCTGATTACAGCCGGTTGTGCGGTTTTCAGGCGGGACAGGGCGTGCCGTTGACCTGGCCGCATATCCTGGCCTTTCCGATGCATCTGCGTCTGATGATGAGGCCGGATTTCCCCTTTCCCCTGGCGGGCCTGGTTCATCTGCACAACCGCATCCGCCAGCACGCGCGCCTGACGCCGGGGGAGGCGCTGAGCCTTAGCACGCGCTTCGGGGATCTGATGATGCATGACCGAGGCCAGGCCTTCGGCATACTCACCGCCGCGCGCCGCGATGGCGTGATTGTGTGGGAGAGCGAGAGCGTCTATCTGAAACGCGGCGATCGCGGGCTTGGCCGCCTGGCTCCTGAGATGGAGCAGGCGCCCGGTATGACGCGCGACCAGGTCTGGTCGCTTTCTGCTGACCTCGGGCGCCGCTATGGCCGGGTGTCGGGCGACGCCAACCCCATCCACACCTCGGCCCTGGGCGCGCGGTTGTTCGGCTTTCCGCGCGCGATCGTCCACGGGATGTGGACCAAGGCGCGGGCGTTGGCCGTCCTGACGCCGTCGGGCGGGTGGGAGGCGGCCGAGATCGAGGTCTCCTTCCGCGCGCCTCTGTTTCTGCCCGGCGAGGCGGCGCTGTTCATGGCTCCGAAGCATCGCGATTTCGAGGTGCGCGATCCTGCGGGCGAACGCGTTCACTTGCGAGGACGTCTGAGCGTCCCCGCTCCATCGGAGATCATCGTCTGATGCTTACCCTGTCCGCGCCGCGTCGGGTCGCCATCGTCGGCGCCAACCGCATTCCCTTCGCCCGGTCGAACACGGCCTACGCCGAGGCGTCGAACCAGGACATGCTGACAGCCGCCCTGCAGGGGCTGATCGACCGCTTCGACCTGCATGGGCTGCGACTGGGGGAGGTGGCGGCGGGAGCCGTCCTGAAACTCTCGCGCGACATCGCCCTGACGCGCGAAAGCGTCCTGAGCACCACTCTGGGCCGGGATACGCCGGCTTATGACGTCCAGCAGGCTTGCGGCACGGGACTGGAGGCGGCCATTCTGGTCGCCAACAAGATCGCCCTGGGCCAGATCGAGGTCGGGATCGCCGGCGGGGTGGACACCACCTCGGATGCGCCGATCGCCCTGAATGAAGGTTTCCGCCGCGCCCTGCTGGCGGCCAATCGCCAGAAGTCGACGCTGGGGCGGCTCAAGGCCCTGTCGCGAGCGGGCCTGACCGCGCCCTTCCGGCCTGAACCGCCGCGCAACGCCGAGCCGCGCACGGGCCTGTCGATGGGCGAGCATTGCGAACTGATGGCCAAGCATTGGGCCATTCCGCGCGAGGAGCAGGACGCCCTGGCGATCCGCAGCCATCGCAATATGGCGGCGGCCTATGAGACGGGGCTGTTCGACAAGATGATCACCCCCTTCAACGGGTTGAAGCGCGACAACAATCTGCGGCCCGATATCGATCCGGCCAAGGTCGCGGCGATGAGGCCGGTGTTCGATCGCGAGAACGGCACGCTGACAGCGGCCAACTCCACTCCGCTGACGGACGGCGCCTCGACGGTGCTGTTGGCCAGCGAGGAATGGGCGAAGGCGCGGGGACTGCCGATCCTGGCCTGGATGAGGGCGGGCGAGACGGCGGCCGTGGACTTCGTCAGCGGCGAGGAAGGTCTGCTGATGGCGCCCGCCTACGCCGTGCCGCGAATGCTGGCCAAGCTGGGGCTGACGCTTCAGGACTTCGACTTCTACGAAATCCACGAGGCCTTCGCCGCCCAGGTGCTGTGTACGCTCAAGGCCTGGGCAAGCGACGACTATGCGCGCACCCGGCTGGGGCTGGATCGGGCGCCCGGCGCCATCGACCGGGAGCGGCTGAACATCCACGGCTCGTCCCTGGCGGCGGGGCATCCGTTCGCGGCGACGGGCGGGCGCATCCTGGGCAATCTGGCGCACATGCTGAACCGGGCGGGCAAGGGGCGCGGGCTGATCTCCATCTGCGCCGCCGGGGGGCAGGGCGTCGTCGCCGTGATCGAGAAATGAGCGCGACGCTGGATGTGACGAAGACCGAGGCCGATCACCTGTGGGCCGAGCGCTTCTGGACGCGCGCCTATCGTTCCGACGTGCCGGCGACGATCGACGACGAATTGGTGCAATGGGCTTCGGTTGGCGACCTGTTCGCGGCGGACGCCCACAAGTATGCGGAACGCGTGGGATTCGTCAGTATGGGCTCGGGCGTGACCTATGGTCGGGCGCTGTCGGAAGCGCGGGCGTTCGCCGCCTGGCTGCAGGCCCAAGGCGTGCGGCCGGGCGATCGCGTGGCGCTGATGATGCCGAACTGCCTGCAGTATCCGGTGGCGCTGTTCGGCGTGCTGTTCGCCGGGGCGGTGGTGGTCAACGTCAATCCGCTCTACACGCCGCGCGAGCTGCAGCACCAGCTCAAGGACAGCGGCGCGGTCGCCATTGTCGTGATGGAGATGTTCGCCGCTGCCCTGGAACAGGCGATCGAGGGCACGGATGTCCGCCATGTCGTCGTCACGGCCATGGGCGACATGATGGGGCCGGTGAAGGGGACGGCGATCACCGCCCTGCTGCGCCATGTCGAAAAGCTGGTGCCGAAGTGGCGCATTCCGCAGGCTGAACGCTGGCCCGCCGTGATGCGTCGGGCGCGGCGACTGTCGCTGAAGCCGGTCGAGACGAAGGCGGAAGACCTCGCCTTCCTGCAGTATACAGGCGGCACCTCCGGCGTGGCCAAGGGGGCCATGCTGACCCATCGGAACATCATCGCCAATGTGCTGCAGGGGCGCGCCTGGATCATGGCCCAGATCCCGCAGGATCAGGTGGTGGGCAACGTCACCATGCTGCCGCTCTACCATATCTTCTCCCTGACGGCGAACCTGCTGATGTTCGTGGGCGTGGGGGGGCGCAACATCCTGATCGCCAATCCGCGCGACGCGAAGCGGGTGGAGTGGGTGCTGAGAAAAGAGCGGTTCGCGGCCTTCACCGGGCTGAACACCCTGTTCGCCGGCCTGCTGAAGAATGAGGCCTTCCGCGATCGCGACTTCACCGATCTGCGCCTGACCGTGGCCGGGGGCATGGCGACCCAGGCGTCGGTGGCCGAGGCCTGGCAGACCGTGACCGGCGCACCGCTGATCGAAGGCTATGGCCTGACCGAAACCTCGCCGGTGGTCTGCATCGGCTATGTGGATATCGAGCGGCCCGAGACGATGGGCTTCGATGGTACAGTCGGGCTGCCGGTGCCCTCGACCGAGGTGCGGATGCGGCGCGATGACGGAAGCTGGTGCGGGATCGACGAGCCGGGCGAACTGTGCGTGCGCGGCCCCCAGGTCATGCGCGGCTATTGGAACCGACCGGAGGAAACGGCCAAGGTCCTGTCGTCCGACGGCTGGCTGGCGACGGGCGACGTGGGCGTCATGCAGGCGGACGGTCGGGTGAGGCTGGTCGACCGGATCAAGGACATGATCCTGGTCTCCGGCTTCAACGTCTATCCGAACGAGATCGAGGATGTGGTGGCGGCCCACCCCCTGGTGGACGAGGTAGCGGCTGTCGGCGTCCCCGACCCGGTGCAGGGCGAGCGGATCAAGGTGGTCATCGTGCCGCGCTCGTCCGAGCTGACTGAGGCGATGATCGTCGCCCACTGCCGTGAGCGGCTAACCGCCTACAAGGTGCCGCGCATCATCGTCTTCCGCGACGAACCCCTGCCCAAGACCAATGTGGGCAAGGTGCTGCGCCGCGACCTGCGTGACTAGGCCCGGCCGGGCTTTCTGCGCGTGATCAGGAAGCCGAAGCCCGCCGCCAGCGGGAACATCAGCACGCCATAGACGGCGCCGGGCAGGGTCATCTCGGGACTGTTCAACACCGACTGAGCGATGACGATGGCCAGGGTGGCGTTGTGCAGCCCGACCTCAAAGGCGCTGGCGACAGCCTGCGGGCGCTCGATCCTGAGCAGGCGCGGCACGCCGTAGCCGACGCCCAGGCTGAGCAGGCAGAAGGCCACGGTCACGCCGGCAAGTCCGCCGATCTGGCTCATCAGGACGTGGAAGCTGGAGGCGGCGGCGCCGAGGATCACCAGCACGAGGATCAGAATGGAGGCGATGCGCACCGGCTTGTCCATGGCAGCCGCGAAGGCGGGCCGCCATCCGCGCACCAGCATCCCCAGCGCCACCGGAGCCAGCACAATCATGAAGACCTCGATCGTCTTCCTGAACTGCAGGCCGACATGCAGGTCGCCCGGCTGAAAGAAGGCGATCGCCAGATTGACCACGACTGGCAAGGTCACGACGGCGATGACGGAGTTGATCGCCGTCAGGCTGATGTTCAGCGCCACATCACCCCGGAACAAGTGGCTATAGAGATTGGCCGTCGTCCCGCCGGGGGAGGCGGCCAGCAGCATCATGCCGACCGCCAGGACGGGCGGCAGGCGGAACAGCAGCACCAGCCCGAAGCAAATGGCCGGAAGCAACAGCAACTGGCAGGCCAGGGCCACGCCCGCCGCCTTGGGCCGCTGGGCCACGCGGGCGAAGTCTGCGGGCGTCAGTCCGAGGCCCAGGCCGAACATGATGATGCCCAGCGCGACGGGCAGGCCGATGGTGGCCATTGCGGAATCCATGCGTCGTTTCTCCCCGTGCGCCAGATGGCGGCGCGATTGTCCCTCTTAGGCCTGGCCCGCCAGCGCGCGCCCCGCCGCCCGTCCCGAGAAGATGCATCCGCCCAGGAAGGTGCCCTCCAGCGCATTGTAACCATGCAATCCGCCGCCGCCGAAGCCCGCAGCTTCGCCTGCGGCGTAGAGTCCCTCCAGCGGCGTTCCGTCCGGCGTCAGCACGCGGCTGGACAGATCCGTCTGCAGTCCGCCCAGAGACTTGCGCGTCAGGACGTGCAGCTTGACCCCGATCAGCGGCCCGGCCGTCGGGTCCAGCACCCTGTGCGGCGCTGAGGTGCGCGCCCAGCGGTCGCCGCGATAGCGCCGGCTGTTGTGAATGCCCTGAACTTGCGCGTCCTTGGCGTAGGGATTGGCCATCTGGGCGTCGCGATCCTCGATTTGGGCGCGGATCAGGGCGGCGTCCAGCAGCGGTCTGTCGGTCAGGCCGTTCATCTTCCCGACTAATGCCTCCAAGTCGTCGGCGACCACGAAGTCGGCGCCCTGGTCGCGGAAGGCGGCGACTTCTCGAGGCGCGGCCTTGCCCAGGCGCGAACGCAAGACGCCCAGAAGGTTGCGGTTGGTGATGTCCTGGTTCTGCTCCGAGCCCGACAGGGCGAACTCCTTGGCCAGCATGGTCTCGGTGACGATGAACCAGGAGTGGTCGTGCTCGATCAGGTCGGGCGTCGTGCGCAGATGTTTCAGCGTGGCGATGGTGTCGTAGCCGGGCAGGGCCGGGAATGGCAGGCGCCGCCCCAGGGCGTCAAACCACAGCGGCGACGGTCCCGGCAGAATGCGGATCGCATGGTCGGGCCAGATCGGCGCCCAGTTCTGCACGCCCTCCACATAGTGCCACATGCGGTCCCGGTTCACGAGGCGCGCGCCGGCCCCGGCGGCGATGTCCAGCATTCGTCCGTCCACATGGGCGGGCACGCCGGTGATCATGGTCTTCGGCGGCGCGCCCAGCCGTTCGGGCCAGTAGCGGCGGACCATCTCATGGTTGCCGCCGATGCCGCCGGTCGCCAGGATCACCGCGTCGGCCTTCAGGGTGAAGGCGCCGATGACCTGGCGATTGGAGGGGGCGCCTCGCGTCGCGTCATCGGGCGCCAGCACGGCGCCTGCAACGCCGGTCACCCGCCCGCCTTCGACCAGAATCTGATCGACCCTGTGCCGGTGGTGAAAGGTCAGCCGCCCGGTTCTCGTCGCTTCTCTGGCTCGGTGCGCAAACGGCTCCGACACGCCCGTTCCCGTGCCCCAGGCGACATGAAAGCGAGGAACCGAATTGCCGTGGCCGAACGCCTTGCCGGCGCCTCTCTCCGCCCAGCCGACCATGGGCGTCAGCTTGATGTCATGCTGACGCAGCCAGTCGCGTTTTTCACCGGCGGCGAACTCAACATAGGCGCGGCCCCAGCGCATCGCCCATTCGTCTTCGGCCAAGGGGCCGTCCAGCCGATCCCAGCCCGCGCTGCCCCGCCAATCCCGCCAGGCAAGGTCGAAACTGTCGTGCACGCCCAGGCGTCGTTGCTCGGGCGAGTTCACCAGGAACAGGCCCCCGAACGACCAGAACGCCTGGCCGCCAAGATTGCTCGCGTTTTCCTGGTCCACCAGCAGAACACGGCGGCCTGCCCTTGTCAGTTCGTGCGCCGCAACCAGGCCTGCGAGCCCGCCGCCAACGACAATGACGTCCCCGTCCATCATGTCCTCCTAAAAAAGCGAATGCAGCATGATTTCACTAACAATTATGTAAATACAAGTGCGGCGTTCGCATTCGTTCAAACAAATCCGGGACATGGAGCGGACGTGGAGAGAGGAGAACAATGAGTGCGCTGCGGGAGAAGATGAAAAGCTTCCGTAAGGTCACAAGACATCTATGTAAGTAAGCTGTTGACATGCGTATGAATAGGTGGATCGATAGCGTCAGCTTTCGGCGCATCCGCCTCGTCGTCAGCTCAACACAAAGGCGGGAGGAAGCATTCGGTCCAGCTGGGGAGCAGGGCCGTGCAGGGGAGGGTTTTCATGGCTTCAGCGGCCTGTAATCGCGCGCGTCTGGCTGTCACCGCGTCGGCTTTCGCTCTAGTTGTCGCGGCTGGCCCTGCGCTGGCTCAGGATGCAGCGCCTTCCCAGGACGCAACGTCGGTCGGCGACATCATCGTCACGGCCCAGAAGCGTGAACAATCTATTCAGGATGTGCCGATCGCCGTTACAGCGCTCTCAGCCGAGAACCTGGACGCCATGAAGATTGAGGGCGGTTCAGAGCTGATGCGGGCCATTCCCAACGTCAGCTTCTCCAAGAACAATTTCAGCATGTATAATTTCTCGATCCGCGGGATCGGGACCAAGGCCATCTCGGCGGCATCTGATCCTGCTGTGGCGGTCAGCTTCAATAACAGTCCGCTTATACGCAACCGCCTTTTTGAACAGGAATACCTGGACGTGAATCGGGTCGAGGTCCTGCGCGGACCTCAGGGCACCCTCTATGGCCGCAACGCTACCGCCGGCGTGGTCAACATGATTCCCAACCTGCCGGGGCCGATTTTCGAGGCCATGCTCAAGGCTGAGGCAGGCAACTACGGGTCTGCGCGGGGCCAGATGATGGTCAACATCCCTCTAACTGACACCTTCTGGGTGAGGGGGGCTGCGTCGCTAACCAAGCGGGATGGGTTTGATCATAACACCTTCCTTAATACAGATATCAATAATCGAGATCTTTACTCCACGAGGCTTTCTGCAGCGTGGGAGCCAAGCGACCGGTTCAACGCCAATCTGATCTGGGAGCACTTTAACGAGGACGACAACCGCTCCCGTACTGGAAAGCAACTCTGTACCCGTGATCCGGGGCCCAGTCAGGTGGGCGCTGCGCCGATTGCGAATATCGCGGATCGCGGAAGGATGAGCCAAGGGTGTCTCCCTGTATCTCTGTATAGCGACAGCGCCTACGGTGCTCCCAATGGTTCCGGGCTCTCGCAGCTCTACATCTTGTCGGGCGTGGGTCTGGGCTATGACAGCCCCGACCTTTTTGCACGGAATCCAGTATATGCGATCAATGCTGGTGTGGATCCCTATGAAGGCGTGACTCAATCACGGAATCTTCGTGAAGTTGCGACGAGCTATGATCCAAAATTTCGCGCGAGCAATGATGTGTTCCAGCTGAATTTGGAATACAAGATACTTGAAAATGTTACATTTCATTCTCAAACGGCTTATACGGAGGATAGTTTTTATTCTACCCAAGACTATGCCCGTTACATGTCTAATCCGATTTTTAATGACAGCGACGGTCGATATGGCGTGCAAGGACAGCCTTGGGATACCGCTACAGCTCCCGGTGGGCGTTTCATAGATCCCCAATTGGGGGCCTCAAATCGCATGGAAGCCGCAGACCTGAGCCTATCTGACAATCGGCAATGGTCACAGGAATTCAGAGTTCAATCCCATGGTGGCGGACGGTTTAATTTTAACCTTGGCGCCAACTATATAGATTTCAAGACTGAGGATAATTATTACGTATTCAATAATACGTTTACTTATTTAGCTAAGTATTTTTACGATGCGACAACTGATCTTTTCTCTCCGATCAGTTACAATGAATGCGTGGACGGGTCGGAGGGGGAATGCATTTATGTTGACCAGACTCCGATAAGTAACCTTGCTGGAGACGGGCATAATTACTTCAGAAGCAAGAATGTCGTCTCCACTAGATCGTGGGCAGTGTTTGGGGAGGGGTATTTTGATATCAACTCTGATCTCCGTCTAACGGCCGGGTTGCGTTATACGGATGACACTAAAAAGACGATCCCGTATCCGAGCCAGCTCCTGCTTGGGTCTTGGGATGCGCTCGGCTTTGGCCCTACCTCTGGCGGTAGCGTTGTTCGCGGCTATGTCCCCATGGAGGAAGTCAAACAAAACTGGAGCGCGGTCACAGGCCGTCTCGTCCTGGATTGGAAACCGAGTGATGATATCCTCGTCTATGGGTCATACAGTCGAGGATACAAGGGGGGGGGCACCAATCCTCCTAGGGCGGACATAAATCCGGCTGTGGTTCAGTACCAGGCTCTATCATCAACGTTTGAGCCGGAATATGTGAACGCATTTGAAATCGGCATTAAATCAGATCTGGATGAAGGACGTCTGCGCTTGAACGCATCGGCCTTCTATTATGATTATAAGGATTATCAGGTCTCTCAGATCGTCGATCGCATTTCTTTGAATGAAAATTTCGACGCGACTTCCATGGGGCTGGAATTGGAGGCCATTTGGAGACCTACGCCTGATTTCCGTATCGACGCTAACCTGGGCTTCTTGAAGACAAGGATTGCGGACGGCGAGGGTTCGATTGATGTCATGAATAGAACTCAAGGCAATAAGGATTGGATGACCATCCGTCCATGGGTTCAGGTACCTTCGAACTGCATTGCTCCGACCGACCTTGTAGAGCAGGTGATGAGCCATCCGTTAGGGCAAATGCTTTCTGGGCCGGCTTTGGCGGTATTCTGCGGCGGATCGCAGAGACTTGGGTCGTATGATCCGGATTTCCAGTCGTTGTATCCATTTTGGGCCATTTTCGGGTTTAACTATAATCCTTTAACGGACGCCCCGAATGGTGGTCGTGGATTTGACGCGGATCTTGGCGGGAATGAGCTGCCGAATGCGCCTAGAGTCACTGCAAATATAGGAGCTCAGTATACATGGCATTTGTCCAATTGGGGCGTAACTCTTCGTGGTGATTATTATAGACAGTCATCAAGTTATTTCCGTATTTTCAACACGGACTACGATCGTTTGAAGGGTTGGGACAATGCTAACATAACGTTCACAATGGAAAATTCAGAAGATAATATTATTGTTCAAGCATATGTTAAGAATGCCTTTGACAAATCTCCTATAGTTGATGCTTTCACCAACAGTGATGACTCTATGCTTACGACAAACGTATTTACGCTTGATCCCAGGGTGTTTGGATTCAGCGTGGCTAAGAGGTTTTAACCTAATTTCGCGATGAGTTGGTTGTTCGGTTTGTGGATGATGTCGGGATTAATGGAGGCACGGATGTTGAGGTTGGTGTAAATATAATTTGACACTATCCATAAGTATGAAAGAGTGATCTCGACAGCTTTAAGTTGTCGATTTAAATAAATCGGAGAGATTGGCATGTTTAAGAAAATTGCTATTATTGCATCTACAAGTGTGCTGTTTGTCGCCGGCCAAGCTTATGCTGGAATTACTCCTTCTGGAGCCATCAAGGTAAATGTTTCTGGGACTGTTTCTCAGTCTGTTACCTTGACGTGCGCTCAAACTTTTGACGCCACCGTTTCTGGAAATGTCATCACCGTTCATGCTAACGGCAAAAATTTGGGGACAGGGTCGAACTGTAACCTTGTTACCTTTACCAATGACTGGACGGTTACCGCGACGCCGAATGCCAGCGGAGCGAATTTTGTCGTCACGGGTATTAAAGCTAATACTTTAACTGGAAATTGTAACCAGACGTCGGCGAATGTCGTCGGCGGCGCTTGGACCAATGGTTCTCCAGGTTCAGGCTCGATCACCGGTTCGACCGACGGTACGTCCTTCTTCCTGCCGAAGGCTTGCAATATTAATCTTGCGATCACCACGAACCCGAATATCACGGTCACTAATCCTTGATACACGGGGAGCCGCCGTTAGGCGGCTCCCTTTTCAGGGTTTATATAGGGATTCTTCCTCTGGTCTCTTGAGTGTTAGATTATTTGACAGTATCGTGGTGGTATTATTTCAATAATTGATCTGTATATCTTATTATTCGAGTTTCGTGTAACGAGCGCTTTACTTGTAAAATGGGGTTCGTGTATTCTTGTTAATAGTTAATTCGGTCACGAAATACTATGATCAGAATGCTGTCCTGCAGAATGCTTCACTGTCCCTGCTAGATGGAACTTTTGCCGCTCTGGTCGGGTCGTCGGGCTCAGGTAAGAGCACCCTCTTGAATCTTATCGGTCTTCTGGATCGACCCGATAGCGGCGATGTGGTCATCGATGGTCGGTCGGTCGCCGTTCTGTCCTCGATCGAGGCTGCGCGTTTTCGCAATGAGCTGATCGGCTTTGTCTTCCAATCCTTCCATCTACTCTCGCGCCTGACCGCATGGGAAAACGTGGCTTTGCCGCTGTTTCATCGCGGGGTGGGACGGGCTGAGCGTAGAACGGCGGCCTTGGCCATGTTGGACCGGGTGGGGTTGTCTGATCGTATTGGGCATCGCCCTGAACAATTATCTGGCGGACAGCGTCAGCGCGTAGCCATCGCACGTGCCCTGGTGACTGAGCCGCGTCTGATCCTCGCAGACGAGCCTACCGGCAATCTGGACAGCGCGACGGGCTTGCAGGTCATGGACCTGTTGCGTCAGCTGAACCGCGACCTCGGCGTCACCATACTGATGGTCACCCATGATCGTGACATGGCGAAGCTTTGCGATAGGGTGATCGAAATCCGCGATGGCCGGGTTCTGCCGCAAGAGGAACAGGGGTGAGGGGAAGGGGCGTCGGTCTGGGAGAACTGGCGCTGGAAGCCTTGGCCAATCTGCGCGGCCAGGGGAGGCGTTCAGTCCTGGCGCTGCTAGGCGTGGTCATTGGCTCAGCCGCCATCGTCGCCCTGATGAACATCGCTCACATTGCTCAGTTGGAGGCCTTGAAGAGCTTTCGTCAGACAGGCGTGGATGTTCTGTCTGTGCAAAGCGAGGGGCTCGGCAGCATGGATCCTGCCTTGATCGAGAGACTGGTGCGGCAGGACCCCGCCGCCGTCTTGGCGGCGCCATTGACCACGACGAGTCTGGGCGTCGTCGCAGACCAGAAGTCTAGCAACTTCACTGTGGCGGGGGTGACCTCTGCTATTGGCGTCATGGCCGGTTTGTCGACGACGAAAGGACGGATGCTGCGCCAGGTGGATGATTGCAGCTTCGTGGCGGTTGTGGGCCAGAAGGCGGCAGCGGATCTGTCGGCGCCGGGCGCTGAGGTCGGGCCGGGCAGTATGCTCCGTATCGGCGGTTACGGGTTTACTGTCGTGGGCGCTCTGGCGCCTGTGCCGCATCAGGTGATGAGCCCTGTTCAGTTCGACAGCGCAATTCTGATTCCTCTGGCCTGCGCCCGCCGAGTCATGCCGAACGACGGTGCGACGGGGGCGATGATCCGGTTGCGCCCTGATGCGGACACGGCCGCCGCCGTGACGCGCTACACGGCCGCATTATCGACGCCTCAGGCGCCTGTGCGGGTTCAGGACGCCCGATCGATGATCCAGGCGATGAAGAAACAAATGGCCATGCTGGGCGGAGTCCTGGTGGCGATCGGCTCCATTTCTCTGCTGGTCGGCGGGGTTGGGGTCATGAACGTTATGTTGATGACCGTGATGGAGCGGCGCCGCGAAATCGGCCTGCGGGCCGCCATCGGCGCGACGCCCGGCGACATCCGCATGATGTTCTTGATCGAGGCGGTCGTCCTGGCTCTGGGAGGTGGCGTGCTGGGCGATGTGTTGGGCGTGGGGCTGACGTGGTTGGCGACGCTGTTCCTGCCTTTTGAATTTGCGGTGAACTGGGGCGTCATGATTCTGGGGGCGGGGGTCGCAGCGAGTGTGGGACTGGTGTTCGGTCTCTATCCCGCCATTGCGGCGTCGCGGATTCTGCCGATTGAGGCTCTGCGTGGGGACTAGAGTTTTCGTAAACCTGGGCGTGTCGAGCCTCTTGGCGATGATCGCGGTGGACGCGCGCGCCCAGGCGACGCCCGGTCCGATTTCACCCGTGGTCTTGCCGTCCGCCGCGCCTATTCCGGCGGGAGCGCCGCTGGAGTTGACGCTGGATGAAGCCGTCGCCCTGGCCCTGCGTTATAATCGCGGAATCCGCTCGGCCTACCTGCAGCGGGTGGTTCAGCGTTTCGACCTGCGCGTAGCCGAGCGCGCCTTCGTCCCTCAAGGCGGGATCGGCATCGAGGTCGTGCAGCGACGTCAGGATGGCGAGACCGACGGCGACATCGTCATCAGCCCCTCAGCATCCTGGCGTACGCCGTTGGGAGGGACGGTGAACTTCGTATGGGCTCGGGCAGACCCTTTGATCGGCGAGGGGGCTGAGTATGAAACGGCGGGAGTAAGTCTGAGTCAGCCCTTGCTGCGCGGCGCTGGTTTGGCGGTCAACATGGCCCCGGTCCGCATTGCTCGTCTTCAGGAAGAGATCAACCGGCTGCAGTTGGAGGCGACGGTCGCCGGGACGGTCAGCGCCGTCATCACATCCTATCGCGCCTTGATCCAGGCTCAGGAGCAGGTGCGCCTGGCCGAAGAAGCTCTGGCGCGGACCCGGATACTGCTCGAAACGAACCAGGCGCTTATCGCGGCAGGGCGTATGGCGGCTTCCGACATCGTTCAGACAGAGTCCGGCGTAGCCAATCAGGAAGTGGCCGTGTTGCAGGCGCGCCAGCAGGTGGTTTCGGCCCAACTGGGACTTCTGCAATTGCTGGCCCTGGCCTCCCGCACCAATGTCGTGGCGGTCGATCCCGTTGCGGCGGCCCGTGTTGAGGTGGATCTGGATAGCGCGATGGCGACGGCCTTTTCGTCGCGCATTGATCTTCTGGCCCAGCGCACGTCTCTGGAACAGATGCGTCAGTCGCTCATTGTCGCGCGTAATCAGCGGCTTTGGGACGTGTCGCTGGAAGCCTCGGCCACGCGTGATGACGGCCCCAGGTTCCTTGATCGCTTTAATGAAACCGACACGAGGGTCGGACTGCGGCTGAATATTCCGATCGGTGATCTATCAAGGCGCCAAAGCTGGCTGGCGGCGGACACCAATATGCAGACGGCTGAACTGGCCTTCGAGGAAATGAAGCAGTCGGTGGAAAGCCAGGTGCTGGACGCGGTTCAGTCGGTTGAGGCCAGTTGGCTTCAGGTGGAGGCGGCGCGGCGGGCTCGCGCCTTGTCGGAGCAGGCTCTAGAGATCGGACAGGAACGCCTGCGTTTCGGCAGGGCCTCGAACTTTGAAGTCCTGTCTCTGCAGGCCGACCTGCGCGCCGCCGATGCTCAGCAGTTGTCGGCCAACATCGCGTACCTCAATGCGCTGACAGCGCTGGATCAGCAAATCGGGAGCACGCTTGAGACATGGCGCATTTCCTTGAACGACTGAAATCTCGCAAAGTGCAGGGCGCCCTGGCTGTTGTGGCGGTTCTGACCGCTGGAGCCGCGTTCGGCTTGACGCGCGGCGGGGCGGACCAGGGCGCGATGGAGGAGCAGCGCGCCACGATGACACGCGCGCCTTTTATTGTTTCCGTCAACTTTTCAGGCCGGGTGACGCCTGGCGAGCGTATTGATCTGAGCGCTCCGTTCGACGCCCGGGTGACCCGCGTCCTGTTTGAATACGGCGATCAGATCGATGTCGGGCAGCGCTTGCTGGAACTTGACGCCGCGGATGTCCTGCGGAGTCGGGCGGAAGCGGAATCCGCCTGGCTGAAGGCGGACGCCGAGGCTGACCGAATGGCCGGTTGGGAAGGAGGCGTAGAAGTGCGTCGCGCGACCCGGACGATCGCCGCCGCCGAAGCTGACCTGAGCGACCTTGAGGCGAAAATCGCGGAGACCCAGGCGTTGCTCGAGCGAGGGCTTGTGCCCCGAAGCGAGCATGAGGGGCTTCTACAGCAACGGCGCCAGCGCGAAGCCGCGCTTGTTTCCGCGCGCGAAGATCTCGCTGAAACGCTCAGGCGAGCCGGCGCTGGAGAAAAGCGTCTTGCATCGCTGCAACGCGCTGTCGCTGCGGCGCAGTATGATGCAGTGCGAGACGGGGGCGACGGCGTCATCATCGCGCCGCAGGGCGGCGTGATCGTCCGGCCGGAGTCGCAAGGCGAAAGCGCCGACAAGGTCGTGCGGACCGGAGGGCGTGTCGCCAAAGGGCAATCCTTAGCGGTGATCGCCAGCACAGCTGCGCTTGACGTGGTTTTCACGCTCGATGAGCTGGACCTCAACGCCATTCAACCCGGACAGAAGGCCGTCGTCACCGGGCCTGGCTTCGGCGGACAGACCTTGACGGGAGTCGTCACAGGCGTCGCGGGCGAGGCCAGTATGGAAGCTGGCGCGAACAAGGCCGTGTTTGAGGCGCGCGTGAGGCTGGATCCCCTGTCGCCCGAAGCCGCGCGGGCTGTGCGGATCGGCATGACCGCCAACATCTCGATCGTGGCCTATGAAAATCCGAGCGCCCTGGTTGCGCCCCCTGAGGCGGTCCAGGGGGCTGCGCCCAACGCCTTCGTCATGGTTCGGGCGCGCGGCGCCGAGCCCGTCCGGCGCGATATTGTCGTGGGCCAGGTCGGTCCGATGGGTGTCGAGGTGTTGTCGGGGCTCAAGGCGGGCGACGTCGTCGTTTGGACGCCGCCGCCGCAGTCCTTGCAGCCTTAACGCAGAGGTTGGCCTGTGCGCAGGCGGGCGATGATGGCTTCGAGCTGGGCTCGCGGCATTCCGCCCGGGATCAGATAGCCGTTGATGATGAAGGCGGGGGTGCCTTGCAGACCCATGGCCATGGCTTCCTGCATATTGAGCATCAGCACGTCGTCGATCTCGGCGCGGTGCGTCGCCAGATCCTGGTCTAACCGCGCCAGATCAACCCCGGCGCCTTGAAGCAGGCGGCGTATCTCATCGTCGGTGACCCGCGAGGGATGCTTCATGAACGCGGCGTGGACCGCGTGATACTTGCCTTGATAACCGGCGGCCAGGGCGGATCGGGCGGCGTTCTCCGATACGGCGCCGAAGATGGCCCAGTCCTTATAGAGAACCCGGAGCTTGGGGTCCGTCTTTAGAACCTCGTCGATTTCGACGTACATCTTCTTGCAGTAGGGGCAGTTGTAGTCGACGTACCCGATGATGGTGACGTCAGCGTTCTCGGCGCCCAGGAACGGCGTGGCCGGATTGTGCAACAGATCGTCGAAGCCTGTCCTGGCGATGGGCGGCATGTCCTGAACGACCGCTGTCCCGGCGGCGCCGTTGTCGGCATCGGCGGGGCTGCAGGCGGCCAGCGCCGCCGCGGCTGCAGCGAGGGCGGGGACGAATTTGCGGATCATGGGACTTCCTTTGAGCATGCGGGCTAGTTCAGACGCGCGATTTCGGTCGCGATCTGCTCGGGGGCGATTTCACCCAGATGAGCCTTGGCCAGACGGCCGTCGGCGTGAAGAAACAGGGTCACGGGAATGCCGACTGTTCGATAGTGGCGCGGAACCTCCATCGCCGTGTCGAACAGGACGGATTGAAGGTTCAGATCTTCATTCGTCAGGAAGCGACGCACGACGACATCGCCTTCGCCCTGATTGATGAAAAGGAAGCGTACGTCCGGGTGTTCGATCTGGGCCTGCGCCAGGGCGGGCATTTCCCGACGGCAGGGCGGGCACCAGGTCGCCCACAGGTTGATCACGACGGGACGACCGTCGACAGCCGACAGGTCGACAGGCGGCCCCTCAAGCGCGCTCAGGGTGAGATGGGGCGGAGGCAGGGGCTCGGTGGCGGAGACCAGTTGATAGGCTGTCGTCCAAACGAGCGCGCCGACCGCCAACGGCGCCAGGGCCCAGGCGCGTTCTTGCCTGGTCCGCAGCAGCACGACCATCGCGGCGATGATGACCGGCACGGCCCATATCCAGCTGAAGCCGCCTTGCCAGACCGCCAGGGCGCGCCACGGATCGTCCTGGAAATACTCCCAATGGGTCAGGACATGACCGAGGCGAGCGGCTGCGATACCGCCGAAGGCGACGACGCTACTCCAGAGATTGAAGCGAGGGCTGACGCGAGTGGCGAGAAGGCCCGTTCCAACGATGAAGACGAAGACGCCGGCCAGGATGGCGAAACGTTCGCCTGACAGGACCAGCGGGCCCAGGGAGACGGCGTTCATGACCTCGCCCCGGCGTGTTCCAACGCCGTCTGGACCTGTTGGGCCGTCATATCGCCGATCAGGCGGGCTCCGGTCGCCTCGGTGGATGAAGCGGTCAGGAAGATCATGGTCGGCGGCCCGGCCACCCTGTAGCGCTTCATCAGGTCGCGTGTCTCAGCCGTATTTCGGGTAACGTCGACCTTGATCAGGTCTGCAGCGGCGAACGCAGCGATCGTCGCTGGATCGGCCAGAACGCGACGATCAACGGCCTTGCAGATCGTGCACCATTCGGCGGTGAAGTAGAGGACGGCCGGACGGCGGACATCGGCGGCGCGAGCCAGGGCCTGCTCCAGCGTCGCCTGATCCTCGACGATAGCGGTCGGGACGACAGATGGCGTCGCGGCCGCGCCTGAATTGGCCGACATCAGAGGCGCAAGCGGCCGCCAGGGGTCGACCGCGCCGAGACCGAGGCCGATCAGGATGAGGGCACCCCATAGGCTCGCCGCCAGTCCGGCGCTTCGGGCGAGGTTCGAGATCAGATTGTTCGTCGCGGGGCTGAAGAGCCCGAGCACAGCGGCGGCGGCGAAGCTGAGCGCCGCCCCCGTCGCCAGGGTGACGGCCGGCGGCAGGATACGTCCGGCCAACCACCAGGCCATGCCCAGGAACGCGAAGCCGAAAGCCATCTTGACCCGGTCCATCCAGGGACCCGCCTTCGGCAGGAAGCGAGCTCCGGCGGTGCCGAACACGATCAGGGGCACGCCCTTGCCCAGCCCCAGGAAAAACAAGGCCGCCGCGCCCAGAACCACGTCTCCCGTCTGGGCGATATAGAGCAGAGCTCCGGCCAGCGGTGCGGTGACGCAAGGGCCGACGATCAGGGCTGAAACGAAACCCATGGCGGCGGCGGACGGCGCTGAACGCCGCCCCTGTCCTTCTTCGCGCGAGAAGCGACTGGTCCATGCCGAAGGCAGTTGCAGTTCGAACCCGCCGAACATGGAGATCGCCAGGGCCAGGAAGATGAGGCTGAGGCCGCCGACGGCCCAGGCCGATTGCAGGGCGACCTGCAGGTTCTGACCCGACCAGGCGGCCGCGACGCCCAGCAAGGCGAAGGCGGCGGCCAGACCCAGAACATAGGCTATCGACAGGATCAGGCCTCGCCTTGTTCCTCGGCCGTCCACGCCGCGACCGATGACGCCCGCGAGGATCGGGTACATGGGAAAAACGCACGGGGTGAAGGCCAGCAGAAGGCCGAAGCCGAAGAAGGCGGCCAGCACCCACACAGCGCCGCCTTTCAGCGCCAGGCTGTCGAGGCCGTCCGAGGTCGGAACCGCCTTAGACGGTGCGAGAGGCGACGGCTCAGGGGCTGCCGGTGCGACCAATGGCCCGGTCGGCTCGGTCGAGACGTCCTTCGGCGGTTGAACGACGGAGACGACAGGCGTGGCCGGCGCGGGCGTCGTCGGTGCCGATGCCGGCAATTTCGGTTTCGCGGGCGTTTCGACGGTCCGCGTCGTCGGAGGATAGCAGATGGCGTCCTCAAGACAGCCCTGGAAGGTGATGTCGATCGAACGGGGCGCGCCCGCCGCAGCCAGGGTCTCGGCCGACAGGACCGCGCGGCCCTTGCCGTACCAGACGTCCACGACGCCGAAACCTGGATCATCCTTGCGCTCGCCAGGAGCCAGTCTCAGCGGCAGGGCGTCCGTGGCGCCTGACGCCATTGCGGCTGTATGATCCCGATAGAGGTAGTGTCCCGGCGCGATGGTCCAGTCGAACGCCACATCGCCGTCGGCTTGGCGCGACACCTTGAGCACGAAGGCCTGGTCGAGAGGCAAGGGCGCTTGCGCCAATGCTGATCCGCCCAAACCGATGATGAGCAGAAGCAGCATGACGCTGACGAAGCGTTGGAGAGACATCATGGCGGGGACAGGTCGTAGAATGAACTTAAGTCAGGCTTAAGCCGCGACCCGCAAATCGAAATCATGAGAATTCTCGCCATTGAAGACGATCCGGTTCTGGCCGACGGGCTGAGCGTCGGCCTGAGCGCTTGCGGCTGGACCGTCGAACAGGTCGCCACGGTCGAGGAGGCGAGGGCGGCGCTGGAGGCGTCGGGCTTCGACGCGGTCGTGCTGGATCTCGGCCTTCCGGACGGCGACGGTCTGTCGGTGCTGCGATATGCGCGCGAGCGAGACATGGATGTCGGCGTCGTGGTGTTGTCCGCGCGCGACGACAGTCGCGACCGCATACAGGCGCTTGACGCCGGCGCGGACGATTATGTGGGCAAACCCTTCGACCTTGACGAACTCGCCGCCCGACTGAGGGCGGTTCGGCGGCGGTTGCTGGGACGGTCATCGCCCGCCTTGCGTCACGGGGATCTGACCCTTGATCCAAAGGCCCGACTGGCCTGGCGTGGGGATGGCGACCTGTCGTTGTCGCGTCGCGAGTTCGCCGTTCTCGAAGCTCTGATGGAGCGGCCGAGCCAGGTGCTTTCGCGCGCGCAACTCGAAGAGCGGCTCTATGGCTGGCAGGAGGATATCGGCTCGAACGCCGTCGAGGTTCATATTCATCATCTACGCGCCAAGCTGGGCGCCGGCTTCATCCGCACGGTTCGCGGCGTCGGCTATACGCTGCAATGAAATCGATCCGCTTCAGGCTGTTCGCCACACTGGCTCTCGTCACCGCCCTGGTATGGGGCGGGGCGGTTCTGTGGGCCGAGGTGCATACCCGCGCCGAGGTGCAGCAGGTTCTGGACAGCCGTCTGATGGAATCCGCCCGCATGGTGTCCTCGATGATGCGGGCGGGCGATGTTCGTCCTGTCATCCAGGCCTCTGAAACGAAGGCCGGCCACGTCTATGATCGCCAGCTCTCCTGTCAGATCTGGTCGATGGACGGCCAGTTGCTGGGACGATCACAAAGCGCGCCCGTAGAGCAGTTGTCCGGCGGAGAGGACGGGTTCTCCGAGCGCGAGATTCTAGGGGAGCGATGGCGCGTCTATACCGTCAGCGATCCGCAGGCCGGATTTCGGGTGATGGTCGGCGACAATCTGGCGGTCCGCGAACATCTGGTCGGAAGCGTCGTGACGGGCCTGATCGGACCGGCGGTTCTGGGTCTGGCGGCGCTGGGCGCCCTGATTTGGTGGTCGGTCGGGCGAGGCTTGGCGCCGGTCCGCCAGATGACCGACGCTTTGAGCGCGCGCGATGCCGATGATCTGGCTCCCATCGACGTGTCCCACGGCGCCCGTGAGTTGCAGCCGTTCGTCCTGGCCTTGAACGAGTTGATCGGCCGCCTGGGCGCCGCACGGCGCCGAGAGGCCGAGTTCACTGCGGCGGCGGCGCATGAACTGCGAACGCCGCTGGCGGGTCTGCGGATACAGGCGCAGATCGCCGCCGCTACGGACGACCCGTCGATCCGGCGACATGCGCTTGAGCAGATCCAGACCTCGGTCGATCGCACGGCGCGGCTGGTGGCGGGGCTGCTGGCGCTGGCGCGCGAGGATGAGACCCCGATCCGGGACGAAAACCGCCGATTGATCACCCTGAGGCAGGCCTTTCCTGCGGCCGCCTCGGATGAAAGGGTTCAGTTCTTCGGGGAGGACGGCCTTCTGTATGTCGATCCTGTTCGCTTTGGCGCGGCCGCCGACAATCTGCTGGCGAACGCCCGGCGTCATGCGGACAAGCGGATACGCATCGGACTGGAAATGACGCTCCGGTCCTCGCGTCTGGTCGTCGAGGATGACGGGGCGGGGGTGGCTGCGGACGAGCTTTCACGACTTGGACAGCGCTTCTTTCGGGGAGCCGGCGGTCGTCATCAAGGGGCGGGGCTGGGACTGTCGATCGTTCTGGCGACGATCAAGGCCCATGGCGGCGAAGTTCGCTTTCTGAACTCGCCTCTGGGCGGCTTGCGCGTCGAGCTCTTGCTCGATCGGATCAACATCCGCAGCGACGGCTCCGGCGGGAAAGGGCGAAAGCCGGATTGACGCCCATGCTGTCGAGCGATCCGATCATTGCATTCACACGGCGACGCTGGCAGGCAAAGCTATATCGGGTGGGGCGCAGGTGCCCTGGGGTTGATGGGATTGGAGCTGGCGTGAACAAGATCATGAGTTTGCTGGGAAGCGCCCTTTTGAACCGGCGAATCGTGGGCGCCGCCATTCTTGCCGTGGTCCTGTTCACCCTGGCTGTCGATCTGGCTGGCCTGGTCTTCCCGTGCCCCTACTGTCGGGTCCAGCGGTTCGCTCTTGGCGTCCTGGCGCTCATCTTGATGCTGAAATCATATGACGCCCTGTGGTCGCGCTATATCGCCGCCGTCGTCGGAATGATGGGCCTGGTCGTCGGGATCAGCCAGAATTTCAATCATATCAAGAAGATCAACAATGGCAGCTTTGACTGGTCCGCCCTTTGGATCGGTCACCCCTGGATATTGTCAGGTCTGGCGATCCTGGCTTTGACTTGGCAGCTCTTCCTGATTTTCGACGTCGATAGGCGCTCGGCTCGGTAAGACCCGCCCGGGTGGGTGCTCTGGGCGGCAGCAGTAGTGAGTAGGGCAAGACAGCCGCTCCAGCGGGGGTGAGCGCCCCAGTGTGCAGCAGTCGCCCCCTGAACGGATCGCAGGCGCCTAGCGATTGATGTCATCTCAGCGGAGATGCTCTTTTCGTGCGGCAAATCCGCATGGCCAATCCCGCCACCAGTGATGGTCTGGTTGTCATGGGCTAACAGGATTGGGGAGAGGATCGGCGCGCTTCCGGAAATAGCGAATATTTCCGAGGCCGTAACACCCCCGAGTGGCTCCGCTTCGCGGAAGCTTTTCGAACTATCTGCCTTCTGCCAAATCGAGAAGTAGGGGCTTTGTTTGAGATGGTACGATTCTTCTATGAGGAACGACGGGAGGCTCCTGATCTCCCACCAACTTGAATCGTGTGCCTCTTCATGCGGGACCGTGTTTGCCGAGGAGCACGCACCGACATTTCTCGCCGGGCAGGATCATCGGCCAATACCAACAAGGACAGCGCCCTCCCGCACTTACAACTTCCCTGGTTATACCAATCTAGGGAGCAATAAACCTGCAAGTTCAGTGGCTTGCAGGGTTTTTTGCGTTCTGTATCCGCGCAGTGCCTTTGGGCCGTTTTCAATCGGTCAGGGGAGAAGTGGGGCGCCGTCCCGAAGGAAGGCGCGCCTTTGCCGATCCAGTACGGCCACGTCCGCGTCCGGAGGGATCATGTGGACGTCGTCCCTCATCCCTTGATGAAGGCCAGGATGTCCGCGTTCACCACATCGGCGTTAACTGTCAGCATGCCGTGCGAGAATCCGGGATAGATGATCAGCTTGCTGTTCTGCAGCAGCTTGTCCTGCATCAGGGCGGCGGTCTTGTAGGGCACGACCTGATCATCATCGCCTTGCAATATCAGGGTCGGCACGGTGATCGCCTTCAGGTCTTCGGTCTGATCGGTTTCCGAGAAGGCCTTGATGCCTTCATAGTGGGCTTTGGTGCTGCCCATCATGCCCTGACGCCACCAGTTGTCGATCACGCCCTGTGAGACGTCTGCGCCGGGGCGGTTGTAGCCGTAGAAGGGGCCGGCGGGCACGTCGATGAAGAACTGCGCCCGATTGGCGGCCAGGGCGACACGGAAGCCATCAAACACCTCGATCGGCGTGCCGTCAGGATTACTGTCGGTCTTGACCATCAAGGGCGGCACGGCGCTGACCAGCACGGCGCTGGCGACGCGGCCCTGGGGCTGGCCGAACCGGGCGACGTAGCGCGCCACCTGTCCGCCGCCGGTCGAGTGACCGATATGGATGGCGTTCTTCAGGTCCAGATGCTCGGCAACAGCCGAGGCGTCGGCGGCGTAGTGATCCATGTCGTGCCCGTCGCCGACCTGTTCCGAACGCCCATGCCCGCGCCGGTCATGGGCGACGACGCGATAGCCCTGCTTGAGGAAGAAGAGCATCTGGTTGTCCCAGTCGTCTGCCGACAGCGGCCAGCCGTGGTGGAAATGGATTGGCTGAGCCTCTTTGGGGCCCCAGTCCTTGTAGAAGATGTCGACACCGTCGGAGGTGGTCACGAAGGGCATGGGTGTTCTCCTGAGGTTATCGGAATTGGCCGGCGGCCGTGATTGGAGTCGGCATGTGAGGGACAAGTTGGGCGTCTTGCGTGACATCCAACTGGACCAGGGTTGAAGCGCCGAGGCCGTCGAGCAGTTGCGTCAACGGCCCGCCTTCTCGCTTCAGTGTGATCCCTGAAGGCAGGACCTGCTGGGCGAAGCGCAGGGTGTTGGACTGCACGCAATCTGGCGCCGCTGGCCGTCGATGCGGTTCAACATGGTGTTGGTTCCCATGCGCGACTGCGAGGGAAGTGTTCGGAACTTCGGCGTCGGCAGACTGAGGCTGATGTCCGGCGTCCCGTCCGGCACGGCGACCGAGGCCGTAATCCGGGACCAGAAGGCGACATCGATCGGGGTCAGCCACTTGGGCGGTTGATCGCCCTCGACACCGCGCAGACGGGCAATGTCGGTGTTGACCGGGAGGGCAAGGAGGTGGGCGAAGAAGCTGCGGCGCTTCATCGACCGTACCAATTCCACCGCATGCGAGCCGCGTGCCTGGGGGCGTCGGACGGCCACGACGACCGAGGCCTCGTTGTAGGGATCGTTGTCGCAGACCCGATAGGCGAAGATCGTCAGCGCCACGAGTCCGTAGCCGGGCAGGGCGCGCAGCGGCTCCAGTATGTCCACGAGGCAGGCCTTGCTCCCGGCGCTCATTGTTCTGACTTTGCCTGCTATGCTTGTCGACGCGGAAAAAAAAGGCGGTTTGCGGCGGAGCTAGGGCAGGACCTCACCGTGCTCGCTGTAGTCGAGGCCCTCGATCTCGGCCTCCGTCTGGACCCTGAGGCCGACTGTATATTTGCAGATCATGAGCACCATGAAGGTGCCTGCTGCGCTCCAGATCATGGCGCCGCTCAGGCCGATGGCCTGTTTCAGGACGGTGGCCCCTTCGGCGGCCGGATTGATGGCGGCATTGGCGAAGACGCCGGTCAGCAAGGCTCCCGCAATTCCTGCGACGCCATGCACCCCGAAGGCGTCCAGGCTGTCGTCATATTTGAGCTTATGCTTGAGCCAGACTGCGCCGGCATAGGCGATCGGACCTGAGATAAGGCCGATCAGGAAGGCGCCCTTAGGGTCGACAAAGCCGGCGGCGGGGGTGATGGCGACCAAGCCGGCCACGACGCCGGTCAGCAGACCCAGAAGAGTTGGTTTCTTCTTCAATGTCCACTCCACCGCAATCCAGCCGACGGCGGCGGCTGCGGGAGCCAGCAGGGTGTTGAAGACGGCGACGGCGGCGATCTCATTGGCGCCCGCGGCCGAGCCCCCGTTGAAGCCCATCCAACCGACAAACAGCAGTCCGGTGCCGATGGCGGTGAAGGCCAGGTTATGCGGGGCCATGTTGTCCCGGCCCCAACCGTGTCGCGGGCCGAGTACGACGGCGCAGACCAAGCCGGCCACCCCGGCGTTGACGTGAACGACGGCGCCGCCCGCGAAATCGAGCACGCCCAGTTCTCCCATCCAGCCGCCACCCCAGACTTGATGGCAGATCGGCGCGTAGACGATCAGGTGCCACAGGGTGAAGAACAGCACGCTGGCCGAGAATTTGATGCGCTCGGCGAAGGCTCCCGCGATCAGGGCCGGAGTAATGATGGCGAAGGTCAGTTGATAGCCGATCCACAGAAACTCGGGCAGGCCCGGGGTCAGGGCGTGGGCGGTGTGGGTTCCGACCCCGTTGAGAAACAAGGCTTGAAGCCCTCCCACGAAGTTGTTGGCCGCGCCGTTGATCGTACCGAACGACAGGGCGTAGCCGGCGACGAACCATAGGACGGTGACGATCGCCATGGCCGCCGTGGAATGAGCGATGGTGGCGATCAGGTTCTTTTTCCGAACCATGCCGCCGTAGAAGAGGGCCAGGCCCGGCAGCGTCATCATGAGCACCAGGGCCGTCGATGTGAGAATCCAGGCTGTGCCCGAGCCGTCCAGCGCCAAGGGGACCTGGTGTTCCAGTAGGGGCGGCGCGGCCGCCAGGGCTGGCGCTGAAAGCGCAACGGCGAAAAGACCGCAACAGAATGCTGCGGCCTTGGAAATCGTCTGTGAGGTCATGAGGGTCTCGGGGAGAAGACGCGGGAAAAATGATGTCAGGCGGGCTGGGCGGGGCTGACGCAGGCTTGAGCGGCCTCGCCGGCGGTCGGTTCTGGCGTGATCTCCGCAAGGACGCGTGTGCGCTGCTCTCCCAGCCACGGTGGTTCGCTGCGGAACACAACTGGGTGGAATGATCCCGATTTTTGCATCTGCGTATTAAAGGGTGCGGCAGCTAACTTGGCAAAAGATTTTTTACCGGCCTCGGAGACGCGATATCATACGGGGAATAATTGCCTGATATTTTCTCGATCCTAAAACATATGATCAAATTTTAGGTTGCGATGCGATAATGAAATGCGCAGGTTCAGGGCCGCTCAATAACTGCTCGGCGCCCGCCGGGCGTCCCCATTTTCTGGCGTCTTCCTGGGTGAAATCCAGAAACGCTCCAGTGGACCACGCCCAATGGGCCTGGGCAGAAGGTGGACGTTTATCTGGCTGACGGTGAGCGGCGGTGTTGGACGCGAACGAAACTCCGGGTCTTGCCTCCAGGGCAGGAGCCTATTTGCAGGCGGGCTGGAGGGCGAGCCAGGCGCGGGCGGCGTTCACGGCATCTTCGCCACCATCGATGACCTGATCCGGCTCGATACCATCAGGATAGGCTCGGCCGTTTCGATCCACCATCATGGCCGTGGTCACGACCACATTGGCGCCGTCGACCAGAGGATACCCTTCGTTCGAGGAGGCGACGCCATAGGTTCGGGCGCCGAATCTGCGGGTGAGCGCCCGGCCGGCGAAGGCGATCGCAACGCCCTCGCCGGAACTGGCGGTCGCGTCATCCAGCAGAAGCGCGACGGGGGAGGCGGCGAGCGACGGGATCGGGCGCCACTCGTCGATCGACATCATTGTGAGGCCGCGCCCCTGTTCGGCGAGCACGACTGCGGAGCCTTCCTTCAGCGTGGCATAGTCCTCGATCCGCCCGTCGACGTCTTCGCTCCGACCCTGCGGACCGTCCCCGAGCAGACCCGAAAGTCCGATCAGCATCGGCCACACATTGCCGCCCGTATTGCCTCTCAGGTCCAGGACATAGCCGCAGCTGCGCGGGCCGGCGTTGGCGACCGCGCCGAACAGGCGAGAGGCGTAGGCGATGGCCTTTTCACCAAAACCAGAGACGGACGGCACGGTGATCAACTCGGCGTCATGATCGGGGCCGATAGCAAGCGTGTGGGCTTCTATCTCCGCCCGCTTCATGAACGGCGAACCTGGACGAGGCCGAGGCGGCGCGTCAGGCATGAGCGGGCGGTCGCCGTATCGCTCGCGCCAGGCGGCGATCGCGTCGGGGGTCGGTTGGACGAAGGAATGGCCGTCGCCCAATCCAGCCGCCAAGGCCGCCCAGGCCGGAAGCATGTCGATGTCGTCGCGGGCGCCTTCGGCGCGATGGCGCATATCCTCGGCCAGGGCGTCCCAGTCGACCTGCCGACTGCGATAGGCCACGGGGCGAACGACAGCGATGGCGTCTTTGATGCGCGTCTCGGCGTCGAAACGTTCGGAAGGCTGCTGGATCAGCGACACGGCGGCGAGAAGGGGAAGGAGCATGACGGACCAGAATGATGTTCAGGCTTGGTAGTCAGCGGCGCCGGCGCGCGGCCAGTTAAATCTCGGTCATGCGGGCAGATTAAAGGTCAGCAACGGGCTGGGCGCGGTTCAAGCGCTTGGCCGCTACCGGTGTCGGCTTTCGGCGCCGATGCCAATGATCGCTCAAGGCGCGTTGCTGACCTTGGTGGCTCGTCGCGCCGAACGTCCTCCAGCGGGGGAGTGGACCTCAACATCGTCGCAGAGTAATCAGGGCACGACGACCGACATCCCTGCTTTGACGCGATCCAGAGCCACAAGGGTTCGGTAGCTGGCCGCAAGGTCGTTCTCAGCGAACAACCGTCGGGTCAGGCTGAACTAAGGGGCACAGCCCTTGCGGGAGCCGAAACCGGACGGCGGCGTTGCTTGGGAATGACTTCGATGCAGGACGCCGCACGAGCGGAAGGCAGCGGTTTCGGCGGCGCGCTGCTGTTCAGCCTGCCCCTGCTGATGACGATGGAGATGTGGGCGCTCGGCTTCGCTGCGGAGCCGGAGCGGCGTCTCGTCTT
>NZ_JBSHMV010000004.1:0-222574 GCF_053645695.1 Brevundimonas sp. NPDC055311
CTGGCGGCCGACAATCTGTTCGACGCCGAGGTCGAGGTCTCCGAAACCGCCGGCGGCGTCGCCGGCTACGCCCCGCCCCGCACCCTGTCGCTGGGGGTCAGGTACGCATACTAGAAGCGAGTTCAGACGACGGCTTCGGCATTATAGGCTCGCTTTCGCAGCGCGTGGAGTTTGGTAGAACTTTAAGGTTTGGTGACTGTTACGCGATAAAGCGGATTGCAGGTGTGAGTATCGTCCAAATCCCGCTCCCTCACCCAAGCATCACTAAAACCCCCGTAGCCCTCGCTCCGGGGGTTGCTGCTTTTGGGGACCTGCCCAAGGGTCAGGAATGCTGAAGAAGGCGGACGGCCCGTTCCATACGGCGCCGAGCGCTCCCCTATTTCTGGCGCGGAGCTTCCAGGCCTTGCTCGGAGGCGTCTGAGCCGCCGTCACGCTGGGCCTGAACGGCGCGGGCCAGTTCTTCCGCCGCCAGTCGGACCTCGTCCTGAACGGCCTGGTCGCGATCCAGCGCGTCATGACTGGTCGCGTAGGGCTGCCAGTAGCCGATGTAGCGGTCGATCTCCGCGTCGGGGCCGGCCGACGACAGCTTCATCGAGATCAGCCAGTCGGACAGGGAGCGGCGCACGTTCTCAGCCCCCTCGACATCGCCGTGGACGACCAGGGCGAAGCGGCGGCCCGCCAGGTGGCGGGGATAGGGCCACCCGGCCAGTTCCAGCGCCTTGGCCATGGCGACCGTCTTGCCGTGGGTCGTAGTCGGATCCGGGTTGCCGCCGTCGGCGCACACCAGCCTGTCCATCATCAGTTTGAACGGGCTGGAGGCGTGATACCAGTTGACCGGAGTGACGATCAGGACGCCGTGCGCCCGCACCCACATCGGATAGATGTCGTTCATCCAGTCGTGAACCTGACCCAGGCTGTAGTTGGGATAGCAACTGCACGGCCAGTGGCAGAGCGCCGCCGCCGTGGAGAAGCAGGCCTTGCAGGGATGAATCTCCCGCCCGTACTCCGACGCCAGCCGCGACAGGTCGAGGACCTCGGTCTCCATGCCTGCGTGGCCCTCCACGACCTCCCGGGCGATCTGGACCAGGCGCCAGCTCTTGGACATCTCGCCGGGGCAGGAGTGCTCGGATCGGCTGGAGGCGTTGATGATCAGGATGCGCGCAGGGGCGGAAGCATCCTCGTGTCGGGCCTGGGCGTCGCGCACGGCCGCGTGGGCGTTCAGCCAGTCCAGCGCCAGCTCATAATCCGGCTCGGCGAAGCCGGGACCGGCGGGACGCGTCAGCGGCGATTTGCGCCCGCCGATGTAACCGTCCCAGGCCGCAGCGGCCAAGCGATCGATCTCGTCGCGCAGGGGATCGAAGACGGGGTCCGCGAACCGGCTGCGGAAGCGGGTTTCGAAGGTCGACCGGTCCAGCTCGGGGCTGGGCATGCCCTTGCGAGGCGCCGGGGCGGCAGGCGCTTGGGGAATGGGCATGCGGCGTCTCCTGGGCTCGGGTTCGCCCGAAACGCTGCATCTGATCGCGACGTTCCGTCGGATCGCGGGGACGTCCGAGGCCGCCCTTCAATGGCTAAGGAGAAGGGCCACGCCCGACCGCCTCATGCAGAAACTCGTCATCGGTATCCGCGTGGGTAGTTTCTCGTGCCGGTCGTTACGAGACGCTAGTGTCGTGGCATGGTTTTAAGAAAACCACAGTCTGTTCGGTTGATTGAGGCGTGGGGTAGGGTGAAAATTTAAAGAAGCATAGATTTCGTTGAGTTGTTGCTTTGTGGTTCTGGAGCTTTGAATGGTTTGGCGTTGCGGGTTTGGTCTGCGAGTGATTTTCATTTCCTAAAAAATAAGATCCCTGCACCAACGAATGTGAACACAATATGGATGAAACGGCTTCAAAACTATAACCCCGAAAGCTCGGCTATAGCGCTAGATCGGCGCCCCGAAAGACAATCGTTCTCGGGGGATGCCGAACATGACCAACACTCGCCTCAAGTCGATGCTGCTATGCGGCGCGGCTTCAATTGGACTTGGCCTGGGTCTGACGCCCGCTGCGGCCGTTGCTGACGAGGGCGTTTCCGCCGCCGTCGCTGTCGCCGACGCGGGCCAGGTCAGCGGCGTCGTGACCGACGCCGACGGGCGGAGCTATCTGGTCGGCGCCGAGGTGCGCATCGACGGCTACAGCCAAGTCGCCGTGACCGACCGCGAAGGGCGCTTCACGCTGCAGCGGGCGCCGGTGGGGCGCCATACCCTGAGCATCGCCTATGTCGGCCGCGTCACCCATCGCATGGAGGTCGACATCGCCGCCGACGCCGTCACGCCTGTGACGGCTGCCCTGGCGATCGACACCGGCGCGTCGTCGGTGGCCGACGTCGTCGTCACGGCCTCGCGCCCCATGGCTGAATCGGAAGCCGCCGCGCTGCAGATCCAGCGCTCGTCGACGTCGCTGGTGAACGTGGTGGCCGCCGACGCCATCGGCCGCTTCCCCGACCAGAACATCGCTGCGGCTCTCAGCCGTCTGCCGGGCATCGCCGTCGAGCGCGACCAGGGCCAGGAGCGCTACGTCAACCTGCGCGGCGCCCCGTCGCGCTGGACCACCATCGCCTTCGACGGCGTCAACGTCATCAGCCCCTCGGGCCGCACCGCCCGCCTCGACACCATCCCGGCCGCCATCGCCAGCTCGGTGCAGGCGCGCAAGGCCGTCACCGCCGCCATGCCGGGCGAAACCCTGGCCGGCAACATCAACATCATCACCCGCAGCGCCTTCGACTATCCGGGCCTGATGGCCGCAGCCGATCTGGGGCTGGGCTATAACGATCTGGGCGGCGGCGCCCAGTACAACGCCGGCGGCTTCATCTCGAACACCTTCGCCGACGGTCGCTTCGGCGTCCTGCTGTCGGCCTCGCGCTATGAGCGCGAGATGGTCACCGACAACTTCGAGACCGACTGGGAAACGGCGAAGGAAGACCAGGAGCCGGGCTTCGAGACCCGCACCTGGGCCGACGCGCACCAGAACAAGCTCTATCGCCTGACGCGCAGCAACACCGCCTATTCGGGTCGCCTAGACTATCGCCCGTCGGATGATCACCGCTTCTTCCTGAGCAGCATCTACACCGAGTTCACCGACGACGAGATGCGCAATGCGCATGAGTTCGACTTCGACGACGGCGCCGTGGCCACCAACAAGGCGGGGATATCCAACGGCTACGCCGATGTCCGCACCGGCAATACGGCGACGCGGGGCACGATCTACAACGTCGACCTCGACAGCACGCTGAACGTCAACCACACGACACAGAGCATCTTCACCACCACCCTGGGCGGGGATCAGCGGTTCGGCGGCTGGAACGCCTCCTGGCGGTTGAACTACACGGACGCCAAGAGCGACGGCGGCCCGTCCTTCAACTCGACCTGGAAGAGCCCGAACAATCGCCGTCCGACCGTGGTCTATGACTTCACCGACCGCGAGAACCACAGCGTCCGGTTGTATGACACCATCGTCAATCCCGACGGTTCCTTCAGCCAGGGCGAGATCAAGCGCTCGCTTGATCCTCAGGACTACGACTTCGTCAACATGCGCGTGAACGCCAGCCTGGCTCAGACCAAGGCCTATACGGCGCGCCTGGACCTGACCCGCGACATCGACCTGTTCGGCCTGCCGACGGAACTGGCCTTCGGCTTCCAGTACGACGACCGGACCAAGGAGAATAATTCCTCGCGGCTGGAGATCACGGCTGCGGCGCTGGCGGCGGCGGGCGTCGCCCTGCCGACGACCGACGATTTCGCCCTGAACACCCCCTACAAGGGTAAGCTGCCGCTGGGCTACGCCTTCCGCTACCACTCGGAAAAGGGCGCCTGGGACCTGTGGGACCGTCTGAAGCCCAACGCGGTCGACAAGCCCGACGTCGCCAATGAGAACTACTACAAGGTCAGCGAGTCGGTCATTGCCGGCTACGCCATGGCCACCACCTATTTCAACTGGGGTAATGTGGTCGCCGGCCTGCGCGCCGAGCGTGTCGAGAACACCAGCCAGGCCCTGGTGCAGATGGAAGAGGACGGTCCCTTCGAACCACTGGAGTTCAAGGACGACAACCTTGAGGTCTTCCCCAGCCTGCACCTGAACTGGGACATCAACGACGAGATGAAGCTGCGCCTGTCGGCCAACACCGGGGCCGCGCGTCCCGACTATACCGACCTGCGCCCGAACTACAGCATCAGCGACGAGGATGGCGAGATCAGCGGCGGCAACCCCTACGCCGGTCCCGAGAAGTCGATCGGTTTCGACGCCTATTTCGAATGGTATCGTCCGGGCGGCGCCTTCCTGTCGGCCGGCGTCTACTACAAGGACCTCCGCGACGTCCTGTTCGATATCGAGCGGACGCCGTACGGCAGCGACGCCCTGAACGTGCCGGGCTATGATCGCTCGGGCTATACCTACTTCACCATCGACAACGGCGGCGACGGCTTCATCCGTGGCCTGGAGTTCTCCTACTCCCAGACGATGGAGCCCTTCGCCGAGCGCCTGGGCCTGCCGGACTGGGCTGCGGGCTTCGGCGTGCGCGCCAACCTGACGCTGAACGAGTCGGAAGCCACCACGCCGGACGGCCGCAAGGTCGGCCTGCCGGGCGCGTCGGACATGATCTACAACGCCGCCCTGTCCTATGAGCGTTACGGCTTCTCGAGCCGCATCAGCTGGCAGTACCGCACCGAGTGGCTGGACGGCCTGGGCGGCGGCGACATCGTCGGCGACAGCTATTGGGATGAAGTCGGCCGGCTGGACTTCAAGGCCAGCTACGCCTTCAACGACAACGCCGAAATCTATTTCGACGCCAACAACCTGCTGAACGAGCCGGGCGTTCGCTACCAGGGCGAGACCTGGCGCGTCTCCGAATACGAGCGTTTCGGCGCCCGCTACATGATCGGTCTGCGCCTGAACTTCTAGGACCGGCTGAGCGACCGTTCGCCGTTCCTCCTCCCTGGCGGCGGACGGTCGCGCTCTCCTTCAACAGAATCTCCCTCGGCCCGTGCGGCCGCTCATTTGAACGGGGCGTCTCATGTTCAAGCGAACCCTCTTCCTTTCGGCCGGATTGGTCATGGCGCTCGGCCTGGCTGTTCCGGCGGCGGCGCAGAGCGCGGCCAGCGTCGCGCGTCCTGCGTGGGCGCCGTCGGGTCTTCCGGACCGTGTGGTCCTGAGTCCTGGCGCGGATGCTGCGCGCCAGATGGCTGTCGCCTGGCGGACCGACGCCCGTCAGGCGGACGCCGTAGCCGAGATTGTGGAAGCGATCGACGGCCCCGCCTTCGAAAACCGGGCGCGAACTGTCGACGGTCTGTCGACGGACGGCGTCGTGCGGGGCGGGCAGGGGCGTTACCACACCGTCCGCTTCACGGACCTGAAGCCGGGCGCGGGTTATCTCTATCGGGTCAAGGGCGCCGACGGCTGGTCCGAATGGCTGAGTTTCCGGACGGCTGCGGATGATGCGGCGCCGTTCCGCATCCTCTATTTCGGCGATACCCAGAACAGCATCCTGTCCAAGGGCGCCCGCACCATCCGCGCGGGTCTGATGCGGACCTCGCCGGACGTGGTGGTCCACGCCGGCGATCTGACCGGGCGATCCCATGACTGGGAGTGGGGCGAGTGGACGGCGGCCGGCGGCTACGGCTACGCCATGGTTCCGCAGATACCGGCGGCCGGCAATCATGAATACAGCGACGACGATGACGGCCGGCGCCGGCTCGGGCCGCTGTGGGCCGCCCAGTTCGCCTTGCCTGAGAACGGCGCCGAGGGCGTCGTCGAGACCAGCTACTACACCGACTATCAGGGCGTGCGCTTCATCGTCCTGGACGGAACGGCGGGAACCAGTCTGGATGCGCTGGACGCCCAGGCCCGCTGGCTGGACCGGACCCTGGCGTCGAGCACGGCCCGCTGGAACATCGTCATCCAGCACCAGCCGATCTACACCTGCGCCCGTCCCAACGACACCGAGGCACTGAAGGCGGCCTGGGAGCCGATCTACCGCGCGCGCAACGTCGACATGGTCCTTCAGGGCCACGATCATTGCTACAGCCGGATCACCGATGGCGACGGCAAGGCGTCAGGCGAGGCCCGGCGTGCGCAGGGCGCGGCCCAGGGACCTGTCTATGTCGTCTCTGTCGCAGGGCCGAAGATGTACGGTCTGAACGACCGCGCCCTGACTCAGCCGGACCGCGTGGCGGCCGACACCCAGATGTATCAGACCATCGACGTGGAGGCCGGACGGCTGCGCTATCGCGCCTATACGGTGTCGGGCGTGCTCTATGACGCCGTGGACGTCGTCCGAGCGGCGGACGGGACCAAGACTCTACGCGAACCGGTCGACAGCTTGCCGCCGCTCCGGCTTTGCGACGGCGATGTCGGGCCTGACGGGGCGCCGTGCGTGGGCAGCGCGAAGTAGCGCCACCGCCCTCAACTTCATCTCATTCAGGACAGGATTTCCCATGACGAACCTCGCGCGCCGGCTGCTGGTTTCCGCGCTTTCGGCCTCGCTGGCCGCCACCGCTTTCGCTGGGCCGGCATGGGCGCAGGCTCATGCGCCTTCCCGGGACGCCGCGGCTCCGGGACGGGCGAAGAACGTCATCCTCTTCCTGGCCGATGCGGCGGGCGTTTCCTCGCTCAACGCAGCCAGCCTGATGGCTCATGGCGAGCCGATGAAGCTGCACATCCAGCAATGGCCCCACCTGGGGTTGAGCGAAACCTCGCCGGTCGATCAGTTCGTCTCGGACTCGGCCAACGGCATGTCCTCGATCATGACGGGGGTGAAGACGCGCAACGGCGTGATCAGCCAGACCGCCGACGCCGTGCGCGGCCGTCAGGACGGCGCCCCGGCCAAGACCCTGCTGGAGTACGCCGAGGAACGCGGCCTGCGCACCGGCGTGATCTCCAGCCAGTCGATCGCCGACGCCACGCCTGCGGCGACCTACGCCCACTCGAACGATCGCGGCAAGTGGGGCGAAATCTTCCCTCAGGCCTTCTCGCCGCGCTTCGGCGACGGGGTGGATGTCCTGTTCGGCGCCGGCCGTCAGAAGATCGGCGAGCAACTGGCCGCGAGAGGGACCAGCTTCGACGCCCTGAGCCAGGCGCATGAGCGGCCGATCTACGCCCGCCTGGACGAAGCGCCCGCCTCGAACGCCCGGCCGGTGGTCGTGGCCGACCGGATGGACGTGCGCGCGGCGACCCTGAGGGCCCTGGACCTGCTGCAGGCCGCCCCCGAGGGCTATCTGCTCGTGGTCGAATGGGACGCGCATACGGATGACGTCCGCAAGGGGCTGCAGAACATCGCGGACTTCGACCGTCTGATCGCCGAGGTCGAGGGGCGCGTCGATCTCGACGACACCCTGCTGCTGTTCACCGCCGACCACTCCTTCGGCCTGCAGGTCGACGGCGGACGGCGCGGCGAGCCGGTTCTGGAAGGCTACGACGCCTGGAAGGCGGCCGGAGGCGACGACGATGTGGTCCGGCTGAAGAACGTCCTGGTCAATCGCACCCACACGGCCGAGGAAGTCCCGGCTCTGGCCATCGGCGCCGGCGCCGACGGCGTCCGAGGCTACTTCCCCAACACCCGCCTGTTCCATGTGATGATGGAGGCGTGGGGGTGGAGTGCGGCGGCGGTCGACTAATGCCGTCGAACGTTAGCCGTTGCGAAAATCGCCAGGCTTCAGATTGTGACGCTTGAGCTTGTCGTAGAGGGTCTTGCGAGGGATCTTCAGTTGGCGGATGGCGTCGTTGACGTTGCCCCCCAGGGCTTCAAGCGTATCCTTCAGTATGCGCTTTTCGAACTGGGCGACGCGATCGACGAGGCCGCGCTCCTGTTCTCCAGCCGTCTCACGACCTTCCAGACCCAGGGCGAAGCGCTGGGCGAAGTGGGAGAGCTCGCGGATGTTGCCGGGCCAGGCATGCTCCAGCAGGCGAGATCGCACGTCGTCCGTGATGATGGGCGTTTCGCCGCCGGCCTTGATCGGCGCGCGCGCCAGCAGGCTGGCGAACAGCAGGGGGATGTCGTCGCGACGCTCACGTAGGGGCGGCACGCGAAGGCGCACGACGTTCAGGCGATAATAGAGATCCTCACGCAACTGGCCGTCGGACAGGGCGTGGTCGAGGTCGCCGGTCGCCGAGGCCAGCACTCGGATATCGACGGCGCGCGGTTCGGACGCGCCGATCGGATGGACTTCGCGTTCTTCCAGCACACGCAGCATCTTGACCTGGGCGGCGGTGGGCATGGTCTCCACGGCGTCCAGAAACAGCGATCCGTTATGGGCGCGTTCGACGTGGCCGACGCGGCGTCGCAAGGCGCCGGCGAAGGCGCCCAGCTCATGGCCGAACAGTTCGCTCTCGATCAGCCCGTCCGGCAGGGCGCCGCAGTTGACCGCGACGAAGGGGTGAGGCCGGCGGCGCCCCCCGTTGTGCAGGGCGCGGGCCACGGCTTCCTTGCCGACGCCGGTCTCACCCTCGATCAGCACGTCCATGCGGGCGTCGGCGATCTGGGCGATAGTGGCGCGCAGCGACCGGATCGCCGGGCTGTCGCCCAGCAGCGGCAGCTCCAGTCCGGCCTCGGACGACAGGGCGGTCAGGCGCCGGTTGTCCAGAACCAGGGCGCGCTTCTCCAGCGCGCGCGTCAGACTTTCGGACAGGCGTTCAAAGGCGAAGGGCTTGGCCACGAAATCATAGGCGCCGCCGCGCATGGCGGCGACGGCCTCGGCCACATCGCCGTGCCCGGTGATGAGGATGACCGGCAGGGCCGGGTCCAGGGCCTGAAGCCGGCTCAGCGTCTGGCGGCCGTCCAGGCCGGGCATCCGCAAGTCCGTGACCACCACGCCGGGGAAGTCGGCGTCGATGTTCGTCAGCGCCGTCTCGGCCTTGCGATAGGCGCGCACCGTCAGGCCCTCGACCTCCATCCGCTCGGCCAGGGCGCTGCGGAAATCATCGTCGTCCTCGATCAGGGCGACGGTCTCAAGACGCGGAAACTCCATGGCGCGCGCCTCCATCACGCGGCTTTCAGGCTGACGACGAAGACGGCGCCCGTTTCGGCCGGGCGCAGATTCAGCTCGCCGCCGAATCCGGCGACGAGGTCGCGACAGATGACCAGGCCCAGCCCCAGGCCGTTGGCCTTGCTGGTCAAGAAGGGGGTGAAGAGCTGGTCGCGGATGGCGTCGGCCACGCCGGGGCCGTTGTCGGCGATGCTGAGTTCGACCAGCCCGCCGACCCGTCGGACCGTCAGATGGATCCTGCCGTCGGCGCGCCCTTCCAGCGCCTCGGCGGCGTTCTGCATCAGGTTGACGATGACCTGCTCCAGACGAAAGCGGTCGGCGATGACCTGCACGTCCCCGCCTCGGGCTCGCACCAGTCGGACGCCCCCCTGGCGCAGGCGCCCGCCCAGCAGCAGCAGGGCGCCGTCGATCGCTTCGTTCAGCGATACGGGGCGAAGCTGCGGCTCCGACTTGCGCGAGAAGGCGCGCAGCTCCTGGGTGATGGCGCCGATCCGGGCGGTCAGCTCGCCGATGCGGCCCAGGGCGCGCACCGCCTTGGCCTCCTGGGCCCGCTCCAGATAGGCCGACGCCGTCTCGGCCTGGGTGCGAATGGCGGCGACGGGCTGGTTGATCTCATGGGCCACGCCGGCGGCGATCTGGCCCAGCGCCGCCAGCTTGCCGGCCTGGACCAGTTCATCGCGCAGGGCTTCGCGACTGGCCTCGGCGCGCATCCGCTCCTCGATCTGGCGATTCAGGGCGACGTTGGCCTGACGCAGGTCGCGGGTCCGCTCCTCGATGCGACGCTCCAGCTCCTGGCGAGCGGCCTCGGCGGCGCGCTGCCGCACGACAGCCTGCTGGCGGCGACGCAGAAGCACGGCGGCGACGCCGAATGCGAGGGTCGCGATCAGGGCGGCCAGAACGCGGGCGTTTGCGACGCTCGTTTCGATGGCGCCCCGGTCGGGGGTGAGCAGATGCAGCGTCCAGCCCGGCGTCATGGTGTCGATGCGGGCGTGCATCCAGGGGCGGTCGACGCCGTCCAGAGGCGCCTCGATCAGGCGCGTGGCTCCGTTGTCAGGCGTCTGGAAGGGCAGGGGCGTCAGGGCGCCGTCGCCGAGGGTCTGGTCGGCCAGGGTCAGGCGGCGGCTTTCGGCGTCCATCGGCCGCAGGGTCCGGAAGCGCCAGGTGGGAATGCTGGTGATCAGCACCACGCCGCCGGGATCGACCACATAGGCCGGTTCGCCCGAGGCGCGCCATTCGGCCTCCAGGGCGTCGAACTCGACCTTGACGACCACGACCCCGATGGTGCGGTTCCCGTCGACGACCCGACGGGCCAGGAACAGGCCGGGCGTGCCGCTGACCGTCCCCAGGGCGAAGAACTCGGCCGAGCCGTCCCGCATCGCCTTCACGAAATAGGGGCGGAAGCTGTAGTCGGCGCCGATGAAGCTGATCGGCTGGCGCCAGTTGCTGGCGGCGCGGGTCACCCCGTCGGTCCCGATGACATAGATGGCCGAGGCGCGGGTCTGGTCGGCCAGGGCCTCCAGCCGCTGATTCAGCATCGCCGGGTCGGGGCGAGAGCTCAGCAGCAGTCTGGCGACGTCGGCGTCGGTCGCCATGGCCGGCGCCAGGGCGCGATACTTCTCCAGTTCGCTGCGCAGAACCGCGGCGTGGAGGGCGGCGGCGGACTCCGATTGGCGCGCCAGTTCGGCCGAGGCGCCCTTCCGGGCGGTCTCGCCCAGCCCATAGGCGGCCGTCGTCGCCACGACCAGCCAGGCCAGGATCAGGGCGATCCAGAGTCTCGCATGTCGCCGTACGAGGCCTTCCGAATGTGATGCAGCCGCCGGGGTCGTCATCTTCTCAATGTGCGGTATTCCGCACTTTTGCGCCACAAGTTCGAGCGGTATTTCGCACTAAACGCATGCCCTTGAAATGCGGCGCGTAAAAATAACATTTATTGTCAATGAGTTGATGAATCTTTCGGGCGCCGTTTCCTCCTGGCGGCGCTGTGGCCACACTGAGGTCGAAGCGTGGCGAAGATCGCGCCGAGAGGAAATCCGCGAGCGTGCTGCTCGCCATCAGGAGCGACCTTCTTGATTCCCATCGCGTCAGAGACGGCGGCTGTCGCGCGCCGCCCCTTCTATCGGCATCTCTATTTCCAGGTGCTCGTCGCCATCGTGCTGGGCGGCGCGATCGGCCATTTCTGGCCGAACGTCGGCGAAAGCCTGAAGCCGCTGGGCGACGCCTTCATCAAGCTGGTGAAGATGGTGATCGCGCCGGTGATCTTCCTGACCATCGTCACCGGCATCGCCGGGATGCGCGACATCGGCCGCGTCGGCCGGGTGGCGGCCAAGGCCTTTGGCTACTTCCTGGTCTTTTCGACCCTGGCGCTGATCGTCGGCCTGATCATCGCCAACGTCGTGCGGCCCGGCCACGGTCTGAACATCGATCCGGCCACCCTGGATAAGGGCGCGGTGGCCCAGTACGCCCAGGCGGCGCATGAAAGCACCATTGTCGGCTTCCTGACGGGCATCATTCCCGACACCGTGGTCAGCGCCTTTTCGACCGGCAACATCCTGCAGGTCCTGTTCGTCTCCATCCTGTTCGGCATCGCCCTGGCCATGATCGGCGATCTGGGCAAGCCGGTGATGACCTTCCTGGAGTCGGTCAGCGCGGCCTTCTTCAAACTGGTCGCCATCCTGATGAAGGCGGCGCCGATCGGCGCCTTCGGGGCCTTCGCCTTCACCATCGGCGCCTATGGCATCGCCTCGGTCGCGAACCTGTTCGCCCTGATCGCCACCTTCTATCTGACGTCCGCCATCTTCGTGGTGGGGGTGCTGGGTCTGGTCGCCATCGCCAACGGCTTCAACATCCTGAAGCTGATCCGCTATCTGAAGGAGGAGCTGCTGCTGGTGCTGGGCACCTCCAGCTCCGAGGCCGCCCTGCCCAGCCTGATCTCCAAGATGGAGCGCGCGGGCGCCGCCAAGTCGGTGGTCGGCCTGGTCGTGCCGACCGGCTATTCGTTCAACCTGGACGGCACCAACATCTATATGACGATGGCGGCCCTGTTCATCGCCCAGGCGCTGAATATCGACCTGAGCCTGCAGGACCAGATCCTGCTGCTGCTGGTGGCCATGCTGTCGTCCAAGGGGGCGGCCGGCATCACCGGCGCGGGCTTCATCACCCTGGCGGCCACCCTGTCGGTGGTGCCTTCGGTGCCGGTGGCGGGCATGGCGCTGATCCTGGGCATCGACCGCTTCATGAGCGAATGCCGCGCCCTGACCAACTTCATCGGCAACGCCGTGGCCACCATCGTCGTCGCCCGCTGGGAAGGGGAACTGGACCGCGATGCGCTGAAGGCCGCGCTGGACGGCGGGCCTCAGCCCCTGGCCGCCGCGCCGGATCCCGCCGCCGGACCGGGCGACGACCTGGTGCTGGCCGACGACTGACCCTGAACCACGACCTCAACGACATGATCGCCGCACACGGCGACTGGGAGAGAGACATGAGAAACCCATCCAAGATCGCCCTGATGGCGACGACCGCATCGACCGTCCTGTTCGCCGGGGCGGCCCTGGCCCAGGAGGCCCTGCCCGCCGAGCCCACCCAGGTCGAGGACATCGTCGTCGTCGGCACCAACATCCGCGGCGCGCGCACCACGGCGGCCCTGCCGGTGGTGGTGGCCGACCGCGAGCAGATCGAGGCCACCGGCGCCACGACCGGCGACGAGCTGATGCGGACCATCCCGCAGATGGGCGACGTCCTGTTCGATTCCGCCAACAATCCCCAGACCTCGAACTCGGCGCGCGGCGATGTGAACTCGGTCAATCTGCGCTCGCTGGGCGTAGGCAACACCCTGGTGCTGCTGAACGGCCGTCGTCTGGTCCAGCACCCGACCAGCCAGGGCACCTCGGACACGGGCACGGTGCCGGTGCTGAGCTACAACTCCAACGCCATCCCTGTGTCGGGGCTTGAGCGGCTGGAGGTCCTGCTGGACGGCGCCGCCGCCATCTATGGCGCGGATGCGGTGGCGGGCGTGGTCAACACCGTCTTGCGCGACAACATCGACGGCCTGACGGTCAGCGCCCGCTACGGCGGCGCCGAGGGCACGCAGATGCGCGACACCGAGTTCAACCTGTTCACGGGCAAGAATTTCGATCGCGGCAACGTCTCCCTGTTCGCCAACTACGCTCAGCGCACCGCCCTGTGGGCCTCGGATCAAGACTTCACCCGCTCGGACGACCTGCGCCCGCTGTTTGCCGACCACCCCGACTTCGCCGACGTCCAGTCGCTGGACGGCCGCTCCTCGCATACGCCGTGGGCGCGCCTCTCGGTCGGCTCGCGCCCGGTGATCAGCTCGAACGGCGTGGCCGTAACCAACTCAGCCGGGGCCTTCCACTATCAACCCGGCAGCTTCGGATGCGCCGTCGACGTCGGCAATGACATCTGCCTTGAGGCGGGCAACCACAACTTCAACCGTGCTCATCGCGACATGCGCTACGACACCCGTCATGAGACGACGGTGCGCCCGTCGGTCGAGCGGCTGAACCTGTTCCTGACGGGTCGCTATGACCTGACCGACAGCATCGAGGCCTTCGGCGAGGTCGGCTATTACAGCGCCCACAGCCGCGCCGTGCAGCCGCCGGTGGTCAACCTCAATGACATCTGGATTCCGGCCAGCAACTACTACAACCCCTTCGGCCCGGTGACCTTCGCCGACGGCACGGCCAATCCGAACCGCCTGCCGGGTCTGACCGGTGTTCCCGCCGAGGGCCTGCCGGTCCTGATGACCAACTACCGCTTCGTCGACACCGGCTTCCAGGTGGTGAAGGTCGACAACTACCAGGCGCGTCTGCTGGGCGGCCTGCGCGGCGAGTGGCGCGGCTTCAACTGGGAGACGGCGGTCGTCTACTCCGAGGCCGAGGCCAAGGACGTTTCGCCCAACGTCAATATGACGGCCCTGCAGAAGCAGTTGGCCCTGTCGACGCCCGACGCCTACAACCCCTTCAGCGGCGGTTGCGTCGCCACCACCAGCTATGGCGACTGCTCGCCCAGTTCGCAGGCGGCGATCGACGCCATCGTCTTCGACCTGCGTCGGGTGTCGCGCACGACCCTGACCATGGCGGATTTCAAGCTGTCGCGCGGCGACCTGTTCCAGTTGCCGGGCGGGCCGGTCGGCATGGCCTTCGGCGTCGAGGCGCGCCGCGAGACCCAGAAGGATGACCGCGACGCCAATCTGGACGGCACCTACACCTTCACCGACATGGTCAGCGGCGAGACCAACCTGTCCAACGTCTCGGCCGTCAGCCCCAACCCCGACACCTCGGGCAGCCGTGAGGTCTTCTCGACCTATGTCGAGTTCGCCGTGCCGTTGGTCTCGCCCGAGATGAACATTCCTCTGGTCTATCAGCTGGATGTGCAGCTGGCGGGCCGGTACGAGCACTATTCCGACTTCGGCTCGGTGGCCAAGCCGAAGATCGCCGCGGCCTGGGACGTGGTTCCGGGCGTGCGGGTCCGCGGCTCCTATTCGCAAGGCTTCCGCGCGCCGAACCTGGAGCAGACCCACGCCACGGAATACGCCCGTCTGGCCAGCGGCACGGACTATGTCCGCTGCGAGGCCGATCTGCGCGCCGGCCGCATCAGCAACTTCTCGCAGTGTTCGCAGAACACCTCGGGCGCCTCCCTGCTTGTCGCGGGCAACCCGGACCTGGAGCCGGAAGAGAGCACCAACACCTCCTACGGCCTGGTGCTGCAGCCCTCCTTCATCCCCGAGCGTTTCGGCGCCTTCACCTTCACCATCGACAAGTGGCGGATCGAGCAGGAGAAGATCGTCGGCCTGCTGGGCGCCCAGACGGCCCTGGCGCTGGACTACCTGAACCGCGTCGAAGGCGGCTCCAATCCGCTGGTCAACCGTCGCGCGCCGACGCCCGAGGACATCCTGCTGTTCCAGGGCACGGGCCTGACCCCGGTGGGCGAGGTGATCTCGATCAACGACCGCTTCATCAACCTTCAGCCCCAGACCGTCAGCGGCTTGGACCTGGCCGTGAACTGGTCGCTGCGTCGCACCAAGTACGGCACCTTCATCGTCAATGTGAACGCCAGCAAGCTGGACGAATTCACACGCGATCCGGGCGACATCGTCAATGAGCTGTACGCCGCCCGCGAGGCCGGAACGATCAATGCCGGCACGACCTTGCCGGACTCCTCGCAACTGGTGGGGCAGAACGGGCGTCCAGAATGGCGCCTCAACGCCAGCCTGACCTGGCGCAAGGGCCCCTGGCGCGCAGGGATGACGACCCAGTACATCAGCGACTTCCAGCAGCCCGGCCTGCTGGGCGCCTCGGGCGACCCGTGGGTCGTCGACGCCCGCCAGACCGTCAACGCCTATGTCGACTATGAATTCCCGGCCGAGACGCGACTGCGTCTGGGCGTCCGCGACCTGACGGATCAGGGACCGCCGCTGGCCGACAACGGCTATCGCGGCTCGGTGCACAGCCCGTGGGGCCGCTATTGGTACGTCACGGCCACCAAGTCGTTCTGATCTGAGGAGGCGATAGGGATGCGTCTGTTTTCGATGCTGGCGGCGGCCGCCGCCGTCACGCTGACCGGCGCGCCCTTCGCCGCCGCCCAGGATGCGCCTGCGGCCTCGTCGCCGGCGCCCGCCCCGGCCGTCTGTCCCGATTTCCTTCCTCAGCAGGCGCACTGCTGGTCGGGGCGGGCGGCCAAGGGCGGCTACTACTGGATCGCCGTGCCCGAGAATTGGAACGGCTCGCTGATCGTCCACGCTCATGGCGGGCCGCGCACGGGCGCTCCCAGGGCCGATGATCCGCTGGAGGATCTGGAACGCTTCTCCATGACGGTGAAGGAGGGGTTCGCCTGGGCGGGCTCGACCTATCGCCGGGGCGGCTACGGCGTGCGCATGGCCGTCGAGGACACCGACGATCTGCGCCAGATCTTCTGGGACGCCTTCGGACGTCCGCGCCGCACCCTGCTGCACGGCCAGTCCTGGGGCGGCAATGTCGCCGCCAAGGCGGCCGAGCTCTATGCGCGCGACGCCGAGGGCCAGGTGGTCTGGGACGGCGTGGTCCTGACCAGCGGGGTTCTGGCGGGCGGGACCGAGGCCTACAGGTTCCGCGCCGATCTGCGTGCGGTCTATCAGTATTATTGTCAGAACCATCCGGCGCCCGACGAGGCGCAGTATCCGGTCTGGCAGGGCCTGCCCGAGGGCGTCCGCCTGACCCGCGCCCAACTGGCCCAGCGGGTGCAGGCCTGCACGGGCGTCGGCCTGGCTGAGACCGAACGCTCGCCGGAGCAGAAGCGGCGGCTGGCCGATATTCTCAACGTCGTGGGCATAGGCGAGGGCCAGCTTGTCTCTCACCTGGCCTGGGGGACCTTCCTGTTCCAGGACCTGGTGCAGCGGCGTCTGGACGGCCTCAATCCGTTCGACAACAGCCGGACCGTCTATCAGGGCTCGCACGACGATGCGGCGCTGAACGCGGGGGTCGAGCGGTTCGCGGCGGACTCGATGGCGGTTGCGCGCCTGGCCTACGACGCGGACCTGTCGGGATTGATCGTGGCCCCCACGATCACCATTCACGGCAAGGACGACCCGACGGCCTTCGTCTGGCATGAGGCGGCCTATCGCGACCGCGTGGCGGCGGCGGGGCGCTCAAGCCTGCTGGTGCAGACCTTCACTGACGAGGCGTCGCACAGCGCCCTCAGCCCGCCGGAATACGTCGCGGTTTTCGAGGCCCTGATGGCCTGGATAGACGATGGAACGAAACCGGAGTCGCGCTCGGTGGCGGCGCTCTGCGAAGCTGCGCGGGCGCGCTATGACGCCGCCTGCTTCTTCGACGAGGACTATGCGCCGGCTTTGGGCGGCCAATAGCGGAGCCTGCCGAAGGCTGACTGAGAATCGGGCGCAAAAAAAGGGGCGGCTCGCGCCGCCCCTTCAGATCCTTCCGATCACGGACGCCGAGGCGTCGGCGGTCAGTCGTTGCGATAGGTCACGCCGCCCTTCATCACGTATTTGACGTGCTCCAAGGTGGTGACGTCGCTCAGCGGATCGCCCGAGACGGCGATGACGTCGGCGGCGTAGCCGGGCGTCAGGCGACCGATCTCGTCCTGCAGGCGGAAGTGGGTCGCGGCGCCGACGGTGGCGGCGCGGACGGCTTCCAGCGGGGTCAGGCCGGCCTGGACCAGCAGGGCGAACTCCTTGGCGTTTTCACCGTGCGGCGAGACGCCGGTGTCGGTGCCGAAGGCGATCTGGACGCCGGCGCGGTGAGCGCGGCGCGCCATGTCCAGCATCTGCGGACCGGCTTCCAGCGACTTCTTGCGCTGGTTCGGGGTGAAGAAGGTTTCGGGACGCGCGGCTTCGCGAGCGACGAAGTCGCCGGCCAGCAGGGTCGGCACGAGCCAGCCGTTGTTGGCCTTGAAGATGCGGATGGATTCGTCGTCCAGGAAGGTGCCGTGCTCGATCGAGTCGCCGCCGGCGCGCAGGAAGCTGTTGATGCCGTCCGTGCCGTGGGCGTGGGCGGTCACTGTGCGGCCCATGAAGTGCGCGGTCTCGACGATGGCCTGCAGTTCCTCGTTCGAGAATTGCTGGTTCAGGCCCGCGCCGGTGTCGGACAGGACGCCGCCCGTGGCCGTGATCTTGATGATGTCGGCGCCCGCGCGCACGCGCTCGCGCACCGAGCGACGGCAGTCGTCGGCGCCGGAGCAGACGCCGTTCTGACGCAGCACCGGCACCAGGGCGCTGTTCACGCCGTTGGCGTCGCCGTGGCCGCCGTGCGGAGTCACCGTGCCGGCCGAGACCAGCAGGCGCGGGCCGGGAATCTTGCCCGCCGCGATGCCGTTGCGCAGGGCGATGACGGCGTCGCTGGCGCCGCCCAGGTCGGCGACGGTGGTGAAGCCGGCCTGCAGCGTCACCAGGGCATAGGCCGCGCCCTGCACGGCGGAGTCAGCGGCGGTGTTGGTGAAGCGGGCGACGCGGTTGCCTTCGCCCTGCTGATTGGTGATGTGGACGTGGCTGTCGATCAGGCCCGGCAGCACGAACTTGTCGGACAGGTCGACCACGTCGCCCTGGCCGACGAAGCCGTTGACGATTTCACGCACGCGGCCGTTCTCGATCACCAGGGTCTGGTTCTGAGCCACGCGGCCGGTGGCCGGGTCAGCCAGCAGGCGACCGGCATGAATATAGGAGACGTTCGGCGCCGAGGCCGCCTGCTGCGCGACCGCCGGGGTCGAGGCCAGAAGGGCGGCCGCCAGGCCGACAAACCATGATTTCTTAGATGACAACTGCACTGTCCTCCTCCACGCGGCGAAGGTCGCCGCCCCATTTGAAAATGTCGCCGGCCCGCCGGGCCGGGATCAGGTGCGGCGGGACAAGATCCCGCCGCGTCTGGCTTCAGGTCTCCTGACGGAGACCTAGAAGGTCTTGGTGACCGCAACCGTGTAGTAGCGGCCGATGGTGTCGTAGTTCTGCGGGTCGTAGGTGCCGCGGACATCCCCGACCTGCGGCGGCGCCTCGTTGAACAGGTTCGTCACGGTGAAGCGCAGGGAGGTGTCGTAAGGCAACGTCACCCGGGCGTTCAGATCGAAGACGTCATAGGCGTCCACGCCGCGCGCGGTGCTGGTCGGCGAGGTCACGCGGGCGCTGTTGATCATCTCCGACATGTGGCGCCAGCGCAGGCCGACGTTCCAGCTTTCACGCGAGTAGGTGACGCTGGTCGACGCCTTCCATTCGGGGTGCGCCTGGCCGGCGTTGGCTTCGATCGCCGTCCCCCAGGTGCCGGCGTAGTCGTACGTCGGCGCGCCCGGCAGGGCCTGGATCTCGAAGCTGTTCAGGTAGCTGATCGCCGAACTGACGCTGAGCTGACCCTCGTCCGGCAGGCCAACATCGCCCAGATGCAGGCGCCAGTCCAGCTGCAGGTCGATGCCGGTGACGTTGAACTGGCCCAGGTTCAGCAGAGGCTGACGCGGGTTGATCATATAGCCGTCGTTGGTCCCGCGATCCTGCAGGGTGCAGTAGTAGTTGTTGGGATCGAACGTCGGGTTGTTGCCGCCGTCGTTGAAGCAGTAGCGGATGCCGTTGCCGACGCCCAGGACGCCGACCGCATCGGCCACCTTGATCTGATACCAGTCGATCGAGGCGCTGATGTTGCTCAGCCACGGCGACTGGAAGGTCGGCTGCAGCACCGTGCCGAACGAATAGGTGTCGGCCGTTTCTTCCTGAAGGTCGGGGTTGCCGCCGGTCAGGGCGAACACCTGGGCGGCGCCGAACTGGAAGTCGTTGATCAGGGCCGAGGGCACGCCCAGCGACACGCACAGGGCCTTGACCTTTTCGGCGTCGGGTCCGTTGCGGAACGAACTGCGGTAGTCGCAGGGATCGCCGTTGGTGTTGCTGGCGGACGGGGTGCCGATATCGACCGTGGCCGACGAGACGGGCGAGTAGAGTTCGCCGACGCTCGGCGCCCGCACCGCCCGATTGTAGCCGCCGCGCAGGCGCACGATGTCGTTCACCTGCCAGTTCAGATCGGCCTTGTAGGCATGGACGCCGCCGACGGAGCTATAGTCGGAGTAGCGATATCCCAGGTCCATCTCCAGCGACTTGACGAAGGGCAGGTCGCGCAGCAGCGGGATCAGGAATTCGGCGAAAACCTCGGTCGTGTCGACGCTGCCCGAAGACGCGCGCAACTCGCTATAGCCCAGGATGTCGCTGGTGCCGTCCGGCTGGTCCAGGGCGCTGTCGGGACGGAAGTCGAACTGGTTGTAGCGATAGCCCAGGCCGGCGGCGAAGCGGACTTCGCCGGCGGGCAGGTTGAACAGGCCGCCCTGCATGGAGGCTTCGGCCATGCGCTGGGTCAACTCATTGGTGTTGGTCGTATTGCGGCGCACATAGTTCACGCACTCGGCCGAGGGGTCGTGATTGCCGAAGGGGTTGAAGCCTCCGGCGCAGAACTCGGACCCTCCCGTCGGGCTGTACAGCAGGCGAGTGATGGCCGAACGGCTGACGCCGCCGGTCTGCACATTCTCGAAATCAGCCTGGGAGGCGCTGGCGTAGGCTTCCCAGGTCCAGTCCTTGTAGCCGACCTGACCCGACAGGCCGCCGATGAACTGATAGACGTTATAGGCGTAGGACTGCAGGCGCTCCCCTGCGAAGTCCAGGTCCTTCCACAGGGCGAAGTCGGCGGTCGGGTTCGGGCGCGATGCCAGGATATGGGCGAAATCGGCCCCGATGTAGGGATTGGTCACCGGCGCCGACAGGGCATAGGCGAGGCCCGCCAGGGTCGGGTTGAACGTCCCTTCCGACTCATAGCTGGTCAGCGAGCCCTGCAGGAAGAAGTCGATATTGGGAGCAATCTCATAATCGACGCGGCCGAACAGCGAGTAGCGCTCGTTGTCGTTCTGGATACGGCCCTTGTTCCAGCCCCACAGCATGTTGGTGCCGGCGGCGTTCAGGAAGTGGCCGTCGGTTTCCGGGTCCTTCAGGTTCATGACCGGCGAGGCGCCGCCCAGGTTGAACAGGGTCTGGTCGCCGGTGTTGAAGCCGATCTGGCCGTTATAGAAGTCGCCGGCGCCCAGCACCGGATTGACGCCGTACTGGCCGACGAAGACGTCGTTGACGGCGTCCAGCGTGGGACGGTTGCTGCCGAACCAGGCGGCGCCTTGGGCGATGATGGCGGTGTTGGACTCGCGATTGCGCGTGAAATAATAGTCCCGCTTCGACTGGTAGGCGACGTCGCGCATCGAATAGTCGAGCGAAACCACGGCCCTGCCGCGATCATTGGCGAAGCTGTCCCCGGCCGTAACCGACAGGCGGAAGGTTTCGCCGTCGCCATAGTCGCTGACGCCGTATTGCGACGCCACGGTCACGCCGCTGAAGTTGCGCTTCAGGATGAAGTTCACGACGCCCGCTGTGGCGTCGGAGCCATAGGCGGTGGAGGCGCCGCCGGTGATGACCTCGACGTTGCCGATCAGAGCTTCCGGAATGACGTTCAGGTCGACCGAGCCGTCGGGGTTCGACGGCTGCAGGCGCTTGCCGTCCAGCAGCAGCAGGGTGCGCTTGGAGCCCAGGCCGCGCAGGCTGGCGTAGGCCTGGCCGCCGTTCAGAGAGGTTGAGGACGAACCGGCCGTGCTCTGGCCCATGGCGCCCGAAAACTGCGGCATCTGGGTCAGGGCCTTTTCGACCGTCACCTGGCCGGTGTTCTCAATCGCCTCGGTTGTGACGGAGACGAGGGGACTGTTGGAAGCGTAGTCGCGGCGGGCGATACGCGAGCCGGTGACGACGATCTCGCCCACTTCGACCGCGCCGGATTCTTCGGGCGTTTCCTGGGCGGAGACGGTTCCCGCCGCGCTCATCAGGGCCAATGACGCGCACCCGCTTGCCAACAGAGCACGATACATCACGGGGCGAACGCCCCGAGAAACGCAAAACAGCATGAAATCCCCTCTGATGCTGACGATTCTTTGCCAGCAGCTCCCCTCACGGCGCCGCTTGATTTTAGAAAGATGCTTCCCATCACCAGCCTAGTTGCTGGCAATAATTTTGCCCATGGGGCAGGGATTGAAATCCAAAAATCTAAATTAATGTCTGAAAATGGCAGGCAAGACGAAATTTCCTCCTCGTCAGGGCCCGGTGAAATGGGGCTTTTTTAGGGAAGCTCCAGGCGGGGCCAGGTCGCCTCCTCGCATGGCGCGGCATCCCAGGCGCCGGCTGAGACGCTGACATCCTCCGAGGGGCTGTGCGGCCCAGAACCCGCCGTTTTTCTGCGACTGCGCCGGTTGCGTTTTTACGGCGCCGGTCCATCTCATAAGCGAGGCTCGGCTGTACGGGAGCGCCGGGCGCCAGAGGAGATAGGCGATGACCCAGCAGAATTCAGGTTCCACGACGGGCGCGGGCGCACCGGCCGTCAGTGATCGGAACTCGCTCACCGTCGGGCCGAACGGGCCGATCGTGCTGCATGACGTGCACTTCCTGGAGCAGATGGCGCACTTCAACCGGGAGAAGGTTCCCGAACGCCAGCCGCACGCCAAGGGCTCCGGCGCCTTCGGCGAGCTGGAGATCACCCACGATGTTTCAGCCTACACCAAGGCGGCGCTGTTTCAGCCGGGCGCCAAGACCGAGATGCTGGCGCGCTTCTCCACCGTGGCGGGCGAACAGGGCAGTCCTGACACCTGGCGCGACGTGCGCGGATTTTCGCTGAAATTCTACACGACCGAGGGCAACTACGACCTGGTCGGGAACAACACCCCGGTTTTCTTCGTGCGCGATCCGATGAAGTTCCCGCACTTCATCCGCAGCCAGAAGCGCCTGCCCGACTCCGGCCTGCGCGACAACCACATGCAGTGGGACTTCTGGACCAACAACCCCGAGACCGCTCACCAGGTGACCTATCTGATGGGTGAGCGGGGCCTGCCGCGCACCTGGCGCGAGATGAACGGCTACGGCTCCCACACCTATATGTGGATCAACGCGGCGGGCGAGAAATTCTGGGTCAAGTATCACTTCCACACCCGCCAGGGCATGGCCTTCTTCTCGAACGCCGAGGCGGCGGCCATGTCGGGCGCCGACGCCGACTTCCACCGCCGCGACCTGTTCGACGCCATCAAGCGCGGCGAGCATCCGTCGTGGGATCTGTCGGTCCAGGTCATGCCCTATGCCGAGGCGGCGACCTATCGGATCAATCCCTTCGATCTGACCAAGACCTGGTCGCACAAGGACTATCCGCTGATCCCGGTCGGGCGGATGACGCTGAACCGCAACCCGGAGAACTTCTTCGCCCAGATCGAGCAGGCGGCCTTCTCGCCGGGGAACACGGTGCCCGGCATCGGCCTTTCGCCGGACAAGATGCTGCTGGGCCGGGCCTTCGCCTATAACGACGCCCAACGAAACCGCATCGGGACCAACTTCCACCAGTTGCCGGTCAACCAGCCCAAGGTTCCGGTGAACACCTATATGTTCGACGGGCAGATGGCCTATCACCACTCGGGCGCCCAGCCGGTCTATGTCCCCAACAGCGGCGGCCGCGCCTGGTCGGATGAGACCGGCCCGGTCCATGACGGCTGGGAGGCCGACGGCGACCTGGTCCGCAGCGCCTATACCCTGCACGCCGAGGACGACGACTTCACCCAGCCGGGCGTCCTGGTGCGTGAGGTGTTCAACGACGACCAGCGCGCCAGACTGGTCGATCAGGTGGCGGGCAGCCTGCTGGGCGGCGTGCGCTCGCCGGTGCTGGAGCGCGCCTTCGACTACTGGAAGAGCATCGACCCCGAGGTCGGGGCTCGGATCGAGGCGGCGGTGCGCGCCGGCGGCGCGCCTCGACCGGCCGAGGGCATGGGCGAGGGCTGAGGCCCGGATTTCACGATCTGAACTGAAGACGCCCCCCGTTCCCCGGTCGGAGCGGGGGGCGTTCCGCATCTGCGGGCGCGCCCGTGCGTGTTGACAATGATTGTCGAGCGCAATGTGATGGTTTTCGCGCCTCAATCGCTCCTGCTACGGTCACAATCGCGCCAACTCGTCGCTTTGACGCAAGCGCGTCATTTCCCTTAGGAAAAACTCTGGCAGAACGAAAAGGCGCGATCCGCAGTCTTTCGGGCGCCGCCCCACAACCCATCGGAGATGATCGACACGCCCGTGCCCGCCAGCTTCCTCCTGCTCGTCATTCTCGTCCTGCCCTTTCTGGGGGCCATGATCGCCTCAGGGCTGCCGCGTCATGCGCGGACCTCTGCGGCCGTCCTGTCGTGGATCATCGCCCTGATCAGCGTCGGCTGCCTGGCGGTGCTCTGGCCCAGGTTCCAGGACGGCGAGGTGTTGAAGCTGACCCTGGCCTGGCTGCCGTCGCTTGGGGTCAATCTCACCATCCGCCTGGACGGCCTGTCCTGGCTGTTCAGCGCCCTGATCCTGGGGATCGGCGCGCTCGTGGTCCTGTATGCGCGCTACTACATGTCGCCGAAGGATCCGGTGCCGCGCTTCTTCTCCTTCCTGCTGGCCTTCATGGGCGCCATGCAGGGCGTGGTGCTGTCGGGCAATCTGATCCAGCTGGTCGTCTTCTGGGAGCTGACCAGCCTCTTCTCCTTCCTGCTCATCGGCTACTGGCACCAGAACGCCTCGGCGCGCGAGGGCGCGCGCATGGCGCTGACCATCACCGCCACCGGCGGGGTCGCCCTGCTGGTCGGCATGATTCTGATCGGCCGGATCGTCGGCAGCTATGAGCTGGACGCCGTCATCGCCGCGCGTGACGTCATCCTGGCCAGCCCCCTCTATCCGGTCGCTCTGGGTCTGATCCTGATCGGCGCCCTGACCAAGAGCGCCCAGTTCCCGTTCCATATCTGGCTGCCGCGCGCCATGGCGGCGCCGACGCCGGTCAGCGCCTATCTGCATTCGGCCACCATGGTGAAGGCGGGCGTCTTCCTGCTGATGCGGTTCTGGCCCGTCTTCGGCGAGACCGAGATGTGGTATTTCGTGGTCGGCGGCCTGGGGCTGACGACCCTGCTGGTCGGCGCCTGGTGCGCCATCTTCCAGCACGACCTGAAGGGCCTGCTGGCCTATTCGACCATCAGTCACCTGGGCCTGATCTGCCTGCTGCTGGGGCTGGGGTCGGACCTGGGCGCCATCGCCGCCATCTTCCACACCATCAACCACGCGACCTTCAAGGCTTCGCTGTTCATGGCGGCGGGCATCATCGACCACGAGGCCGGCTCGCGCGACATGCGCAAGCTCAGCGGCCTGATCCGCTTCATGCCGATCACCGCCACCCTGGCTATGGTCGCCGCCGCCGCCATGGCGGGCGTGCCCCTGCTGAACGGCTTCCTGTCCAAGGAGATGTTCCTGGCCGAGGCCCTGGCCAGCACCCAGACCTCGGCGCTGAACCAGGCCCTGCCGGTGCTGGCGACCCTGGCCAGCGCTTTCAGCGTCCTCTATTCGCTGCGCTTCATCCATACGACCTTCTTCGGCCCGCCGCCGACCGAGCTGGACCGCGTTCCGCACGAGCCGCCGGGCTGGATGCGGCGTCCGGTCGAGGTGCTGGTGGCCCTGTGCCTTCTGGTCGGGGTGTTCCCGGCGGTCACCGTCGGGCCCTTCCTGCGCAGCGCGGCCGTGACCATGCTCGGCTTCGACCTGCCCTATTACAGCCTGGCCCTGTGGCACGGCTTCAATCTGCCGCTGCTGCTCAGCGTTATCGCCATGGCGGGCGGGATCGGCCTCTATGTCGTGTTCGGCAAGGCGCTGAACGCCAATCCGCGCGGCGGCCCCTGGGGCATGAAGCGGCTGAACGGCGGCTATCTGTTCGAACGGTCCCAGGTCATCCTCATGGACCTGTCGCAGTGGATCGTGCGCCATCTGGGCGCGCAGCGCCTGCAGCCGCAGCTGCGGCTGATCCTGTTGACGGCCCTGCTTTCGGCGGCTGTGGCCGCGGCGGGCGGCTTTGTCCTGACCTGGCCCGAGTTCCGTGTTCCCCAGCCGCACAACCTGGCCTTCGCCGCCCTGTGGCTGGCGGGCGGCTCCTGCGCCCTGGCCGCCGCCTGGCAGGCCAAATATCACCGCCTGGCCGCCGTCATCCTGATGGGCGGGGCGGGCCTGGCCAGCTGCCTGACCTTCGTCTGGCTGTCGGCGCCCGACCTGGCCCTGACCCAGCTGGTGGTCGAGGTGGTGACGACGGTGCTGCTGCTGCTGGGCCTGCGCTGGCTGCCCAAGCGCCTGGCCGAAATCCATGTGCCCGAGTCCGAGCAGCGCCGCGCCCGCTGGCGTCGTCGGCTGGACCGGGTGATCGCCATCTGCGCCGGGGCCGGTGCCGCCCTGATCGCCTGGGCCGTCATGGTGCGCCCGCCGGTCGAGGGGGTGTCGCGCTTCTTCGTCGAGCGGGCCTATGAGGAGGCGGGCGGCCGCAACGTCGTCAACGTCATTCTGGTCGACTTCCGCGCCTTCGACACCTTCGGCGAGATCACCGTCCTGGGCGTCGTCGGCCTGACGGTTCTGGCCCTGCTGCGTCGCTTCCGTCCGGCCAGCGACAGCCTGTCCCAGCCGATGCAGAAGCGGGTCCAGGATGCGTCGGACCGCGCTCGTGAGGGCCGCAGCGAAGGCGACACCCTCAGCGACACCATGATGATTCCCGGCGTGGTGATGCGCTGGCTGTTCCCCTTCATCATCCTTCTGGCCGTGCACCTCTTCCTGCGCGGGCATGACCTGCCCGGCGGCGGCTTCGCGGCGGGGGTGGCGCTGTCGATCGCCTTCATCCTGCAATACATGTCGTCCGGCGCCCGCTGGGTGGAGGAGCGGCTGGAGATCCGCCCGATCATCTGGATCGGCGTCGGCCTGTTGATCGCCGCGATCAGCGGCGCCGTGGGCTGGATCTTCGATCAACCCTTTCTGACCAGCTACTTCCAGTACGCCGATCTGCCGCTGCTGGGTCGCGTGCCCCTGGCCAGCGCCGTGCTGTTCGACCTGGGCGTGGTGGTGCTGGTGGTGGGCGCCACCGTGCTGATCCTGGTCGCCCTGGCGCACCAGTCGCTGCGTCGTGCGCGCATAGAGGAGGCCGAGGCCGAAGCGGAAGCCGAGCAGAAGGGAGGGGCGCAATGACCCAGATCGTCCTGGCCCTCGCCATCGGCGTCCTGACCGCCTCGGGGGTGTGGCTGATGCTGCGCCCGCGCACCTTCCAGGTCATCATCGGCCTGTCGCTGGTCTCCTATGCGGTCAACCTGTTCATCTTCTCCATGGGGCGGCTGCGTTCCGGCGCGGCGCCGATCACCAGCAAGGGCGCCGAGGACCCGGCCCTCTACGCCGATCCGACGCCCCAGGCCCTGGTGCTGACGGCCATCGTCATCAGCTTCGCCCTGACGGCCCTGTTCCTGGTGGTGCTGCTGGCCTCGCGCGGCGAGACCGGCAGCGACCATGTCGACGGCCAGGAGGCGCCCGAATGACCGACTGGCAGGAACATCTGATCATCGGGCCGATCGTTCTGCCCATGGTCATTGCGGCGGCCATGCTGCTGTTCGACGAGCGCCGCCGCCTGCTGAAGGGGGGCCTCAGCCTCTTCGCCATGGCGGCCATCCTGGCCATGGCCCTGGCCCTGCTGCATGAGAGCGCCACCGGCGCCACGGGCGGGGGCGACACCGCGCGCGTCTATCAACTGGGCGACTGGCCGGCGCCGTTCGGCATCGTCCTGGTGGCGGACCGCCTGTCGACCCTGATGGTGGCTCTGACCAGCGTGCTGGGCGCCTGCTCCATGATCTTCGCTCTGGCGCGATGGGACCGGGCGGGGCCGCGTTTCCACGCCCTGTTCCTGTTGCTGGTCATGGGGGTCAACGGCGCCTTCTTGACGGGCGACCTGTTCAACCTCTTCGTCTTCTTCGAGATCATGCTGGCGGCTTCCTACGGCCTGGCCCTGCACGGTTCGGGCGAGGCGCGGATTCGGGCGGGCCTGGCCTATATCGCCGTCAACCTGACGGCCTCCATGCTGTTCCTGATCGGGGTCAGCCTGATCTACGGCGTCACCGGCACGCTCAACATGGCCGACCTGGCCGTGCGCATCCCCCAGATCGCCGAGGCGGACCGAGGCCTGTTCCACGTCGGCGCCGCGATCCTGGGCGTGGCCTTCCTGACCAAGTGCGCCATGTGGCCGCTGGGCTTCTGGCTGACCACCACCTATTCGGCCGCCAGCGCGCCGGCGGCCGCCGTCTTCGCCATCCTGTCCAAGGTCGGCGCCTATGTGATCATCCGCCTCAGCTTCCTGTTGTTCGCGGCGGACAGCGGCGCCTCGGCCGGATTCGGGCAACTGTGGATCCTGCTGGGCGGTCTGGCGACCATCGGCTTCGGCACGGCCGGCATCATCGCCGCGCGAGACCTGTCGATCGCCGCCGCCTACGCCGTCATCGTCTCGTCCGGCACGGTGCTGGCGGCGGCGGGCACGGGCAACGCCGACGTCCTGGGCGGGGCGGTCTTCTACCTGGTGGGTTCGACCCTGGCCTGCGGCGCCCTGTTCATGCTGGCCGAGGTGCTGAACCGGGGCCAGGACCCCGGCGCGCGCTCGGGCCGCGCCGTCTTCGAGGACGAGTATATCGATCCCTTCGACGACGAAGAGCGCAATGAGCCCGGCCTGGTCATTCCGGCCGCCGTGGCGGCCCTGGGCGGCGCCTTCCTGATCTCGACCCTGATGATCGCCGGCCTGCCGCCGCTGGCGGGCTTCATCGGCAAGCTGGCCATGATGGACGCCCTGTCAGGCCTCGCCGGCTGGGCGGGTTATGGGGTGATCGCCGCCCTTTCCCTGGCCTCGCTCGGCGCCCTCATCGGGCTGACGCGCCTGGGCATGGCGGCCCTGTGGGCGCGGGACGACGACGCCGAGCCGGCGGTCGTTGTCGGCGCGGCCGAGGGCGTGGCCATCGCCGGTCTGCTGGCGGCCTGCATCTTTCTGGCGATCTTCGGCGAGGCGGGCTTCGCCTATGCCGACCACACGGCCGACTGGCTGGTGCGCCCCGACGCCTATGTCCGCGCGGTGCTGGGAGGCGGCTCATGATCCGGGCGGTTCTGCCTCATCCCATCCTGTCGGTGGCCCTGTTCGGCGCCTCCCTGCTGCTCAGCGGGTCGGTCGCGGCGCCCGCCCTGGCCCTGGCCCTGCTGATGGCCCTGGCCGCGCCCCACATCATGCGCGCTCTTGAGGTCGAGCCGGTGCGGGTCAGAAGGCCGCTGACCCTGCTGAGCTTCGCCCTGGTCGTCACGCGCGACATCATCCGCTCCAACTGGGAGGTGGCCCTGGTCATCCTGGGGCTGAACGCCTCGCGCGAGAATCGCGTCTCGGGCTTTGTGCACATCCCGCTGGAGATGCGGGATCGATACGGCCTGGCCGTGCTGGCCGTGATCATCACCAGCACCCCCGGCACCATCTGGGTCGAGTACGAGGACGCGACCGGCGTGCTCCTGCTGCATATCCTCGACCTTCAGGCTGGCGACGACTGGGCGGACCGCATCAAGAATCGCTATGAGCGCCGCCTGATGGAGATTTTCGAATGAGCGGCGCCGTCTTCTACTGGGCGCTGGTCGTGGCGCAGCTGTTCCTAGCCGGGGCGGCCCTGATCGGCGTGTGGCGCATCGCCAAGGGGCCGCGCGCCCAGGATCGCATTCTGGGCCTGGACACCCTCTATCAGGCGGGGATGCTGCTGGTCGTCGCCTTCGGGGTGCGGACGGGCAGCCACCTGTATTTCTATGCGGCGGTGATCATCGGCATGCTGGGCTTCACCTCCTCGGTCGCCCTGGCCAAATTCCTGATGCGCGGCGAGGTGATCGAATGACCGGATTTCCCGCGAACGTCCCGGCCTGGGCGGCCCTGCTGGCGGCGTGTCTGGTTCTGGCCGGGTCCGCCCTGACCTTCCTGGGCGCGTTCGGCCTGGTGCGGCTCAAGACCTTCTATGAGCGGGTCCACGCCCCGACGCTGGGGGCGACGCTCGGCATGTTCCTGATCCTGGGCGGGTCGGTGGTCTATTTCACTGCCGCCGAGGGGCAGTTCATGCCGGTCGAACTGCTGGTGGCCGTCTTCTTTACGGTGACGACGCCCGTGACGCTGATCATTCTGGCGCGCGCGGCTCTGTTCCGCGACCGCACTGATCGTTCGGGCGACGGGGTGAGGGTGCCGCTGGAGGGCGAATGCGCCGGCGTGGTCCGTACTCCGCCGGACCTGACTACTGATCCTCGTCGAAGCGACGCGCCACAAGATCGGTGAGGGCGGCGACGGCCTCGGCGGCGTCCGGCCCTTTGGCCTTCACCTCGACGCCGCAGCCGATCCCGGCGCCCAGCATCAGAAGACCCATGATCGAGCGGGCGTCCACGGTCACCCCGTCGCGCGTCACCTGAATCTCGGCTTCGAACTCCGAGGCCAGCTTCACGAACTTGGCCGAGGCGCGGGCGTGCAGGCCGCGCTGGTTGCAGATGTTCAGGGTCGCCTGGGCGGACGGGACGACGTCGCTCATTTCTCGCCCGCCAGCACCCACGACGCCACCGAGATATATTTGCGGCCGGCGTCCTGGGCGTGGGCCACGCAGGCTTCCAGGCTTTCACGGCCGCGCACGCTGGCCAGTTTGATCAGCATGGGCAGGTTCAGTCCGGCGATCACCTCGGCGCCTGTCTGCTCCATCACCGAGATGGCCAGGTTGGAGGGGGTGCCGCCGAACATGTCGGTCAGAAGGATGACGCCCTCGCCTTCATTGACTGCGGCGGCGGCGTCGACGATGTCGCGGCGCCGGCGCTCCATATCGTCCTCGGGACCGATGCAGATGGCGGCGACGCCGCGCTGCGGCCCCACCACGTGCTCCATCGCCGACAGGAATTCGGAGGCCAGGCCCCCGTGGGTGACGATCACCAGCCCGATCATATAGGCTTCACCAAAGACATCCCCAGCTCGCCTCGACGAGCGACAAGCCTCGTTTCATAGGGCAATCGCGGCGCGGATCAAAGAGCGCTGTCGCCGCGCCGGCCCGCAGCCCTCATGGCGCGGTTGATGGCGGCCGCCACGACCAGGGGCGCGGAGGCGGGACGAGGGTCCAGAACCAGACGCGGCACGGCGACGCCGTCGATCACGTCCTGGGCCGCCTCGGGCATCCGTTCGACCGGTCCATGCGTCAGGTGCAGCGAGAGGGCGATCCGCGTCGAGGGCAGGAAAGGGCGGCTGACGACGCCCAGGCCGCGCACCTCCATCCGCCCGGCGATGGTCGCGGGCGCAGCGGCGTAGAGGGCGCCTTCGCAGGCGAAGACGTCCACCCAATCGTCGCCGACCAGCCTCCAGCCGACCTGCATCAGCCGCAGGGCAAGGTCGCTCTTGCCTGCGCCGGACGGCCCCTGGATCAGGACGCCGCGCCAGGCGTCGTCGATGCGGACGGCGGCGACTGTGGCGTGCAGGGGCTGGCGCGGCGGGGTCACGCGCGTTTTCCGGTTGCGGGCAGCCGCACTTCGAAGCGGGCCCCGACCACGGCGCCGTTTGCGTCGGTGCGGTTCTCGGCGTGGACCCGTCCGCCGTGGGCGTCGATGATCTGGCGCACGATGGCCAGGCCCAGGCCCGAGTTGGCGCCGAAGGCCGTGCCCTTGGGGCGGGAGGTGTAGAAGCGCTCGAACACCGTCTCTAGATTCTCGGCCGGGATGCCGGGGCCGTCGTCCTCGACGCGGATACGCAGGGGAACGTCGGGCTGGCTATCGTCGCGTTCCAGGCGGACCCTCACCTCGCCCTCGGACGGGCTGAAGGAGCGGGCGTTGTCGATCAGGTTGCGGAACACCTGGCCCAGGGGAATGTCGCGGCCGACCACTCGGGCGTTCTCGGCGGTTGAGGCGAAACGCACCGGCGGCTCGCCCGGCTTCTGCCCGGCTTCATAGACGCCGATGATGTCGCCCAGCAGTTCGTTCAGGTCGATGGCGCGCGGGCGATCGCGCGACAGTTCGGCGTCGAGGCGCGAGGCGTTGGAGATGTCGGTGATCAACCGGTCCAGCCGCCGCACGTCCTGTTGCAGCAGATTGGTCAGGCGGGCCCGCTGTTCTTCGGTCTTGACCAGCGGCAGGGTCTCGAGCGCCGAGCGGATCGAGGTCAGGGGGTTCTTGATCTCGTGGCTGACGTCGGCGGCGAAGCGTTCGATGGCGTCCATACGGGTCGACAGGGTGTCGGTCATGGACTCCAGGGCGCGGGCCAGGTCGCCGATCTCGTCGCGACGATCCTCGAGATCGGGCAGGGAGATGGCGCGCGCGCGCTGCAGCCGCACCTGGTCCGCCGCCGCCGACAGACGCATCACCGGTCGCGCCACGAACAGGTGCAGAACCAGGGACGCCAGCAGGTTGACCGCCAGAGCCACCAGGGCGAAAGGCGTCAGGGCGCGGCGCTGGGCGGCCAGGGTCTCGTTGACGTCACCCGCCTCCAGCGTCAGCACGCCCAGGACCTGCTGCACATGGCGCACGGGCAGGGAGACGGAGACCACCCGTTCGCCCTCTTCATTGCGACGGATGGCGGCCTGAGGCACGCCCTGCAGGGCGCGTTCGACCTCGGCCGACAGTTCGGCATCGGCGCGGGCCAGGCGCGCGGTCTCACGCGCGGACGGCTCGCTGGGCGCCAGGGCGGTTCCCGCGGGATGGGCCGGGGGGAGGGGCTCGCCCGGAATGGTGTCGCTGACCCGATAGGAATCGGACACCTCGATCCCGTCCATGTCGAACAGGCGGGCGCGCTGTCCGGCCGGAATGAAGTTGTCGCGCAGCCACAGAGCGGCCGCGCGATCGTCCAGCATGGGATAGGGGTCGCCCTGGGTGATGCCCAGTTCGCCCAGGACGTTGGCCAGCAGCTCAGCCTGGACGCCCAAGGATTCCTGGCGCGCCTCGATCAGGCCGCGCCGCCATTCGTTCAGCGCCAGGGCGCCGCCGAACAGGATCAGCAGGCTGAGGAGATTGAGGGCCAGGATGAAGCCGCCCAGGCGCGATCCGCCGAAGCGGAATCGGCGCCGCGCCGGGACGTCTTCGGCTTCAGCTCTCGCGGTAGCGGTATCCGACGCCATACAGGGTCTCGATAGCGTCGAACTCGGGGTCGACCATGCGGAACTTCTTTCGCATCCGTTTCACATGGCTGTCGATGGTGCGGTCGTCGACATAGACCTGATCGTCATAGGCGGCGTCCATCAGATTGTCGCGGCTCTTCACGAAGCCGGGGCGCTGGGCCAGGGCCTGCAGCAGCAGGAACTCGGTGACGGTCAGCTTGACCGGCCGGCCGTCCCAGGTCGATTCGTGGCGCGCCGGGTCCATCGACAGCTTGCCGCGCTTGATGGCCTTGCCGGCCTCGGCGGCGGCGGGGTCGATCGGATCCAGGCCTTCCACGCCCGCGCGGCGCAGCAGGGCCTTCACCCGCTCGATCAGCAGGCGTTGGCTGAAGGGCTTGTGGATGTAGTCGTCGGCGCCGAGGTTGAAGCCGAGAATCTCGTCGATCTCCTCGTCCTTGGACGTCAGCATGATGACCGGAATGCTGGAGGTCTGACGCAGGCGGCGCAGCACCTCCATGCCGTCCATGCGGGGCATCTTCACGTCCAGGATGGCCAGGTCGGGCGGACTGGTCTCCAGCGCTTCCAGGCCCGAGGCGCCGTCGTGATAGGCGGTCACCTTATGGCCGTGGCTTTCCAGCGCCAGAGAGACGGAGGCCACGATGTTCTCGTCGTCGTCGACCAGGGTGATGTTAGCCAAGGGCTTCTCCTTAGTGCGGGCGGGGCGATCGTCTGATCGGCCGCCTTATCCGGTAACGCGCGGCAAGCGTAACCGTTCTATGCAATCGCGGTGACTTTACGGCCACTGCAAAATGGTTCGCATGACTCTGCCTTTCAACCCGCGCGAGGAAAAGGCGAAACCTCGCCTTAAAGCCTGAAGAGGCAGGATGGCCGTCTTGTTGTCTCTGAAGGCGCCATGGCCGGTCCTGTCCACTACGAAATCTACATCCGCCGCACGCCGCCGGACGACTGGTCCCTGTCGCAGGCCACGGAGGATCGCCGCCGCGCCATGGAGACGGCCGAGGACCTGATGCGCGACCGCCAGGCCGTGGCGGTGCGCGTCACCAAGGAGACGCTCGACCCCGAGACCATGGAGTTCGCCAGCGTCGTCATCCTGACGCGGGGCGCGCCCGAACTGAACCGCAGGCGTCCGGCGCCGGTCGAGCCGCGCGGCCCGGCCTGTCGCGGCGTGCACGACCTCTACGCCCCGCATGGCCGCGAAACGATCGGCCGGGTCCTTGAGGACTGGCTGGCCCGTCAGACGGCGACGGCCTTTGAACTCCTGCATCGCCCGGATCTGGCGGAGCGGCTGGAGGCGTCGGGCGTGGAGCTGCAACACGCCATACAGAAGGTGGCCGTGCCGGAGGCCCAGGCCGTTCCCGGTCAGTCGGTGCACGATCTGATGCGCCACTATCAGCGCCTGGCCGAACAGGCGATCGAGCGGCTGCTGAAGGCCGGTCGCGACAGGGCGTTCGCCGATCTGGAGACGCAGCCTGTGGCCGATCTGGCGCAGGGCCTGGCCGGCGCGCCGGATCGGGCCTTCCTGATGGGCGGGGCGGTGGCCGGGTCCCTGCGCGGCCTGATCGGGGCGCGGGCGCGGTTGGAGCGGCTGATGGACATCTGCGACCGTGCGCCGGTCGAGGGCGCTCCGCGCGCCCTGGTGTTCGTCTCGGTCGAGCAGATCCTGTGCGAACTGCTGGGTTCGCGGGCGGGACTGGCCCAGATTCTGGGCCCCGGCCTGGATCAGGGCTCCAGCCTGGCGGCGGCGGTGCGGATGGTCGCCCCGCGCGAGGTCGGCGCCATTCTCGCTCATGATCCGCGCCTGGCCCTGCTGGTGCCGCCGGTCGAAGGTCCGCCCGCGAGACTGGGCGAGCGGCTGGCGGCGGGCGAATTCCCCCTGCTGGCGGCCGCCTTGGCGCGAATGGTGCTGCGCGAGCTGATGAGCCAGCGCCGCCTGCGGCCCGGCGATGCTGAAGGCGAGATCGACATCCTGCGCGCCCTGGCCACGGCCCTGACGGCCACGGCGGGACGGCTGCTGACGCTGGAAGAGGTGCAGACCGCCTTCATCGAACGTTCGCGCAGTCTGGTCGCCGCCGATTTCGTCGCCGCCTATGTGGCCGACTGCACGTCCGTCCTGGCCGAGGCGGAGCGCCTGACCCGTCTGTGCGAGAACGTCACGGGCGGCGCCAACAAGCGGGCGGCGGCGCGCTGGCTGGACGCCTGCGTGGCCTCCCTGCGCTTCGAAACCGAGATGCGCGGGCGCCTGACGACCGAGACCGCGCCGCCGGGACAACGCCTGCTGTCGCTGGTCGCCCTGCAGCGGTCGGTGCGCAACGCCGGCCTGCCTGAGCGCGAGACCCAGGCCATCGTCGACGCCTTGGGCATGGTCGGAGGCGCGGTCGAGGCCGACGCCCGGCTGACGACGCAGATCGCCCGCGCGCCGGTCCCGATCCCGCAGAAGCTCGCGGCCCTGCTGCGTCTGGCGGCGGCCGAGACCGGTCCGACCGGCCCGGTCGCCGAGCGCGCCCGCGCCGAGGCGATGCGGTTGATGCGCGCGCCCGACACCCGCGCGGCCCTGGGGGCCGAACCGCAGGCGGCTCAGGCCCTGCGACCCCTGATGCAGGCGGTCGGCCTGGCGGCCTGATCGCTCTTCCGCGTCAGTCGAAGATGTCGAAGATATCCAGCCGCTTCTTCTTCTTGCGGTGGTGATAGTCGTCGTCGCGGCGACGGTCGTAGTCATAGCGGTCGTCGCGATGACGCGGCGGTTCGCGATAGGTCGGCTGGCTTTCCCAGGGCTGCTGGGGCGGTTGCTGCGGCGGGGCGTAGGCCGGCGCGGCGGGCGGGGCGGCGCGGCCTTCATCGGCGGCGGCGGCCATCAGCTTTTCCAGCTCGCCGCGATCCAGCCAGACGCCGCGGCAGGTCGGGCACATGTCGAACTGGACGCCGTGGCGGTCCAGCGTCTGCATGGGCGCATTGTCGTTCGGGCACATCAGCAGGGGCATCGTCATCCTCTTTCGTCGTTGAAGCGGTCCGACATCACGCCGCCGAAGCGCCGCCAGAGGGGCCCGTCCCGCTAGAGGAAAAGACGTAGGGAGGGCCCGCCCGCGCGACAACGCGCCGCGTCGCCGCAGGCTCTGTTTTCACGCCGTCAGCAGTGCTGGCCCGCCGCCCAGCCCGACGACCAGGCCCACTGGAAGTTGTAGCCGCCCAGCCAGCCGGTGACGTCCACGACCTCGCCGATGAAGAACAGGCCGGGGACGGTCTTGGCCTCCATCGTCTGCTGGTCCAGGACGGCGGTGTCGACCCCGCCCAGCGTGACCTCGGCGGTGCGATAGCCTTCGGAGCCGACCGGCTTGACCGTCCAGGCGTTGACCGCCTCGGCCAGGGCGCGCAGCTTCTTGTCGCCGACCTCGGCCAGCTTGCCCGACAGGTTCTCACGCGCGCACAGGGCCTCGGCCAGACGACGCGGCACGACGTGGCCGACGGCCGTGTGGACCGCCTGCTTTCCGTTCTCGGTCTTGGCGGCCAGAATTTCGGCGGCGGCGTCGCGGTCGGGGGCCAGATCGACGGTGATCGCCTCGCCCTCGCGCCAGTAGGAGCTGATCTGCAGGATCGACGGGCCCGACAGGCCGCGATGGGTGAACAGTAGGCCCTCGCGGAAGACGGTTTCCTTGGCTGGGCGGCCCGCGCCCGCGTCCTTGGGCGCCTTGTGCCGCACCACAGCATCGACCGAAACGCCCGCCAGCGGCTTGAGCCGCTCCAGCAGCCCCGGCTCGAACGTCAGGGGCACGAGGGCTGGCCGAGTGTCGGTGACGCGCAGGCCGAAGCGCCGCGCCACCTCATAGCCCCAGCCGGTGGCCCCCATCTTGGGAATGGACTTGCCGCCGGTCGCCACGACCAGAGAGGCGGCCGTCACCCGCGATCCGTCGTCCAGATCGACCTGAAATCGCTCGCCCGCGCGCTCCACCGCCTTGACGCCGAGGCCCAGCGACAGGGTGACGCCCGCCGCCTTCATCTCGTCGGTCAGCATACGGATGATCAGCTTGGCGCTGTCGTCGCAGAACAGCTGGCCGAGGGTCTTCTCGTGCCAGGCGATGCCGTGGCGGTCGACCATCTTAATGAAGTCGTGCTGGGTGAAGCGCCGCAGGGCCGACAGGGCGAAGCGTGGGTTCTCGCCCAGAAAATTGGCGCCGCTCGTCCCCAGATTGGTGAAGTTGCAGCGCCCGCCGCCCGAGATGCGGATCTTCTCGCCGGGCGCGCGGGCGTGGTCGATCACGCGTACGCGGCGGCCGCGCTTGCCCGCCTCGATGGCGCACATCATGCCGGCCGCGCCGGCGCCGACGATCAGGACGTCGATGTCTGAAGACTTCATCGCCCCGCCCTAGCAGGCGGCGGGGCTTGAAGCGATGCCCTACAGGCCCAGCATGGCCCGATAGGTCGGATGCACCTGATCGGCGTATTCCGGGTGCTTCTTCAGATAGCTGGAGAAGAAGGGGCAGGTCGGCAGAATCAGCAGGTCCTTCGCCTTCAGATCGGCCAGGACGTGCTTGGCCATGCGGCTGGCGATGCCGCGGCCTTCCAGCGGGACCGGCACGATGGTCTCGGTGATCAGCCGCCCGCCCGCGACGGGGTTGTAGATGACCACGGCGGTCTCGCCGTCGACCGTCAGCTCGTAGCGCTTGGCCTCTTCGTTGTCGCGGATTTCGGGGTCCAGGCTCATGTCGTCGTCCTTGGTTGGAGTTAGTGCGCGTCGTCCCAGTTGCCGGCGGCCTTGGCTTCGACGTCCAGCGGAACGCTCAGGGCCACGGCGGGTTCGGCGGCGGTCTCCATGACGCGGCGGATCACGGCGACGGCGCGTTCGGCCTCGGCCTCGGGGGCCTCGAACACCAGTTCGTCGTGGACCTGCAGCAGCATCCGGGTCTGGAGACCGGCCTCGGCCAGGGCGCCCGGCATGCGGATCATGGCGCGGCGGATGATGTCGGCGGCGGCGCCCTGGATCGGGGCGTTGATGGCCGCGCGCTCGCCGAACTGACGCTCGGCGCCGGACTTGGAGTGGATGGCCGGGATGTGGATGCGCCGCCCGAAGACGGTGGTGACGAAGCCCTGCTCCTTCACCAGCGCCTTCGTTTTGTCCATGTAGTCGCGGATGCCGGGGAAGCGCTCGAAATAGGTCTTGATGTAGGCCCCGGCCTCGCCCTGGTCGATGCCCAGCTGGGCGGCCAGTCCGAAGGCGCTGATGCCGTAGATGATGCCGAAGTTGATGGCCTTGGCCCGGCGGCGCGTCTCGCTGGGCATGCCCTCGACCGGCACGCCGAACATTTCGGATGCGGTCGCCGCGTGGATGTCCAGACCGCTCTTGAAGGCGCGCTTCAGCTCGGGAATGTCGCCGATGTGGGCCAGCAGGCGCAGCTCGATCTGGCTGTAGTCGGCGCTGATCAGCACATGGCCCGGCGAAGCGATGAAGGCCTGACGGATCTGGCGGCCCGTTTCGGTGCGGATCGGGATGTTCTGCAGGTTGGGGTCGGATGAGGCCAGACGCCCCGTGGTCGCGGCCGCCAGCTGATAGGAGGTGTGGACCCGGTTCGTCTGCGGGTCCATGGCCGCCACCAGGGCGTCGGTATAGGTGCCCTTCAGCTTGGACAGCTGACGCCAGTCCAGAATGGTGCGGGGCAGGGGGTGGTTCTGGGCCAGGTCCTCCAGCACGCTGGCGTCGGTGCCCCACTGGCCGCTGGCGGTCTTCTTGCCGCCGGGCAGGTTCATCTCGCCGAACAGGATCTCGCCGATCTGGCGCGGGCTGCCGACGTTGAACGGGCGGCCGGCCAGTTTGTGCGCCTCTTCCTCCAGCTCGGCCATGCGCTGACCGAAGGTCGAGGACAGGGAGCGCAGCCGGTCCGGATCGACGCGCACCCCGGCCCGCTCCATGTCGGCCAGGACGGCGGGCATGCCGCGCTCCAGCGTCTCATAGACGCTCGACAGGCTCTCAGCCGCCAGGCGCGGCTTCAGCAGGCGATGCAGGCGCAGGGTCACGTCCGCATCCTCGGCGGCGTAGCAGACGGCCGATTTCAGCTCGACGTGCTTGAAGCTCTTCTGGCTCTTGCCGGTCCCCGCCACGCTCTTGAAGGTCATCGGTTCGTGGCCGAGGTGCAGGCGCGCCAATTCGTCCATGCCGTGGCCGTGCAGACCGCCTTCCAGCACGTAGGAGATCAGCATCACATCGTCGATCGGGGCGACGCGCACGCCGCGCCGGGCCATGACGGCGAGGTCGTATTTGATGTTCTGGCCGACCTTCAGCACCGACGGGTCTTCCAGCAGCTCCTTCAGCCGGGCCAGGGCCGTCGGCTTGTCGATCTGTTGCAGGGGCGGGCGCGCGTCGCCGCCGTCACCGAAGTCCAGGCCGCCGTCGCCGGTCGGTTCATGCTCATGCGTCAGGGGGATGTAGCAGGCCTCGTTCGGACCGACCGCCAGCGATACGCCGCACAGCCCGGCGTGGGTCGAGGACAGGGCGTCCGTCTCGGTGTCGAAGCCGACCACGCCCGCCGCCTTCGCCCGCGCGATCCAGCGGTCGAGGTCTTCCAGCGTCTGTACGCACTCATAGCGGTCGAGGTCGATCGCCTGGGTCTCGGCGGGGGCGGCGACCTCGGTCTGACCGTAGCACGGCGTGGCGACCGGCGCGCTGGGCTGGCGCGTGAAGGCCGAGCCTTCCTTCTGCGGCGTTTTGCCGTCGCCGACGCGGCGGGCCAGCGACTTGAACTCCATCATCTCCAGGAAGGCCGACAAGGCCTCGGGATCCGGGTCGCGGATGATGAAGTCGTCGATCGGCTCCGGAATCGGCGCCTCGCAGTCCAGCGTCACCAGTTCGCGCGACAGGCGGATCTGATCGGCGAAGTTGATCAGGGTCTCGCGGCGCTTGGGCTGTTTGATTTCGCCCGCGCGGGCCAGCAGGGTGTCGAGGTCGCCGTATTCATGGATCAGCTGGGCCGCCGTCTTGGGTCCGATGCCGGGGGCGCCGGGGACGTTGTCGACGCTGTCGCCGATTAGGGCCTGAACCTCGACCACCTTGTCCGGCGTGACGCCGAACTTTTCGAACACGGCCTCTTCTTCGAGGCGGCGGTCCTTCATCGGGTCGTACATGACCACGCCGTCGCCGATCAGCTGCATCAGATCCTTGTCGGAGCTGACGATCACCGCCTCGCCGCCCGCGTCGCGCGCCTGACAGGCATAGGTGGCGATCAGATCGTCGGCTTCGTATCCGGCCATTTCGACGCAGTGGACGCCGAAGGCCTTGGTCGCCTCGCGCACCAGGGGGAACTGCGGGACCAGGTCCTCGGGCGCCGGGGGACGATGGGCCTTGTACTGGTCGTAGAGATCGTTGCGGAAAGTCTTCTCCGAATGGTCGAAGACGGCGACCAGGTGCGTCGGTCCGTCCTCGCCCTTCATGTCCTTCAACAGCTTCCACAGCATGTTGCAGTAGCCCTGCACCGCCCCCACGGGCAGGCCGTCCGACTTGCGGGTCAGCGGCGGCAGGGCGTGATAGGCGCGGAAGATGTAGGCCGAGGCGTCGATCATCCACAGCCGCAAGGGCGGCCCGTCTTGCGTGAGGGAGCGGGCGGGGATTTCGGCGGTCGCGTCGGTCATGGCGCGAACATAGGGGGCGGCGACGCCCCCGTCATCCAGCCATGTGACGGATTACGGCTGCCAGCCGCCCGGCGTTTCGGGAATGACGTCCTCGCCTTCGTCCGAGACCTCGCCGCGGGTCTTCTTCACCTCCGCCCAGGCGGCGCGCAGCAGTTCGGTCACGCCCTCGCCCGAGACGCCGGACACCAGCATGGGGCGACGACCCGCGACGGCTTCCAGCGCCGCCGCCTTCTCCTCGCGGGCCTCGGGCGTCAGGGCGTCGATCTTGTTCAGCGCCAGGATCTCGGTCTTGTCGGCCAGGCCCTCGTCATAGGCCTCCAACTCGCCGCGGATGATGCGATAGGCCTCGACCACGTCGTCCTGCGTGCCGTCGATCAGGTGGATCAGGCTGGCCGACCGCTCGACGTGGCCCAGGAAGCGCGTTCCCAGCCCTGCGCCCTCGCTGGCGCCTTCGATCAGACCGGGGATGTCGGCGATGACGAAGCGTTCCGACGGGCTCAGGTCCACCATGCCCAGGTTGGGCGTCAGGGTGGTGAAGGGATAGTCCGCCACCTTGGGCCGCGCCGCCGAAACGGCCGACAGGAAGGTCGACTTGCCGGCGTTGGGCAGGCCCGCCAGGCCGATGTCGGCGATCAGCTTCAGCCGCAGCCAGATCCAGCGCTCCTGGCCGTCCTGGCCGGGATTGGCGTGACGCGGCGCCTGGTTGACCGGCCCCTTGAAGCGGGTGTTGCCCCAGCCGCCGTTGCCGCCGGACAGCAGCTTCACCTTCATGCCCGGCTCGTCCAGATCGACGAGCACCGTCTCCTTGTCCTCGTCCAGCACCTGGGTGCCGACGGGGACGCGCAGGACCACGTCCTCGCCCTTGGCGCCATGCATCTGGCGGCCCTGGCCGTGGTGGCCGGTCTGGGCCTTGAAATGCTGTTGGTAGCGGAAGTCGATCAGGGTGTTCAGCCCATCGGCCGCCTCGACCCAGACGTCGCCGCCCTTGCCGCCGTCGCCGCCGTCGGGGCCGCCGTTGGGAATGAATTTTTCGCGACGGAACGAGACGGAGCCCGCGCCGCCGTTGCCGGAGCGAATATAGATCTTGGCCTGATCGAGGAACTTCATGGGCGCCTTATGGCCCAGAAGCGCGGCGAATTACAGGTGGGTGCGATTCAGCCCCTTGCCCGAGTATCGGCCCAGACGCCGAAGGGGTCGCGCCAGTCCATGCCCAGGGCCTGGCCCACCGCCGGATGGGTGATCTCGCCCTTCAGTACGTTCAGTCCCCTGGCCAGGTGCGGGTCGGCGCGCAGGGCGTCCAGCCCCCGGTCGGCCAGGGCCAGTCCGAAGGGCAGGGTGGCGTTGTTCAGAGCCTCCGAACTGGTGCGCGGCACGGCGCCGGGCATGTTGCCGACGCAGTAGTGGATCACCTCGTCGACCACATAGGTCGGATCGTCGTGGGTGGTCGGGCGCGAGGTTTCGAAACAACCGCCCTGGTCGATGGCGACGTCGATCAGGACGCTGCCCTTCTTCATCGACGCCAACTGGTCGCGGCGCACCAGGGTCGGGGCCTCGGCCCCCGGCGTCAGGACGGCGCCGATGACCACATCGGCCTTGGGCAGTTCCTCCTCGATGGCGTGCAGGGAGGAATAGCGGGTGATGACCCGCCCGCCGGTCACTTCGTCGATCTGGCGCATCCGGGGAATGGAGCGTTCCAGCACCACCACCTCGGCGCCCAGACCCATGGCCATGCGTGCGGCGTTCAGCCCCACGACCCCGCCGCCCAGCACCAGCACGCGCGCCGGCGCCACGCCCGGCACGCCGCAGAACAGCAGCCCCGAGCCGCCCTTGTGCTTGAGCAGGGTCTCGGCCGCCGAGAAGACGGCGATGCGCCCAGCCACCTCGGACATCGGCGCCAGCAGCGGCAGGCCGCCGTTTCGGTCCGTCACCGTCTCATAGGCCACGGCGGCGCAGCCGGAGGCCAGCAGGGCCTTGGTCTGCTCGGGGTCGGGAGCCAGGTGCAGATAGGTGAAGAGGATGTGGTCTTCGTTCAGCAGGGCGAACTCGGCCGGCTGCAGCTCCTTGACCTTCACGATCATGTCGCTGCCGGCGAAGACCGTCCGGGCGTCCGGCGCGATGCGGGCGCCCGCCTTGACGTAGTCGCCGTCGGCAAAGCCCGCGCCTAAGCCCGCCCCGGTCTCGAGGACCACGGCGTGGCCATGGGCGACGTACTCGCGCACGGCGGCCGGCGTCAGGCCGACGCGATGTTCATTGGTCTTGATTTCTCGGGGGCAGCCGACGCGCATGTTATTTTCAAAGTCCTGGCCCTGGCATAGGGCGCGGGGACGCTAAACAAGCGGCCAGGGTCGCGCCAGTGAAAAATAAAACCCCGCCAGGCGAAGCGCGCGGCGGGGTTCCGGTGGCGTCGATCCTTCCGTGAAGGATCAGTTCTTGGCGTCCCGGGCCGCGCCTTCGACGGCTTGTCCGGCGGCCTGGGTGTCCCTGCCGACGCCCTGGATGGTGTTGCAGGCGGCGGTGGTCAGGGCGGCGGCGGCGACAGCCAGAATGATGAGTTTGCGCATAGGAAGCTCCTGAAGGTTTCGGGCTCGGCACCCGTCCCGGAAACAACGCTACGCTTGAGGGGCGGTTCCGCTGAGACGGAAGGCGGCAACCTCGCGCACCTGGGCGCCGCCGTGCGCCTCCGGCGTGGCGAAGGTCAGTCTGGCGATCAGGCCTCCTTCGGGCGCCGGGACGATCTCGGCCTCGCCGCGCAGCTGTTTGGCGAAGGCGATCATCAGGGTGCGGCCGACCCCGGCCGCAGCGGCGTCGGCCACGCCGGGGCCGTCGTCCTGCACCTCCAGGACGCTGGTGTCGCCCCGGACGCGGAAGCGCACCTGAAGGTCGCCGCCGCGTCCGGCGAAGGCGTGCTTCTGGGCGTTGGAGACGGCCTCGACCACCCACAGGGCCAGGGGCGCCAGCTTGTCGGGGTCGATGACCAGGGGATCGGCTTCGATCGTCGTGGTCACCAGGGGGCCGCGCACCGCCTCGCCGGCGATCAACTGGCCGACCAGTTCGCGAAGGAAGGTCTCGGAGTCGGCCTCGCGGACATGCTCGCTCTGGTAGAGGATGCGATAGATCAGGGCCAGGGCGGCGATCCGCTGGCGCGTGTCCCCCAGGGCCGCGCGGGCGCTGGGGTCGGCCACGGCCCGCTGCTGCATCGACAGCAGGGAGGAGATGATCTGCAGGTTGTTCTTCACCCGGTGATGGATCTCGCGCATCAGCGCGTCCTTCTCGTCGAGGGCTTCCAGAAGGGCCTTGTCGCGCCGGGTGATGTTGTCGCCCAGGACGCCGAGGGTGCGGGCCAGGACGCGGATCTCGGCCGGGGCGTGCTCGGCCTGCACGGGGCGGACCGAGAAGCGGCCTCTCGCATAGATGGCGGCGACCCGTTCCAGATAGCCGAGCCAGCGCACGACGATCCGTTCCGACAGCAGCATCACGGCGGCGAAGGTCGCCAACCAGGCGCCCAGCGGCAGAAGCAGGGTGCCGAACGGATTCAGCCGCGCCCACGACAGCAGGCCGGGCGCGGGCGCGGACAGCAGGACGAAGACGTCGCGCCCCGACAACGGCGCGCCGGCATAGACGTGACGACGGCCGCGCGCGTCCTTCGCCTCGAACAGGGCGGTGTCGCCACGCTCGGCCTGGGCGGCCCAGGCGGCGATCGCCTGGGGATCATCGAGTTGGAAGGCCGCGGGGTCGGTCGCGGTCAGCACCCGGCCGGAAGTATCGATCACCGCGGCCTGGGCTCCGAGCGGCAGGGCGGGGTCGCGGATGTCCGGCTGCAGCGCCGACAACGGCAGGACGGCGGCCATCGCGCCCTGGAAGGCGCCCATGGGACGTTCGGAACGCACCCCTACCAGCAGGGCGTTCGGCTGGCCGGAAGTCCATTCCATGGCCACGCTCTCGCCGCGCCGCAGCCGTTGATACCAGGCCCGTTCGCGCACCTGGGCCGCCGTGGGCGGGCGGGCGTCGCGGGAGGCGCAGACGGGCTCGCCCGTGGGGCTGAAGCGGGCCAGGGCGACGATGCTGTCCATCCGATCGACCAGGGCCGTCAGGCGCGGCTCGCAGTAGAAGCCGACGCCCTCTGGAGCCAGGGCGTGCAACAGCACCACGGTGCTGTCGATATTGTTCTTGGCGTGAGCGGCGCTGCGATCGGCGGCCAGTTGCAGGTCGATGCGTTGTTCAGCCGCCTGGCGGCGAAACCCGGCCTCGGTCTGGATCGCGGCCAGCAGCAGGATCGGCAGCAGGGCGATGGCCATGGCGACGCCGAGGCGGAACCGGATTCCCTGCACGCTGGGTCTTCCGAGCTTTCGCCCCAGAAGCCGGCCGACCCGCAGCACGACTAGCGCCGCCCGGAGCCGCTCAGCCTGTCGGCGTCGGCCAGGATGGAGCGCATCGCGTCCCCGGCGGACTTTCCGTCGCGGGTGTAGCCGCCGCGCTCCAGCGTGGCCTGCAGCGCCTTGCGGGCGCGGGACACCCGGCTCTTCACCGTGCCCACGGCGCACTGGCAGATTTCGGCCGCCTCCTCATAGGCGAAGCCCCCGGCTCCGACGAGGATCAGCGCTTCCCTCTGCTCCTCGGGCAGGGTCTGCAGCGCCTGGCGCAATTCGTCCAGGGCGACGGGCGCCTCGGGATCGTCGACGGCGATCAGGGTGCGCTCGGCGGCTTCCTGGTCCAGTTGGGTCTGGCGCCAGGAGCGCCGCTTTTCCGAATAGAACTGGTTGCGCAGGATCATGAAGGTCCAGGCCTTCATGTTGGTGCCCATCTGATAGCTGGCGCGCGCGTCCCAGGCCTTCATCATGGCTTCCTGGGCCAGGTCGTCGGCCGAGGTCGGATCGCCGGTCAGTGTGCGGGCGAAAGCGCGCAGATGGGGGATCAGGGTGACCAGTTCGGCCTTGAAGGCGCCGTCGTCGGCCGACGGGGGCCGGGATGGAGTGCTGGTCACTGTCCCTCCTTGGAGGACGACGCCTGATCCGCGCGTCTGAGAATCTCGAGGAACTCGTCGGGGACGGGCTCGTTCACGACCTCGTCGAACATGTGGCGCAGCTTCACGCCGATCGCCTGCTGACGCAGGCGAACCTCTTCAAGCCCTCGATCGCGCGACGGTGTCCCGTCGGGGTGAGCGGGGGTGTCCTTGGTGTTGATCATCGAGTTTACGGCTGCCGCCCAAGCCAGTTGAAACGCCTGTAGAAGCGGAAAACGCCGCCTCTTGCATACGGTTCCTAGCCTTCTGCGTTTTTATGCTCAAGCTGGCGAAGGAACTGGGAACCGTGGCGCATTTGATACGTTGAGACCGCTGGTGCGCCGACACGTGCGCGGCGCTGAGATTGTCGGGGAAAGACCGTATGAGCCTTCTGGCCAGACTTGCGCCTCATCTGCCCTATGTTCGTCGTTACGCCCGTGCGTTGACCGGCGACCAGGCCACGGGCGACAACTATGTGCGCGTGGCCCTCGAGGCGCTCGCGGCGGGCGAGCGCCAGCTGCCCACGGACATGACGCCGCGTGTCGCTCTCTATCATGTGTTTCACGCCATCTGGTCGGCCACGGGGGCGCAGCTCGAGGACGGCGCGGCGGTCGAGGGCGACGACGCGGCCCACCGTCTGATGCGGATTTCGCCGCGCTCGCGTCAGGCCTTCCTGCTGACAGCCCTGGAGGGCTTCACCCCGTCCGAGGCCGCCCAAATCCTGGCCGTCGATCCGCGCACGGTCGAACGCCTGATCGCCGAAGCGCAGTCGGACATCGACGCCGAACTGGCGACCGACGTCCTGATCATCGAGGACGAAGCCATCATCTCGGCCGACATCGAAAGCCTGGTGAAGGAGCTGGGCCACCGCGTCACCGGCACCGCCACCACCCACGATGAGGCCGTGGACGCGGTGTCGCGTCACAAGCCGGGTCTGGTGCTGGCCGACATCCAGCTGGCTGACGGCTCTTCCGGCATCGACGCGGTCAAGGACATCCTCAAGCGCTTCGACGTGCCGGTCATCTTCATCACCGCCTTCCCCGAGCGGCTGCTGACCGGCGAACGCCCCGAGCCGACCTTCCTGATCACCAAGCCCTTCCAGCCGGAAACGGTGAAGGCGGCGATCAGCCAGGCGCTCTTCTTCCATCCTTCGCGCCAGAAGCAGGCTGCGTAAGGGCGACCCGACGGGACCGTTTCGAAAGGCCCCGAGCGCCGTCTCGGGGCCTTTTCCGTGTCTGGGCCATTGAGCGAACATCCGGGTTCGCAGGCGATCGCATGTGAACCGATGTCGCTCTAGGTGGCGGGTTCGGCCAGCGCCGCAGCCGGAGCTTCGGCCGAAGCCTCGACCGGCGCGGGTTCGGAGGCGCCGTCCTGACGCGCGAAGCCGCTGTTGCTGACCGCCCACATGCCGATCAGCAGGACGGCGGCGGCTCCGGCCGAGAGCAGCAGGATCATCAGGATTCGCCGCCCGCCGCGGCCCTGGCGGACATACTGCGCCTCGACCGCATGGTGCGTGTTCACGGCGTCGGCGGAATGGGAATGCGGGTCTTGATGGGTCATCGGCTCGCCTCCTTGTCGCGGTTAGAAAACCTGTATGGCGAACGTCGCCGTCGCGCGGCCGTTCCTTCGACGTCGAGGGCGCCAGGAAGTCGGCCGGGTCGGGAACCGAGTTGCGCGCCCGTCGTTATCCGATCGCCGAGGGCTATTCCCCCGGACCGGCCTGACCGTCGGTCTTCGCCCTCGCCTCATTCTCGATGATGCGACTCCTGGCGGATCCTGAACGGGTCCGCCTTCTTTTTTGTCGGCAAGCGGGCTCCGGGACGCCTGATCCGCTTGCTCTGTGAGGAAGAGGCGTCACTATGGGTCTTGAAAGAAAACGCTCAGGGAGACGGAATGATGAGCCTGCGCAACAGACAATGGATCCTGCGTCAGCGGCCGCACGGCCTGATCCAGGACGGCGATCTGGAGCTGGTGGAAAGCCTCGTGCCGGAGTTGAAGGACGGCGAGGTTCTGGTCCGCACCGTCTATCTGTCGATCGACCCGACCAACCGCACCTGGATGAATGATTCCGAGGGCTATCTGCCGCCCGTCGGCCTGGGCGACGTCATGCGCGGCCTGACCCTGGGCGTGGTCGAGCAATCGCGCGGCGAGCGGTTCAGGGAAGGCGACCTGGTCATGCCCCTGTCGGGCGCCTGGGCCGATTACGCCGTCGTGCCCGAGGCCGGGCTGCGGCCGGTCCATCGCGCGCCGGGCCTGCCGCTGACCGCCAACCTGTCCGTGCTGGGGATGACCGGCATGACCGCCTATTTCGGCGTCACCGACGTACTGAAGGCCAAGCCGGGCGAGACCCTGGTCATCTCAGCGGCGGCGGGCGCGGTGGGCTCCATCGCCGGCCAGGTGGCCAAGCAGCGCGGCTGCCGCGTCATCGGCATCGCCGGCGGCGCCGAGAAATGCCGTTGGTTGACCGAGGACCTCGGTTTCGACGGCGCCGTCGACTACAAGAACGAGGACGTCGGCGACGCCTTGGATCGGCTGGCTCCGGACGGGGTCGACCTCAATTTCGAGAACGTCGGCGGCGACATCATGATCGCGGTGTGGAACCGGCTGAAGGTGCACGGCCGCATGGCCGTCTGCGGCCTGATCTCGGCCTATAACGCCACGCGGATGCCGCTCTCGCCCAACTTCGCACGCATCATCACCCACCGTCTGGACGTGAAGGGCTTCCTGGTCCTCGACTACGCCCATCGGGCCAAGGAGATGGTCGCCGAGATGGGGCCGTGGCTGGCGGACGGGAAGATTCACTGGAAGGTCCATGTCGACGACGGCCTGGAAGGCGCGGTCGGCTCGCTGAACCGCTTGTTCACGGGCGACCATGACGGCAAGCTGATGGTTCGGGTGTCGGAAGAACCGGCCGCCTGACCGAGGGAAGACCGCGCATGACCGAGCCGCTGCACATCCATTTCGAGGATCTCGAGATCGGCCAGGTCATCCCCCTGGGAGCTTGCGCGGTGGATGCGGCGGCGCTGGACCTGTTCGCGGAACGCTTCCTGCCGGGGTGGGACGTGGCCTATGGCGCGCCCGAGGCCATGGTCTACGCCCTGTGGAGTCGTCTGGCCGCCGACCGCACCAGCGGCTGGGCGGGCGCCAAGACCCTGGCGGTCGACGGCCTTCGCTTCCTGCGCAGCCCTCCGGCGGGCGAACTGCTGCGCGGTCGCCTGACCATCATGGGCAAGGATCCGGTCGGCGACGAGAAGGGCGTCGTCATCGCCCAGCAGGACCTGCTGGACGAGGCGGGTCGCCTGGTCTTCTCCTGCCTGACCCGCGCCTTGGTCGCACGCCGCTAGAATCCTTCTCCCCTTGCGGGAGAAGGTGGACGGCGAAGCCGGACGGATGAGGGGTTTCGCGCCCCTGACCGTCAGCCGGCGTCAAACTTCGGAGAGACCCCTCATCCGGCCCTGGCGGGCCACCTTCTCCCACAAGGGGAGAAGAATAAGAAAAACGCCCCGCCAGTGTCCTGACGGGGCGTTTGATCTTTTGGACTTCTAGCGGCCTCAAGCAGCGCGAAAGCGCGTTAGGCCCTCGAAAGAGCCCTCACGCCGCGCGAACGCGCGTTAGGCTCCTCAAAAAAAATCAGGCGTTCGCGGCGACCGGCTGCTGCTTGGCGGCGCGGGTCAGGGCCATGGCGATCAGGCGATCCCAGCCCAGCAGCGACACCAGGTGGGCGTAGATCTGGCCCAGGGCGCCGTTGTCGCGCAGTTCGGCCAGCTTCTCGGCCGGCAGGGCCTTCAGCTTGTCTTCCGAGACGGCGAAATATTCGGCGATCTTCTGCGGCGTTCCGGCCGAACCGTCGGCGTTGCGCGGGGTGTAGTTGGCCTCGCGCACCTCGAACAGGTCCAGTTCCTTCAGCAGGGCGACGAAGGACTCGCTGCGCACGCGCTCCTGCTCGAAGTTGTTGCAGAACTCCATACCGAAGTTGACGTAGCCGCTGGGCTGGCCGTTCTCGAACAGGGGGGTCTCGCCGCCTTCGACCACGAAGGGCGCGGCGCGGTCGATGCACAGCACCAGACGCTTCTGCTCGTCGTCATTGGCGAAGACGAAGGGATAGCGGCGGACGTAGGCCGGGATGTAGGCGTCGGGGCGGAAGTCGCCGTCCTCGATGAACAGGTTCTCGGCGGCGTTCAGGCCCATGGCGGCGACCGGCTGCTTGGCGTCGCCGACGAAGATGACCGGATAGGACAGGGCGGCCGGGGCGAACTCGGTCACCGTCAGCGGCACCACATTGGTCTGGGCGACGAAGGCGTAGGGCTTGTCCGCCGGGGTCACGCCCAGCTTGCCGTGGGCCTCGGCCGACAGCGGCTCGGGCTGGGAATAGAACAGGACGTTGCCCGACAGGGGGCTGTTCGCTTGGGTCGCGTCGGTCATGAAAAAGGATCTTCTGAACAGAAAGGTCGGTTCTTCTAGCCTATGGTCGGAGCCTCCGCAAACGCCGCTGTTTGGCCACATTGCGTCAGCGGTCGGCGGCGTCGCGCGCGGGTGCGACCGTGGATGCGGTTGCAGCGGCGGTCATGACCTCCTAGCTGTAGGCCATGGGTCTGGCCTGCGATCACGAACACGCTGAACACCATCTCGGCGCCGCCGAGGTGGACCGCGCCCTGGCCGCCGTCGAGGCGCGCTGCGCCGCCGACGGCGAGCGCATGACCGCCCCGCGCCGCCGGGTGCTGGAGCTGCTGCTGACGGCGGGCGAGCCGGTGAAGGCCTATGACCTGATCGCCCGCTACGGCCTGGACGGCCAGGCGGCCAAGCCCCCGACCGTCTATCGCGCGCTCGACTTTCTGGAGCGCCGAGGCCTGGCGCACCGCATCGCCTCCATCAGCGCCTATGTCGCCTGCACCGCCGACGCCCTGGGCGAGGACAAGGGGCACGCGGCCGCCTTCCTGATCTGCGATTGCTGCGGCGCCGCCGAAGAGGTGGCGGTTCAGGGCGGCGACGCCTTCGCCCGCGCCGCCGCCGGCGCCGGCTACGCCATCGAACGCACCACCATAGAAGGGCATGGCCGCTGCCCGGCCTGTCGCGTGGCGGCCTGAACCTGATGGACGCCCTGGCCCTGTCGGCGCCGCGCCGGATCAGCGTCCCCATCGACAACCGCTGGGGCGCGGGCCAGATGGCGGTGCTCGACTTCGGCGATCCCGAGCGACCGGTCGATCTGGTCTTCGTCCACGCCAACGGTTTCAACGCCCGCACCTACCGCACCCTGTTGCAGCCTCTGTCCAGCGCCCTGCGCATCTGGGCGCCTGACCTGCGCGGCCATGGGGCGACGCGTCTGCCCGCCCAGCCCGAAGGCCATCGCAGCTGGAAGGATCACCGCGACGACCTGATCGCCCTGCTGGAGGCGACCGGCGGCCCGCCCGTGGCCCTGGCCGGCCACTCCATCGGCGGGACCAGCGGCCTGTTGGCCGCCGCCGAGCGGCCGGATCGAGTGTCGCGCCTGCTGCTGCTCGACCCTGTGATCTGGCCGCGCCCCATGGTGATGGCGCTGAATCTGCCGCTGGCCGGACGGCTGTCGCGACGCTTTCCGATCGTCTCGCGCACCCTGAAACGCCGCGCCGTTTTCGACAGCCGGGAGCAGGCCCTGGCCGCCTATCGGGGGCGGGGCGCCTTCAAGGGTTGGCCGGATCTGATGCTGGCCGACTATCTGGCCGACGGCCTGATCGAGACCGACAAGGGGTTGGAACTGGCCTGCAGCCCGGCGTGGGAGGCCTCGAACTACGCCGCCCAGGCGCACGACCCCTGGCGCGCCCTGGCCCGCTATCCAGGTGCGGTGCGCATCCTCAAGGGCGAGACCGGCAGCCTGTGCGCGGTCCGGCCCGGCGGGCGTCGGCCCGATTTGCAGGTCGAGACGGTGGCGGGCGGCGGCCATCTGTTCCCCATGACCCACACAGAGATCACCCGCGACGCCCTGTTCGACCTGGCGGTCTGACGGTCTGACCCTGCGCCGGGACGTCTCCGTCGCGCCTAGAAGCAGTATGGAACCGGCTGGGAGGGAGGATCGTCATGACCTCAGAACTGACGGTGCGCCACGCGACGGCGACGGACGCCGGGCGCATCCACGCCCTGATGCGCGCTCTGGCGGAACATGAGGAACTGACGCCCTATCTCGCCGCCACGCCGAACAGTCTGGCGCAGGCGTTGTCGGCCCAGCCGCCGCGCGCCGCCTTCATTCTGGCTGAGATCGCGGGGCGGGCGGTGGGTTTCGTCTCCTGGACGCGGGTCTACGGCATCTGGCGGGGTGGAGACTACCTCAACCTCGACGACCTGTTCGTGGCCGAAGAGGCGCGCGGCGCCGGCGTAGGCGAGGCGCTGATGCGGGCGTTCGCGGCCGAGGCTGCGGGCGAGGGGCTGAGCGGCCGCTGGGAGGTTCGCGCGGACAATCACGGCGCGCGGCGCTTCTACGCCCGCCTCGGCGCCGAGCAGGAAGAGAAGGTCGTGGTGCGCTGGTCGGCCCAGGCCATGAAGACGAGGCCCTAGCCTCAGGGGTTGTCGTCGGGCGGTTCGATGCTAGTCCTGACGGACGATGACGTCGTCCGCCGCCCCTTCCCAACTGCCGCGCATCCTGCTGGGCGTCGTGATCGGCGCCGTGCTGGGTCTGCTGATGCTGGGGGTGGCGCTGGCCGCCTGGTGGCTGGCTGTGGCGCGTCATACGCCGCAGCCGATCGTCGCGCCCGAGGGGGTCGAGGCGCGTCTGGAAACGGCGGCCGGGCCCGCCGCCTTCGGCCTTGCCCCCGTCTATGTTCACGGCGCCTCCAGCGGCGCCGACTGGCTGGCGCAGATCGCCCCCGAGTTGGAATCTCAGGGGTATGACCTCCGTCCGACGCCGCCCGACGATCCCGTGCTGGCGCGCGAGATCGAGCGCCTGGCTCGCCGGTGGGCCGAGCCGCCGCGTCGTCCCCTGCTGATTTGGCGAGGGCCGACCGGCTTGGTGCTGTGCCGGTGCGATCATCCCCGCGCGCGGGCGCAGGCGCGTCAGTTGCTTGCGGCCGCAGCCTCGCTTGATGGAGCGCCGACGTTGACGCCTCCGGCCGTCGCCTCGCGCCGCGCCGCCGAACCGGCGGGCCCGGCCTATCCGCGTCTCGGGCCGCCGCCGGCCAAGACCGTTGCGCCCTCCGCGCCGCCTGCAGCCCCGGCGCGAGCTGCGCCTCCGGCCCCCGCCTTGCCGGGCGATCCGGCGCCGAGAGCCAAGGCGCCGCCCTCGCCGGGCCGATCCTCGCCCGCTCGCCCGGCCTCGCCCCGGCGCACGGATCCGCCCGAGGCCCGGCGCGACGCCGACAGCCTGTTCTTCTGATGGCCTAATCCAGCCGGGCGCAGGCGTGGATCAGCCGCGCCACGTCGTCCTCGCTCTGATACAGGCTGAAGCCGAAGCGGATCACGTCGTCGCGCACGTCGGCGATGACGTTCATCTCCTGCAGGGCCGCCTTCCAGCGCGGGGCGTCGGCGTGACGCAGCGCCAGGAAGCGGGCGCGCGGCGCCGCTCCCTCGACCGGGTTCAGGATCTCGGCCTTGTTCAACGCCCCGGCGTCTCCGCCCTGGATCGCCTTCTGGAACCGGGTCTGAAGGCCGCGTGCGTGGTCGGCGATCATCGCCGTGGTCAGGCCGTGCTGGTCCAGCATCCGGCGCACGGCGTTGAAGCGGTAAAGAGCGCTGGCGTCGAAGGTGGCCCCCCAGAAGCGGCCGCCGTCGGTGCGGTACTGGACGCCGCCGGGCGGGCCTTCCAGATGACCGAACTCGGCGAACCAGCCGGTCACGACCGGGCGCGGGCCGAAGCCGGGCGGAGCGTGCAGGAAGCAGGCGCCTTCGCCCGCCATGGCGTATTTATAGCCGCCGGCCAGATAGAAGACCCGATCCGCCACGGCCGACAGGTCCGTCGGCGTCGCCATGAAGCCGTGGTAGCCGTCCACCACCACCCACGGTCCCGCCGGATCGGCCAGCTTCGCCAGCTCGCCGATTCGCTCGAACAGGCCGCCGGTGCGGAAGAAGACCTGGCTGACGAAGATCAGGTCATGACCGCCCGCCCTGGCCGCGGCGACGAAGCGGTCGGCGAAGGTCTCGAACGGCGCCAGAGGCACGCGGGTGACGATCGCCTGTCCCGCCTCCTCCCAGCGTTCCGACTGGCGGCGGAAGGAGTGGAACTCGCCGTCGGTGGCCAGGATGCGCACGGGCGCCCTGTCGACCGCCGAGACGATGCGCAGCAGGATTTCATGCGTATTGGGCGCGAAGATCAGGCTGTCGGGGGAGGGCAGGCCCAGCTCTCCGGCTACATGGCCCTGAGCCTCGGGAATGACGTCGCCGAACACCAGGTCCCATTTTCGGTCGGCGAAGCGGTTGGCCTCGGCCCAGGCCTGAACCTGGCCGTCGAAGCTGGCGTCGGGCCACAGGTGGTGGCTGTGGGCGGCGAAATGCAGGCGTTCCGGATCAAGGCCGAGCGCGCGCGAGAACAGGAGCTTGTAGTTCATGGCCGCACGCTAACCTGCGTGGCAGGCGGCGTCACCGGCCAAAGAAAAAGGCGGGCCGCTTTCGCGAACCCGCCTCATTATCCTTAGATCAAACTACCATGGCAGTGCTTGAACTTGCGGCCCGAGCCGCAGGGGCAGTCGGCGTTGCGGCTGGTGCGCTCCCAGCCGATGGGCAGGGCTTCGACCGGCAGTTTGGAGCGGTCGTCGCCCGTCAGCTGGCCTTCGGGATTCTGAGCCATCGGGTTCAGCATCTCGTTCTCGCCGGTGCCGGGGTTCAGGTGGATTTCCTGGAACTCGGGCATCTCCATCGGCGGGGGCGCCTGGAACTGGAACTCGACCGTCATCAACCAGCGCGTGACGTTGTGGCGCAGGTCGTGCAGCAGCGTCTCGAACAGGTTGAAGGCCTCGGTCTTGTATTCGTTCAGCGGGTCGCGCTGGCCGTAGCCGCGCAGGCCGATGACGCCGCGCAGGTGGTCCAGGTGAACCAGGTGCTCGCGCCACTGCATGTCGATCATCTGCAGCATGAACTGCTTTTCCAGACCGCGCGTCTGGTCGGCGCCGATCAGTTCCAGACGCTCGGCGGCGCGGGCGTCGGCGGCGGCGAGGATGCGTTCCTCGATCTCCTCGTTGGAGACGCCTTCCTCCGCGGCCCAGTCATGCAGGGGCAGTTCGAGGCCGAGGGTGGACTTCACCCGCTCGTCCAGGCCGTTGATGTCCCACTGCTCGGCATAGGCCTTGGGCGGCATGTAGCGTTCGACCAGATCGTTGATCGCGTCGTTGCGGAAGTCGGCGACCAGTTCCGACAGATCCTCGGAGTCCATGAACTCCTGGCGCTGTTCGAACACGGCCTTGCGCTGATCGTTCACGACGTCGTCGTACTTCAGCACGTTCTTGCGCATGTCGTAGTTGCGGGCCTCGACGCGCTTCTGGGCGGTCTCGACGGCGCGGTTCAGCCAGGGGTGGCTGATGGCCTCGCCCTCGGCCACGCCGAAGGACTTCATGATGCTGTCCAGACGGTCGCCGGCGAAGATGCGCAGCAGGTCGTCTTCGCACGACAGGTAGAATTTCGAGGTGCCGGGGTCGCCCTGACGGCCGGTGCGGCCGCGCAGCTGGTTGTCGATACGGCGGCTTTCGTGGCGTTCGGTGCCCAGGACGAACAGGCCGCCGACGGACATGGCCTTCGCCTTGGCGGCGGCGATCTCGGCCTTGAATTCCTCTTCCTTGGCGGCGAGGGCTTCGGGCGTCACCTCGACGGCCATGTTGCGCTGTTCCTGGGTCCAGCGCTGGACGCGCATCTCCAGGTTGCCGCCCAGCTGGATGTCGGTGCCGCGGCCCGCCATGTTGGTGGCGATGGTCACCGCGTGCGGCAGACCCGCCTCGGCGACGATGTAGGCTTCCTGCTCGTGCTGACGCGCGTTCAGCACATTGTGCGGAATGCCGCGGCCGGTGACGTATTCCACGTCATAGGCCAGGTCGCCGGCCTTCTGGGCGTCCTTTTCGCGGCCCTCGTATTCGGGCTTCACCTTGCGCGAGACCTCGACCTGATAGTCGTAGTCCTTCAGCAGGTCGGACAGTTCCTCGGACTTCTCGATCGACACCGTGCCGACCAGGATCGGCTGGCCGCGCACGTAGCAGTCGGCGATCTGGGCGGCGATGGCGCGATTCTTCTCGGCGAAGGTGCGATAGACCTCGTCGTCGTAGTCCTTGCGCTGGATCGGGCGGTTGGTCGGCACTTCCAGGACGTCCATCTTGTAGATGTCGAGGAATTCCTGGGCCTCGGTCGCGGCGGTGCCGGTCATGCCGGACAGCTTTTCGTAGAGGCGGAAGTAGTTCTGGATGGTCACCGAGGCCAGGGTCTGGTTCTCGGGCAGGATCTTGACGTCCTCCTTGGCCTCGATGGCCTGGTGCAGACCTTCGGACAGGCGACGGCCGGACATCATGCGGCCGGTGAATTCGTCGATCAGGACGATCTCGCCGTCCTTGATGATGTAGTCCTTGTCGCGCTGATACAGGGTGTTGGCGCGCAGGGCCTGGTTGACGTGGTGGACCAGGCTGACGTTGGCCGGGTCGTACAGGTCGACGGTGTCCTCGGCGAAGTGGCCGCCCTGTTCGAGCATCTGCTCCATGCGTTCCGAGCCCAGCTCGGTCAGCAGGGCCTGGCGCTGCTTTTCGTCGAGGTCGAAGGTCGCCTTGTCCTTGACCAGCTCCTTCACCAGGGCGTCGACGATCTTGTAGAGGTCCGACCGGTCCTCGGTCGGGCCCGAGATGATCAGCGGCGTGCGCGCCTCGTCGATCAGGATGGAGTCGACTTCGTCGACGATGGCGAAGTGGTGGCCGCGCTGCACCATCTCGCGACGGTCGTAGACCAGGTTGTCGCGCAGATAGTCGAAGCCGAATTCGTTGTTGGTGCCGTAGGTGATGTCGGCCTGATAGGCCATCTGGCGCTGGCCCTGCGACAGGCCGTTGACGATGACGCCGACCTCCAGGCCCAGGAAGCGATAGACCTTGCCCATGGTGTCCGCGTCGCGGCGGGCCAGGTAGTCGTTGACGGTGACGACATGGACGCCCTTGCCGGCCAGGGCGTTCAGATAGACCGGAGCCACGGCCACCAGGGTCTTGCCTTCGCCGGTCCGCATCTCGGCGATGCCGCCCTCGTGCAGGATCATGCCGCCGGCCATCTGCACGTCATACTGACGCTGGCCCAGAACGCGCTTGGAGGCTTCGCGCACGACGGCGAAGGCCTCGTTCTGCAGCTTGTCGAGGCTTTCGCCGCCCTCGACGCGGTCCCGGAAGGTCTGCGTCATCATGCGCAGTTCATCGTCCGAGAAGGCCTCGAACTTGGATTCAAGGGCGTTGATCTTCTGGACCTGGGCCTGGAAGGCCTTGACCTTGCGGTCGTTGGAGGAACCGAGAAGTTTCTTGGCGAAGCCGAGCATGGGCGATCCGGGTCAGGCGGTCGAGCGGCTGAAGGCTCTGAGAAAGACAGGTTTCGCCCGGTCGGGAGGCCGCGATCACGCCGACCCCAGGCCTTCCCTGCAGTCAGGGCGCGCGAAGGGCCGCGCATACGATCGAAAATCCCTCGACTTGGGCGCAGGCGGGACTTAAGCACCGCCCTTACCCCTGTCAACGCGAGGGCCTTTTTAAGGGCGGCGCGGCGCAGGCGCGAACGGCCGTTCCGGCGGCCTGCCCCCAGACCCCTGTCAGGAGCGTCCGATGCGAGCGCGGCGTCCCCTCCACAGCCTGTTCCTGATCGCCGCCGTCGGGCTGGCGCTGGGCGCCGCCGCCTGCGGGCGCGGCGGGGATGAAGCCGCGCCGGAGAAGAACGACCGCGTCGTCGCCAAGGTCAACGACCGCGCGGTCTGGGCCTCGGACGTGCGCCGCGAGGCGGTGGCCCAGGGGCTGATCGGCGAGGACGATCCTCTGGACCTGTCCTCCGAACTGTTCCGCCGGGTGATGGACGAGGTGGTCGACCAGAAGCTGCTGGCCGCCGAGGCCGAACGTCGCGGCCTTGATTCCAGCCCGGCCGCCCAGCGCCGCCTGCAGGCCGTGCGCGAACGCATCCTGGGCGACATGCTGGTCGAGAAGGTGGTGTCCGGCGCCGTGTCCGACCAGGCGGTCGAACGTCTCTACGCCGAGCAGCAGCGTCTGGCGCGCACGACCGAGGAGGTTCGGGTGCGGTTGATCCTGGCGCCGACAAAGGAACAGGCCGACGCCGTTCTGGGCGTCCTGGGCCAGGGCGCGGCCTTCGAGGCGGTCGCCGCCCAGCGCTCCATCGACGACGCCACCCGCTATTCCGGCGGCGATCTGGGCTATTCGACGCTGGACGTCCTGCCGGGGGCCTACGCCTCCGCCCTGCAGGGCAAGACGCCGGGTCAGGTCGTCGGCCCGATCCAGACCGAAACCGGCTGGGCCGTGCTGAAGGTCGAGGATCGTCGCGCCGAGACGCCCCCGACCCTGGAGCAGGCGCGCCCCCAGATCGTGCGCTACCTGACCTATGAAGGCGTGCGCCAGCTGCTGGAGCAGCTGCGCGGCAAGGCCGAGGTCGAGATCACCCTGGACGAGGCGAAGACGCCGTCGCCTGCCGCCACGCCTCCCGCCCGGAAAACCTCCGCTCCTCCCGCCGCCGGAACCGCCACATGAGCCAGCCGTCCAAGTCCGCCTCGACCGGCAAGAAGATCGAAACCGTCATCGAGAAGGCGCTCGACCCGCTGGCCTCGGCGCTGAAGCGCGCGACGCAGTCGGCCGCCCAGGCGGTCGCCGCCGCGCCCGGCAAGCCCGGCCTGATGATCTCGCCGCTGGGCGTGCCCTTCCCGGCCATTCCACCGATCGGCGGGGTCGAGATCGCGACGGCGCAGGCGGGCTTCTACAAGCATGAGCGCGACGACCTGGTGGTCTTCCGCTTCCCGCAGGGCGCGTCCTGCGCGGGCGTCTTCACCCGGCACAAGGTCGGCTCGGCGCCGGTCGACTGGTGCAAGCGTCATCTGGACGCCGACAAGGGCGGCGAGGGGGTCAAGGCCCTGGTCGTCAACGCCGGCTGCGCCAACGCCTTCACCGGCAAGGCGGGCGCCGATGCGGCGCGCCGCACGGCCTCCGAGGTCGCCAAGCGCTTCGACTGCCGCCAGCGCGACGTCATGCTGGCCTCGACCGGCGTCATCGGCGTGGTGCTGGACGACAAGAAGATCACCGCCCGCCTGTCTGCGGTCGAAGCCGGTCTGAAGGCCGACAACTGGACGCAGGCCGGTCTGGGCATCATGACCACGGACACCTTCCCCAAGGGCGCCTACGCGGAGTGCGAGATCGAAGGCGTCAAGGTCCGCATCGCCGGCATCGCCAAGGGCTCGGGCATGATCGCGCCGGATATGGCGACCATGCTGGCCTTCATCGTCACCGACGCCGACATCGCCCCGCCGGTGCTGAAGGCCCTGCTGAACCTGCACGTCCGCACCACCTTCAACTCGGTGACGGTGGACGGCGACACCTCGACCAATGACACGGCGCTGCTGTTCGCCACCGGCGCGTCCGGCGCGCCGCGCATCGGCCGGGTCGGCGACCGCCGCCTGAAGGAATTCTCGGCTGCGCTGGACGACGTCATGCTCGACCTGGCCCACCAGCTGGTGAAGGACGGCGAGGGCGCGACCAAGTTCGTCAAGGTGACGGTGGAGGGCGCCGCTTCGCCCGCCTCGGCGCGCAAGCTGGCCAAGTCGATCGCCGACAGCCCGCTGGTGAAGACCGCCATCGCGGGCGAGGACGCCAACTGGGGCCGCATCGTCATGGCCGTGGGCAAGACGGAGGAGGCGGTCGACCGCGACCGCCTGGCCATCCGCTTCGGCCCCCACGTCGCCGCCGTCGACGGCGCGCCCTCGCCGACCTACGACGAGGCGGTCATGAGCGCCTATATGAAGAACCCCGAGATCGACATCACCGTCCACGTCGCCTCGGGCCGGGCTTCGGCCACCGTCTGGACCTGCGATCTGACCAAACGCTACATCGAGATCAACGGGGACTACCGCTCGTGAGCGAGACGTCCGCCGTTCCCACCGTCCTGGTCGTCGCCGTCGCCCTGATCGACCCGGACGGCCGCGTGCTGATCGCCAAACGGCCCGAGGGCAAGCAACTGGCGGGCCTGTGGGAATTCCCCGGCGGCAAGGTCGAGCCGGGCGAGCGGCCTGAACAGGCCCTGATCCGCGAGCTGAAGGAAGAACTTGGAATCGACGTGAAGGAGGCCTGCTTGGCCCCCTTCGTGTTTACCAGTCACGCTTACGAATCCTTTCACCTGTTGATGCCACTCTACCTATGCCGGCGCTGGTCCGGCGTGGTCGAGGCGCGCGAGCACGCGGGTCTGGCCTGGGTGAAGCCGGACAAGCTGTCGGCCTATCCCATGCCTCCGGCCGACGAACCGCTGATCGCCTGGTTGCGCGATCTGCTCTGACGGGCCGACGACAGGGGAGGGCCGGGCGTGAAGGGTTTCATCTGCCGGTTCCATCGCGACGAAGGCGGCGCCACGGCCATTGAATACGGCCTGATCTGCGCCCTGATCTTCCTGGTCATCATCGCCGCCGTCACCGCCTTCGCGGTGCGATCGAACGCCATGTACGACTACATCTCGACGACCATCAGCGCTGCGATCAGCGGAAGCTGAGCCTCAGTCCTCCTCGCCGGTCTGCTCCCTGACGCCCAGGGCGTCGGCGAGACGCGTCTTGGCCGAGCCGCGCCTGGCGGGCTTCTGCTGGCTCTCGTGCGGCGCCCATCCGGCCAGATGCACCATTTCGAAAGTAGCGGGGATGCGCCCGTCCGCCTCGGCGTGACGCTCGGCGTAGAGCTGGGCCGCGCGGGCCAGCACGGCGCGGCTGAGGGGGCGGATCGGCCCGGCCAGCACGTTCGTCTCGCCCATCGCCCGCAGGTCGCGCATCAGGGCGAAGGGATCGCCATAGCGCACCGTCACCCGGTCCACGTCCGTCACCGGCAGGGCGAACCCGGCCCGTTGCAGCAGGGCCGCCCCGTCGAAGCCGTCGGCGAAGGGCGAGACGCGCGCCTGGGCGCCGCCGTTGATCTCCAGCTCCGCCTCGGTCAGCACGCCGCGCAGCTCCTTCAGCGTCGCTGCCCCGAACAGGCTGGCGACGAACAGGCCGTCCGGCTTCAGCGCGCGGCGGATCTGACTCAAGGCGCCCGGCAGGTCGTTGGCCCAGTGCAGGCCCAGCAGGTTGACGATCAGATCGGCCGATCCGTCCTCAAGCCCCAGCGGTCCGGCGCCGGGCGCGGCGCGCTCGGTCGTCGAGCCGACGGCGCGCACCTGCGCCACCCGTTCGCGCGCCGGGCTGTCGGCCAGGGCGCGGGCGAAGACGCCGGGGTGCGGCGACAGGTCGACGGGCGTCTGAAACTCGCGCAGGATCACCTCCAGACTGTTCACCGCATTATCGGCGGCGCGCAGGTGCAGGAAGTCGGCGTCGGGGAAACGTCGGGCGGCGCGGCTCAGGCGCGCGGCGCGCCGTGCGGCGTCGAAGATGATCGGGGGACCGGAAGAGGGAGAGGGGGCGCTCATGTCGGTTCAGGATGGGGGCTGGAGAGGTCGATTGAAAGGCGTCGGGAGGCCTTTAGCATCCGGCGCGCGCGATGCGGGCCGGGGCCTGCTGGATATTCTGCTGCCGCCTGTGGCTCACGACAGCCGCGAGACGGCGGCGTCCGCGGGCCTTTCGCCGGACGCCTGGCGCCGGGTGGCCTTTCTGGAGGCGCCGGTCTGCGACGGCTGCGGCGCGGCGTTCGAATATGACGGCGGCGACTTTGCGACGGAGCGGTGCGTGGCCTGCGTCGCCAGCCCTTACGCCTTCGGCCGGGCGCGGGCGGCCTGCGTCTATGACGAGGCGTCGCGCGGGATCATCCTCAAGTTCAAGCACGGCGACCAGCAGCAGTTCGCCCCTCTGTTCGCCCGCTGGATCAGCCGTTCGGCCGCCCCCCTGATCGAGACGGCCGACGCCGTGCTCCCCGTGCCGCTGCATCGAGCCCGCCTGCTGTCGCGGCGGTTCAATCAGGCCGCCGAGATCGCCCGGCCGCTGGCCCGCGCGGCGCGGCTCGACTATCTGCCCGACGCCCTGATCCGTCCTCTGCCGACCGCCAGCCAGGGCGGCAAGTCCGCGCGCGGACGGCGGCTGAACGTCAAGGCGGCCTTCGCCGTGACCGAGGTCGGGCGCCGACGTATCAAGGGACGTCGCCTGCTGCTGATCGACGACGTGCTGACCACGGGGGCCACGGCCGAGGCCTGCGCGCGGGTGCTGATGGAGGCCGGAGCCCGCGCCGTGGACCTGGCCGTCATCGCGAGGGTGAAAAACGCGCGCGAACCGCTTAAGTGAGGGAGAACCTTCCCATTCGCCTTCAGGAGCTCCCCTTGGCCGACGTCGTTCTCTACACCAAACCCGGCTGCCCCTACTGCATCCGCGCCATGGCCCTGCTGGACCGCAAGGGCGCGGCCTATACGAACATCGTCGCCTCCAACGACCCCGAGAAGAAGGCCGAGATGATCGAGCGCTCGGGCGGCGCCGCCACCTTCCCGCAGATATTCATCAACGGGAAACACGTCGGCGGCTCGGACGACATCCACGCCCTGGACCGCAAGGGCGAGCTGGACGCCCTGCTGGCGGCCTAGGTGACCGACACGCTCGACATTGCGCTGATCCAGACGCGGACGCCGGCGACGGCTGCCGCGGGGCTGGCGCATGTCGAGCCCCTGATCCGCCAGGCGGCGGCTGAGGGCGCGCAACTGATCCTGACGCCCGAGGGAACCAACTTCCTCGAGCAGCGCCGGGCCTTGCGCGACGCCGCCCTGTCGGACGAGGACGCCGATCCCGCTGTCGTCGGGCTCAAGGCCCTGGCCGCCGAACTGGGCGTCTGGCTGCTGGTCGGCTCGGTCATCGTGCGCTCGGGCGCCGAGGGCGATCCGCGCGCCGCCAACCGGTCCCTGCTGATCGACCCCAGCGGGGCGATCACGGCCCGCTATGACAAGCTGCACGTCTTCGATGTCGACCTGCCGAACGGCGAGACCTATCGCGAAAGCGCCTCGGTCAGGCCGGGCGAGGCGGCGGTGGTCGCCGACAGCCCCTGGGGCGGTTTGGGTCTGACCATCTGCTACGACCTGCGTTTCCCGCATCTGCACCGCGCCCTGGCCAAGGCGGGCGCGAGCCTGATCGCCGTTCCCGCCGCCTTCACCCGCCCGACCGGCGAGGCGCACTGGGAGACCCTGTTGCGCGCCCGCGCCATCGAGACGGGCGCCTTCGTCCTGGCTCCGGCCCAGGGCGGTGCGCATGAGGACGGCCGCCAGACCTGGGGCCGCTCCCTGGTCGTCGGCCCGTGGGGCGAGGTCATCGCCCGCCTCGACCACGATGAACCGGGCGTCCTGCACGCCCGGCTGGATCTTCAGGCCGTGGAGAATGCGCGCGCCAGCGTGCCCGCCCTGCGCCACGACCGCGACTTCGACCTGCCCCTATGATCCGTTACGCCCTGTCCTGCGACCACGACCACGGCTTCGAGGCCTGGTTCGGCTCCTCGTCCGACTATGACGACCAGGCGGCGCGCGGCCTGGTCGAATGCCCCTTCTGCGGTTCGACGACGGTGAGGAAGCAGGTGATGGCCCCGGCGGTCTCGGGCACGAAGAAGAGCGCACCTGCGCCCGACGCCATGAAGCAGGTCCAGTCGATGATGATGCAGGCCGCGCGCGAGGTGCGCGACCATGTCGAGCAGAATTTCGACTACGTCGGCGACGCCTTCGCCCGCGAGGCCCGCGACATCCACGAAGGCCGCAGCGAGAAGCGCGAGATCTACGGCGAGGCCACTCCCGCCGAGGTCAAGAAGCTGAAGGACGACGGCGTGCCCTGCGCGCCCCTGCCCAGCCTGCCGCCCGATCCCAAGAAGGCGAACTGACCGCAGATGGGGGAGGGGGAGCGGTACGAGGAATTCGCCCCGCCCGAACCCTTGCGCCCCTTCGTGCGTCTGCTGTGGGCCTATGCCGCACCCCACCCCAGCGGGGGCGTGCAGCGCATCGCCCCGGACGGCTGTCCCGAACTGGTGGTCGACCTGGCCGCCCCCTATGAGGAACAGGACGCCGACGGCGTCTTCCGCCTGCAGCCGCCGGTGATCTTCGCCGGCCAGATGACCCGGCCCATGGCCATCCGTCCGGTGGGCCCGGTCGAGATCGTCGCGGCCAAGTTCGAGCCGGACGGGGCGCGGGCGTTTCTCGGCCGCCCGCTGGTCGAGACGACGGACCGGCGGCTGGACCTTGTAGCTCGGCTGGGCGGTTTCACGGCGCCGTCCGGCGATCCGGCGGGGCAGGCCGCCGCCCTGGGCGCCTGGCTGGAGGAACAGCGCCGGGCGGGCGACTGGCGCATCGATCCCGCTGTCCGCGCTCAGGTCGCCGCCGCCGAGGATGATCTGGAGGGGCCGTCCCTCAACTCGGCCGAACGCCGCGCCCTGCAACGCCGGTTCCGCGATCGCGTCGGCGTGGCGCCGCGCACTCTGCGCTCGGTCTTTCGTTTCCGCCGCATCTTCGATCATGCGATGGGCCAGGACGCCGACGCCGCCTCCTGGCTGGAGGCGGGCCTGGCCGCCGGCTATTTCGACCAGCCCCAGATGGCGCGCGACTTCCGCCGTTTCCTGGGCTGCACCGCTACCGCCTGGGCGCGCGAACAGGTGGAACTGGCGCGGCGGCTGGCGTCGCATTCCTACAAGCCCGCGCCGTGAGGGCGGCGTAGCCTTCCCTCCGTCCTTGAGGAGGGAGAGCCCATGTCCGTTTCCAGCCTGTTGGCCGCCGCCCTGTTGCAGACCGCCGCGCCCGCGACGCCTGCGCCTGATCTGTCGTGGCTGGCGGGCTATTGGCTGGACTGTTCCGGCGGGCGCGAGGCGTCCGAGACCTGGAGCGATCCGCGCGCGGGGCTGATCGTCGGCCACTCAGTGACTGTGCGCAATGGCCGCAGCGGTTTCGAGAGCGCCCGAATCGCCACCCTGAAGGACGGCGGCCTGGCCTATTTCGCTCAGCCGGGCGGGGCGCCCGCCACCCCCTTCCGCCTGATCGACAGCGGCCCGCAGCGGGCTGTGTTCGCCAATCCCGACAACGACTTTCCGCACCGCATCATCTATGAACGCGCGGGGGATGTGCTGACCGCCCGGATTGAAGGGGCGGACGACGACGAGAACCGGAGCGTGCAATGGCGATTCAACAGGGCGGAGCTGAACGCCCGCTGTCCCCTCTGACCTGGCGGCCGATGACGCCGGGCGACCTCGACGGCGTGGTCGCGGTGGCTCAGCTGTCCTTCCCCGATCATCCGGAAGAGCGCGCCTGCTTCGCCAACCGTCTGGAGCTGCACCCTGAGGGCTGCTTCGTCCTGGCCGCCGAGGACAGGCCGGTGAGGGGCTATCTGGTCGCCTATCCGTGGGTGCGGAACGCCGCCCCGGCGCTGAACGTGCTGATCGACGCCATCCCGGCCGAGGCCGAGGTCGTCTATCTGCACGACCTGGCCCTGCACCCCGACACGCGCGGCGGCGGCCACACCCGGCCGGTGGTCGAGCGTCTGGCGGAGCAGGCCAAGACGGCGGGCTGGCCGGCGGTCGCCCTGGTGGCGGTCAATGACGCATTCAGCTTCTGGGCGCGCAACGGCTTCGAGATCCAGAACCCGCCGGGCATGGCCGAGAAGCTGGCCAGCTACGGCGACGACGCCCGCTATATGGTCAGGCCGCTGTAAGCGTCTTCAGCACGAAGGCGAGGCGCTCGGCGACGGGCGCCTGGGGCAGCTCGATCAGTTCATAGCCGAAGCGCGGATAGGTCTCGGCCATGGCGTCGAAGGTGCGGCGGGCCTCGTCCAGATCCTGTTTGCGCTCGGCGTCCTGGCCGAAGATCTCGGGCCAGACCGGGGCGATGAAGACGCGCCGGTCATAGCGGATGTCCTGCGCCGCCCGCTCCACATGGGCCGGGACCGGCAGGCCGCACAGGGTCAGATAACCGACCACGTCCGGAACGCCGCGGTCGAAGAAGACGGGCCCGGCGGCGCCCTCGGCGCCGGTGTGAGCCTCAAGCTCGCGATCCAGCATCAGCTCGGCGAACAGGGCCCGGTCCTTCCACGGCAGGGCCTCGCCGTCGATCGTCTGCTGGCGGCGGATGATGGCGCGCCCGGCCTCGGGCGAGGTCGCATGGCCCGCCGCTGACAGCGCTTCCAGCAGGGAGGTCTTGCCCGAGCCGGGACCGCCGGTCAGGACGATGCGGCGCGGGCCGCTCATGCGTCGCGGGTCGCCATCATCATGTAGTTGATGCCCACGTCGTCGCCCTCGCTCCAGCGGTCGTTCAGCGGGTCATAGGCCAGTCCATAGGGGCCGGTGACGGTCAGGGGCTCGCCGTCCAGCATGGTGCGCAGTTCATCGGGCTTGAGGAACTGGCGCCAGTCGTGGGTGCCCGCCGGCACCCAGCGCAGCACATATTCCGCCGCGACCTTGCCCAGCAGCAGGCCCTTCAGCGTGCGGTTCAGGGTGGCGACGATCATCAGGCCGCCCGGTTTGATCAGTTTCGAGCAGGCGCGGATGAAGCTTGTCGGATCGGCGACGTGTTCGATGACCTCCATCGTCAGCACGACGTCGAACGGGCCGGCGCCGGCTTCCACCATCTGTTCGACCGTGGCGGCGCGATAGGCGATGTCCAGGCCGACCTGTTCGGCATGGGCGCGGGCGGTGCCGATGTTCTCGGACGAGGCGTCGATGGCCGTGACGTCAAAGCCCATGCGCCGCATCGGCTCGGCGATCAGGCCGCCGCCGCAGCCGATGTCGATCAGGCTGAGGCCGTTGAAGGGCGCGCGCGCCTTCACGTCGCGCCCAAAATGTTCTGCCGCCCGATCGCGCACGAATTTCAGTCGCGCCGGATTGAAGCGGTGCAGGGGGGCGAAAGGGCCCTTGGGATCCCACCACTCGGCCGCCTGGGCCGAAAAGCGCGCCACGTCGGCCGGGTCGATGCTGGGCCCTTCGGCACGATCGGTTGCAAAGGGTGAAAAACCCTCTTCGCTTTGGGGTTTGCGCGGATCGAGGCTGTCGTTAGAAGCGGGCATGGGCAGAGGCATGGACCGCCTTCGCCCGCCATGCAAGCAGGGGATCAGACGCCAGGATGACGCGGGCCGACACGAACCGGTTGGTGATGAAGTTCGGCGGCACGTCCATGGCCGACCTTGAACGCATCCGTCGCGCGGCGCGCATCGTCGCCGCCGAAGCCGCCAGAGGCAAGAACGTGGCCGTGGTCGTCTCGGCCATGGCGGGCAAGACCAATGAGCTGGTCGCCTGGACCGACGGCGTGGGCGCCGCGGCGCCGGGTCTGTATGGCGACGGCGCCCTGTCGGACGATGAATACGACGTGGTGGTCGCCTCGGGCGAGCAGGTGACCTCGGGCCTGCTGGCCCTGACCCTGCGCAACATGGGCCTGAAGGCGCGCAGTTGGATGGGCTGGCAGATTCCGATCCTGACCGACGACGCCCATGGCCGCGCCCGTATCGAGGAGGTGCCGGGCGATGCGCTGGGGGCCGCCGTCGACGCCGGCGAGATCGCCATCGTGCCGGGCTTCCAGGGCGTGACCCGCGACGGGCGCATCACCACCCTGGGCCGGGGCGGGTCGGACACCTCGGCCGTGGCCGTGGCGGCGGCCCTGGGCGCGCCGTGCGACATCTATACCGACGTGGACGGCGTCTATACGACCGACCCGCGCATCCAGAGCCGCGCCCGGCGTCTGGAGAAGGTGTCCTACGAAGAAATGCTGGAGATGGCGTCGCTGGGCGCCAAGGTGCTGCAGACCCGCTCGGTCGAGCTGGCCATGCACAAGCGCGTGCCGGTGCGCGTCCTGTCCAGCTTCATCGAGCCGGACGAAAACGGAATTCTGCCGCAACACGCCGGCACCCTGATTTGCGACGAGGATGAGATCGTGGAAAAGCGCATCGTTTCCGGCGTGACCATGAGCCGGGACGAAGCCCGGATCACGCTGCTGGGCCTGTCGGACCGGACGGACGCTCCGGCCGACGTCTTCACCCGCCTGGCCGAGGCCGAGGTCAACGTCGACATGATCGTGCAGAGCCAGGCCCGCACCGAAGGCGCGGTCAACCTGACCTTCACGACCGGCCGGCGCGACGCGCGCCGCGCCGCCGATCTGATGAGCGCGGCCAAGGCCGATATCGGCTTTGAGGAAATCCGCGTCGATGACGACGTGGCCAAGGTCTCGGTGATCGGCGTGGGCATGAGAAGCCACGCGGGCGTGGCCCAGACCATGTTCCGCGCCCTGGCCGACAAGGGCGTGAAGTTTCAGGCCATCTCGACCTCGGAGATCAAGATCAGCGTCCTGATCGACTCCGATTACGCCGAGCTAGCGGTTCGGGCGCTGCACGCGGCCTACGGACTGGACGCGGAAGACTAGGATAACGGAATCGCCCCCCTATCTGGGAACTGAAGGCCAGAGGGCGGCAAGGCGGGAGAGACCATGGTCAAGGGCGGGTCAGTGACGGCGAGGGGGCCTCGCCTCCTGCTGCGTCAGATCCGCGAGGCTCTGGCCGGCGCCGGCGGCGGCGCGCCGGCCCAGGATCGACTGAACATGGTGGTGCGGATCATCGCCCGCTCCATGGTGGCCGAGGTCTGCTCCATCTACCTGCGGCGCGCCTCGGGCGAGCTCGAACTGTTCGCCACCGAGGGTTTGAACCCCGACGCCGTCCACAACACCCGCCTGCGCCCCGGCGAGGGTCTGGTCGGCGAGGTAGCCCGCACCGCCGCGCCGCTCAGCCTGTCGGACGCCCAGTCGCATCCCAGCTTCTCCTACCGGCCCGAAACCGGCGAAGACCCCTATCACGCCTTCCTCGGCGCGCCCCTGCTGCGCGGCGGCCGGGCCATCGGGGTTCTGGTCGTCCAGAACCGCGCCGCCCGTCGCTATGACGAGGAAGAAGTCGAGGACATCCAGACCATCGCCATGGTTCTGGCCGAGACGGTGGCCTCGGGCGAGCTTCTGGCGCTGGAGGAGCTTCGCGACGTCGAGGTGGCGCCCCACCGCCCCGAACGGCTGAAAGGGCAGAAGTTCGCGGAAGGGTTGTCGTTCGGCCAGGCCGTGCTGCATGAGGCGCCGATCGCGCCCGAACAGCTTCTGGCCGACGACCCCGCCGCCGAGGAGGCGCGGCTGAAGGATGCGCTGGAGCGGCTGCGCACCAGTATCGACGCCCTGCTGGAGGGCAGCCAGGGCAAGCTGGGCGGCACCCCTTACGAGGTGCTGGAGACCTATCGCATGTTCGCCGACGACCGGGGCTGGAACCGGTCGCTCGAGGAGGCGGTGCGCTCGGGCCTGACGGCCGAGGCCGCCGTAGACCGCGTCCGCAACGAGCATCGCGCCCGCTTCGCCAACGCCCGCGACCCCTATATCCGCGAGCGGCTGCACGACTTCGAGGACCTGGCCAACCGCCTGCTGCGGCTGATGGCGGGCGACCATCCGGGCCAGCGCGACCTGCCCGACGACGCCATCCTGGTGGCCAAGAACCTGGGCCCGGCGGATCTGCTGGAATATCCGCGCGACCGGCTGCGCGGCCTGCTGCTCGAGGAAGGTTCGGCCGCCAGCCACGCCGCCATCGTCGCCCGCGCCCTTCAGATTCCTTGCGTCGGCCGCCTGCAGGGGCTGCGCGACCGCCTGACCGAGGGCGATCAGGTCATCGTCGACGGCGAGACGGGCGAGGCCTACCTGCGGCCCCGTCCCGACATGCTGGCGGCGGTCGAGAGCCGCATGGCCGTGCGCGAGCAGCGACGCGCCGAGTTCGACCAGCTGCGCGACACCCCCGCCGTCACGAAGGACGGCAAGCGCATCATGCTGCTGACCAACGCCGGCCTGGCGGTGGATCTGGAGAATCTGGACGCCACAGGGGCCGAGGGCATCGGCCTGTTCCGCACCGAGTTCCAGTTCATGGTCTCGGACGAACTGCCGCGTCTGGACGCTCAGACGGCCCTCTACAAGCTGGTGCTGGACGCGGCAGGGGACCGGCCCGTCACCTTCCGCACGCTCGACATCGGCGGCGACAAGGTGCTGCCCTATCTCGACAACGAGCGGGAGGAGAACCCGGCGCTCGGCCGCCGCGCCATCCGTCTGGGTCTGGATCGTCCGGCCTTGCTGCGGATGCAGCTGCGCGCCTTGCTCAGCGCCGCCGCTGGGCGCGAGCTGCGGGTCATGTTCCCGATGATCGCCACGGTGGACGAGTTCCGGGCCGCCCGCGAACTGGTCGATGTCGAGTGCGACTGGGCGCGGCGCCGGGGTCGGCCCCTGCCGTCCCTGCTGCGTGTCGGGGCCATGATCGAATGCCCCAGCCTGCTGTGGCACCTGGACGCCCTGCTGCCGCTGACCGACTTCGTCTCCATCGGCACCAACGACCTGCTGCAGTATATGTTCGCCGCCGACCGAACGAACCCCCGCGTGTCGGACCGCTATGATCCCCTGTCGCCTCCTGCCCTGCGGGCGCTGGCCGAGATCCAGCAGAAGTGCGCCGACAGCGCCACGCCCGTCTCCGTGTGTGGGGAACTGGCGGGCCGCCCGCTGGAGGCCTTCGCCCTGATCACCCTGGGCTACAATCGCCTGTCCGCCCCGGCGGGAGGGGTGGGCCCGGTCAAGCGCATGATCCTGTCGGCCGATCTGAACGCGGCGCGGCGGGGGATGAACGTCCTGCTGGGCTCCTCGGCCGGGTCGGTGCGCGGCGAGATCGAGTCGCTGGCGCGCAAGCTGAACGTCGAAGTCTGAACAAGCGCGGCCGCTTTCGCGCGTTGCCCGCGCTCTTCGCCTCGTCTAAGCGGGGATGACGGGCGCACGGGCGCCCGGCGTGACGGAACCCCGACCCTATGGACCAGGATCGGCAAGCCGCGTTCGACTTCGACGCCGACGCGACGCTGGATCAGACCCCTGAGCCGACGCCCCAGGCGGCGTCGGACGATCCCTCGGATGATTCCCTGGGCGCCTCCCTGCGCGCCGCGCGCCTGGCCTCGGGACTGTCGCTGGCCCAGCTGTCGACCATGACGCGGGTGCACACGCGCTTCCTGACGGCGCTGGAGCAGGGCGAGTATGCGGTCCTGCCGTCGCGCATCTTCTCCATGGGCTATGTGCGCGCCTATGCGGGCGCCCTGGGTCTGGACGAACTGAACGCCGTCGAACGGTTCAAGCAGGAGTACCCCGACGCGGCCGTGCCGCTGCAGCCGCCGACGGGCGCCGCCCTGCAGCAGATGCGTCAGAACTCGCCCAAGATCCTGGGCGTGATCGGCGTCTTCCTGGCCGTGGTGATCGGCTGGAACGTCTTCCAGCGCATCAACCGCATCGAGGCGCCGCACCCTTCCGATCTGGTCGCCGTGCCCGAGGACTGGGCCGAGCAGGCCGACCGCCAACGGGACCGGGCCCTCTATCTCGGCGCGCCCAGGGCCGCTCCGCCGGATCAGACTACGCCGGCCATGTACGTCACGCCGGGTCTTGAGGCGCAGCTGACGGGCGTCGATCCGGACGACCCCAACGCCGTCCCGCCGCCCGCCCCGCCGGTCCAGGCGGCCTTCAACCCGCGCGGCGCCATCTACGGCGCCTCGGCCACGGTGTCGCAGGTGACCCTTCAGGCCCGCAAGCCCGCCATCCTGGTCATCCGCCAGGGCGACGGCCGCATCCTGTTCGCGCGTCAGCTGGCGGCGGGTGAGGCCTGGCGTGCGCCGCCGAGCTTGTCGGCCACCATCGACACGCCTGATCCAGAGGCCTTCGACGTCTATCTGAACGGGGAGCACGGCGGCGTGCTGCCCGCGCCCCAGTCGCCGCTCGGCACGCTCAACAACCGCGCCCAGGCCGCCGCGCGCGAGTCCGAGGCCCGCGCCGCCGCCGCCGTCGAGGCCCGCGCCCGCGCGGCTCAGGCCGCCGCGGCCGCTGCGAGCCCGACGACGGGGCCGCAGCCGTATCAACCTGCGCCGGCGACCGCCGCTCCCCCGCCGGCCGCCTGACCCTCTGTGCCGGCCAAGGCGCGATCTTTCGCCGCCTGTCGTGGTTTTGCCGTTCTTCCTGTCCTATGTTCCCGGCGTCATGAGCGACCATTCCGAACTCGGCCACATCCGTCCCTGGCGTCACATCGATCGCCGCAAGAGCCGCCAGATCATGGTCGGCTCCGTTCCTGTCGGCGGGGGCGCGCCGATCAGCGTCCAGTCGATGACCAATACGCCGACCGCCGATGCGGCGGCGACGCTGGAGCAGATCCGTCAGCTGGAGGAGGCCGGGGCCGACATCGTCCGCGTCTCCTGCCCGGATGAGGAGTCGACGGCGGCCTTCCGCACCATCGCGCGCGAAGCCCGCGTCCCGCTCGTGGCCGACATCCACTTTCACTACAAACGCGGCATCGAGGCGGCCCAGGCGGGCGCGGCCTGCCTGCGCATCAACCCCGGCAACATCGGCTCGATCGAACGGGTGAAGGAAGTCGTCCAGGCCGCTCGCGACCACGGCTGCTCCATGCGGATCGGCGTCAACGCCGGCAGCCTCGAGAAGGAGTTGCTGGAGAAGTACGGCGAGCCCTGTCCCGACGCCATGGTCGAGAGCGCGCTGAACCACGCCCGCATCCTGCAGGACCTCGACTTCCACGAATTCAAGATTTCGGTGAAGGCCTCCGATCCCTTCCTGACGGTCGCCGCCTATCAACAGCTGGCCGAGGCGATCGACTGTCCGCTGCACCTGGGCGTGACCGAGGCCGGTCCCTTGCGCACCGGCACCATCAAGTCGGCCATCGGCATGGGGAACATGCTGTGGTCGGGCATCGGCGACACCATCCGCGTGTCTCTGGCGGCTGATCCGGTCGAGGAGATCAAGGTCGGCTTCGACATCCTGAAGTCCCTGGGCCTGCGTCACCGTGGGGTGAACATCATCGCCTGCCCGTCCTGCGCCCGTCAGGGCTTCAACGTCATCGAGACGGTGGGGATTCTGGAGGAGCGGCTGGCGCACATCTCGACGGCCATGTCGCTGTCGATCATCGGCTGCGTGGTCAACGGACCGGGCGAGGCCCTCTACACCGACGTCGGCTTCACCGGCGGCGGCAAGGGCGCGGGCATGGTCTATCTGAACGGCAAGATCGCCCACAAACAGGCCAATGACGGCATGATCGACGAGATCGTCGCCCAGGTGGAAGCCAAGGCCGCAGAACTGGACGCCGCCCGCAAGGCCGCCGAATAGTCGTGAAAGCGGAAAACGCCGGCTGAGTGTTGGAGCGGGTAGCGAGAATCGAACTCGCGACATTCAGCTTGGGAAGCTGACGTTCTACCTCTGAACTATACCCGCGCCGCGCCAAGGCGGAGGGCGAAGATATAGGGCGCGGGGCAAAAGAAAAGGCCCGGCGAACCGGGCCTTCCGTTTTTTTGCACGGCGACGGCCTCGGGTCAGTCGCGAACTTCCTCGACGGCGACGCCGCGCCTGGCCAGCATGGCCTGGACGCTGTCGGAGCCCGCCAGGTGGCCGGCGCCCACCGAGATGAAGGCCGTGCCCGAGCCTTCCAGCAGGGCCACGATCTGATTGGTCCAGTCGGTGTTGCGGCGCGTCAGCATGACCTCGTACATCTCGGGCGATTCCGCCTTCATCTCCTGGCCTATCAGGACGTCCAGGCCGTCGACGTCGCCGGTCGACCAGGCGCCGACCATACGGCCCAGGAACTCCGGCGCCTGATCGAACTCCTTCAGGCCCGACCTCAGCATGGCCAGTTGCGCCTCTTCCGACATGTCGGCGATGAAGCCGATCTGCTGAGGCATGGTCTCAAAGCCCTTGATCGGCTTGCCGGTCGCGGCGGCGCGGGCGTGCAGGACCTGGTCCCCGCCGTTCTGCGGCAGGTAGCCGGCCTTGGTGATGCTGGCCATGGCCAGCTGCAGGGCCGCGAACCACGGGCGCAGCGGGTCCAACTGGGCGGCCGTCGCGCCGATGGAGCGGGCGGCGGCGTCAAGGTCGGCCTGTTCCTCGGCGGTCAGCAGGCTGGACAGGGGGCGATCGGGCGAGACCCCCTTGGCCTGGATGATCGGCACGGCGCCGGCCGCGTCGTTCAGATCGGCGATCTCGAACCAGTATTCGTCGGCGCTGGCGAAGGCGCGGTCCAGCGTGGCGCTGCCCCAGGGCGTCTCGGGCTTCAGCACATGGACAGTGCCGAACAGATAGAGGGTGGAGTCCTCGTCCTTGACCACCCACAGGCGCGGGCCGGACCCGGCCGGAGCGGCGACCACGGCGGCCGGATCAGCGGCGGCGGGCGCCGTCTGGGCCAGGGCGGGCGTCGTGGGGGCCAGCAGGACGGCGGCGAGGGCGGCGGCGGAGACGGAGGCGGCGGCGCGGCTCCAGAGTCGATGGATCATGTCAGGCTCCTAGGGACGCAAGGGGAAAGGAAGACGCTCAGCCTTCCTCGTCGATGAAGATGGATTCGATGGGCATCTGGAACAGCCGGGCGATCTTGAACGCCAGCGGCAGGGAGGGGTCGTAGCGGCCGGTCTCCAGCGCATTCACCGTCTGGCGCGACACGCCCAGTTCCTCGGCCAGGTGCGCCTGGCTCCAATCGCGCTCGGCGCGCAGTACCTTGAGACGATTCTTCATGGCGCTCCCTCAACGGCGTCCCAGCCACCACCAGGCCCAGGCCAGGCCGTAGCCGACGAGTTGGAAACCCAGGGTGATGATCATGCCGGCGCCCACCAGATCGGCCGGGGTCTGTCCCAGGCTGGCGGGAAGGACGATGTCGGCCGGGCGCGTCGTCAGCACCAGCATGAGGACGAGGCCGACCAGCATTCCGGTGCTGCCGCCCCAGTACCAAGCCCATTTGTGCGCCTCGCGCGCGGCTTCATCCAAGCGACGCCACCACCAGAAGGACACCCCCAGAACAGCGGCCATCATCACGACTGTGAAGGCCACGGTCGTCCAGAACGCCGCCGAACCAGGGCGATCAGCCAGGAAGCCGCTGGTCAGGCCGCCGACGAATCCGATCAGCACGACCGCCCCGAACAGGATCGCCACGCCCTTCAGGCCAAGTGGTTTCGTCGATTTCATGGGCCTCGCCGCCGTGAGCTGATTTGACAAGCGAGTTTTACAGCCTGCCCGTCGAGGGTCAAGCGTGTTTGTCACATGCCGCCATCACTCCGGCGCGTTCAGCAGCTCCGGGCGGCTGAGGGCGCGGGGCGATTGCTCGACCGCATTCAGTTCTGGCAGTTCCTTGCCCTCGTGGTCGACCTTCAGGTCCTCGAAGCGGCGGGCCGAGACCATGACCTGGCTCTCTAGCGAGCCGACGAACTGGTTGTAGCGGCTGACCGCTGCATCCAGCGCCTTGCCGACCGAGGCGGCGTGGCCGCCCATGACCGACAGGCGCTTGTAGAGCTCCTTGCCCAGCTTGGCGACATCCTCGGCGTTCTTGGCCTGCTCCTCGGCGCGCCAGCCGTAGGCGACGGCCTTGCACAGGGCGAACAGGGTGGTCGGGGTCACTATGACCACGCGCGAGGCCATGGCCGTGGTCATCAGGTCCGGCTCGTGATCCAGGGCGGCGGCTAGGAAGGCGTCGCCCGGCACGAACATGGCGACGAAGTCGGGGCTGGGCTTGAACTGGTCCTGATAGGCCTTGGACGACAGTTGGCGCACATGGGTCTTCATGCTGGCGGCGGTGCGCAGGGACATGGCGCGGGCCTGGGCCTCCTCGTCGCCGTCGGCCTCGTCGGCGAAGGCCAGAGACACCTTGGCGTCGATGACGAACATGCCGCCGCCCGGCAGTTTGACGATGAAGTCCGGGCGCTGCTGACGGCCCTCGTCCGTGGCCGAGGAGTTCTGTTCCTCGAAGTCGAAACGGCCGGCCATGCCCGCCGCCTCCAGCACGTTGCGGCAGGTCTGCTCGCCCCAGCGGCCGCGACGGCCGGTGTTGCCCTTTAGCGCCTCGGTCAGGCGGCGCGCCTCGTCGCGGGTAGCGGTGGAGGCGGCCATCAACAGGCCGAGCTGCTCCTTCAGCCCGCCGGTCTCGTCGGCGCGCGCCTTCTCCAGGGCCGTCACGTGTTCCTGGAACTTGGCCAGGGTCTCTGATACCGGCTTGAGCTGAGCCTCCATCCGCTCGCGCGCGACGCGGTCCTGGGCCTGGAAGGTCTCGGTGGCGCGGGCGACCAGCTTGGACGCCACCGCCTCGGCCGACTGGGAGGCCTGTGCCTTGAGGAACTCGGCCATGGAGTCCCGGCTCTCCTCCATCAGAACCAGCCGCGCGTCGGCGGCGTCCAGCGCGCCGCGCGTCTTCTGCCAGCCCATATAGGCCCACAGGAAGCCCCCCGCGGCGACCGCTGCAAAGGCCAACAGGATGATGTCCAGCATGTTCATGCTCCGTTCCTAGCGGGAGTCGGAGCCAGGTTAAAGCGGGGTGACGTCAGGTGCGGACGCGCCTGCGCGCCCTCAGCCCAGTTCGGCTTCCAGATCGGCCAGGCGGGCGGCCTGATCCTCGGCGATCAGGGCGTTGAGCATGGGGTCGAGGTCGCCCTCGAGGATCTGCGGCAGGCTATGCAGGGTCAGACCGATGCGGTGGTCCGTCACCCGCCCCTGCGGGAAGTTGTAGGTGCGGATGCGCTCCGAGCGATCGCCCGAGCCGACCTGGGACTTGCGCGCGTCGGAACGAGCGGCGTCCTTGGCCTGACGCTGCATGTCGTACAGGCGGATGCGCAGGTTCTTCATCGCCTTGTCGCGGTTCACGTGCTGCGACTTTTCCGACGAGGTGGCGACGATGCCGGTGGGCAGGTGGGTGATGCGCACCGCCGAGTCGGTCTTGTTGACGTGCTGACCGCCCGCGCCGGACGAGCGGTAGGTGTCGATGCGGATGTCCTTGTCGAGAATCTCGATCTCGACGTCCTCGACCTCGGGCAGGACAGCGACGGTCGCCGCCGAGGTGTGGATGCGCCCGCCCGCCTCGGTCGTGGGCACGCGCTGGACGCGGTGGACGCCGCTCTCGAACTTCAGGCGGCCGAAGACGCCCTCGCCGCTGACGGTGGCGATGATTTCCTTGAAGCCGCCCGCGTCGCCCTCGGCGGCGCTGTCGATCTCGACCCGCCAGCCGCGCGTGGAGGCGTAGCGCGAATACATGCGGAACAGGTCGCCGGCGAACAGGGCGGCTTCGTCCCCGCCCGTGCCCGCGCGCACTTCCAGCACGGCCGAGGCGTTTTCATCGGCGTCGCGCGGGGCCAGCAGCAGGGCGACCTCGCGCTCAAGCTCCGGCAGGCGCTCGGTCAGTTCGTCCAGTTCGTCGGCGGCCAGGGCGGCCATTTCCGGGTCGGCGGCCATGGCCTTGAGGTCGTCCGCCTCGGCGCGGGCGCGGGCCAGGGCCTGAACGGCGTCGGCCACCGGCTTGAGCTCGGCGTGCTCCTTGGACAGGCGCACGATCTCGGCGCCGTCCGTGGCGGCGCCCATCCGAGCCTCCACCTGATGGAAGCGGTCGAGCACCTGATCGAGCCGGGCCTGTGGCAGTCGCAACGGCGTGTCCTTGCAGAGAAAATCGAGGGCGGAGCCTTACCTGCGACGCGCCGCCGTGTCGATAAAAACGCCTCTACACGCGCGCATGGAGCGATTGTGAACAGCCGTCACAAGCTTGTCAGCTCGGTTTCGTCACCGTCTCAAACGCCCTAGCTCCCACTCCAGATTAACCGGGCTGAAACGAAACGGAGACAGGGCATGACCTATGAAAAGCCCCCGGAGGGGGTCTCGGCGGGCATTGCGCCGGGCGCCGACGTCGCGCGCCTTTGCGCCCTTTACGACGGGATTCTGACGCCGGGCGGGGCGGCGCTGAGCCCGGCCGCCGAACAGGAACTGAAGGCCCTGGCCAAGATCTTCGACCTGGACGCCGAGCGGCCCGCTGTCGAACTCTGGCCCTATGTCCGCGCCGTTCTGGTGCGCCAGGCGCCGCCGGAGACCGCTTCGACGCCGGCCGAGGTCGAGCCTCGGACCGTGCTGCTGGTCGAGGACGACGCCGACGCCGCGGCCGACCTGACCGAGGCTCTGGACGCCGCCGGGCACCGCGTGGTCGGCCCGTTCCACAGCGCCGAGGCGGCCGAGGCGGCGACGGCCCTTCACCCTGTCGACCTGGCTCTGCTGGACATCAATCTGTCGGGCGAGGCGACGGGCGTCGATCTGGCCCGCAGTCTGAAATCGCGCTGGGGCGTGCCGGTCATCTTCCTGTCCGGCGACGTGACGGCGGCGGCGCACAACGCCGAACTGGCAGCCGCCATGGTCATCAAGCCTTACAGCGGCCGCGACGTGCTGGACGCCATCGCCCGGCTTGAGGTCGCCTGAGGTCCTGGCGCGAGCCATTGCCAGGCGCGTCGCGACCTGCGCCTGATGGTCGCCGAACATCCGTCGCCGAGGCGCTGAATGGACACCTTCTTCCTGTTCCTGCTGGTCGGCGTCCTGGCTCAGGCGGTCGACGGCGCTCTGGGCATGGCCTACGGCGTCATCTCCTCCTCGGTGCTGCTGGCGCTGGGCGTGCCCCCGGCCACGGCCTCGGCCAGCGTCCACGCCGCCGAGGTCTTCACCACCGCCGCCTCGGCTGGAAGCCACGCCTGGCACCGGAATGTCGAGTGGCGGCTGCTGGCGCCCCTGGCCGTGGCGGGCGTGATCGGCGGGGTTCTGGGCGCCTATGTTCTGACCGGATTGGAGGCGGCGGTGATCAAGCCCTTCGTCGTCGGCTATCTGGCGCTGGTCGGCGTATGGATTCTGTGGCGCGCCGGACATGACGTCCGCCCGCGCCATCTGCCCGCCTAGGTTACGGCGCCGCTGGGCCTGGTCGGCGGCTTTCTGGACGCCGTGGGCGGGGGCGGCTGGGGGCCGACCGTCTCGTCGACCATGGTCGGCGCCGGGCATGAGCCGCGCAAGGCGATCGGCACGGTGAACACGGCCGAATTCTTCCTGACCGTCGCCATCTCGGCCACCTTCGTCTGGGCCCTGGTCACCGGCCACTGGGAAGAGGCCGGCGCGCTTCAGAACCACGCGGCGGCCGTCGGCGGCCTGGTGGTCGGCGGCCTGATCGCCGCTCCCTTCGCCGGCCTGATCGTCAAGAAGGTGCCGCGCAAGGCCCTGGCCTATGCGGTCGGCGTCCTGCTGCTGATCCTGGCCGCCTTCCAGGCTGTCCAGCTGCTGAAGCTGATCGGCTGAACCCCGCCTAGCGCGGGAAGGTGTCGACGAAGCTGGGACGTCGCTCCAGCGCCGACTGCATGGCGACCAGGTTCGGGCGGCCCGTCTTCCAGTCATAGTCCGGATGGCGGAAGCCGATCCAGGTGACGGCGATCCCGGCCGTCAGGACGCCCATGTCCAACGCCTCGGCGTCCGGCGCGGCGGCCTCCAGCGCGTCCAGGGCGCGGCCCATGTTGACCGTCCAGCGCTCGATCCAGGACGACGAGCGCTCCTGCTCGGGCCGACGCTTCTCCAGCACCAGCTTGACCCCCATCTCCAGCGCGGCGTTGGCCAGGGTCTCCAGCCGTTTGACTCTCAGGCGCTCCGCTCCTTCGGTCGGCAGGAGGCGCGGTCCGGACCCGAGCGCGTCCAGATATTCGGCGATGACCGGGCTGTCGGTCAGCGGCCGGCCGTCCTCGGCGATCAGGGTCGGGACCTGCACCACGGGATTGGTCGACAGAAGCTCGGGCGCATTGGCGTAGGGATCGACGACGATCTCTTCGATCCGGTCCGCCAGCCCCTTCTCCCGAGCGACGATGCGGACCTTGCGCGCGAAGGGCGAGGGGGTGGTGATGTAGAGCTTCATCGTCATTCCGCCGTCTTGTCGGCCGCCGGAGGCGCCACGCAGCGCTTGTCGCGGAACAGGGCCCATTCCTCGCACTGGCGGCCGTCCTCGAAGATGCAGACGCCGTATTCGCCGCCCTGGGCGTCGCGACGGATTTCCGACCGGCCGCCCTCCTGTCCGCAATGGACCGAGGCGGGATTGGCCATGCCGACGGCCTGGGGCGACGAAGGCTCGGCCTCCTTCGGCGGAGCGCAGGCGGCCATCGTCAGCAGCGCTCCCGCCAGGATCAGGCGCGTCAGTCCTGTTCTCATACTCATCAGCGTCTTGCCTCCTTCGTTACGGCGGGGCCGTAGAACAGAGCGTTGAACAGCAGTCGCGACGACGCCCGCGCCTGGGCGCGGTTCACCACATCGGGACCCAGAATGATGACCCGGCCCTGGCCGTGCTCCAGGTCCAGCACGGCGTCGGCGCCCGACAGCCGTTCCGGACCGATGGCCCAGCCGCTGGAGACGGCGACCTGTTGCGGATAGCGCACCAGGCCGGCCCCTTCGCCCGCATGGCGGAAGCCCGTGTTGCGGTTGAAGAAGACGTTCATCTGGCGCGGGGCGCCGAAGGTCAGGGGGCGGCTGTTGTCGACCTCGGTCTTCAGCACCGCGCCGGGGATGAAGAAGTCGGTCGAGGCCAGGGGCTTGCCGTCGGCCCCCGTCAACACGTCCTGCACCGGCGCGCCCATGGCGGCGGCCAGGCGGTGGGCCGAGCCGATGGTGACGACGCTGCCGCCCGCCCGCGCGAAGGCGTCCAGCTGGGGCACGGTCGTCTCGGCGGTGATGTGGCCCAGCCAGCCGCGGTATTCGGCGGGGATGCTCTCGGGCGCCGGCTGCGGGCGCTGGGCGGCGGCGGACAGGTCGGCCGGGATCATGTCCGAGGCGAAGACCAGGACGTCGAAATCCTTGTTCAGGTCCCCGGCGTCGAGGCGCTGCGGATAGACCACCTCGAACGGATACTCGAACTGCTCCAGCATCCACTTGGTCCAGCCCGAGGCCATGGAGCCGCCGTAGCGATCGACCAGGCCGATGCGCAGCGGCTTCAGGGCGATCTGCTCGCCGCCCGGCGCGCGGGCGACCGCGTGGGCGTTCAGGCCCAGGTCGCGCACGGCCGCCTCGACGATCGGGCGGGCCTTGTCGTCGGCCGGAATCCACAGGGCGCCGGGCGGCAGGGTCGCGCGACCCGCCCGGGTTTCGCCCTCCTGCCAGTAGACGGGCAGACCCGCCGCCAGCAGGCGGTTGGTCAGGATGTAGCCGTTGACGGGCGCATGATCGATCAGCCAGCCCGCCCGGCCCGATCCCTCGATCCGGCCCGGCGGCGGGGCCATGACGTCGGCGACGCGTTCGGTCGGCGCCTCGAAGCCGTCCAGGATGCGGTCGAACTGCACGCCCATCTGCATGGCCAGGGTGTAGCCCGTGGCGTCATAGGGCAGTTTGGGCGGGCCGCCCGGATACTGCAGGTCGTGCGGGTGGTCCTGCGGCTCGAACATGTCCAGGACGTGCGGGCGATAGGCCTGGGCCGTCTTCACCACATAGGAGCCCGCCGGATAGGTCTTGCCGTCCACGGTGAAGGCCTGGGTGGCGCGATCCACATCCACGCCGGTCTTGATCAGGCTGTTGAGGAAGGCGACGGCGGTGGGCAGGTCGGCCTGGTCCGCCGGGATGACATAGCCGCGCGGGTCGCGCCGGGCCGGGTCGCGCAGCACGCTGTCATAGAGCGCCGGATCAGCCCCCTGGCGGGCGTCCGAAGGGCCGGCGACGGCCTGAAGGGCCTCGACGCTCGCAGGCGTGACGCGCCAGGTGTCGGCATTGCCCTTGTCGATGGCGTTCTGGCCCATGCGCCAGATGTTGAACAGCACCCGATCCTTGTTGCGCGAGGCGTAGTTCAGCACCGCCCGGTTGATCGATTGCGAATATTCGATCGACTGGGCGAAACGCCAGGTCTGGGGCGCGATCGGCATGGGCAGGTCGTTGCGCGGCAGCTGGTTGTCCGGGATCAGGCGGATCTGGCTGGGGGTCGGATGGCCGGTGATCTCGGTCAGCAGGCCGACCGCGTTGTGGAAGTAGGTGACGGAGCGCTCCATCCCGTTGTTCCACGTCGAATAGTTGGCCCCGCTGCGCATGGTCGAGCCGGGCTTGCCCTCCTCGATCAGGCGGCTGTGCATGGCGGCCCCGACCTCGGACAGGGTGCTCATGACCAGGGGATCGTAGTTGTAGTTGAAGGGGTCGCGGAACGGCGGCATGAAGACCACGGTCCCCGCCGGCGCCGTCTGGTGGTGGTTGTAGATGATCTGTGGGAACCACTCGCGGAAGAACTGCCGGTTGACGTTGGTCGTCTCGGTCATGGCCGACAGGTAGTAGTCGCGGTTGTTATCGTGGCCGACGTACTTCTGATACAGTACCGGGATGCTGTCGTACTCGCGCTTCAGCGGGTCCGCGTTGCGCATGTACCAGGTCGAGACCAGCTCCCACCCGTCCGGGTTCATCGGCGCGAACAGGATGACCACGTCGTCCAGGATGCGCTTGGCCTCGGCGTCCTCGGCGGTCAGCCATTCATACAGGGCGGCGATCAGGGCCTGGGGCGGCACCGTCTCGGTGGAGTGCAGGCCGCCGTCGATCCACACCACGGCCTTGCCCTCGGCGGCCAGGGCGCGGGCCTCGTCCTCGCTGATCCCCTCGGCCTTGGCCAGGCGCCGCGCGATCTCCTGATAGCGGTCGATGTTCGCCAGGTTCTGCGGCGAGGAGACGACCGAGAGATATTGCGTCCGCCCTTCGGAGGACTTGCCGATCTCCAGCAGCTTCATCCGGTCCGACTGGCCGGCCAGGGTGTGCAGATAGCGCTCGAACTGGGTGTAGGTGATCAGATGATAGTCCGCCCCGACCTCATGGCCGAACGCCTCCAGCGGGGTGGTGAGGGTGCGGGCGGGGGCGGCCGTGGCCGCGACCGGGGCCGGCGAGGCGGCGGCTTCAAGCGCCAGGACGCTGGTCGAAGAGAGGGCCAGGACGGCCAGCCCGGCGGCCAGTCGGCGTGCGGGAGCAAGGGCGGGTCGGGACATGAAGACTCCTGATGCGTTCACTCGGCGAGCCTTCTGCGAGGCCTGATTTGCAGCTTGGCGTTTTCGAGCCGCAGACGCAATTTGCCTTCAACCGTTTTCGAGCGCCGCACGGGCGCAATTTTCTTCGCGGTTTCGGGCGATGAGGGCGAGATCGCCCCTTTTCCGAATCTTCTTCTGGAGACGGCGAATTTTCCGATTTCGATCGGAAAACCCTTCGCTTTTCGATCGAAATTCGACGGCCAATCCCTGACCGGCGCGCCTAGACCTCGAGGAGTTCGTTGGAGGTCGGGGGATTTTCGTTTATTCGCTGCCTCCTCCTTTTGGGCGGGTGGGGATCCTCCATCGGTTTGTAACTGGGGTCCGGCGGCGCCGGGCCTGCAAAGCTGGACGACTTTTGTATGAAACGTTTGTTCGCCTACTTCATCGTCGGGGCGATGATATTGGGGGTCCTGACGGGCTGGGGCCTCAATCATTTTCTCACGGCTGACCAGGCCTCGGCCGCGGCCTCTAATCTCAACGTGGTGACGGATGTCTTCCTGCGGCTGATCAAGATGATCATCGCGCCGCTGGTGTTCACGACCCTGGTGGCGGGCATCGCCCATATGGAGGACGCCGCCTCGGTGGGGCGGATCGGCGTGAAGACCATGACCTGGTTCATCGGCGCTTCGGTCGTGTCGCTGGTGCTGGGCCTGGTGATGGTGCAACTGCTGCATCCGGGCTCGGGCATGCATCTGCCGGAAGCGGTTGCGGCGACGGCCCCGGCGGCCTCGACCGACGCCTTCTCCCTGCATGGCTTCATCGCTCACCTGGTGCCGACGTCGATCTTCGACGCCATGGCCAGGAACGAGATCCTGCAGATCGTCGTCTTCTCCGTCTTCGTCGGCACGGCGGTCGCGGCCCTCGACGACAAGGCGCCGGCGGTGCTGCATCTGGTCGAGCAGGCCGCCTCCATCATGCTGAAGGTGACCGAGTTCGTGATGAGGCTGGCGCCCTTCGCCATCTTCGCCGCCCTGGCCTCGACCATCGCCACCCAGGGCCTCGAGATGCTGGGCACCTACGCCAAGTTCGTCTTCGGCTTCTACGGCTCCATGGGCGTGCTGTGGTTCCTGCTGTTCCTGGCCGGCGCCGTGGTGCTGGGCAAGCGGGTCGTTCCGCTGTTCCGGGCCATCCGCACCCCGACCCTGCTGGCCTTCTCGACGGCCAGTTCGGAGGCCGCCTATCCCCGCATCCTGGAGGCCCTGCCCAAGGTGGGGGTGCGTCGTCGCATCGTCAGCTTCGTCCTGCCGCTGGGCTATTCGTTCAATCTCGACGGGTCGATGCTCTACTGCACCTTCGGGACCATGTTCATCATGCAGGCCCACGGCGTGCATCTCAGCGTGTCGCAGCAGATCTTCATGCTGCTGCTGCTGATGGTGACGTCCAAGGGCATCGCCGGAGTGCCGCGCGCCTCCCTGGTGGTGATCATGGCGACCCTGACCTACTTCGGCCTGCCCGAGGCGTGGATCGCCATCGTCCTGGGCGTCGACCACCTGCTCGACATGGGGCGCTCGGCCACCAACGTCGTCGGCAACTCGGTCGCGGCGGCCGTGGTCGCCAAGTGGGAGGGCGAACTGGACGACATGCCCGTCGATGGGGCCGACGGGACGGAGCAACCGGCCGTCGCCTGAGGACCTCTTCGACATTCAGATGGAAGCGGCGGCCTGCGAAGGCCGCCGTTTTCAATTGCGATCCAGCCTTGCGGCCAGCGTCCGCGTTCACAGATCGCGCCCATATGTGTCGAAAATTGCGCCAATCGCCGCGAAAGCTTGGCTGTAGAATGCGAAATCCGACCCATTTGGCGCAATAGGAGTGCGCCGCCTGTGGATATGTGTTAAGAATTCATGAGTGCTCAGGCGTTGTCTTCAAAACGCGGCCGGCTTCCCTGCGAGGCCGTGCGCTAGTCCTGGAGCGTTGGCGTTGGAACAAGCTGTGTGGGAGAGCCGGGCGGGACGCCGGGCTTTGGAGGGGCCGCTGTTCGCCCCGGATCGAAGATTGAATCCTGACCGTCGCCGACGGCCCTGGTCGGCGCCGTCCGATGACGCCGAAGGTCAGCGGAATCGCGCTCTGGCCGCCTGGATCGATCATGAGACGCGGGCGCGTCTGCTGGTCACGCGGGCGCTGGAGGTGGCGTGGATGAATGAGGCGGCCCGCATGCTTCAGGCGGACGACGACCTGTTCAAGGTCGAGGGCGGTCGGTTGGCGACCCGCTCCCGCGCCCTGCCTCGTCTGATGTCGCAAGCGCGCGCGGATGAGGCGCGATGCCTGACCGCGCCGGGTTCGGACGGCCGGACCTGGGTGCTGTGGGCGCGCGAGGTGGCCTCGGCGCCGAACTGCCTGATCGGCCTGACCGTGCAGTGCGTCGGCGGGGCTGTCCGTTTCCAGGCCCTGATCGAGACCCACCTGCTGTCGCCCTCCGAAGGGCGGATCGTGGAGATGCTGCTGGCGGGGCATGAGACCGGCCGCATCGCCCAGATCATGGACGTCTCGCTTGAGACCGTGCGCTCCCATCTCAAGCGGGCCTATCAGAAGATGGGCGTGCGCAGCCGGGGCGAACTGTTCGCCCAGGCCCTGGCCTTCGTCGTGCCCTGAACGAGGGGGCTTAGGGCGCGGTCGGCGCCGTCAGCGGAGCTGCTCCGCCTTCGACCGGCGCGGAGGTTGCGGCCGGAGCTTCGACCGTCTTGTCGAACAGCAACGGCCCCATGGCGAAGGCCGCGACGGCGGCGCCCGCCGACAGCGCCAGCACGGCCACGATCCCATAGGCGATCAGCGAACGCGACCGACGACGGCGAAAACCGCCCGGCCGCACGTTGCGCACCAGCACATAGGGGCGGTTCGTGAAGGCTTCGGAGCCGATGATGTTGTGCTGGGACAAGAAGACGCTCCCGACTTTCCTTGAACGGAGCGGCTCACAGAGCGGCTTCTTGGGGCCAAAGGATGGCGAACGCCGGTCAAACGACGACGGCCGCGCGAGGAACGCGGCCGTCGAAAAAGGCTCAGCTAACGGCTCAGTTTATGGCTAGGCTAACGGCTCAGTCGGGGCGGGTTTCAGCCGCCGAGCGTCACATTGACGGCCCGGCCGCCGCGCGTCTGGACCCGGCGCATCAACACCATGACGTCGTCGTCGGCCTTGACCGGGGCGATCAGGAACCAGCTTCCGTCCGGCAGGTTCGAGAAGCGGAAGCCGCCCTCGGCGCACGGCTCGGCCCGCTCGAAGGACCGGTAGTCCGCGCCCTGTTCGCCCGCCGAACGCGCGCGCACCACGGCGGCCGGGACGGCGGCGCGGTCCGAGGCGCCGTACAGGCGATCGATCCGGGCGCGGGTGTAGCGGGTGTCCGGGATCAGGCCGACGTTGCCGGCGCACTGGAAGGCGCGGCCGTCCTGGACGAAGGCCACGCGGCCCTCGATCGAGGCCTGACCCGCACGAGCGGACCAGGCGAAGTCGTCGGCGTTGAAGACGGCCGGTCCGACGGCCGCGCCGCCCATGGGCGTGGTGGCGCAGGCGGACAGGGCCAGCCCGCCGAGGGCGACGGCGACAAGGCTCTTGAAGGGGACGGGCGAGCGCGAGGAGGTGGTCATGGGGGCGGCTCCCGGTTTCAGTTCAGGCGTCGACCCGGCATGACCTTGGGGGACGGGGCGAGTCAAGGTTGCTCGCCGTCTCGTGCTGCTCCACAAGAGGACCGTAGACCGGACGAAAGAGGCCGGCCGCAAACAAAATCAGGGACTTCATGACCGTCACCATCGACGACATCCGCGCGGCGCAAAAACGCATCGCCGGCCAGGTCGACCGCACGCCCGTCCGCTATTCCCGCCGCCTGTCGCAACTGACCGGCGCCGAGATCTGGATCAAGTTCGACAATCTGCACTTCACCGGCAGCTTCAAGGAGCGCGGCGCCCTGAATCGGCTGCTGCAGCTGACGCCGGACGAGAAGAAGCGCGGCGTCGTCGCCGCCTCGGCGGGCAACCACGCCCAAGCCCTAGCCTATCACGGCGGCCGTCTGGGCGTGCCCGTGACCATCGTCATGCCCGAGGGCACCCCCTTCGTGAAGGTGGACGGCACCCGGGCCCACGGCGCCAATGTCGTCATCCACGGCCTCGACTTCTCCGGCTCGACCGAGGAGGCCAGGCGGCTTCAGGCCGAGCACGGCTATGTCTTCGTCTCGGCCTTCGACGACGAGGGCATCGTCGCCGGGCAGGGGGTCTGCGGCCTGGAGTTTCTGGAGGACGCGCCGGACCTCGACGCCCTGATCATCCCCATCGGCGGCGGCGGACTGATCGCCGGCAGCGCCATCGCCGCCAAGGCGGTCAAGCCGGACATCAAGATCTTCGGCGTCGAGGCGGCGCGCTATCCGTCCTTCACCGCACGCCGTCGTGGCGAACCGGCCCAATGCAGCGGCCAGACCATCGCCGAGGGCATCGCCATCAAGGCCGTGGGGGAAATCCCCTTCGCTCTTGCTGATGCGCTGATCGACGAGGTCTTCGTCTGCGAGGAGGCCGATTTCGAAAAGGGCGTGGCCCTGCTGGCGACGCTGGAGAAGACGGTGGCCGAGGGCGCCGGCGCCGGCGGTCTGGCCGCCATCCTGGCCAATCCCGAGCGTTTCAAGGGCATGAAGATCGGCGTCGAACTGACCGGCGGCAACATCGACGCCCGGATGCTGGCGGTGGTGCTGAACCGCGAAATGGTCCGCGAAAAGCGGTTGATCGTCTATCGCATCCTGGGCGATGACCGTCCCGGCATGCTGTCGGCGATGGCCGCCGTCATCGGCGGTCTGGGCGGCAACATCATCGACGTGGTGCACAACCGGCTGGCGCTGGACGTGCCCGCCAAGGGGGCCGAGTTCGACATCATGGTCGAGACCCGCGACTCCCGTCATGCCGAGGAAATCGGCGCCGCCTTGAAGGACCAGGGTTATGAACTTCGCATGGGCTAAGCGCCCCCTCGGCGCCGCCCTGGCCGCGTCCGCCCTTCTGGCCCTGGCCGCCTGCGGCCGCCCGTCCGCCGCGCCCGAAGACCTGGCCAAGAACGCCGCCGAATCCGCCGCCTTCATGAAGCAGAACGCGACGGAGGAGGGGGTCCAGACCCTGCCTTCCGGTCTGCAGTACAAGGTCGTGGCTTCCGGCCCGGCGGGCGGCGTCAGCCCGGATCGCAACGATCTGGTCAAGGTCGACTATGAAGGCACGCTGACCGACGGCACGGTGTTCGACAGTTCGTTCAAGCGGGGCGCGCCCGCCGTCTTCTCGCCCGAGGGCGTGGTGCCCGGCTGGACCGAGGCCCTGCAGATGATGAAGCCCGGCGACGAGTGGATTCTCTTCCTGCCGCCGGAACTGGGCTACGGCGAACAAGGCGGTCCGCCGATGATCCCAGGCAACGCCGTGCTGGTGTTCCGGTTGAAGCTGCTGGACGTGGCCCCGGTGCCCGGCGGCGGCCGCGGCGTAGGCCAGGCGAGCGTCTAATCCCTTCTCCCCTTGTGGGAGAAGGTGGCTCGCGAAGCGAGACGGATGAGGGGTGGCGTCGCGGCGGCTTGAAGGTGTGGTCGGGTGCCGCCCTTCACTTCTGAATGTCGCGCCTACACCCCTCATCCGAGCGCCTCCGGCGCCCACCTTCTCCCTCAAGGGGAGAAGGACCACTCCTGTCTGACCTCTTCGTCCGCCTCATCCGCCAGCCGCCCGGCGCGCTCGGCCTCGAACCTCTCCGGCGATAGCTGCGACAGCGCCCAGACCGCCGCCCCGCGCACCACGGGCGCCGGGTCGTCCAGCAGCCGCTCGACCGCTTCGATCAACGCCGGCTCGCTCGAGTTCCCCGCCGCATACAGCACGTTGCGAATGAACCGATCCCGCCCGATCCGCTTGATCGGGCTCTTGGTGAACAGGGCGCGGAAGGCGGGGTCGTCCAGCGCCAGCAGGTCCGCCAGCGGGGGCGACTTCAGCGCGTCGCGCGCGTGCAGCCGCGCCTCCGACGCGCCCTGCGCGAACTTGTTCCAGGGGCAGGCGGCCAGACAGTCGTCGCAGCCGTAGATGCGGTTGCCCGTCGCGGCGCGGAACTCGCGCGGCCAGGCGCCCGCGTATTCGATGGTCAGATAGGACAGGCACCGCCGGGCGTCGATCTGAAACGGCGCCGGAAAGGCCTGCGTCGGACAGGCGTCGAGACAGGCGGTGCAGCGGCCGCAGTGCTCGACCTCGGCCTCGTCCGGCTCGATCTCGGCGGCGGTCAGGATCACGCCCAGGAACAGCCAGTTGCCATGGGTGCGGCTCAGGAGGTTGGTGTGCTTGCCCTGCCAGCCCAGGCCCGCGCGCTGGGCCAGCGGCTTCTCCATCAGGGGGGCGGTGTCGACGAAGACCTTGACCTCCTGGCCCAGCCGCGCGGCGATCTGACCGGCCAGGATCTTCAGCCGCCCCTTGATGACTTCATGATAGTCGTCGCCGCGCGCATAGACGGAGATATAGCCCGCCGAGGCGTCCTCCAGCTCGGGCCGGGGGTCTTCGTCGGGGCCGTAGTTCATGCCCAGGACGATGGCGGTCCGGGCGCTGTCCCACATGGCGGTGGGGTGGGCGCGGCGCTCCAGCGTCGTCTCCATCCAGCCCATGTCGCCGTGGCGGCCCGCATCGACGAAATGGGCCAGCTTCTCGCCCGCGCTCCACGGATCGCCGGCCGAGGCGAAGCGGCACACGCCGAAACCCAGGTCGGCGGCGCGCTGTCGGATGAAGATGCGGGGATCGGCCGCCATGAGGGCGCTTTAGCCCCCGTTGACCTCAGAAGTCGAGGTCGGCGTACCAGGGCGCAGGCTGCACGCCGGGGAAGCGATCGCCGAGAAGAGGGCGGAAACAGGGGCGCGACTTCAGCTTAGAATACCACAGCTTCAGCGACGGCCAGGAGGCCCAGGCGACCTCGCCGAAATAGTCGAGCACGGACAGATGGCCCGCCGCGATCAGATCGGCCTGGCTGAGACGGCGTCCGGCCAGCCATTCGCGCCCGGCCGCCAGAGGCTCCAGCGTCGACAGGTGGCTTTTGAGCGCCTCGCGGCCTTCCCGCAGCATCCGGGCGTCGGGCGACCCCAGCCGCAGCAGGGGCTTCTCCATCCGCTCATGCAGCAGGACGGCGTCGACCTCATCGGTGAAGCGGCGGCTGAACCAGGTGGCCAGGCGGCGCGCCTCGGCGCGCTCAGCCGGATCGGACGGCAGCAGGAAGTCGCCCTTGGTGCGGTCTTCCAGCCAGCCCAGGATGGCGTCCAGTTCGCACAGGACCAGCGGACGGTTCTTCTCCGTCACGGTCAGCACCGGCGGCATTCCCGACGGATTCATCTCGAACAGGGGGCAGTCGTCCTCCCATGGGCGGACGGCTTCTTCGCTATAGGCCGTCTTGGCCTCGCCCAACGCCAGCCGCGCCGTGCGCGACGCGGGATGATAGGCGAAATGATAGAGGACGGCGGGCGTGGACATCGTCCGCCTTCATGCGCCCGCGCGCGTTAAGGCTCCGTTTACCGCGCGCGATTGTCGCAGGCTCAGGACCAGGGGCCCATACGCGACGAGGGCGCGTCCGGCGCGACCGGTTCCGACGCCGTCGGGCGGGCGGGGGCGAAGGCGCCGCCGTGCGGTTCGGCGGCTCCGCGCGGGTCGGCGTGGATCAGGATGTCGGCGTGGGGAAAGGCCTTCAGCACCCGCTTCTCGGCGTCCAGGAGGATGTCGTGCGCGGCCTTGAGGCTGAGCTCGGGGTCCAGGTCGACGTGCATCTGCACCATCAGGGCCTGGCCGGCCATGCGGGTGCGAAGCTGGTGGACGTTGGCGATGCGGGCGTCCTCGGTCACGGCGGCGACGATGGCGGCGCGATCCTCGTCCGAGGCGGCCTGGTCCAGCAGATGGCCGGCGGCGTCCTTCAGCAGGCTGACCGCGCCCCAGGCCAGCCAGACGGCGACCACCAGACCGGCCGCCGCATCCAGTCCCGGCGCCTTCAGGAAGGCGCCCGAGATCACCCCGATCAGCACCACCACATTGGCGGCCAGGTCGGCGGCGTAGTGGGCGCGGTCGCCCGCCACGGCCAGGGAGCCGGTCTTCTTCATCGCCTGGGTCTGCATCCACACTAGGCCCGCCGTGACGGCGATGGACAGGACGACCACCCCGACGGCCCAGCCGCCGGCGGTCACCGGGCGCGGATCGAAGATGCGCTGAGTCGCTTCCCAGCCGATGAAGACGCCGGAGGCCAGCACCATGCCCGACTGCACCAGCGAGGCCAGGCCTTCGGCCTTGCCGTGGCCGTAGCGATGCTCGTCGTCGGGCGGGGCGGCGGCCCAGCGCACGGCGAAGAAGGTCGCCAGCGACGCCACCAGGTCCAGGGCCGAATCCGCCAGGCTGGCCAGGATGGAGACCGAGCCGGACGCCCCCAGGGCGAAGGCCTTCATAATGATCAGCAGGACCGCCGTCGCCACCGACAAGGTGGTGATCCGGCGGGTGGTCTCATGGGCGGCGTCGAGAGGAGAGGCGGACATTTCCTCGCCCTTGTCGCCCAAAACAGCGCCCGCGCCAATGGCGGCGGCGGAGGCGGGGCGCTAAGGAGAGGCGGACGGGAGGCCGCAGGCTGCGGCGCGCCCGACAAAGAGACCGAGCGGAGCATTCATGGCGGACTGGCTGACGGCGATCCTTCTGGGTCTGGTCGAGGGATTGACCGAGTTCATTCCGGTGTCCTCCACCGGTCACCTGCTGCTGCTGGGGCATTTCCTCGGTTTTGAAAGCACCGGCAAGACGTTCGAGATCGTCATCCAGCTGGGCGCTCTGCTGGCCATCATCAGCGTCTATTTCAAGCGGCTGTGGATGCTGGCGACGCGCTGGCCCTTCGACGCGGAGGCGCGGCGCTTCCTGATCGGCCTGCTGGTCGCCTTCCTTCCCGCCGTGGTGATCGGCTTCCTGGCCTATGGCTTCATCAAGACGGTGCTGTTCGAGACGCCGCTGGTGATCTGCATCGCCCTGATCGTCGGCGGGGTGCTGCTGCTGTGGCTGGACCGGATGAACAAGATTCCGACCTATCTGGATGCGGACCGTTATCCGTTCCGAGTCTATTTCCTGATCGGCCTGTTCCAGTGCCTGGCCATGATTCCCGGCGTCTCGCGTTCGGGCGCCACCATCGCCGGCGGCCTGCTGCTGGGCACGGACAAGCGGTCGGCCGCCGAGTTCAGCTTCTTCCTGGCCCTGCCGACCATGGGGGCGGCGGTGGCCTACGACCTGTTCAAGAACCGCAACGTGCTGGACTTCAGCGACGTCGGCCTGATCGCCATCGGCTTCATCGCCGCCTTCATCTCGGCCCTGGCCGTGGTGCGCTTCCTGCTCGACTTCGTGTCCAAGCGCGGCTTCGGCCCCTTCGCCTGGTGGCGGATCGTGGTCGGCGTCGTCGGCATCATCGGCCTGGGCGTGACGGGCGCGCTGTAACGCCGTCGCACAGCGCGCAGCAAAAACCCCTCGGGACGCCGGTCTCGAGGGGTTTTTCTTGAGCCGTCGTTGAGATCAGGCGGCGGGGCTCTCGGCGTACTGGCCGCCGTTGCGGTAGCGCCACAGATAGGCCGGCGCGATGGCTTCCAGGCCTGAGGGCTCGACTCCCAGATCGGCCAGGCCCTTGGCGCCCGGCGTCACGACATTGTCGGTCTCCAGCAGCACGACCTGATCCCTGGTCAGGGCCGGACGCAGGCCGATCATGGCCGGGATCTGGGCCAGGGAGCCGATCAGACGCGCGACCGGGAAGGGCAGGGGCAGCAGGATGTTGCGGCGGTTGGTCTCGCGCAGGATGAACTTCAGGATGTCCTCGAAGGTCCAGACCGACGGGCCGCCCAGCTCATAGGTCTCGCCTTGGGCCTCGGGGGCGACGGTCGCGCGGGCGATCGCCTCGGCGGCGTCGGCGACATAGACCGGCTGGAACTTCGTCTGGCCGCCGCCGATCAGCGGCAGGACCGGCGACCAGGTGGCCATGGCGGCGAAGCGGTTCAGGAACTGGTCGCCCGAGCCGAAGACGATCGACGGGCGCACGACCACGGCGCCGGGGAAGGCGGCGCGCACGGCGGCCTCGGCCTCGCCCTTGGTGCGGGCGTAGTCGGCCTTGCCGTTGGCGTCGGCGCCCAGGGCCGAGATGTGGGTCAGACGCTTGGCGCCCGCCGCCCTGGCCGCCTCGGCGACATTGGCCGCGCCCTCGACGTGCAGGGTCTGGAACTTGCGGCCGCCGGTCTCGAACAGGATGCCGACCAGGTTGATCACGGCGTCGGCGCCGCGCACGGCCTCGGCCACCGCGGCCTTGTCCGTGATGTCGCAGCGCACGACCTGAACCTGGCCGACGTCGCCGGCCATGTGCAGCATGGGCGCGCTCTTGGCGTTGCGCGCGGCGACGCGCACGCGCCAGCCGCGACGGGCCAGGGCGCGCACCACCTGGGTTCCGATGAAGCCCGAGCCTCCGAACACGGTGACCAGACCGGGGGCGAAATCAGCCATCTCAGACGCTCCAACGCCAAGCCCCGGCCGCAACCGACGGCCGGAGACGAAATCCTATGCGCGGGGCTTAACCGAAGCGGCCCCCGCCCGCAACGAGAAGGGGCGGGATTCCGTCTGATCCGTCCGCCTCTCAGTCGGCCCGGTGGACGATCTGTCCGTCGACCACCGTCAGCACGGCCCGGCCCTTGGGAATGTCGGCGGCGGGGACGGTCATCAGGTCGATGTCGAAGGCGGTGAAGTCGCCGCGCTTGCCCACCTCGATCGTGCCCAGCTCATTCTCGCGGAAGCTGGCGTAGGCGGGCCACAGGGTGAACATCTTCAGCGCCGTCGCCCGATCCACCGCCTCGTCCGGCCGCCAGTCCGGCCCCTGGAAGCCGTTCAGATCGCGGCGCGCCACGGCGGCGTAGAACTCGATCAGGGGATCGCCGCGCTCGACCGGCGCGTCCGAGCCGCCGACCACGATCACGCCGCGTTCCACCAGCGTATGCCAGGCGTAGGCCCCGTCCAGCCGCGCGTCGCCCAGACGGTCGGCGGCGAAATGCAGGTCGCCGATGGCGTGGCTGGGCTGCATGGAGGCGATGATCGGCAGGTCGTTGAAATAGTGATAGTCGCGCGGCCGGATGATTTGGGCGTGCTCGATGCGCCAGCGCGGATCGGCCAGCTTCCACTCGGACTTGGGCACGGAACGCAGCGCCTCTTCATACCAGGCGGCGACGTCGTGATTGCCCTGATCGCCGATGGCGTGGGTGGCGATCTGGATTCCGGTCCGCAGCGCCTCCTGATACAGCGGCATGACCTCTTCGCGCGAGGCCAGCATCAGGCCGGACGTCTCGGGCCGGTCGGAATAGGGCTCGAACAGCTTGGCCCCGCGCGAGCCGAGGGCGCCGTCGGCGTAGAATTTGATCGCCCGGGTGATGATGCGCCCGTCGCCCGCGTCGCGCGGCCCGCCCGCCATCAGGGCGGGGGCGTCGCCCATGTCGATGCTGTTGTAGACCCGCAAGGGCGCCTCGCCCGCCTCGGCCATCGCCTCCAGCAGGGGCACGTCCTTCCACGGCGCGCTCATGAAATGGACGCCGGTCCAGCCATAGCGGGCGTAGACGCCGAACCCGGCGCGATAGGCCTCGCGCGTCGCCGCCGCATCCGCCTCGGGGGCCAGGCCTTCGAGCAGGGCCATGGCCCCGTCGACCAGAAGGCCGGTCGGCCGTCCGTCGGCATCCTTGAGAATCTCGCCGCCCGAGGGGGGCGGCGTCGTCGCATCGATCCCGGCCGCCGTCAGGGCGGCGCTGGACGCCGCCCGCGCATGGCCGTCGGCTCGGCTCAGCACCACCACTCGTCCCGGCGCGGCGGCGTCCAGATCGGCGGCGGTCAGGAAGCGCTTCTCGGGCCAGTGAGTCTCGATCCAGCCGCGCCCGACGATGACGCCCTCGGGGTGGGCCTCGGCCCAGGCGCTGAGCCTCGCCATGGCTTCGGCGACCGAGGCCGAACCTTCCAGGTTCAGCGTCATCTCGCGCCAGCCGATGCCGTCCAGATGGGCGTGGCCGTCGGTGAAGCCGGGGAAGAGGGTCGCCCCCTTCAGGTCCACGACCTCCAGCCCCTCGGCCGACGGCGCCGCGTCCGCCGCCCCGACATAGGCGATGCGTCCGTCGCGCACGACCACGACCTCGGCGGTCGGCCGGGCCTCGTCGCCGGTATGGATGGTCCCGCCCCGGATCAACAGGTTCTGGGCGTAGGCCGCAGGCGCGGCCGCCAGCATCAGCGCGGCCGCCAGCGGCAGGGTCGTCTTCACGGTTCGGATCATCAGCGCCTCCAGTCGCGGCGCAGGGGAGCCCCAGCCGCGCCTGGCGTCAAGCTTGCTCCTCTCCCTCCGTCATCCTCCGACAAGCCGCGAAGCGGCGCTGATCGGGGGACCCAGCGGCGCGCGTGAGCGCGAAAGATGCCGCCGCGGCGCTTGCAGCAAGATCGCCTTCGGCGCCGCTGGGTCCCCCGGTCTCCGCTGCGCTTCGCCGGAGGATGACGAAAGCGGAGGGGCGACTACGGCCGCCCCACCACCTGATCGACGGAGTTGCTCGTCACCGGGTGATACAGCGGTCGCGCTTCGGCGTAGATGCGCGTGGCGATGGGGCGGCCCCAGTCGCCTTCGGCCCACAGGGTCTGGAACAGCGGCAGGACGAATTTGCGTCGTCCCTGACTGGTCAGGAAGCGCTCGGCCGTCGCCACGGCAGGCTCGTAGCGATTGGCCAGCGCCGCCTGCAGCCAGGCGAAGGTCAGTTCGGCGTTGCCTTCGCTGTCCAGCTTCAACGTCTGCTCCAGATCAGCCATCTGGGCGGCCGTCAGCCAGTCGGCGCCGGGTTTCAGACCCTCGGGCCGCCACGACAGGAAGCGCAGGCGCTGCTGGGTGTTCCAGTCCTTCCACGGCGCAGCCGAGGCCGGGCCCTTGGCGACGTAGAAGGCCTCGGCGGCCGCGTCCACGGCTTCGAAGGCGTGCGACACGGGCGCCTGGGCGTTGGACGGCAGGCCGGGCTGGTAGATCCAGTTCTCCAACTGCAGCTCCGCCTCCAGCGCGGCGTCGCCCTTGACCAGATTCTCGCGGATGTCCTTCAGGAAGCCCACGTCGGTCATGGGCTGGAAGGCGTGTCGGTCGAAATAACCGCGCAGCCAGGCGTCGAACGTCTCGCGCCCGACGATACGCTCGATGGTGCGCAGGAAGGCGGCGCCCTTGTCATAGGGGATGCCCGACAGACCGTCGTCCGGGTCGCGCCCGGTCAGGTCCAGATGCAGGCGGGTGTCGCCCGGATCGGTGACGGCGATCTCGGCGACCAGATCGTTCCAGGCCAGGGCCTGTTCCTGCAGGGCGCGCTCGCGGCCGTAGAGCGCCTCCATGATGCGGTTCTCGAAATAGGTGGTCGTGCCCTCGTTCAGCCAGATGTCGGCCCAGGTGGCGTTGGTCACCAGATTGCCGGACCAGGAGTGGGCCAGTTCGTGCGCCACCAGCGACACCAGCGACCGGTCGCCGGCGATGATGGTGGGCGTGGCGAAGGTCAGGCGCGGGTTCTCCATCCCGCCGAAGGGGAAGCTGGGCGGCAGCACCAGCAGATCATAGCGGCCCCAGCGATAGGGGCCGTACAGCGCCTCGGCCGCATCGACCATCTGGGCGGTCGGCTCCAGCTCCCATTGGGCGGCCTTCAACCGGCTCGGCTCGGTCCACACCCCGGTGCGTTCGTCGAAGGGGGCGAAGGCGAGGTCGCCCGCGCCGATGGCGATCAGATAGGGCGGGATGGGCTGGTCCAGCTTGAAGCGCCAGGCCTTCATGCCTGAGCCTGCCGTTTCGCCGTTCGGGGTCAACTGCTCGGCCGACATGACCACGGTCAGATCGGCGGGGGCGACGATACGGGCGCTGTAGGTCTGACGGATGCCGGGGCTGTCCTGGGTCGGAATCCAGGTGCGGGTCAGGATCGCCTGGCCCTGGCTGAACAGATAGGGCTTCTGGCCGCCCGCCGTCTGTTGCGGGCTCAGCCATTGCAGGGCCGAGGCGTCAGGGCGGGTGGCGTAGGCGACGACGATCTTCTGCGTCTCGCCGCCCTGGAAGGCCGGGACGCGCACGCTCAGGGGCTGGCCCTTGATCGGATCGGCGGCGCCCAGGCTCCAGTCCAGCGGGCGGCCTTCAGCGTCGGTCACGCCCTTGATGTCCAGCATCTTGGCGTCCAGCACCACCTCGGTCGCGCCGGGGCGGCCGGTCACGTCCAGCGTCGCCGTGCCCGTCAGGGTCTTGGCCGCGAAGTCGGCGGCCAGGTCCAGATCGACGTGCGTCACCCGCGCCTCGGCCGGTCGGGCCCAGGAGTGCGGGTCGTTGACGTAAGCCGTCGCCTGGGCCGACGCGGCCGGGACCAGGGGCGACATCGGCGTCGTGTCTCCGGTCGTGGCGCAGGCGCCCAGGGACGTGGCGAGGGCGGCGGCTATAGCGAGGGCGGAAACCCGCCCGACCAGCTTCAGGGTCATCGAACGCTCCGTATCAGATGCGCCCGAAAAGGCTCCCTTGCGCCCGAAAGATCAAGCCTTTGCTGCGGTCGGCGGCAGGTGATGGGCCTTGAACAGCCGCCCCTTCTCGGCCGCCAGAACCAGCGCCAACGCCGCGACGCCCAGCAGGACGAAGCCTACGGTCATCGGCACGGTGGTGCCGTCGAACTGCTGGCCGATGGCGAAGCCCAGCAGGGCCCCGCCGATCGAGGAGATGAAGCCCTGGGCCGAGGAGGCCGTGCCCGCGATATGGCCCATCGGCTCCATGGCCATGGAGCCGAAATTGCCGGCGATGAAGCCGAAGCAGAACATCTTGCAGGCTTGCAGGGCCGCGAACACCCACAGGCTGTCGTGGCCGGTCCAGGCGATCAGGGCGTGCAGGGCGCCGAAACCGATGAAGCCGAACAGGGCCGTGTGGGCGATCAGGCGCGAGCCCAGCTTCTCGACCAGGCGCGCGTTGAGGACGGAAGCCACGGCGATGCCCGCCGCCACCAGGGCGAAGACGACGGGGAACAGGCCCGGCGCCTTGAACACGTCGAAGAAGATCTGCTGCGAGGAGTTGATGAAGCCGAACAGCGCCCCGCTGATCACGGTCATGGCCAGGGTGTAGCCCATGCCGATCCTGTTGCTCAGGGCGAAGCGGAAGGCCCCGGCGATGCGGCCGAGGTTGATCGGCATCCGGTCTTCGGGGTGCAGGGTCTCGGGCAGGCGCAGGCCCGCCCAGATCAGGAAGGCGCCGCCCGACAGGGCGAAGACGCCGAAGATCCACGGCCAGGGCGCGACCAGCATGATCGTCTGGCCCACGGCGGGCGCCAGGATGGGCACGCCCAGGAAGACCAGGAAGCTCAGCGACATGACCCGCGCCATCGTCCGCCCGGCATAGCGGTCGCGCACGATGGAGACGGCCAGCACCCGCGTCGCCGCCGCCCCGATCCCCATGCCGATCCGCGACAGGATCAGCATGTCGAAGGTGTGGGCGAAGGCGGCCAGAACGCTGAAGACGACATAGACGGCGATGCCTGTGAACAGCACAGGCCGGCGTCCATAACGGTCCGACAGCGGGCCGTAGAACAGCTGCGCCACGCCGAAGCCCAGCAGATAGGCGGTGATGACCCACTGGCGGCTGTTCTCATTGGCCACGCCCAAGTCTTCGCCGATGTAGGGCAGGGCCGGCAGCATGGCGTCGATCGCCAGGGCGTTCAGCGCCATCATCACGGCGATCAGGCAGACGAATTCGGCGAAGCCCGGCCCCTTGGGCGGAGCCTTGATCGCGGAGGAGGGGGCGCTGGTCATCGGCTCCAGATGCGGCCTGCGACAGGCTGACGCAACCCTGCAAAGGTGAAGATTTGCGCACCGCAACAATAAGTCAGGCGGCGGGCTGCGGATTCGGGGCTGTTCGTTCCTGTCACCCGGTCGTCCGGGCCGAAGTCGGGAAGAGCGGGGGCGCCTTCAGCCCTTCACCTTGATCCGCGCCGTCACCGACATGCCCGGCGCCAGCCGCTCGGCGCCCTCCTGGCCCGGATCGACGGCGATGCGGACGGGGATGCGCTGGGCCACCTTGGTGAAGTTGCCGGTGGCGTTGTCGGGGCGGATGACGCTGAACTCGGAGCCGGTTGCGGGCGAGATGCGCTCGACCTTGCCGGTCAGGACGCGTCCGCCCAGGGCGTCGACGGTGATCTCGACCGGCTGGCCGACGCGCACGTCGCGCATCTGCGTCTCCTTCATATTGGCCGTGACCCAGACCACGTCGGGGACCAGCGCCATGAACTGCGTGCCGACCGCCGCCTGCTGGCCCTGACGCACCGTCACCTCGCCCAGGCGGCCGTCGCGCGGAGCCTCGATGCGGGTATTGTCCAGATCGATCTGCGCCAGGCGCACCTGGGCGCGGGCGTTCTCGACGGCGGCCTCCAGCGAGCCCTTGCTGACCACGGCCGAGGTGACGCCGGTCTGGGCCACGTCCTCGGCGGCGCGGGCTTCGGCCAGTTGGGCCTCGGCGGCGCGCAGGGCGTTCTGGGCTGTGTCGACCTGGGCCTGGGCGACCCAGCCGCCCTCGAACAGGGCGCCAACCCGCGTCGCATCGGCGCGGGCCTTGGTCACAGCCGACTGGGCGGCGGCGATGGCGGCGCGCGTCTGGGCCACCGATCCGCGGGCCGAGGCCTGGCTCTGGGCCGAGTTGGCCAGCGCCGCCTCGGCCGAATGCAGCGAGGCCTGCGCCTGCTCCAGCCGCTGGCGATAGATCCGGTCGTCGATGGTCGCCAGAAGTTGGCCCTGCTTCACCGCCTGGAAGTCCTGCACCTCGACCGAGGTCACATAGCCGCTGACCTGGGGGCTGATGATGGTCACCTGGCCGCGCACATAGGCGCTGTCCGTGGTCTGCGGCCCGCCCGAGAAAGGCGGCAGGCGCCAGGCGTGCAGGATCAGGCTGATCCCCACAACGGCCATGGCGATCAGGGCCACGCTCCACATCACGCGGCGGCCGCTGGACGGCGGCGGCGCGGCAGGAGGCGCGGCGGGAGCGGACGGCGAGGGGGCGGCGTCGGTCATGGTTTTGTCCGGTTCAATCGACGGCCGTCGCGACGGAGGCGGCGGCGTCGGAGGCTTGCGTCTGGGCCTGGCGGGCGGCGCGGCGCGCCTCCAGCTTGGGCCGATAGTGGTTCAGGGCGACCCAGGCGGCGCCGATCGCGGCGGCCCCCGAGATCAGCAGGAAGACGTCGTTGTAGGCCAGCACCTGGGCCTGCTGGCTGACCTGCTGCTGCAGCAGGCGCAGGGCCGCGCCCTGGCGCTGGGCCGCGTCGCCGATCACATGGGCGTAGGCGCCGCCCAGCTGCTGCAGGCGCAGCACGGTCTCGGGATCGCCCAGGCTGATGCTCTCGGACAACTGGCTGGAATGGAACTTCTCGCGCAGGGTCTGGATGGTGCCGACCAGGGCCGAGCCCATCAGTCCGCCGACGTTCTGGCCGATGGAGAACAGGACGATGAAGCTGACCATGTTCTTGCCCCCGCCCTGCAGCACCTTGCCGAAGCCCAGGATCATGGTCGGGCCGATGAAAAAGGCGGCGGCGAAGGCCAGCAGGGCCTGGCTGAAATAGAGCTGGGTCGGGCGCGTCAGCACGGTGGCGTGGCTGTCGATGAAGGCGCCGACGGCGATCATGACCAGGGCGATCGAGATCGGCTTCCACAGCTTCATCGGATTGAGGGTGAAGGCGCTGACCAGGGTCCCCGCCGCCGTGGCGATCAGCATGACCACGAACAGGCCCTGCATCTGCTGCGGGACCAGCCCCATCTGCTGCAGGAAGCCGACCGCGCCGGTCGTCTGCTCGGACAACACGATGCGCACCAGCAGGATGGCCAGCAATAGCCGCACCAGATCCCGGCCTGCCAGCCACTTGAGGTCGATCAGCGGGTTGGTCCGGTTGTATTCGATCAGGACGGCGGCGGTCAGCAGCACGATCGCCCCCGCCAGGGCCCAGCCGATCCACGCCGCCTCGGTCCACCAGACGATGCGGCCCAGACCCAGCACCGCCGTCAGCAGGGCCACGCCCGGCGCGAACAGGGCGAAGGTGACGAAGTCCAGTTTCTCGAACACCCGCACCCGCTGCGACGGCGGCATCCGCAGGGCGAATACGGCGGGCAGGGCGACCAGCACCAGCCCAAGCTCGAACATGTAGAAGGCCCGCCACTGATCCAGGTCCAGCAGGCGCATGACGCCCAGCCGCGCCAGGGGAATGGCCAGGCTGGACAGGCCGACGCCGATGATGATGCCCTTCAGCCGGTGCTGCGCCGGAAAGGCCTGGATGATGTAGAGGATGCCCAGGGTCGACATCCCCGCCGCCGCCATCCCGGCCACGCCGCGTACAATCAGGGTGGAGCCGTAGTCTTCCAGAAACAGATGCGCCGCCGCCGTGGCCAGGAAGACGACCAGGATGATCTCGGTGAACAGGCGCAGGCCGTACTGCATCCGGAACTTGACCAGCAGCAGGTTCATGCAGGCGTTGGTCATGACGAAGACCACGGGCAGCCATGCCGCCTCCGTCGTGGTCACGCCCAGCGCCCCGGCCAGTTGCGGCAGGTCGGCCGTCACGGCGGCGTTGCCCAGACTTCCGGTCAGGGCCACCAGCACCCCGACGAAGGCGTAGGCCAACCGCCAGGGCGTCGTATGATCCGGCGTCGCGGGCGAACCGGGCAGGACCGGGCGCTCGTGCGGCTTCAGGGTGGCGAGGAATTCCTCCCACGGCAGGTCCCAGTGACGGCGGCTCATGCGGCCTCGCCGCGCGGCCGCACCGCGTCCAGCACCAGGGCCAGAGACCGCAGGCTGAGCGCCTCGCGCGCCTTCGCCGGGGCCGTCCGCGACGGAGCGCCCAGCATCAGGGCCAGGACGCGGATATCCTCGACCGTCAGGTCCGGACGCACCCGCCCCGCCGCCTGGGACACGGCCAGGGCCTCGGCTCCGGCGGCTTTCAGGCCCTGACGGATGGGCGCCAGGGCCTCGTCCTTCAGATCGCGGATTGCGCTGGACAAGCCCGCGCTGTCCAGCATTAGCCCGGTCATCTGCTCCAGGAACCAGATGAAGACGTCGGGGTCCTCCAGCCGCGCGCGGGTGCGTTGCGCCAGGTCGTCGATCTGCTTCAGGAAGACCGCCAGGGCGAGCTCGGAGCGGTCGGCGAAGTTTCGATACAGGGTCGCCCGTCCGATCCCTGCCTGCTCGGCGATCAGATGCAGCGGCGCGTCCAGCCCATCACGCGCAAAAGCGGTCTCCGCCGCCAGAAGCAGCTTCTCGCGACGTTCTGCGGCGTCTTGTCGCAACGGACGGGTCATGGCGCGCTAAGTGGACACTTGTGTCCGGTTAATCAAGGGGCCTCGCCCCTTTCAATGCGCAACTCGCCCGCAAGCTGCGCCGCGACGGCCTGTCGAGGCGGGATCGCCATGCTACACGTCGCACGGAAGGCCATGGAGGACGATGATGTCGGCTCGCACCTGGAAGGCCCTGACGGTCGTCGGCGCCTGCGTGATGCTGTCGGGTTGCTATTCCTGCTCGCTCAACGGCGGCTGGGAGCGGCAGATGAATCCGTTCTGCGTCGAGCGAGGCGCCCTGGTCGGCGTGGCGCCGATGTCCGTCGAGGCGTCCGCCATCCCGCCGACCGGTCGTCTGTCTGGACGGAGGACGCCGGGGAAAGCGTCGCTCTGATCCTCAAGGGGGCTTGAAAGTCAGCTGGTGCCGGTGGTCGGACTCGAACCGACACTCCTTGCGGAACCGGATTTTGAGTCCGGCGCGTCTACCAATTCCACCACACCGGCACGGCTAGGCTCAAGGCGGCGCAATCTAGCGATGACGAAGGCCGCGTCAATCGCAGACTGAAACGGCGACGTTCAACGCGGTTTGTCGCGAAACCGCGTGCCAGTGCGTTCGTCCGATGAGAAGCCCATGTCGAAATTGGTGCGGTAGGAGACGCGGGTGAGCGGCACCGGGCCCCCGTCCATATTTTCCAGACGTCCCCGGCGCGCGCCGCGCAAAGCCGCCGCGCCGAATCCACCATCGGCCGGGAATTCGGTCTCGACCACGCAGTCCGTGATCCGCCCGTCAGGGCGCGCCAGACAGGTCACCACTGCAAACCCCGCCGTATAGGTTCGGCCTTGGGGGTAATCGGGCACAGGCGCCCGGCTCCATTGAATATTCCTAGGCAATCCGTCGTCATCCAGGGCTTCCAACTCGGCATCCCGAGGATCGACCAAAGGCCTCCGGCAATCGGCCAGAGTTTGGTCGATCGCCGTGTTCGAAGGCGGCAGGTCAAGGACATACCGCAGGTTGCGTCCCTCTTCCCCCGCTCCCGCCACGACGATCTGCATAGGCCCGCCTTCGCGCATTTTGCGCGCCAGGCTGGCGGGTAACTGCGCGAAGGCCGTTTGACGGTTCTGGCCGATCATGAAGCGGTGATCGGTGATCGGCTTGTCGCCTATGCCGATGCCCAGCGTCCTTTGAGCCGATTGCAGGTCATGGGCGGGCGGCGCCTCGGGCAGGCCGCCGATCATCATCTGGAACACGCCGCGATGACATCGCGTAGCGAGGAGAATCCCATTGTCATAAACGGTGTGTGCGGCCGTCAGACGGTTCTCCGGCTGCACGATCAGATCCCAGTCCGCGGGCGCGTCCTGGGCGAGCGCGGGAACCGCAACGGCGATCGCCAGAACCGAAGCTATGTTCAGTCGATGAACGAACATCCGGCATCTGGATGATCGAGGCATGGCCAGCTCCCCCTATAATATCACCAGCCTACCCCAAGAAGGTCTATCTCGGAAACCGTTGATCTGGGAGTTCGCCAGACGATTCAGGCCGGCTCCACCGTCTGTTCGATGGCGCCGAACAGGCTGTGGTTCTTTTCGTCCAGCATTTCGATGCGGACGCTGTCGCCGTGCTTGAGGAAGGGGGTCCTGGCCGCGCCGGTCTGGATGGTCTCGACCGTGCGGATCTCGGCGATGCAGCTGTAGCCCAGTCCGCCCTCGGACACCGGCTTGCCGGGGCCGCCGTCGGCGTCCTTGTTCGACACCGTGCCCGAGCCGATGACGGTCCCGGCGCCCAGGGCGCGGGTCTTGGCCAGGTGGGCGATCAGGGTGCCGAAGTCGAAGGTCATGTCGACGCCGGCGTCGGCGCGGCCGAAGTCCTGGCCGTTGACCTGAACCAGCAGGGCGCCCGACAGCTTGCCGTCCTGCCAGCGATCGCCGAGCGCATCAGGCGTGACGAAGACCGGCGACAGGGCGCTGGCCGGCTTGGACTGGACGAAGCCGAAGCCCTTTGACAGTTCGGCCGGGATCAGGTTGCGAAGCGAGACGTCGTTGACCAGGCCCACCAGGCGGATCGCCGCCAGGGCCTCGTCGCGGGTCGCGCCCAGGGGCACGTCGCCGGTGACGACCACGATCTCGGCCTCCAGGTCGCAGCCCCAGGCCTCGTCCTTCAGCGGGATGGCGTCGCGCGGCGACAGGAAGCCGTCGGAGCCGCCCTGATACATCAGCGGATCGGTCCAGAAGCTTTCGGGCATCTCGGCGCCGCGGGCCTTACGCACCAGTTCGACGTGGTTCACATAGGCCGAGCCGTCGGCCCATTGGTAGGCGCGGGGCAGGGGGGCGGCGGCCTCATGCTCGCGGAAGCGGCCGCGCGGCACGGCTTCGTGTTCCAGGCTTTCGGCCAGGGCGCGCAGCTGGGGCTCGCAGCGCTCCCAGTCGTCCAGCGCCGCCTGCAGCGTCGGCGCGATCAGGAAGGCGTCCGTGAACCAGTTCAGGTCGTTCGAGACGATGACGAGGCGGCCGTCACGGCCGTGCTTGAGCGAGGCGAGTTTCATGGAGAGGAGGCTAGTCTCGGCCGAGGCGCTTGGAAAGCGGGGAGATGACGGCGCCGGCGCCGTTGCAGAGGGGAATTATTCGGGAGGGGTGATCACGGCCCGCGCTTCGGCGCCGGTGCGCTGAGCGGGGTCGCGCACCTCGACCTCGACGATGACGGCGCCCGCGGGCTCGTGCGCCCACAGGTAGCGGCGCTCGATCTCGACCGTGCGGCCGGACGGGGCCATGCCTTCATAGGCGTCGCCCCAGGGCGTGACGGCCTTCATCTCGTTCCAGCGCAGGCCGCAGGCGGCGTCCAGCTCCTCGATCGCCATCTCCGACAGTTCGTCGGCGTGGGGCGCGGGCGTCTCGGGGTTCACAGCCATCGGCGCACCCTCCCTTTATAGGCCTCGTATTCGGCGCCGAAACGCGCCGACAGATACCGTTCCTCGCGGGCGATGACGAAGCGGTCGATCACGATCAGGCAGGGCGCCAGCATGGCCAGGGCGATCGGGCTGTCCATGGCCACGGCGAACCCGATGTAGGTCAGGCCGAAGCCCAGGTAGATCGGGTTGCGGCTGAAGCGATATAGACCGCCGGTCGCCAGCGCCGTCGTCGGCTTCCACGGCTCGGGCGGGGTGCCGAGGCGACGGAAGGTCCCGGCCGCGATCCCATCCAGCAGCAGGCCGCCGATCACCAGAACGAAGGCCAGGCCGCGCCGCCATTCGACCGCCAGGCCCAGGGACGGCTCGCCGATCAGGCGGCCGATCCCGAACCCGGTCAGCAGGAAGGCCAGGTAGATCAGCGGCGGGGGCGCGAGGACCCCCGCATGGTCGTCCCTGGCGCTCAACGCGCGCCCTCTTCATCGCCGTAGATGGCGACGCGGGCGGGCGAGGTCGAGGAGACGGCGCCGCGATACATGCCCGAGGTGTTCATCGAGAAGGCGTGGACGCCGTCCTTGCCCATGACGATGACGCCGCCGTCGCCGCCGATGCTTCCGACCTCGGCGATCTCGGCGTCGGCGGCGGCCTGGACGGTCGCGCCCTCGGCCGTGCGGCGGCAGATGTCGCGCGCCACGGTGGCGCGGATGAAATACTCGCCCGAGCCTGTCGCCGAGACGGCGCAGCCGTCGGCGTTGGAGGCGTAGGTCCCGGCGCCGATGATCGGCACGTCGCCGACCCGGCCCCAGCGCTTGGCCGTCATGCCGCCGGTCGAGGTGGCCGCCGCCAGACGCCCCTGGCTGTCCACGGCCACGGCGCCGACGGTGCCGAACTTGCGCTCGTCCAGCGGGGCTTCATTGAGGTTGAAGGCCAGGGGCGCGGCCGGCCCCAGGCGGGTCGGTTCGGCCGGGGCGCCTTCGGGGCGCGGCGGCACGGCCTCGCCCCGATCGGTCAGGGCCTTGACCAGGGCCTGCCAGCGGCTCTCGGTGAAGAAGAAGGCGGGCGCCACCTCCTCCAGGCCGACGGAACGGGCGAAGGTCTCGGCGCCCTCGCCGATCATCATGACGTGGGGCGACTTCTCCATCACGGCGCGGGCGGCGGCGATCGGATGGCGGGTGCGGGTCAGGCCGGCCACGGCCCCGGCGGTCAGGTCCGGGCCGTTCATCACGGCGGCGTCCAGCTCGTTCTTGCCCGCCGAGGTGAAGACGGCGCCGCGCCCGGCGTTGAACAGGGGGTTCTCCTCCATCACCTCGACCGCAGCCTGGACGGCGTCGAGCGACGAGCCGCCGCGCGCCAGCACGGCCGAACCGGCGTCCAGCGCGGCTTGCAGTCCGGCGCGATAGGCGGCGTCGCGCTCGGGGCTCAGCTGGGCGCGTTCGATCACGCCGGCGCCGCCGTGAATGGCCAGCGACCATTGCGGGGCGTCTTGAGCTCCCGGAATCTGAGCAAGGGCTGGCGCGGCCAGCAGGGCGGCGGCCGCAGCGGCGGCGAAGGCGATGGATTTCATTTCAAGCTCCCCATTGTTCTTTTCCTCCCCTTTGTCGGGAGGCGGATCGGCGGCGATAGCGGACGGAGGGCGGCGCCTGACGGCGCCCGCCGCTGAAGTCTAGCGTCTATGATGCAGGCGTCGCCACAGGCGGTGGGCCAGGATGGGGGCGAAGCCGCAGACGAGGGCGGCGGCCAGGACCATCCAGAACCCGCCTCCCAGCCAGTACTCGCCCGCGAGCGCCCCGGCCCCGGCCGCCAGAAGCGGGCCGAGCCAGGGCAGCCAGTGCGGAGGCCGGAACCGCATTCAGGCGTCGACCTTGATGACGCCGCGACGGATCTGGTCCAGCTCGATCGAATCGAACAGGGCCTGGAAGTTGCCGTTGCCGAAGCCTTCATTGCCCTTGCGTTGGATGATCTCGAAGAAGATCGGGCCGAACGTATCCTGGGTGAAGATCTGCAGCAGCAGGCCTTCCTCGCCCGAACCGTCGATCAGGATGCGGTTCTTGCGCATCCGCTCCACGTCCTCGCCGTGGCCCGGCAGGCGTTTGTCGATCAGTTCGAAATAGGTCTCGATGGTGTCCTGGAAGTCGACGCCGCGTTCACGCATGGCCTCGACCGTCTCGAAGATGTTCTCGGTCGTCAGGGCGATGTGCTGGATGCCTTCGCCGTTGTAGCGACGGATGAATTCCTCGATCTGGGAATTCTCGTCCTGGCTTTCGTTCAGCGGGATGCGGATGGCGCGGTCGGGCGCGATCATGGCCTGGGAGAACAGGCCCGTCGCCTTGCCCTTGATGTCGAAATACTTCTGTTCCTCGAAGTTGAACACCGAGTTGTAGAAGCCCGACCATGTGCGCATCTCGCCGCGACGGACGTTGTGGGTCAGGTGATCCAGAATCTCCAGACCGACGCTGTTCCTGCGCTCGGCCTCTTCCCAGCCCTCGATCTCGTCCCAGGCGTCATAGAGGGAGCCGGTCTCGCCGTACTGGTCGATGACATAGAGCAGGCTGCCGCCGATGCCCTGCAGCACATAGGGGTAGTCGTTCGCCAACGCCCCGCCGTGCACGCCCTCGGCGGCGCGGGCGCCGCGCGCCAGCGCGCCATCGTAAGCCGCCTTGGCGTCAGCGACGCGGAAGGCCATGCCGTTGGCCGAGGGGCCGTGATCCCCGGCGAAGTCCGCCGCCTGTCCGGCCGGTTTGCGGTGAACCAGCATGGTGATGTCGCCCTGCTTCAGGCGGACCACGTCGTTGGCGGGATTCACATGGGTCGGGGTGAAGCCCATCAGCTCCAGACGTGAAATCATCGCTTCGGGCTCGGGGCCGGTGAATTCGACGAACTCGAAGCCGTCGACGCCGAGGGGGTTTTCCTGGTCGAGTTTGGCGGCGTCCTGCATGACGCGTCTCCTCTCTCTTATGGTTTGGCGCGGCCGGGGCCGTCATGGCGCGGCCGCTGATTGGGGCGGAACCTACTGGCGGGGCGGCATGGCGCGCAAGGCGGCTCTGGAGTGAAACGGCGCACGTTCCGGTGTCGCAGCCGCCCTTCGCCTCTCGCCCCCGCCGATGCGGCCTGCTATCGGGCGGGAGACGAGAGGCGGGGGCCTCGACCGGGACGCCTGAATGCTTCGCAAGCTCTATGACTGGGTCTTTTCCCTGGCCCGCCATCGCCACGCGACCCGATCGCTGGCCGTGGTGTCCTTCGCCGAAAGCTCCTTCTTCCCGATTCCGCCGGACGTCATGCTGGCGCCCATGGTGCTGGCCAAGCCGGAGCGCGCCTATTTCTACGCCATGGTCTGCACTGTCGCCTCAGTGCTGGGCGGGATAGCGGGCTACGCCATCGGCTATTTCCTGGAGCCGGTCGGCCTGCAGATGCTGGCCTGGCTGGGCAAGGCTGATGCGTTCGAGGCGTCCAAGGCCCTGTTCCAGCAGCACGGCGCCTGGGTCATCCTGATCAAGGGGCTGACCCCCATCCCCTTCAAGCTGATCACCATCGCCTCGGGCATCTTCCAGTTCAATCTGGCGCTGTTCATCGCCCTGTGCGTCGTGACGCGCGGCGCCCGTTTCTTCCTGGTGGCCTTCGTGCTCAAGCGCTGGGGGCCGCCCATGCTGGCGATCGTCGAGAAGCGGCTGGCCCTGTTCACCGTCCTGTTCCTGGTCCTGCTGATCGGCGCCTTCTTTATGGTCAAGCTGGTAGGACATTGATCGACGCCGGTCTCGGCCCGGTTTATGAGAGGCGCCTGGTTCCTGTGAGGCGCATATGAGCGCGATCTACAAATTGCTGACCCGCTGGTGGACGGCCTTCGCCCTGGCCGCCGCCCTGGCCATGCTGGGCGCAGCCCATGCGTTCGAGCGGTTCGGCGGCATGGCGCCCTGCAACCTGTGCCTGAAGCAGCGCGAGGTCTACTGGGCCGCCGTCGCCATCGCCGGAGCGGCCACCTTCTGGGCCCTGTTCAGCCGGGCCAGCCGGGGCACGCCGCGCATCGCCTCCTTCCTGCTGGCGGCGGTCTTCCTGACCGGGGCGATCACGGCGGGCTATCACGCCGGGGGCGAGCTGAAGTGGTGGGCCCTGCCGGCCACCTGCATGGCCGCGCCCAGCACCACCATCGACCTGTCGGCGCTGACGGCCCTGGTCGACGGCACGGGGGGAAGCGCGGGCTTCGTCTCCTGCGGCGATATTCCGTGGAGCTTCGCCGGCCTGTCGATGGCGGGCTGGAACTTTGTGATCTCCCTGGCGCTGGCTATCTTCAGCCTGCTGGCGGCGAAACGTCCCAAGGACGCCCGCGCGCCGAGGAGCTAGGATCGAAGCGTCATGACCGAAGCCGCCGCAACCGTTTCCGCCGCCCGCCGCATTCCCCTGGCGCGCCCCGGCGTGGGGCAGGACAAGGCCCGCCTGGCCGAGATGCTGCGCGTCGACCATGCGGGCGAGTTCGCGGCGGTCCACATCTACCGCGCCCAGCGCGCGGTGCTGGAAGGCCGCAAGGGCAAGGACGTCATCGCCGCCGACCTGACCGAGATGGAGGGGCATGAGGCCGTCCACCTGGCCCGCTTCGAGACCCTGCTGACCGAGAACCGGGTGCGCCCCACGGCCATGATCCCGCTGTGGAAGCTGGCGGCCACGGCGCTAGGAGCCGGGACGGCCTTGATCTCGGAAAAGGCCGCCCACGCCTGCACCGAGGCGGTCGAGAGCGTCATCGAGAAACACTACGCCGACCAGATCGAGGAGATCCGCGACCGCGACCCCGACCTGGCCGCCGAACTGACGAAGTTCCGCGAAGAGGAACTGGCCCACCACGACCACGCCATCGAGCACGGCAGCCGCGAGGCCCCCGCCTACCGCCTGCTCAGCAGCGTCATCAAGGTCGGCTGCAAGGCCGCCATCAAGATCAGCGAACGGATCTAAGCCCTTCTCCCTCAAGGGGAGAAGGATCAGCGGACGTCGAAGGCCAGCATCAGCGTCTTCTGCGCCGGATTGGCGTTGTCGTCGGACAGGATGTAGAGGCGCACGCCTTCGCCCTTGGCTTCGGCGGCGATCCCTTCGAAATTATCCGTCAGGCCCGGCAGCTTCAGCTCGACCAGCACCGGTCCCAACGTCCCGCCGGCGTCCATGCGGCGCACCCGCGCGCGCACGTTGAAGGGCGGGCGCCACGAACGCTGCACCGCGAACCAGCCGTCGCCGCCGGGATCGCGCTCCAGTCCGGTCAGCCGCCAGCTGTCGGCGGGCGGCGTCGGCTCGACCACGGTGCGGCAGCTTCCCGGCGAACAGTCCCACACGCCGCCGTCCTCGCCGCCGACACGCCAGCCGCCGGGCGCCGTCGCCAGGCCCTCCATGCCTTCATTCGGCGAAAAGTCCGCCGCCGGATACGCCCGCGCTTCGGGGCGGGCGTGCAGGCCGTCCAGCGGGCCGTAGCTCCAGATGCGGTGCTCGCGCTCGAAGCTGATCAGCACCTCGCCCTCTTCGGTCAGGGCCAGCCCCTCGGCGTCGCCCGCGACCTTGTCGATGATCGGCTCGCCCTCGGCCGTGGTCAGCCGGCGCACCCGCAGATCGTGCAGCCCTGACAGCTTGCCGTCCGCATCCAGCTCCAGCCGCCCGCGCACCAGATCGCCCGAATCCGACACGGCGACGAAGCCGTCGTCGCCGGTCAGCTTCAGGTCCGACAGGCCGTGCAGGCTGGAGGCGGGCGCCGCGATCAACTGCACTCCGCCCGCATAGCGCACGCCCTCGGCCAGTCTGGCGCCGCCCGGCCAGCCCAGGCCGACCTGCCGCGTCGACCCGCCCGCCGGCGCCCAGCCGTCGGCCGTCGCTTCGGGCGTCCAGGGATGAGATGAGACCGCCGCCCCGGCGCAGGCGGCCAGGGCGAGGGAGATCAGGGCGGCGACATAGAGGCGACGATTCACGCCGCGCGCTTGTGCGGAACGCGCCCGCCCTGGCCGCCGAGTCTTTGGCCGCTGACGGTCTTGGGCTCGGCCTCGAACAGTTCGGCCAGCTTCTCGGTCATGGCGCCCGCCAGTTGTTCGACATCGACGATGGTCAGGGCGCGGCGATACCAGCGGGTCACGTCGTGGCCGATGCCGATGGCCAGCAGTTCGACCGGGCTGCGCGTCTCGATCTTCTCGATCACCTGGCGCAGGTGCTTGTCCAGATAGAGGGCGGCGTTGGCCGACTGGGTCGAGTCGTCGACCGGCGATCCGTCCGAGATGACCATCAGGATCTGCCGCGCCTCGGGCCGGGCCAGCAGGCGGTCATGCGCCCACTCCAGCGCCTCGCCGTCAATGTTCTCCTTCAGCAGACCCTCGCGCATCATCAGGCCCAGGTTCTTCTTGGCCCGGCGCCAGGGCGCATCGGCGCTCTTGTAGATGATGTGGCGCAGGTCGTTCAGGCGGCCGGGATTGGCGGGCTTGCCCGCGCTGATCCACGCTTCGCGGCTCTGCCCGCCCTTCCAGGCGCGGGTGGTGAAGCCCAGGATCTCGACCTTGACCCCGCACCGCTCCAGGGTCCGCGCCAGGATGTCGGCGCAGACCGCCGCCACCATGATCGGCCGCCCGCGCATCGAGCCCGAGTTGTCCAGCAACAGGGTCACGACCGTGTCGCGGAAGGGGCTTTCGCTCTCCATCTTGAACGACAGGGGGCTGGTCGGGTCGGTGATGACGCGGGTCAGGCGCGCCGTGTCCAGCATCCCTTCCTCGAGATCGAACATCCAGCTGCGGTTCTGTTGCGCCAGCAGGCGCCGCTGCAGCTTGTTGGCCAGGCGTGAGACGACGCTGCCCAGGGTCGACAACTGGGCGTCCAGCAGGGCGCGCAGCCGGTCCAGCTCCATCGGATCGCACAGTTCGGCCGCGTCGATGATCTCGTCATAGGCGGTGGTGAAGGCGTGATAGACCTCGACCGCCCGGCCGTCGTCCTGGGTCTGCTGATGGTTGGGGCGATCCCCCTCGCTCAGTTCCGGGGCGTCTTCCTGGCCCTCTCCGTCCGGTTCGCCGGGGGTGCCGTCGGGGCGGGCCTGACGTTCGTCCTCGGCGGAGGAGTCGTCAGCCGTGCCGTCCAGGGACTCGCCGCCGTCGCCGCCGTCCTGTTCTTCTTGCTCGTCCGGATCGGCCTCGTCCTGATCGGGCTTGTCGGCGTCATCCTCGCCGTCCTCCTCGGGCGAGTCGCCGCCGTCGGCGTCGCCGGGGTCCAGGTCCAGCGCGCGCAGCAGATCCTTCATGCGCGCGCCGAAGGCCGCCTGGTCGTCGCCCAGGGCGGCCAGGGCGTCCAGCTCGGCGCCGGCCTTGGCCTCCAGTTCGGCGCGGACCCGGTCCAGCATAGTCTTGGCGCCGTCGGGGGCCGGCTCGCCCGTCATCCTCTCGCGCAGCAACAGGGCGGCCGCCTCGGCCACCGGCACCTGAGCCGCCTCGGCGCGCAGGGCGCCGGACTTCTCCAGCCGGGTGACCAGGGCGGAGTCGAGGTTGCGCCGCACGCCCTTCAGCTCGCGCGCGCCGACGGCCTCGACGCGGGCCTGTTCAACGGCGTCGAAGACCTCGGCCGCATTCATGTCGACCGGGCGCAACTTGGCGTCCAGCGCCGGGTCATGGTTGGCCAGACGCAGCGCCAGCCGGTCCGCCTGGCCGCGAAGGGCGGCGCTCTCCGGCGCGGCCGGGTCGCGCGGCGGGTGGGGCAGGGTCAGCACGCCGTTTGACAGTCGCGGACCGTCGCTGCCGAAATGCACTTCCAGCTCAGCCTGTTCGGCCAGCGCCCTCGCCGCGTGCGACAGGGCGCGTTTGAACGTCTCGACGGGGGTCTCTGCAGCGGCCATGGGTCACACATAGACCATGCTGCGCCGGGGGGAAGGGGACGAGGCGTCCCAGCACGGCGATTCCGGGGTGGAAAGCCCTATCGCTCGGCCGAGCGCTCCATCCGCGCCAGAAGCTCCCTGAACACGGGCGCTTTTCGGTTGGCGTGTCAGCCCACCGGCCGTCCGCCGGGAGAGCGGTCTGCGGGCCGTTCGCCCCAGCGCGACCCCTGCATTTCGCGCAACATATCCGTCGACATGCGTTCGCGTTGGCTGCTGTTGACGGGTACCTTGCGGCAGACGCGTTGCTGGATGACGCTGCCCATGGCGCGCTCCCAGTCGCAGACCGTTCGCGTCGGACCGTTCGTGACCGACGGCGGCCGCGCCGAAATGGCGCGTGTGGGCGAACTGGCGGTGATGGGGGCGCGACGTTCGGCGGCCTCTGCATCGTCGTTCTGCATCGGCGCGCCGCTGAGAACCAGTAGGGCGAGGGTCGAGATCAGCATGGCGAAAACTCCATGGGGAACATCAGACTGTCACCATGCGGGCAATCGAATGAAGTTACAACGTTGTTCTTTCAAAGGCTCCGCTTGTGATCAACGGGGCTTGAGCCGTACCCGCATGACGCCGCCGGGGCCGACCTCGACGTCGAAGCGGCCTGTGGCGCGGACCAGTTCGGACAGCTTGGCGTGGCCGTAGGTGCGCTGGTCGAAGTCGGGGTAGGTGTTGCGCAGGCGGTTGGCCACGCCGCCGATGTTGACCCAGCCGTCGCCGTCCTCGTCCATGTCGGTGATGGCGGCGGCGATCAGGGCGGCCGCTTCGGCGGGTTTGCGTTCGGCGGGGGGCGCGGCGTCGGCGTCAGCCTCGGCAGCGGCCCTGCCGGTCAGGTTCTCGGTGTAGATGAAGCGGGTGCAGGCCTGGCGGAAGCTCTCGGGCGTCTTGCGCTCGCCGAAGCCGTAGACCGGCACGCCCTGTTCGCGGATGCGCGCCGCGAGTCGGGTGAAGTCGCTGTCCGACGACACCAGGCAGAAGCCGTCGAACCGCCCCGAGTGCAGCAAATCCATCGCGTCGATGACCAGGGCGATGTCGCCTGAGTTCTTGCCCTTGGTGTTCTGGAAATTTTGCTGCCACTGGATCGCCCAGCGGGGCAGGACGTCGATCCAGCCGCGCAGCGCCGGGCTGGCCGCGTCGCCGTAGATGCGCCGCGCCGAAGCTTCGCCCAGGGTCGCGATCTCGGTGAACAGGGCTTCGGCGATGCGGGCCGAGGCGTTCTCGCCGTCGATCAGCACGGCCAGGCGCGGGGCGCGGGCGGCGGGGTTGAAGGCGTCGGTCGGCATGAAGGCTCCGGCGAGGGGAGGAGAGGGGGCGAAGGCTCGCCCCGGCCGCGCTCGGGGTCAACCGCAAAGGAAAACGGCCGACGGGTCGCCCCGCCGGCCGTCTTCATGTCCGGCCTGGTAGGAAGCGCTTACTGCGCCGTCTTCGGCGCCTCGGCGGCGCGCACCTCGACCGGCAGGCCCAGGGCGTCCAGCTGCGGCTTGACCACGGCGGCGTCGCCGACCACCACCCAGACGAAGCGCGACGGCTGAATGGCGGCGCGGGCGGCGGCGTCCATCTGCTCAGCCGTCAGGGCGTTGATGCGGCCGGCCAGGGTCTCCTGATAGTCATCCGGTCGGCCGAACAGGGCGTTCGACCGCAGGGCGTTCAGCACCTGGAACGAGGTCTCATAGCTGCCCGACAGGGCGCGGGTGTCGCCCAGGACGGTGCGCTCGCGCTCCGCCGGGGTCACGCCGTCGGCGCCGAGGAAACGTTCGTACTGGCCGATCAGGGCGGCGATCGACTCGCCCGTGCGGTCGGCCTGGACCGGGGCGTTGACGATGTAGGGGGCGCTGTTCTGCAACTGACTGATCGTGCCGCGCACGCCGTAGGACCAGCCCTTGGTCTCGCGCAGGTCGGCGTTGATGCGCGACAGGAAGTCCGTGCCCAGCACCGTATTGGCCGTGGTCAGGGTCAGGATGTCGTCCGTCCCCGACACCGGCAGCACCTGGCCGCCGTAGATCAGCGACTGCGGCGACTGCGGCCGATCGATCAGCACCACCCGCGCCGAGGTCTGCGGCAGGGCGGCGTCGAAGCCCTTGACGCCCTTGGCCGTCGTCGGGGCGCGCCAGTTTCCGAAGGCGGCCTCCAGTTGCGGCCTCAGTTCCGCCAGCGGCAGGTCGGAGACGACGAACAGCCTGGCGTTGTCCGGGCGGATCCAGCGGGCGTGTTCGGCCGCCAGATCGTCGCGCGTCAGGCCGCGGATCACCGCCTCGTCGCCCGAACCGCCGAACGGGCGGCCGTAGGGGTGGCTCTCGCCGTAGATCAGCGGGGGCAGGGCGCGGCCGGCGATGGCGGCGGGCTGGGTCTTCTCATTGGCCAGGGCGGCCAGGCGCGTGGCGCGCAGGCGCTCGATCTCGGCCGGGGCGAAGGCCGGGTTGCGTACCACGTCCGAGAGCAGGGCCAGCGACGGCTGCAGATTGGTCGTCACCGCCGACAGATTGGCCACGGTGCGGTCCATCGACGAGCCGACGGAGACGCTGGCGCCCAGACGCTCCTGCGCCTCGGCCAGGGCCTTGGAATCGCGCGTCGTCGTGCCTTCCTGCATGACGTTGAGCATCAAGGTGTGGGCGCCCAGCCGGTCGGCGCGGTCGGCCGCGACCCCGGCGTCGAACTCCAGCGCCACGCGGGTCACCGGCACGGTGGTCGAACGAGCGTAGACGATCTCGATCCCGTTCGACAGGGCGGCGCGCTCCACCACCGGGAAGTCGACGTTGGAGACCTGGCCGATGGTCGGGGCGGCGTCGCGGGCCACGCGCTGGATCGGCTCGGCCGGAACCGGGGTCGCGCCCGAGGGGGCGGCGGCGGCCTCGGCGTAGGCTTCACGCTCGCCCGGCATGACGATCTGGCCGTAGACGGGGCGGCTCAGCCACTTCTGCAGGGCGGCCTGGACCTGCGCCGGGGTCACCGCCGCATAGGCCGCCAACTCCTTCTTGTAGAAGTCCGGATCGTTCGAATACAGCTGCCCCTCGGCCAGGACCGAGGCCTTGCCGTTGGCGGTTTCCAGCCCCTGGATGCGCTGCGAGGCGTAGCGGGTGACGACGCGGTTGATCTCGTCCTGCGTCGGGCCGTTGGCGATCAGGTCGGCCAGCACCTCATCCATGCGCCGGGCCACGGCGTCCGCGTCGGCGCCCGGCTTGACCATGGCGGAATAGCTGAACATGCCGACGCGCTGGAACACCTGATTGCCGGCCGAGACGCTGGAGGCCGTCTGCTCGTCGCGCACCAGCACATTGTCCAGGCGCGAGCTGGCCAGGCCGCCCAGCACCGAGGCGCCGACGCTCAGCGGCACGGAGTCCGGATCGCCCAGGCCCGGCACCACCCAGGTGCGGCTGATGCGCGTCTGGGCCACGCGGTCGTGCAGCACCTGTTCGACCGGCGCCGCCAGGGTCGGCACGGGGGCCGCCGCCGGGGTGTTGACCGGGCCGCGCGCGATGGCGCCGAAATACTTCTCGGTCAGTTCGCGGGCCTTCGCCTCGTCGATGTCGCCCGACAGGACCAGGACGGCGTTGTTCGGGCCGTAGTTCTGGCGGAACCAGTCGCGCACCGTCTCCATGCTGGCGGCGTCCAGGTCGGCCATCGAACCGATAGTCGAGTGGCGATAGGGGTGCCCCTCGGGGAACAGGGCTTCCAGCGTGGCGTAGTAGGTCATGCCGTAGGGCTGGTTGTCGCCCTGACGCTTCTCGTTCTGGACGACGCCGCGCTGCAGATCCAGCACCTCCTGGCTGACCTGGCCCAGCAGATAGCCCATGCGGTCGGATTCCAGATACAGGGTGTAGTCCAGCGCCGGGGTCGGCACCGTCTGGAAATAGTTTGTGCGGTCGAACCAGGTCGTGCCGTTCAGGCTGGTCGCGCCTGCCGCATTCATCGTCTGGATGTGGCTGGAGGGCGAGTTCTCCGACCCGCCGAACATCAGATGCTCGAACAGGTGCGCAAAGCCGGTCGAGCCCTTGGGTTCGTCCTTCGATCCGACATTGTACCAGACCGACACGGCGACGACGGGGGCCTTGCGGTCCTCGTGGACCAGGACGGTCAGGCCGTTGTCGAGCTGGAAGCGCTTCCACGGAATGTCGACGCGGGCGATCAACTCCGACACCGGCGCCCCGCGCAGGGGCTCGGCCTGGGCGGCGGTCACGGTTGCGGCGGTGGCCGCAGGCGCGGCGATAACGGGCGTGCTCACGGCCAGCAGGGCGGCGAGCGCAACGGAAGAGGCGGCAAGGCGCATGATGTTTTCAGTCCCCAACGGATCATGTTGAGGCGGACCTTAACCGCGCACGCGTCTCCGGCAACGCGACACATTGTTGTATGAAGAATTCTTCATATTCGCCGGCGCGCCCGGCCTGCTCCAGGCCTGCTTTCTAGGTTGCGCCAAGCTTCAGCAACGCCCTTAGCGCGTCGCCGTCGCCGATCTCGCCCTCAAGGGCCGCATGTTCCCGGATCCAGACCGGTGTCGCCTTGCCGAGCGCGTTGCGGCCTGCGTCGGTCAAGGCCACCCGCCGTCCGCGTCGGTCTTTCTCGTCTACGGCTATGGTGACCAGGCCAGCGCGCTCCAACGGTTTCAAATTCGCGGTCACGGTTGAGCGGTCCATCGCCAGCAGTTCGGCCACGGCGCCGATCGTCGGCGGTTCGGGCCTGTTCAGTCCGTTCATCAACGAGAACTGGCCGCTGGTGATCCCATAAGGTCGAAACGCCTCGTCGAACCGTCGGGACAGGGCCCGCGCAGCGCGCTGAGCGTGCAAGCAAAGGCAATGATCTCGAATATGCAGTGTCTGAGAAAAGGCGGTCGGCGGGTTTGACATGACTGAAATTATGTTGATATCAAACTTTATGTCAATGCTCGGCGGCGACGTCGAGAGCCAGGACAAGCTGAAGGAGCATCCCATGATCCAGGTCACGGCGTTCAAGTGGGTGCCTGACTTCGCCCAGGGTTCAGTCCGCGACATCCGCGTCCGCTGGGCGCTGGAGGAGGCAGGCCTCGGGTATGATGATCGGCTGATTGGGTTTGAAGACCAGTCAACGCCCGCATACCGGTCCCTGCAGCCTTTCGGCCAGGTTCCCGCTTACAGCGACGGCAAGGTGCAGATGTTTGAGAGCGGGGCCATTGTTCTGTGGATCGCGCAGAATTCGTCTGAACTCATGCCTGACGACCTCGCCGGACGTGCGATGGTCATGACATGGCTCTTCGCCGCCATGAACAGCGTCGAACCTCTTGTCGCCGAACTGGCCGGGATCGATTTTTTCAACGCCGACAAGGCTTGGGCGAAGGAGCGCCGACCAGAGGTTGAGGTCGCCTTGCGCGGGCGGTTGAGCGACCTGCAGGACGCACTGGGGGATCGGCGATGGTTCGCCAACGACCGCTTCAGTGCGGCGGACATCCTGATGGCGCACGTGCTGCGGGACCTGCGTCACACGGACGTCGTCGCCAGCTTCCCTGCGCTATCCGCCTATGTTACGCGCGCCGAGGCCCGCCCTGCGTTCAAGCGCGCGCTCGCTGATCAGTTGAGGCCATTCGGCGAGTACGAGGCGATTCAGCGGGCCGCTGTGTAGGTTGAAGGCGGCCCGTCGCCGGGCTCGTTCAAAGCGTGGGCTGGGGGCCTCTTGCCTCAATCCTCGTCCATCTTCAGCGCGGCGATGAAGGCTTCCTGCGGGATCTCCACCTTGCCGAACTGACGCATGCGCTTCTTGCCGGCCTTCTGCTTCTCCAGCAGCTTCTTCTTGCGGGTGGCGTCGCCGCCGTAGCATTTCGACGTCACGTCCTTGCGCAGGGCGCGCACCGTCTCGCGGGCGATGATCTTGCCGCCGATGGCCGCCTGGATCGGGATGGTGAACATGTGGGGCGGGATCAGCTCCTTCATCTTCTCCACCATGCCGCGGCCGCGCGTCTCGGCGCGGGCGCGGTGGACCAGCATCGACAGAGCGTCCACCGGCTCGGCGTTGACCAAGATCGACATCTTCACAAGGTCGCCGACCTTGTAGTCGGTGATCTCATAGTCGAACGAGGCGTAGCCCTTCGAGATCGACTTCAGCCGGTCGTAGAAGTCGAACACCACTTCGTTCAGCGGCAGCTCATAGACCACCAGGGCGCGCGCGCCGACATAGGACAGCTCGATCTGGTTGCCGCGGCGGTCCTGGCACAGCTTGATCACGCCGCCGAGGTATTCGTCGGGGGTCAGGATGGTGGCCTTGATCCACGGTTCGCTGATCGTCTCGATCTGCATGACGTCCGGCAGGTCGGCTGGGTTGTGCAGGTCCATCTCGGTCCCGTCGCGCAGGCCGATCTTGTAAACGACCGAGGGGGCCGTCGCGATCAGGTCGAGGTTGAACTCGCGGCTCAGGCGCTCCTGGATGATCTCCAGGTGCAACAGGCCCAGGAAGCCGCAGCGGAAGCCGAAGCCCAGGGCGGCCGAGGATTCCATCTCATAGGTGAAGCTGGCGTCGTTCAGGCGCAGCTTGCCGATGGCGGCGCGCAGGTCCTCGAAATCGGCGGCGTCGACCGGGAACAGGCCGCAGAAGACCACCGACTGGACTTCCTTAAAGCCCTTCAGCGGTTCCGCCGTGGGCTTCTTCTCGTCGGTTATGGTGTCGCCGACGGCGGCGTGGGCGACTTCCTTGATCTGGGCGGTGATGAAGCCGACCTCGCCGGGGCCGAGCTGCTCGACCGGGGTGTTCTTGGGCAGGAAGACGCCGACGCGATCGACCAGATGGGTCGAGCCGGTCTGCATCATCTTGACGCGCATCCCGGCCTTCAGCACGCCGTCGAACACGCGCACCAGCAGCACCACGCCCAGGTAGGGGTCGTACCAGGCGTCAACCAGCATGGCCTTCAGCGGGGCGCTGATGTCGCCCTTGGGCGCCGGCAGGCGTGCGACGATGCCTTCCAGCACGTCCTCAATGCCCAGGCCCGACTTGGCCGAGCATTCGATGGCGTCCGAGGCGTCCAGGCCGATGACGTCCTCGATCTGGGCCTTGACCCGCTCCGGCTCGGCGGCCGGCAGGTCGATCTTGTTCAGGACCGGGACGATCTCGTGGTTGTTGTCGATCGCCTGATAGACGTTGGCCAGGGTCTGGGCCTCGACGCCCTGCGAGGCGTCCACCACCAGGATCGAGCCTTCGCACGCGGCCAGCGAACGCGACACCTCATAGGCGAAGTCGACGTGGCCCGGCGTGTCCATCAGGTTCAGGACGTAGGTCTCGCCGTCCTTGGCCTTGTAGTTCAGGCGCACGGTCTGCGCCTTGATGGTGATGCCGCGCTCCTTCTCGATGTCCATGTTATCAAGGACCTGTTCCGACATTTCGCGCGCGGTCAGGCCGCCCGTGAACTGGATCAGGCGGTCCGACAGGGTCGACTTGCCGTGGTCGATGTGGGCGACCACCGAGAAGTTGCGGATGCGTTCGATAGGGGGCGTCGTCATGGTTCGGCGCGCGTAGCACGGCTGGAGAGATTGCGCCACGTCAGCCGTATGGCGGCCTCTGGGCGAATAATGACGTGGTCGCCCGAAAAAAGTCACGACTTCGCCAACTTTATTCCGGGTGACGTTTTGATCAAATGAAAGGCCGCGCTGCGCCGTAGGCCGGACTTGCCACTCCATTTGATCGAATTTCCGCCCGGCTGACGGTCGTGCTGCAAGAATTCTCTAGAAAAATCAGAGGTTCTCTTCAGGGGAACGACGGCTGTCATCCGACGATTTGGGCCTTCGGAGGTGGAGGAGCCTCCTTTGAAACCCTTTTGATTGGAGGCAAAGAAATGCGTGCCAAAATGATGACGTCCGCTGCGGTCCTGGCTGGAGCCCTCGCCTTTGCGGGCATGGCCCAAGCCCAGTCCTCGAGCGGGCCGAACGGCGCGGTCGGCGGCAATACTTCGGCGACCGATTCCTACAACAGCGGCGGCAACAGCACGGATGTGGATCTGGGCGTCGCGGACTCGTTCAACACCGATAATTCCACCGACCTCGATGTCGGCATTTCGGATTCGCTGAACGATAATTCGGATAATTCCACCAACACCAACCTGGAGTTGGGTGTTTCGGATTCGTTCAACGACAACTCGGATAACTCGACCAATACCGAGGTCGGCATCTCCGACTCGTTCAACACCGACGCCTCGACGAATACCGACAACTCGGTGAACACCAACCTGGAGTTGGGGGTTTCTGATTCCTTCAACGACAATTCGGTGAATGACTCGGGCAACGACAACTCCACCAACATCGGCAACATCCGCGTCTCCCTGAACATGCAGGAACTCAGCGCCAACGTCAGCGACCTGAGCTTCGACATGTCGGAAGACGGCCAAGGCCCGCAAAACGGCCGGATCCGCACGGGCGACATCAACCAGAGCGGCGGCGCCTTTGCAGGCTTCGCCGGCATCCAGACGGTGAGCAACAACACCGGTCTGGCCTCGGTTGGTCAGGCGGCCACGGCGATCAGCGCCAACGCCAACGTCACGTTCGGCGGCGGCGGCAACTAGGCCTTCGTTTTCGGCGGCCGGTTCTCCGGCCGCCGAACTTCTTCCTGGGAGGGAACCATGCTCAGCCTTCTGTCGACCCTGGCGCTGCTGGGGGCGGCCGATCCGAATTCGGCCTCTCCGCCGTCGCCCCCTCCGCCCTTGATCATCATTGCGCCGACCCAGGCCGACTCCTCGGCTGCTGTCGCGGGCGCTCCGCGTTCGCTGGCGGTTGAGGAATTGGACGCCCTGCACGGCCGCCAAGGCGCGCCATCCGTCCTCATCGCCAGCGACCAGCTGCTGCAGGCGACGAACAGCGGAAACAGCGTCAACGCCAATACGGTCACGACCGGCGCCATGCGCATCGACGCCAACGCCTTTTCCGGCTTCAACGGCATCGGCAACTTCGTCATGAACAGCGGCAACAACAACAACCTGCAAGGCGCGATCACGATCAATATCGTGACGACGGCGCCGAACCCGTGACACGCTGGACCGCCCGGTTTCCGCCCGGCCTGGGGCTGGCTGTCGGGGTCAGCGTCGCGGTCCTGTGCGCGCCCTCGGCTCAGGCTGAGATTCTGCTGAACAACGGCCCGGCTGCAGGGCGGCTGAAGGTGGTCAGCTATCGCGACCTGCCGTTCCGCACAGTGGTGCGTCAGCAGTATGATTTCAGCTGCGGTTCGGCCGCTCTGGCCACCCTGTTGCGGCACCACTACGGACGTGATGTCGGCGAGGCTCAGATTTTCCGCGCCATGTTCGCCGACGGCGATCAGGAGACCATTCGCCGCGTCGGCTTCTCCCTGCTGGACATGAAGCGGTATCTGGATGCGCGGGGCTATCCCGCCGACGGCTTCCGGCTGAGCCTGGATGAGCTGATCGAGATGAACGCCCCGGCGATCGTGATGATCGACACCGCCGGCTACAAGCATTTCGTCGTCTTCAAGGGCGACGACGCGGGGCGCGTCCTGGTCGGCGATCCGGCCCTGGGGCTGAAGATCTATTCGCGCGACCAGTTCACCGACATGTGGAACGGGGTCGCCTTCGTCGTCCGTCAGCCGGCGGACACCTTCAACGACGCCGAGGAATGGCGCGTGTGGAACCGGTCTCGGCCGGGGCAGGCGCTGCAACCCATGTCCCTGGCGGAACTGACGCGGGAGTTGCCGCCGCTCTATCAGGTGACGACGCGGTTCTCCCTCGATCCCTATCTGAGGTGACGCCATGCGACGCGCGCGATCCAGCCTCCTTATGATCATCAGCCTGGCGGCGCCGATCTGCTTTGCGGCGCCGGCCGGGGCCCAGTCCGCCGCCTTCGCCGCCGAGCTAGCGGGCGGTCCCCTGTCGGAGCCTTCGGGCGCGCCGCTGCAAGCGTCGGCGCCGCCGGCGCTGACCGTGAAGGTCTCTTACGGTCCCCGGATGATGACGGACGCCGACATGGCCGAGGCGCGCGGGGGCTTCATGACGGTGGCGGGCTTCACCTTCGGCTTCGGCGTCGTGGTGCGCTCCTACGTCAATGATCAACTGGCCCTGCAGACCCAACTGACCTGGACGCCGACCGGCGCCATGACCGAACAGGTCCAGCACAACGTCCCCGGCGTCTCCGACCTGGCGGGCGCCATGGCCGGCCTGATGGCGGGCGGCGTTGATCTTCGCGGACTGAACAACGCCGGCGGCGTGGCGGTGATCGACGGGAACGGCGCCACGGCCATCCTGCACAACATCACGACCAGCCAGTTGCAGAACCTCATCATCAACAACGCCGACAACCGCGACATCCGTCAGGATATGGAGTTGAATCTGGTCCTGCCCGACCTGGGGATGATCCAGACCAACAGTCAGCGGTACAACTATGGCTCCAACATCGCCCGCGACATCGACTGGGCGGGTCTTCGGAGCCCCGGCGGCTAGGTTGGTTGGCGGCGCGAGCCAGGGCAGGGGCCGCCGCGGCGGCCCCTTCTCATGTCAGAACACGATCGGCAGCCGCAGGATGAAGCGCATGTCCGGCGCATCCTCGGTCACGCCGAACTCGAAATTGCCGTTCAGGCTATATCGGTCGTTGATCAGGTAGGACATGCCGAACTGAAGGGCTCCGACCTGCAGTTCGTCGGATTTTTCCGTGATGTCGTTCAGCTGGCTCGAGGTTGGGCGGATGTAGTTGTGCTTATAGCCCAGCGAGAAGGAGAAGCGTGGGTTCAGCGAGAAGCCGAAACCGATCGCCAGGCCGATGGCGTCGCCCGGATCGACCTTGCCGATGTGGATTTCGCCTTCTGTCTTGTCGATGTCGCGCGGCAGGTGGGCGAAGTAGCTCAGGCTGCCGAAGATGACCGCCGGGTCGCTGGGATAGAGGAAGCTGATGCTGGGCTCGACGCCCCAGAAGCCGGAGCCGGTGGCCAGGCGCGTGGCGATGCCGAACTCGTCGCGATCGATGTCGAAGGGGCCTTCGCCGGTGTCGCTCTTGACCCGCAGGCCGGCGATGAAGATGGGGCGGCCGCGCTCGCCGCCGTTGATCTGATAGCGGACGGCGGCCTCGACGTCGCCGACGCCGTCGCCGCTCAGGTCGATGGTGCGGGTCACCGCCTCGTCGCGCTGCTGCACGGTGGTGATGGTGTCGTTACGCCAGACGTAGGGGGCGCGGATCTCGGCCTCCAGTCGGGGGGCGATGCCGTATTTCGCCGCCAGGGTGACGACGCCGGTGTCCCGGTCGGCCTCATTGGCCTCGATCACGCCGATCTGCACGCCGGGCACGATCTCAATGCCGCGGAACACCAGGCGATTGGCGCTGGAGCGCGTGTACTCGGTCGACAGGTCCACCGTCAGCTTGCCCGGCTGGCTCAGCACGGCGATGCCCTCGGGGATGGCGGCCAACTGTTCGCGCCGCACCTCGGGCGCGGGCGGCGGCGGCCCCTCGGTCGGGGGCAGGGTCGGCTGAGCCGGTCCGTTGGGCGCGATGGTGCTGGCGACCTGCTGGCCGGCGCGCAGCTGGTCGAGCGTGCGATCGGCGAAGATCGCCCGGCCCGAGGCGTCGGTCTGCACCTGCCAGCGGGAATCGACGGCGGGCGGAGGGACGGCGGCGCGTTCGGCCAACAGGGCTTCCTGCGCCTCTATCCGACGTTGCTGTTCGACGACCAGGGCCTCCAGCCGCGCGACCCGGGCCGCAAGGTCCTCGTCCTGGGCGAGGGCGGCGCCGGGCGCCAACAAGGCCGCCATGGCCGCCGAAACGCCGATCATCCGCAGGGCGGAGCCGGCGCGTCCCGGCGGGCGGCGGGGGGAGAGAGGCGGACGGGGCCGAGACGGTTGTCGATAAAGGCTCATGACGCTCGCTCTCTCTTTTCGCTTCGGTTTCAGTGAAGGGCGTGTTCGTCGACGCCATAGTCGCTGGCGGCGCGCAGATAGGCCTCGTCCAGCAGGGTCACCCAGCCGCTCTGCATGGCGATCAATCGCTGGCGTCGCATCTGTCCCAGGGTGCGGCTGACATGGACCAAGCTCAGTCCCAGGGCGTCGGCCAGGGTCTCCTGGGTCAGGGGCAGATGCAGACGGTCGCTGGTGCACAGGCCGGCGCGTTGCAGCCGATCGCGCAGTTCCAGCAACAGGTGGGCCAGGCGGGCCTGGGCCGACTGCCGGCCCAGGCGCACCACATGATTCAGCAGGCAGGCTTCCTCGTAGCGGCGAGAGGTCGCCAGGGCCCGACGCAGCCGGTCGTGACGCGGGTCCTGCAAAGCGAGAATTTCGCGCAGCATCAGGGCGTCGACATATTCGACCCGCGTCAGGGCGATGACGGTCGTCTCGTCCAGTGGCCGCGGATGAAGGCTCAGCCCCATGGAGTCGCCGGGCAGCAGGAAGCCGAAGATCTGACGCTGGCCGTCGGCCAGGATGCGCTGCCGACAGGCCCAACCGCTCAGAATCAGGCGAGGCGAGGCGGCCCGCCCGTCCGGATCGAAGGCCTGACCCGCGGGAACGACTTCCTGAAAGACGCAGAGGCGTCGCACCAGGGCGCGCTCTTCATCGCTCAGCCGGTTGATGGAGGTGAGGTTGCGCAGCGCCGCCAGGTCGCCTGGCGTGGACGCCGAACGGCGCACGCTGACCGCGCGCGTCACCATGCCCCTACGGGCAGGCGCGACCGACCCCCTCCGGCGGTCCGGCTTGCGTCCCTCTCCCACACCATCTCAGGCGTTCCTCCGGGACGGGAAACGGCGACCGCACGACGGTCGTTCCTGCCAAGGCTCAAAAACGTTGATTTTAAGTTAATTTTAAGGAGGCGGCTGCGCGCATCGGCCGGACCGGCCGGATATGACCGGCTGCGATCAGCCCTTCCCTTGTCAGTGAGCGGCTGACTCCGCATGAGAGAGAAGGGCCGAAGACGAGCCGGCATGAGGGGGGCGGTAATGGTCGAAACGACGGATCGGCGACAGGGCATACAGTCGGTGGGCATCGGTCTGCGCGTGCTGGACGTGCTGGCGTCGCTGGACGGGGCGGCGGCCCTGGGCGCGATCGCCCAGGCGTCGGATCTGTCGGCGTCGCAGGCGCACCGCTATCTGGCCAGTCTGATCGCGGCGGGCATGGCGCGGCAGGACGCCGCGACGGGACGTTATGAACTGGGGCCGGGCGCCTTGCGGTTGGGGCTGGCGGCCCTGTCGCGCATGGATGTCTTCCGCGAGGCCGCCATCGCCATCGGCGACTATGTGCGCGAGACAGGCCGCACGGTGCAGATGGCCGCCCTGGGGCCGTCAGGGCCCATCGTGGTGCGCTGGATCATGGGCACGCCGCCGATCTCGACCTCGCTGACCGTCGGCGCTCCGCTGCCGCTGCTGAGTTCGGCGACGGGCCATGTCTTCCTGGCCTTCAGGCCCGAGAACCAGACCCGGGCCATGGTCGAGCGCGAGACCCAGCCGCAGTTCCAGCCCATCGACGTTGAAGCCCTGCGCGCGCGGGTCCGCCGCGACGGCTATTCCGCGATTCGCGGGGACCTGATCCCCGGTCTGCGCGCTACCGCGGTGCCGATCTTCGACCTGCAGGGCGAGGCGGTCTTCACAGCCACGGTGCTGGCCACCGATCTGTTCAAGCCGGAGAACGACGATCAGGCGCGCGATCGTCTGATCGAGGTGTGCGACCAGATCACCGCCGCGACCGGCGGCATACGTCCTCAGGTCTGACGCGAGCGTCCTTCAGGCGGCCTTGCGCAGGTCGACGGACGGATCGGATGCGATTTCGGGCTTGAGAGTCTTGCCGATCAGGCGGCGGGCGGCGGCGAAATCGCGCGGCCGGTCCAGGCAGACGGCGCCGACCAGAGCGCCCTGACGCAGGTAAAGACGCGCGCCTTCTCCACGCTCCACAACGGCGTCTGCGGCGGACGGGTCTCCGAGAATCTGCAGGTTATGCCCGCACTGGTCGGTCCAGAACCAGGGCGTCGGTTCGGGTTCGGACGGCAGGCCGAGGATCGCCAGCGCCGCCTTGCGGGCCGAGGTCTGAGCGTGAGCCCAGGTCTCCATGCGTCGCGCCGCGCCGTCCTTCAGCCGCGCCGCCACGTCGCCGATGGCGAAGACGCGCGGATCGCCCGGCGAGCGATAGTCGTCGTCCGTCAGCACGCCGCCGTCGATCGGCAGGCCGGACGCTTCCGCCAGTTCGACGCAGGGGATGATGCCGATCCCGACGACGACCAGGTCGACGTTCAGCGTCTCCCCGCCATCCAGCGTCGCCGTGACGCCGCCGTCGGGCGTGTCGTCCAGGCCGGTCAGCGAGCGGCCCAGGCGGACGTCGACGCCGATGCGCGCGTGAGCCTCGGCCAGCCACTGGGCCGCCTCGGCCGGAATGTTGCGCCCCAGAAGCCGCTCGCCCGCTTCGATCACCACGGCGGACAGGCCCATGCCTTGCAGGGTCGAAGCCGCTTCCAGACCGATGACGCCCCCGCCGACGATCAGGGCGCGCGCGCCGGGCCGAGCGCCCGCGGCCAGGGCGCGCGCATCGTCCGTGGTCCGCAGATAATGGACGGCGGGATGGTGGGGCAGGGGCAGGCGCCGCACCCGCCCGCCGGTCGCCAGGATCAGGGCGTCGAACGGCTCGGTCGATCCGTCGGCCAGGCAGACTTCGCCCTTTTCACGGTCGATCGCGACGGCGGGACTGGCGGTTTTCAGGACGGCGTTCAGCGCGCTCCAGCGTTCCGCCGGCGCCAGCCAGACGGGTTCGGGTTCGGCTCCGCTCAGGAATCCCTTTGACAGGCTTGGACGTTCGTAGGGGGGGTGCGGCTCATCGCCGATGAGGGTCAGCTTCCCGGAAAAGCCCAACTCTCTCAAGGCGATGGCGGCCATTCCGCCAGCGTGGCCAGCGCCGACGACAACGATGCGCTCCGTCATTTGTGATCTCCTCAGGTCATTGCACTACATGCAACGCATTTGACATAGATCAAAAACCACGACACCAAGGCGGTCAACGGCGACGTGAGATCGCCGCTTCGAATTGTCAGTTCGGGAGCTTTTCAGTGACCATCGCCATGCGCCCTCCAGAGGGCCGTCAAGCGCGCGCCTGGCCGGCCGATGTCGACGCCGCGGTGCCCTACTGGGTCTATACGGACCCGGAAATCTACGCCGAGGAGCTGCAGAAGATCTGGTACGGCCCCCACTGGCTGTACGTCGGCCTGGAATGTGAAATCCCCGATGTCGGCGACTGGAAGACCACGACCCTGGGCGAGAAGCCCTGCGTCATGGTCCGCTCGGGCGAGGACGAGATTTCGGTCGTCGAGAACCGCTGCGCCCACAAGGGGGTCAAGTTCTGCCAGTCGCGCTTCGGCCACTCCAAGGAGCTGATCTGCCCCTATCACCAGTGGTCCTACGCCCTGAACGGCGACCTGCAGGGCGTGCCCTTTCGCCGGGGGGTGAAGCGCCAGGGCGGGATGCCCGCCGACTTCGACCTGAAGCAGAACGGCCTGACCAAGCTGCGGGTCGAGGTGGTCAACGGCGTGGTCTGGGCCACCTTCTCGGACGAGACGCCGCCGTTCCGCGAGTATCTGGGCGAGAAGTTCTGGAAGCACTACACCCGCGTCTATGACGGCCGGAAGCTGCAGGTGCTGGGCTACAATCGCCAGCACATTCCCGCCAACTGGAAGCAGATGCAGGAGAACATCAAGGACCCGTATCACGCCGGGCTCCTGCATGTGTTCTTCGCCACCTTCGGCCTGTTCCGCGCCGACCAGAAGTCGGCCGTCGATATCGATGACGAGGGCCGCCACGGCATCCTGATCTCGCGCAAGGGCGAGCAGGAAAAGACCGAGGACATGGCGGACATCCGCAACTTCCAGGGCGACCTGGTGCTGGAGGACCCGCGCGTCATGGACGTGGTGCAGGAGTTCCCCGGCGAGGAGACCGTCGGGATGATCACCATCTTCCCCAGCGTCATCCTGCAGCAGCAGGTCAACAGCCTGACCACGCGCCAGATCGTGCCCAAGGGGCCGGGCGGGTTCGACTTCCACTGGACCCACTGGTGCTACGCCGACGACACCGACGAGATGAAGCTGCGGCGCACGCGCCAGGCCAATCTGTTCGGACCGGCGGGCTTCGTCTCGGCCGACGACGGCGAGGTTCTGGAGATGACCCAGCAGGGGGCCATGGGCTCGCCTGACGCCAACATGATCCTGCAGATGGGCGGCCGCGAGATCGCCCCGACCGACCACCAGGTCACGGAGACCGCCGTGCGCGGCATGTGGCGCTACTGGCGCAAGGTGATGGGGCTGTGAGCATGAGCGAGACCATCACCCGCGACGAGGTCCGCGACCTTTACGACGCCTATTATGCGACGCTTGACGATGTCGATCTGCACGCCTGGCCCGAGTATTTCACCGAGGACTGCCTCTATCGCGTGATCCCGCGCGAGAACCATGAGGCGGGCTACACCCTGTGCACCATGCAGGCCGAGAGCCGCGGCATGTTGAAGGACCGGGTGACGGGGCTGACGCGGACGCAGATGTACGCCCCGCGATACTACCGCCGCTTTCCCACCGCGCCGCGCATCGTCGAGCAGGACGAACAGGGCGTGCGCGTCCGCCACAACCTGCTGGTGGTGCAGACGCTGATCGACAAGCCCTCGGACATCGTGCTGTCGGCCGTCTGCCATGACCGCATCGTCCGTGACGGCGACCGGCTGCGCTTCGTCGAGCGCATCGTCGTCTTCGATTCCGAAATGATCCCGAACAGTCTGGTGTATCCCGCATGACCGATGTCGCGACCCTGTCGTGGGCGGCCGCCCTGCCGCCCTCGGCCCTGGATGAACACGGCGTGGCCAAGGCCGTCGTCAACGGCCTGAGCGTCGCCCTCTATGTCGTGGACGGCGAGTATTTCGCCACCGCCGACCTGTGCACCCACGGCCAGGCCAGCCTCTCCGACGGCTATCTGGACGGCGAACTGATCGAGTGCCCGCTGCATCAGGGCACCTTCAATGTGAAGACCGGCGCGGCCGTGGACGCGCCCTGCTCGGTCGCCGTGCGCACCTTCCCGGTGAAGCTCGAAGACGGCGTCCTGCACGTCGGCATGGAGGCCTGATCACATGACGCAGCTGACCAACGACAACCGCGCCCAGCTCGAGACCCTCTATCAGCAGATGGAGCCGGAAGGGCTCTACCCTCTGTGGGAGAAGCTGGCCGCCCTGGTCCTGCCCCAGCCGCAGTCGCCGGCCCAGGTGCACAAATGGGTCTATGACAACGCCCGCGACTATCTGATGCGCGCCGGCGACCTGATCAGCGCCAAGGACGCCGAGCGGCGGGTGCTGATCCTGGAGAACCCTGGCCTGCCGGGCCATTCGGGCATCACGCCCAGCCTCTACGCCGGCCTGCAGCTGATCCTGCCGGGCGAGGTCGCCCCGGCCCACCGCCACGCCCAGTGCGCCCTGCGCTTCGTGCTGGAAGGCGAGGACGCCTATACGGCGGTCGATGGCGAGAAGGCGGTGATGCGCCCCTTCGATCTGGTGCTGACGCCGGGCGGCCAGTGGCACGACCACGGCAATCCGACCGACAAGCCGATGATCTGGTTGGACGGTCTGGATATCCCGACCGTGCGCCATTTCGACGCCAGCTTCGCCGAGCACTATCACGAGGACCGCTTCCCGGAGCAGGCCCCGGCGGGCGACAGCCTGAACCGCTACGGCCGCAACATGCGTCCGCTGAAGGGCCACACGGCGGACCGCCGCCCGGCGCACCAGCCTCTGTTCCACTACCCCTACGCCGAGTGGCGTCCGGCCCTGGACGCCCTGGCCGAGAGCGGCGCCGAGATCGACCCGCACCTGGGTCATGCGCTGGAGTTCATGAACCCGATCGACGGCGGCCCGATCATGGCCACCATCTCGGCCCATGTCCGCCTGCTGCCGAACGGTTTCCAGACGCGTCCGCGTCGCGCGACCGACGGGACCATCTTCGTCGTCGTGGAAGGAACCGGCGAGGCCGTGATCGAGGGCGAGACCGTCGCCCTGAACCCCCGCGACATCGTTGTCGTCCCGTCGTGGAAACAGGTGGTGTTCAAGGCCGAGAGCCAGCTTGTGCTGTTCGGCTACTCGGACAAGGCCTGTCAGGAAAAACTGAATCTTTACAAGGAAGAAAACGCGTGAGCCTGCTGTTCCAACCGCAAGCGCCGGTCCTGGCCAAGACTTCGACGGGCGACGATTTCCCGGTTCGCCGCATCTTCTGCGTCGGCCGCAACTACGCCGCCCATGCGCGCGAGATGGGGCGCGACCCCGACCGCGAACCGCCCTTCTTCTTCACCGCCTGGGCCGAGACGGTCGTGCCGGATGGAACGACCATCGCCTATCCGTCCAAGACGGAGAACTTCCACTATGAGGCCGAACTGGTCGTCGCCGTGGGCAAGGGCGGGCGCGACATCGCCGTCGAGGACGCGCTGGACCACGTCTGGGGCTACGCCACGGGCCTGGATATGACCCGTCGCGACCTGCAACTGGAAGCTCGCGCCCAGGGGCGTCCGTGGGACACCGGCAAGAACGTCGAACAGTCCTCGCCGCTGGGCCTGATCCTGAAGGCGGGCGAGGGCGACTTCGACCCGAACAAGGGCGCGATCAAGCTGACCGTCAACGGCGAGGTCAAGCAGGACGCCGACCTGGCCGACCTGATCTGGCCGGTGGCGGACATCATCGCCTATCTGTCGACCCTGTGGGAGATCCAGCCGGGCGATCTGATCTACACAGGCACGCCGGCGGGCGTCGGCGCCGTGGTCGAGGGCGACGAGATGGTGGTGACCATCGACGGCCTGACGCCGCTCAGTATCAAGGTCGGTCCGAAGGCCGCCTGATCCCCTTCAACGCATCATCAGCAATCACGGAGAGGCGCGCGTCAGACGCGCCCTCCGCAGGAGGACTACACATATGGCAGCCATGGGCGAAGGAGGCGGCAACGCCGTCATCGACCGGGCCAAATTCGGCCCGCTGCAGTTCGGCGTCACGGCGCTGTGCTTCATCATCGCCATGCTCGACGGCTTCGACACTCAGTCGATCGCCTTCGTCGCGCCCAAGATCGCCGAGGACTGGGGCCTGGCCCCGTCGGCGTTCGGCCCGATCTTCGCCATCGGCCTTCTGGGCCTGACAGTCGGCGCCTTCACCCTGAGCCCGGCGGCGGACAAGTTCGGCCGCAAGACGGTCATCCTGATCTCGACCCTGATCTTCGGCCTGTTCGCCCTGCTGACGGCCTTCTCGACCTCGATGAACGAGCTGTTGATCTACCGTTTCATCACCGGGGTCGGCCTGGGCGCCGCCATGCCCAACATCATCGCCCTGACCAGCGAATACGGCCCGGCGCGGCTGCGCGCGACCCTGGTGACGGTCATGTTCTGCGGCTTCCCGCTGGGATCGACCATCGGCGGCCTGGTTTCGACCTGGCTGATCGCGACCTGGGACTGGCATTCGGTCTTCGTCGTCGGCGGCGTCCTGCCGCTTCTGCTGCTGCCGGTTCTCTACTTCATGCTGCCGGAATCCGTGCGCTTCCTGGTCGCCAAGGGCGCGCCGGAGCACAGGATCGCGCCTATCGTGAAGAAGATCGACGCCAGCGCCTCGGTCGACGAATTCATCGCCGGCCTGAAGCATGAACAGTCTTCGGCGGCCAAGGGCTTCTCGGTCTTCCAGCTGTTCCGTGAGGGCCGCACGCCCGTGACCCTGCTGCTGTGGGTCGCCTTCTTCATGAACCTGCTGGTCATGTACTTCCTGGTGAACTGGCTGCCGACCCTGCTGAAGGGAGCGGGCCTGCCGCTCAGCATGGCCATCCTGTCCACCTCGATCCTGAACCTCGGCGGCGTCGTCGGCGCCATCGTCCTGGGCCGGATGATCGACAGGATCAGTCCCTATGTCGTCCTGGGCGCGGCCTACGCCGCCTCGGCCGCCTTCATCGCCCTGCTGGCTTTCGGCGGCACCAATCTGCCGGTCCTGCTGGTCGGCGCGGCGCTGTCCGGCTTCGGCGTCGTCGGCGCCCAGATCGGCTGCAACGCCCTGACGGCGGCGGTCTACCCGACGGCCATCCGCGCCACGGGCGTGGGTTGGGCCCTGGGCGTCGGCCGCATCGGCGCCATTGTCGGCCCGCTGGTCGGCGGCGTGCTGCTGGCCGCCGGCTGGACGCCGCAGTCGCTGATCCTGCTGGCCGTCATCCCCGCCGCGATCGCCTCGATCGCCGTCTTCACCCTCGGCGGCGTGCGCCGTCGGGCCGGAGTCTGACCCCATGATCCTGCACGGCTATTTCCGCTCCACGGCCTCCTGGCGCGTTCGTATCGCTCTCGGCCTCAAGGGGTTGGAGGCCGTGCAGGTCGCCCACCACCTGCGCAAGGGCGAGCAGCGGGCGCCGGCGTACCTGGCGCTCAATCCGCAAGGGTTGCTGCCGTCGCTCGTCACCGACGACGGCGCGGTCCTGACCCAGTCCCTGGCCATCATCGAATACCTGGACGAGATCGCGCCCGAGCCGGCCCTTCTGCCCGCCGATCCGGTGCTGAAGGCCAAGGTCCGGGCCGTGGCCCAGGCCGTCGCCTGCGACATCCATCCGGTGCAGAATCTCAAGGTGCTGCAACGCCTGCGTGAACTGGGCTTGGGTGAAGAACTGGTCCAGGCCTGGGCCTCGACCACGATCGAGGAAGGTCTCGACGCCGTCGACCGACTGCTGGCGGATCAGCCGGGTCCTTTCGCCTTCGGCGACGCCCCAAGCCTGGCCGACCTGTGCATCGTGCCGCAACTGGGCAACGCTCGCCGCTTCGGCGTCGAACTGCGCTGGCCGCGCCTGCTGGCGCTTGAGGCGGCCTGTCTCGAACTGCCCGCCTTCCAGAACGCCGCGCCCGGCCAGCAGCCCGACGCCGAATAATCATCTCAACCGAACCGAGCGCGGAGACAACCGCGCCCTTTCCCGGAGGAAACCATGACCATCGCCGCTGCGGCCGCCGCCGCATTGCTTTCGCACGCCCCCATGCCCGCCGACGCCGAGGCGCCGATCCAGACCGCGCCGGCCGCCGCGCCTGCTGCGGCGCCTGCGGCTCCGGTCGCGCCGCCGCCGTTCAAGCTGATCAACCACGATGAGAATTACGCCTACCTGGCCGACCCGGCGAAGCGCAGCTCGACCTGGTCGAGGTTCAAATATGTCCCGGTCGGCGGCGAGGACAGCCCCGTATGGGCCAGCTTCGGCGGCGAACTGCGCTTTCGCGCCGAGCATCGCGACAACGAACGCTTCGGCCGCGGTCCGCAGGACACCGGCGGCGATTTCCAGACCCGCGCCCGCCTGTGGGGCGAGCTGAACCTGGGCTCTTCGCTGCGCGCCTTCGTCGACGTGCAGGACGCCCGCACCTCGGGTCTGGCCAGCGGCGAGCCGGTGATCGAGGAGAACCGCACCGACCTGCATCAGGCCTTCATCGAGGCGAAGACGGGTCTGGGCGAAGGGACGCTGCGCGTCCGCGCCGGCCGTCAGGAGTTCGGCCAGGGCGGCTTCCGTCTGTTCGACATGCGCGAGGGCGCCAACGCCCGGATGGCCCTGGACATGGTCCGGGTCATGTACGACAGCCCGACCGGCTGGAGCGGCGGCGCCTTCGCCGGCTATGCGCTGCGCGAGGGCAAGGCCTCGTGGGACGACGCCACCAATTTCGACTATCGCCTGTATGGCGCGACGGCCGCGAAGACGCTGGGGCAGGGGGCGACGGCGCCGAAGCTGGAGCTGCTCTACGCCAACACCGATCGCCTGACGACGCCGTTCGATGGTCAGCTTCCCGGCCGCGACGACCGCGACACCCTGTCGGTGCGCCTGTCGGGCAAGGTCGCGCCCTGGGACTATGAGGTCGAGGCGGTCAAACAGTGGGGCTCGTTCCGCGACCTCGACATCGACGCCTGGTTCATCTCGGCCGTCGGCGGCCGCACCTTCGCCGATGTGAAGTGGTCGCCGCGCGTGGCCGTGCGCCTGGACGTCGGCTCGGGCGACAAGAACCCGAACGACGGCAAGCTGAACAGCTTTAACCCCCTGTTCCCGCAGCCGGCCGCCCTGCGCACCGATCTGGGCTTCGCCAACCTGATCCTGCTGCAGCCCGAGGTGACGGTGCGTCCGTCGCCCAAGCTGACGCTCGGCGCCAACACGGCCGGCCTGTGGCGCCAGAGCAAGGACGACGGTCTCTACGCCCTGTCGGGTCTGGTGCTGCGCGGGGCGGATGAAGGAGAGTCGTCCTATGTCGGCTGGCGCACGGGCGTCTTCGCCCGCTACGCCCTGACGCCCTATGTCTCGCTGATGGGCGTGGCCAACTACACCAAGGCCGGCGACTTCCTGAAGGAAACCGGGACCGCCGAGAACCAGTCCTACCTGGGGACCTTCCTGACCTTCAGGTTCTGAGCGGGATCAGAACCTGCAGGCGGACAGCCTCCTGTCGAACCCGGCCTAACGTCGCGAAGGCGAGGAGAGGTGGTTCGACAGGAACAGGGCGTTGATCAGCAGACGCTCCGTCCCCAACCAGTATTTGCGGTGGGCCGGGTCGTCGGCGAACAGGACGACGTTGCCCGCGCCGATCGGGTTCACCTGAGCCCAGACCGAACCTGCCGAGCGGGCGCGCAGGGCTTCGGGCAGGTAGCCGTTGACCTGCGGGTCGGTCTCGATCCGCACGACGTTGGCGAAGGGATCGGCCACGGGCGCCAGGACGACGTCCGTCTCCTTGTTCACGAACAGGTCGCGGCGCGACAGGCCGAAGGCCAGGGGATGGCTGATGTCGGCGTCGGCCGACAGGGCGTTGCCCGCCGTCCGTTGTTCGCCCTGGATGGCGCCGCGGTCGGCGTAGTCGCGGCGCTCGACCTCGGCCTTCTTCTCGTCTTCTGAGGCGGCCTGCGGGGCCAGTCCGTTGGCGGCGGCCCAGCGCGCGGCGTTGCCGAACACCACCAGGGACCCGCCCGCCCGCACCCAGGCCTTCAGCGCGTCCACCGTCGGCTGGCCCAGGTTGTCGTAGCGCCCGCCGGACAGGACGATGCTGTCATAGTTTCCCAGCGGCACGCGGCCCAGTTGCGATGGGTCCAGCCGCGTCGCCGGGTAGTTCAGCCGCTCGCTGAGGGCGAACCAGGTCGAGCCGATTTCGGTGGCGTTGACGCCCTCGCCCATGACCAGGGCGATGCGCGGTGCGCGCACGACTTTCACGTTGTCGCTGCCTAGATCGACGCCCGCGACGCTCGCGCCGGTCGAGACGGCGTGGGCGACCACGCCCGCCTCGCGTGCGGCCGTGTCGACGGCGGTGCGCAGGGCGGCGGCGTCCAGCGATTGTCCCGCCGTGGTCACGACCAGGGAGCCGCGCCCGAAGGCGCTGTCGCCCGCCGCCGTCCTTGCGGTCAGCGGCTCGAACGCCGCGCGGACGCGCACGTCCTGACGCAGCAGGGCCGCCAGAACGCGCGGGGCGTTCAGGTCGCGCCAGTCGACGACATAGGCGTAGGCGTCCTGCGGCCCGCTGACGCCGCCGGTTGCGACGGGTGCTTCGGTCACGGCGGACCCGTGGGCGGGGACGCGGCGCAGGCCGTCGCTCTTCAGGCCATAGGCGAGGGCGACGGCGTAGGAGGTGCTGCCGTAGACGCTGCCCTTGGTCGGCGGCGTCCGGTCGAAGATGGAATGCACCAGGCGGAATTGCGGCTGGGCCGAGGGCACGACATAGGCGCTGCCCGGCTCATAGGCGCGTCCGTTCTGCGTCACCCGCTCGGTCAGCGGGTGGACCTGGATGTGGTGGGCCAGCAGCAGGTCCAGCGTCTGCCGCGTCAGGCCGGGATCGGTCGCGTCGCCGAAGACGAAGGCCTGGCTGGAATGGCGCCGTCCCTGCTCGACGGCCGAGCGGAAGAAGTCGCGCTGGAAGGCCTGAAGCCCGGCGCGCTCGGCGACGGCGCCGCGGATGGTGGCCAGGCCGACGTTGGTCTGGTTGCGGATGGTGAAGGGGAAGGTCAGCGGGCCGTTGGCCGTGTCCTGCACCAGGCCGCGCGAGCTGGCCTGTTCGACCGTCACCCCGACCCCTCCGTGGAAGTCGGGATAGGTCGAGCCGTAGACCGGCGAGAAGTTGTCGAAGACCTCGCGCGTGTAATAGAGCGAGCCGAGGCTATCCAGCGCCTGGGCGTGATACCTGGCCAGCGTCACGTTCCACTCATAGCTGGCGCGCGGCAGCAGGGGGCTTTCCATGCTGGCGGGCGAGGGCTCGAAATAATAGGTGCTGCCCGCGCCCATCTCGTGGAAGTCGATCTGGATGTTGGGCCGCCAGCGGTGGAAGGCCTCCAGCTTGGCGCGCGTCTCTTTCTGCGTCACCGCCAGCCAGTCGCGGTTCAGGTCGGTGAAATAGTGGTTGGTGCGTCCGGCGGGCCAGGCCTCGACGTGCTCCTTGTCCAGCGGGTCCGAGACGGCGGGCTGGTTTTTCCAGGCGTTGTGCCAGTTGGCGGCGCGGTCGCGGCCGTCGGGGTTCTGGGACGGGTCGATGACGACCACGGCCTTGTCCAGCCAGTCCAGCACCTCGGGCGAGCGCCCGGCGGCGAGGTAGTAGGCGGTCAGCAGGGCCGCCTCGCCGCTGGAGGTCTCATTGCCGTGGACGCTGTAGAACAGGCCGACGACGACCGGGGCGTCGGCCCCCGCCGCCGGGCCGCCGGGATCGCCCGCCGCGATATGGGCGCGCTGAATCTGGTCGATCCGGCCCTGATTGGCGCTCGAGGTGATGACCACGGACAGCAGGGGCCGCTGTTCATAGCTGCGGCCGATTTCCTCGACCGTCACCCGATCCGACAGGCGTGCCAGTTCGCGCAGGTAGTCCACGATGCGGTCGTGGCGGGTGTAGTGCGTGCCGATCGGATAGCCGAGGAAGGCTTCCGGCGTCGGGATGGCGGGGTCGAAATCGCCTGCGGCCGCCTGTGGGAAGAAATAGCCGCTCTGGGCCAGGGCCGGAGCGGGCGCCGCCAGGGCGACGCCGCCCAGCAGGATCGCCGCCGCCGCGCCGCCGGTCAGGATGCGACGGAGGGATGAACGGGCGTGTTGAACACTCATGGTGTCAGGTCTCGATGCGAAAAAGGGATCAGAAGCGGACGTCGAAGCCGACGCGGAAGTAGCGCCCGCGCAGGTCGTACTGGCCGAAGTCGTAGGGCGCGCGCACGCCGGGGAAGGAGGCGTCGTGCGGCGGCGCTTCGTCCAGCAGGTTCTCGATCTTGGCGTAGAGCGTCACGCGCTCCAGCCCGGACCACGCCGCATACAGATCGAACTGGTGATAGGCGTCCACGCGCGATTGTCCCCCGACTTCCGGCACCTGATCATAACCCGAGGTGTAGTACCAGGTCAGGTTGGCGTCGAAGACGTCGCGGTTCCAGGCCAGCCGCGTCGTCGCCTTGTGCGCCGGCAGGGTCGCGCCCCGGTTCGACCCGGCATAGTCCAGCAGCGGCCCGCCCGCCGCGTTCGGCCGCTTGTATTCCAGCAGGTGCGTATAGGCGCTGGAGACGGTGAACGTCCCCCAACCGTCTGTGCGCCAGCGCTGGCTGAAGTCCACGTCGATGCCCGACGTCTCCAGCGCCGTCAGGTTGCGATAGCGGTTGTAGACGGCCTGAAGCTTGCCGCGTTCATCGCGGACGACGTCGGCAGGGTCGTTGCCCTGGACGATGGCGGTGGTGTTGCCCGTGCCGATCAGGTTGTCGAGCTTGATCTGATACCAGTCGATGCTCAGCGCCGTGTCGCGCGTCGGGGTGAAGACGACGCCCAGATTGTAGGAGCGGGTCTTTTCCGGCTCCAGATCGGTGTTGCCCACGGTGAAGAAGGTCGGGCTCTGGCGCGAGTTGGGCAGGTCGGGATCATAGGGGTCGATGACCGAGCCGTAGGAGATCATAGTCGAGGCCGAGTTCTCCGACAGCGACGGCGCCCGGAAACCGCGTGAGGCCGAGGCCCGCAGCGCCAGCCACTCCAGCGGCTTCCACCGCACGCCCGCCTTGGGCGAGAAGGCGCTGCCGAAGTCGCTGTATTCATCCGCCCGCGCCGCGACCTGGATGTCCAGATTGCTCAGGACGGGGATGTTGAACTCGGCATAGGCGGCCCAGACGTCGCGCTCGCCGTCCACTGCGGCGATGGCGGGGCGGATCTGCAGCCCGGCGTCGATCTGCCACGGATTGCTGGAGACTAGGCTCTCATGCCGGAACTCAACCCCGGCGGCGTAGCCGACCTGACCGGCGGGCAGGTTGAACAGCTCGCCGGAAATCTTGAAGTCGGCCCCATAGAGGCGCGACTCCGCCGGACGCAGGGTCGACAGGCGGATGCCGTCCAGCACGGCCTGCGGCGTGGCGCCCGGCTCGTGCAGGTTCAGCGTGCCGTCAGCCAGGGCGTCGGCCAGGTTCCAGCGATGAGCGAAGCCGCCGGACACCGTCTCGCGCTCGTCGCTGCCCGAGGCGAAGACGGCGGCCTCCCAGTCGAAGCGGTCATGGCGCCCGCGCACCCCGGCCAGGGCGCGATAGGACTTCGACTCATTGGTCTTCAGCGTCCGGCCCAGGTCGAAGAAGGTGTATTCGATCGGCGTGGCGACGCCGTAGGGGTTGTAGGGATTATTGGCGGGCAGCAGGTTCGACACCGGCTCGGCCAGCCCGGTCTCGGCGTTCAGCGCGAACCGCCCGCCTTCCAGCGTGAAGAAGGGGCTGGAGCCGAACAGGGACGCCCCCTCGACATAGGAATAGAGCACCTCGCCGAAGGCCTCGATCTGCGGCGTCAGGCGCTTGGTCCCGAACAGATAGGCCTGATAGCGGTCGGTCGAGGGAATCAGCGTCGTGTGCGGCGCCAGGTTGATGGCGCAGGTGTCGCCGGCCAGGCCGTCGATCGGGGCGCTGGCGGTCAGCACCATGCCTTCGGGGCACTGGCCCTGGGCGTTGAGGAAGGGCACGGACCGGCCGTCGACCAGGAAGCGCGCCCCCTTGGCCGACCAGCCGTTCCAGCGGCCGCCGGGCAGGTCGTCATAGATGCCCGACTTGGTCAGGTCGCGCTGGTCCTGATCCAGCCGATTGCGGGTATAGGCCTCCAGCGACAGCAGGATGTTGTAGCCGTCCGTCTCCAGATCGCCGTGGCCCGCGACCAGTTTGGCGGTCGAGGTCTCCAGCCCGCCCTGATCGGCGAGACCGTAGCTGGCGCCGAACTCCAGGCCCTGGAAATTCTGGCGAGTGATGATGTTGGTGACGCCCGCCACCGCGTCCGAGCCATAGACGGCCGAGGCGCCGTCCTTCAGCACCTCCAGCCGCTGCGTCGCCACCATCGGCAGGGCGTTCAGATTGACGAAGGTGTCCGACAGGCCGCCGCCGGGGAAGCCGTAGTTGGCCACGCGGCGCCCGTTCAGCAGCACCAGGGTGTTCTTCTGCGACAGACCGCGCAGGCCGATGCCCGCCGCGCCTGACGACCAGCCGCTGTTCTGCGTCTCGTTCGAGCCGTTGCCGGTATTGGCCGAGATCGAGCGCAGCAGGTCCGCCGTCGTCGACTTGCCCGAGCTTTCCAGCTCCTCGCGCCCGATCACCTGGACCGGGTTGAAGCCTTCGGTGTTGGCGCGGCGGATGTTGGACCCGGTCACCACGACGTCCGCGACCGAATGAGCCGCCGCAACCTGGGCTTGGTCTGTTAGATTTTCATCGCTTCGGGCTTGTGCGGCGCCGCACGCGCCTGCGGCCGAAAGAAAGGCGAGAACGGTCAGGGAGGGCCTGATCATGGGGATGCTGCACCGCAATAAGTGTCACAATTGGGCGCGCAATAAGGCATGCCAAGCTGGCTTGCATAACTTAGAAATTCTATCTGTATGGCGAGAAACGGTAGCCGATGACACCGGCGCTGCGGTCGTTAAATGCTTCCGTCCTGCGCCCTGGACGCGGCGAGCCCTATCCTTTGCTCGGTTTGGGGCGAGGGTCGTCGCCGCCGCCCTTCTTCTTGAAGGTGTCCCCGATCTCCCGCGCGTCAGGACCGTCCGGTCCGGCGCGACGTTGAGACTCGCGCCCGACCCGGCGCACCGCTTCGTCGGGCGTGTCGGCGTCAGGCCTCCCGCCTGGAATGGCGGCGTTGCGCTCCCGTCCTTTGGATTGCTGTCTGTCGCGCATGTCTCTCTCCTGTCGTGATCACTCAGAGTGAGGCGTGGAGCCCCGGAAATGGTTCCCGACGAGGGAGCAAGGCGCGCGCCTGCCTCTAGAAGCGATGTGGCCTACGGTTTGCGAAGCGTTCATCAAACGCCTTCACGCTCCTTTAAGTTGTGAGGCTGATGCTGTTCGCGTCACGAGGTGCGATCATGCGACATGAACGGCGTATCGGGATGGCGAAGCGGCAAGGGGCGGCGGCGGTGGAGTTCGCCATCGTCGGGCCGGTGTTCTTTCTGCTGCTGGCGGGAATGATCGTCTACGGCGGCTGGTTCTGGATGGCGCATTCGGTCCAGGCGGCCGTATCCGAGGGCGCGCGCGCCGCGATCGCGGGACTGGACGCCGTGGAGCGCGAACAACTGGCGCGCGAAGTCGTGGAGACCCAGCTGAAGGACCTCGGGCTCAAGGCCGCTGACGCGGTCGTGGCGGTGCGCGCCGAGCCGGGGCGTTTCCGGGTCGAGGTGGCCTATGACGCGGGCGGACATCCGTTGATGGCCCTGTCGCCGCTGACCGTGCCGCCGCCTCGCATCATTCGCCGCACCGCCGTCATCCGCGTGGAGGAGGCGTGAGATGGGCCGGCGTCGCCGCCTTTCCAGCGATGACCGGGGCGGGGTTGCGGTCATGGCCGCCGTCTTCGGCGCCCTGATCTGCGTCCTGGCGGCCCTGGCGGTCGATGTGGGCTCCATGGTTCTGAAGGGACGCGAAGTCCAGGGGGCGGCGGACCTGTCGGCGCTGGCGGCCGCCCAAACCTTGTCCGACCCGCCCGAACGGACCGAGGCCGCAGCCCGCCTCACGGCCCAGGACAATCTGGTCGATCTGGCCGGAGCGCGGATCCAGCGGGGCGTCTATACGCCTGACCCCCGGTTGAAGCCGCGCGCGCGTTTCGCCGACGGCGGGTCCAGACCCAACGCCGCCCGCGTGACCTTGAGCGCCCCGGCGCCCCTCTATTTCGGCCGCTGGATACTGAGGCGAGACAGCGTGACGGTGTCGAAATCGGCCACGGCGGCGCTGCCCGGCGGTCCGCCCAGCGCCGTCTTCTCCATCGGTTCGCGCCTGGCGGGGCTGGACGGCGGATTGGCGAACGCCCTGCTGTCCGGCCTGCTGGGAAGCAAGGTGTCCCTGACGGTGATGGACTATCGCGCCCTGGCCGACGCTCAGGTCAACCTGCTGCAGTTCTCGGACGCCCTGGCGGCCGAGCTAGGGGTGACGGCGGGAGATTATGACGCCTTGCTGGCGCATGAAGCCCAGACGGGCCAGGTGCTGAGGGCGCTGGAGGCCGTCGCCGGGTCGGGCGCAGAAAGCGCCCTGAGCAAGCTGACCCGCCTGCCGGTGAACGCCGTGGTCAAGCTCGAGGAGCTGATCGGCGTGGATGCGGATGCGCGCAGCGGCTTGCGGCGAGGGCTGGACGCCGAGGTCTCGGCCATGGACCTCCTGATGGCGACGCTGCAGACCGCCAATCAGGATCGTCAGCTGGCCCTGGATGTGGGGGCGCGCGCCGGACTGGCGGACCTCGACGTCATGCTGGCGATCGGCGAACGTCCCAATCGCGCGCCCTGGCTGACGGTGACCGGCACAGGCGAACCGATCATCCGCACGGTGCAGACGCGCCTCTATCTTGAGGCGACGGCCTTGGACAAGGTTCCGCTCGTGGGGCTGCTGGCGCAGGTGAAGGTCCCCATCCTGATCGAAGCGGCCAGCGCCGAGGCGCGGCTCAAGGCGATCGAGTGCGAGGGAACGCCGCGCGTGCTGATCGAGGCGCGGCCCGGCGTGGCGCGCGTGCGCCTGGGCCAGATCGATCCCAAACGCCTGCGGGACTTCAAGTCCGAGCTCAAGGTCAGCCCGGCCAGGCTGGTGTCCGTATTGCTGATCACGGTGGAAGGCGTCGCGGACATCCAGGTGGCGGATCTGGAGTGGAGCGAGCTGCGCTTCACGGGAAGCGAGATCGGGTCGAGCCAGCCCAAGACCGTCCGCGCCAAGGGCTTCGTGAACGGCCTGATCGTCACCCTGCTGCGGGACACGCGGCTGACGGCCCTGGGGATACCCCTGCACCTCGTCACCCAGTTGCTGGCGGGCGTGCTGACGCCGCTCGGGCCGGTGCTAGACGGCGTGGTTCAGCCTCTGCTGGAACTGCTCGGCGTCCGGCTGGGAGAGGCGGATGTGTGGGTGCACGGCGTGCGCTGTCCCAACCAGGGCGGTGTTCCGCAACTGGTCGGCTGAGCGATCGAAGAGTGTGCGATCAGCCTTCGGCGGGACGCAGGCCGGTCGAGGCCTGCTGGACCACTGGGCGACGCTGGCCGCCGGCGGCGATGATGCGATCGATGCGGGCCTTCTCGGCGCGGAAGGCGTTCAGGTCGGCGCCGGCCAGGACGGTGCCTTCCTGGGTCTTGATGCCCGAGGGATTGATCCGCTGGCCGTTGCGCCAGATCTCATAGTGCAGGTGCGGACCGGTCGAGGCGCCGGTCGAACCGACATAGGCCACGACCTGGCCCTGGGTCACGCGCTGGCCGGCGCGCATGCCCGAGGCGTAGCGCGACAGGTGGCCGTAGCCGCTTTCCAGGCCGTTGGCGTGGCGAATGCGCAGCCAGTTGCCATAGCCGCCCCAGCGCCGGGCCTCGACCACCACGCCGTCGGCGGGCGCCACCACGGGCGTGCCGGTGGAGGCGGCGAAGTCCATCCCCTGGTGCATCTTGCGATAGCCGGAGATGGGATGGGTGCGAACGCCGAAATTGGAGCTGACGCGGCGGAAGTTCTGCAGCGGCGTGCGCATCATGGCGGTGCGCGTGTTCTTGCCCGTGGCGTCGAAATACTGGGCCGTCTTCGAGCCGGCGGGCTGGAAGCGGTAGAAGGCGTGACCCTTCAACTCGGCGTAGAGCAGTTCGCCGGTTTCGACGGTGCGGCCCGATTCCGTGACCGTGCGATCGAACACCAGGGTGAATTCGTCCGAGGCGCGCACGTCGCGCTGCATGTCGAACTTGTGGGCGAACAGTTGGCTGGCGCGACGCACCACGGCCGAGGTGGCGCCCAGTTCGCGGGCGCTGGCCGACAGGGAGCGCTGCACCTTGTCGTTGGCGACGACGGTTTCCTGGGCGATCTTCTCGTCCAGCGAGCGCAGGCGCAGCGCGCCGTCGAAACTGCGCGACACGGTCAGTTGGCTGGCCGGACCGGTGCGCATGGTCAGGCCGATCAGGCGGGCGTCGCCCAGGCCGCCGCGCGGCTTGGACACGGCGGTTTCGAAACGCAGGCCCGCGCGCAGATCCTTGAGGTCGAAGGCGCTGGCGACGGTGGCGGCCACGGCCTTGGCCTCGTCGGCGCCGATGCCGGTGCGGCGCACGGCCTGCTCAAAGGTTTCGCCGCGGCGAATCTGGACGGGGATGGCTTCCGGCGTGGTCATGCCGGCCGGCGCGGCGGCGGCGGCGTAGGCCTGGGCTTCCAGGGATTCGATCTGCTCCGCCGTCAGGGCCGGAACTTCCTCGGCCTTGACCTGTTCATACCCACGACCGGCGAACAGGGCGATGCCCACGGCGGCGCAGGTCGTCAGCAGGTGCGGCGCGAGCCGGACAGGCTGGCGGCGAGGATCGAACTGAGCCATGGGTCCCCGGCAAGTCGGCGACGCGTTCCGCGCCAAAACAGTCGAATCTCGACGCGCTTGCCGATCGTCCGGCGAACGCGAAGCGAGCCGTATAGCCCGCACGTCCCATCTTGGGAAGATGGAATGTTACGATTGGTTAACATGGCCGCGATGATCTGCAGTAATTTACCGTTCTGCGTGAGTCTCTCGCCAAACTTCGCCTTCTTGTAGTCGAGGTCGGCTGGTAGTGGCGCAGGTGTCACGTCGCAGTGCTCATTCTGCAACGACTGTTGTTGTCGCGCATTCTGTGGCGTTGTTCCCCTTCCTGTTAAGTTGAACGCCGCTCCCCTTGACCGACGACATAGCCACTTCAGGGTCCGACGCCGGATCCGCCCAGTCCCCTGGCGCGCCGTCCGGAAAGGGAAGGCCGCGACGACGGCTGGCCAGGACGTTGCTGATCGTTCTGGCGTTGCTGCTGGTGCTGGCGGCGACGCTTTATCTGAACCGGCGGGCGGCGGCGCGCGAGCTGCTGGTCGGCTGGCTGGATCGCAAGGGCATCGACGCCGACGTCGAGGTCGAGCGGCTGGAGCTCAACGGCTTTGTCGGCAAGGTCTCCATCGGCGATCCCGAGAACCCCGACTTCAAGGTCGAGCGGGTCGAGGTCGACTACGCCGTAGGCCTGCCGTGGTCGAAGGCCGGTCTGGGGGTGACGCCCCGCCGCGTCCGTCTGGTCCGTCCGATCGTGCGCGCGGCGTGGAAGGACGGCAAGCTGTCGCTGGGCAGCCTTGATCCCCTGGTCGAGGAATTCACCGGCAAGCCGCCCAGGCCGGATTCCCGCGCGCCCCTGGTCATCGTTGAAGGCGGTCAGGCGCGGCTCGACACCGAGTACGGCCCGCTGCACCTGCTGGCGGACGCCCGGATCGACGACGGCAAGCTGATGCGGCTGTCGGGACGGATGCCGGCCGCCTCGCTCAAGAGCGGCGAGACCGAGGCGCGCGGCCTGGCCGGCGTGATCGATGTGACGACCGCGGGCGACCGTACGACGGTGAAGCTGGACGCCCAGGCCGAGCGCTTCGCCGTGGCGGGCGTCGGCGGCCAGGGGGCGGCGCTGAGTCTCAGCGGCGATCTGCCCTATCCGGACATGAAGACCCGGCGCGGCGACGGTCGGGTCGGCCTCAACGCGCGCCTCACGGCGGATGAACTGGCCGGCGCCGGGACGACGGCGCGCCAGGCGGTCGCGACGATGGAGTTCGCCGGGGCGGTCGAAGGTTGGCTCAACGCCTACAGCCTCAAGGGCGAGGCGAAGGGGACGGCGACGGCGGACCGACTCCAGGGCGAGGGAATGGAAATTCGTCAGGCGGCGCTGGATCTCGGCCGCCTCGTCCTGTCGACATCAGGCGGGACGGAAGCCGAGGAGATGAAGTGGCGGGCGGCTTCGCCCCTGCGGCTGACGGCGGCGTCGGGCCGGTTCGGCGAGACCCGTTTGACCCAGGCGGTCCTCGTCTCGACCGCCCTGGAGGCCGGCGGCAAGGGGGAAGCCTTCGAGGTCCAGGGGCCGGCGACCCTGACCGTTCGGCGCCTGGCGACGGGCGATGTGACGCTGGACGGCGCGCGCGGGCGTCTGGACGTCGATCTGGTGCGGGATTCCATCACGCGGATCAGCGCCGCCGGAGCCCTGGCGGCGGATCGTGTTTCGGCGCCCGTGCTCGGCGCGCCTCAGGCTGACGACATTCCCGAACTCGCCGAGTTGAAGCGGGCGCTGGGGGCCTTCGCCCTGGATGCGCCCCAGGTGCGGATGGTCAGCGACAACGCTGGGGTGGAGCTGGTCCTGCTGCGGCCGCTGACCGCCCGCCCGGCCAACGGCGGCGAGCTGCAGTTGTCCTCAGCGAGGGCGCCGGCGCTGTCCATGAGGGCGGGCGGCGCGGCGCTGGGCGCCTTCAGCGTGGCGTCCAGACGCGGCGGCGGCTTGCCGGAAGCGCGCTTCGACGGCGTGCAGTGGCGGATGACGCCGGGCGGATTCGCCGCGACGCTGAAGGGGGAGGCGGCTCTGGATTTCGGGCCTGCGCGCGACATCGCCTTCAGCACCCGGGGCGAACTGGTCTCCACGGGCGGACGGCTGACCTATACGACGAACGACTGCATTCCCTTGACGGTGCGCAAGCTGGACCTGGGCGAGAACTCGGTTGAGGCCGTGACCGGCCGGGCGTGTCCGACATCGGACCCGCTGGTCGTGGTTCAGAACGGCCTCTGGCGCGCTCGGACGCGGCTGGTCGACGTGGCGGCCTCCGTGCATGTCTTCGAGGCGGGCCTCTCCGCCGCGGAGGGCGAGCTGACGGTCGACGGCGGGCCGAAAGGAGTGTCGATGCGCGTCGGGGTCGCCAAGGCCCAGGTCGCGGATACGGCTGATCCGGTCCGCTTCCTGCCGCTTCAAGCCAAGGGCGAGGCGCAACTGGCGGATGACGTCTGGACGGCCGCCTTTGACCTCAGCCGCCTGGACCACGCCATCGGGCGGGTCGACGTGCGCCACGACGTGCGGGCCGAGGCGGGCGGGGCGGTGATCTCGGCGCCCAGTCTGGCCTTCACCGAGCATGGGCTGCAGCCCGACGACCTCAGCCCGCTCGTCGCCGACTATGTGAAGTCGCCGGTCGAGGGCTCGGCCGGGTTCGAGGGGCGGTTCGACTGGACGGCCGAGGGCGCGACCAGTTCGGGCGTCCTGACCGTGCCGGAGCTGGACTTCACCAGCCCGGCGGGCAAGGTCCAGGGCCTGAAGGGGCGGGTGGAGTTCACCAGCCTGACGCCGCTGATCACCGCGCCGAACCAGACGCTGACGGCCGACCGGGTGCAGACGGTGACGCCGCTGACCGATCTTCAGCTGTCCTTCGGCCTGGACGAAAAGGCCCTGACCATCGGCGGGGGTCAGATCCAGGCGGCGGGCGGGCGCATCAGCGTCGAGCCCCTGTCGCTGCCGCTGACGCCGGGCGAAGGCTGGGGCGGCGTGGTCGTGGTCGAGGGCGTGCAACTGAACGAACTGCTGAAGAGCGCCAATCTTCAGGACAAGGCCGAGTTCGACGCCGTGGTGTCGGGACGACTGCCCTTCACCTACGATCCCAAGGACGGCTGGCGCATCGTCGGCGGCGTGCTGAACGGGGTGCGGCCCGGCCGTCTGTCGATCCAGCCCGAGGTGTTCGACGATCTGGCCGCAGGCGGCGGGGGCGAGGCCGGGGTTCCGCCCAACACCATGCAGGACCTGGCCTATCAGGCCATGCAGGACCTAGCGATCAGCGACCTGACCGCCGAGGTCAACAGCCTGGATGAGGGGCGCCTGGGCGTCCGGTTCCGCATCAACGGCCGCCACGATCCGCCCGAGCGAGAGCAGCTTCGCCTGACCTTCATGGAGCTGATCCGGCGCGACTTCCTGAACAAGAAGCTGAACCTGCCGTCGGACACGCCGATCGACCTGACGCTGGACACGACCTGGAACGCCAACCAGATCATTTCCGACCTGCTGGAATATGCGCGTCGAGGGGAGACGCCCGTGCTCACGACGGATGAAACGCCTTGAGTCACGGCCGCGCTTTGTTCAGAACCCATTCACACGCCGCTGCGTTTAATGGCGGCGACTTCCAACGCCGCCTTCGGAGATCGGCCACATGATCAGCAAGCGCCACATCGTCGCCATGCTCGGCCTCGGCGCCGTCAGTCTGGCCGCATGCGCGCCTACGGTGAACATCAAGTTCAGCGAGCCGCTGCAGATCTACGCCAAGCTGGACGCCGACATCCGCATCAAGCTGGACCAGGAACTGCAGAACCTGCTCCGCGAAAACCCCAACCTGTTCTGATACGAAAGGGGGCTTTAGACATGACTTACCGCAAACTCTTCGTCGCCGTGGCCGCTGTCGCTGCTCTGGGCGTCGCCGCCGGCGCCGCCGTGGCGCAGACCGCCTCGCAGAAGGCTCTGGTCGATCAGGCCAAGGCCGCCGGCGCGGCCGGCGAGCAGGCCGACGGCTATGTCGGCGTGCGCACCTCGGTCGACGGCCCTACCCAGGCCGCCATCAGCGCGACCAACGCCGGCCGCCGCCAGGCCTACGCCCGCAGCGCCTCCGACGCTGGCACCTCGGCCGAGGTGGCGGGCGCCCGGATGTTCGAGACCCAGCTGCTGCCGCGCATCAGCTCGGGCCAGTGGTACAAGAACGCCCAGGGCCAGTGGGTCCAGCGCTGAGCTGAGCCATGACGAAGACCTCCAGAGGCGGGCGACTGGTCCGGCTTCTGCGGTCGCTGGTTCTCGCCGTCGCCATATCGGCCGTCAGCACCCTGGGGCTGGCGGCCTATTGGCGTCTGATCGGCGGGGGCGAGATGAGCCTGCATGGCTGGATCGCCATGGGGCTGGGCGTGCTCGGCACGGTCGGCCTGGCCTGGGGGCTGATGGCCCTGGCCTTCCGGTCCGATCGCGAGGGCTGGGACGATCGGGTGGACAACCACCTCGATCCCGGCATCGAAAGCGCCGAGGACCGCAAGGACGACGAGCTCTACTATTGAGGTTTCAGGCGGCGGCTTCGGCCTGGCGTCCGGTCAGGGCGGGAAGGAACAGGCCGCGCGTCAGGGCCTCGACCACAGGCACGGCCACAGCGTCGCCCATCAGCTTCAGCGACGCGCTTTCGCTGGCGGGCAGGCGATAGGCGTCGCTCACCCCCATCAGCCGCGCAGCCTCGCGTCCGGTCAGGCGGCGCATGGCGATGCGTCCGCCCTCGACGATCACGACATACTGGCGCGACGACCCGCCGGACGGCGTGCGCAGGCAGCCCGCCAATCCGTCGAAGCGCATCTCCAGCCGCTGCAGCTTCTCGCCGTTCTTGACCCGCACCCGGCGGAAGGCCGCGCCGACGCGCCGCTCGCCCGAGACCTGGATCGCCTCCAGTCGGGCGCGGTGCAGCGGCGACAGCATGGCCAGCAAGGCTTGTGTCTCCGCCGGGGCGAAGCAGGGCGCGTCGCTTTCCAGCACGGTCGCCAGGTCGAGGTTGCGGCGCGGCGGAACGGCCAGCCGCCACCAGGCCCAATTCGTCTTAACCGGCTCCGGCAGGCGCTCCCAGGCGGCGATCAGGCGCAAGGAATGGAAGGGCTGGGTCGGGGCGGGCAGGCGCGGCCCCTCGACGCCGCGCATGGCGACGATGAACAGGCGCGGGCGCGACTGCGGCAGCCACAGTCCGGCGTCGATCTCCAGGGCGCCGACCGTATAGCCCGCCTCGGCCATGGCCCCGCAGACGGCGGCGAAGTCCTGCCCCTCGCCCGAGGTCAACAGGCCGACGACGTTCTCCAGCACGATGACGCGCGGCGCGCGGCTCTCGGCGTCCAGTCCCTGCATCAGCTTCCAGAAGCCCCAGAAGGCGCCCGAGCGTTGCGCCTTCAGACCGCCCCGCGCGCCCGCCAGGCTGACGTCCTGGCATGGCGATGAGGCCCAGCACAGGTCCGGCGCGCCGGGAATCTGATCCGGCGTCACGGTCCAGACGTCGTCGTGGATCAGCGGCGTGTCGGGATGGTTGGCGCGGAAGGCGCGGGCCTTGGCCGCGTCGATGTCATTGGCCAGAATGGTGTGGAAGCCTGCACCGTCCAGGCTCAGTCCCAGGCCCGCCAGGCCGCCGCCCGCGAAGAACTCGCAGGCCGTCAGGTCAGCGTCGGGGGCGGGGCGAATCGGCATGACGACACACTAACCCAGGCGAGCCGCTTTGGCGCCTGTCTTGACGGGGTGAAGGCAAACCCGGACTTTGGCCGGAAACCTTCTGAAAGGACCGCCATGCGCGTCGCCCTCTTCTCCGCCGCCGCCGTTTCTCTGGCCCTGGCCGCCTGCTCGCCGCCTGCTGAAAAGGCGACGGAGCCCGCCAAGGCCGAGCCGCGCGCCCTGGCCGGCGTCGATCTGGATCAGCCGCTACGGGTCCTGGGAACCGAGCCCTTCTGGGCCGTGGAGATCACGCCGCAGGGCCTGACCTATTCCGGCGTCGACCGGCCCGAGCAGAAGGCCGCCAACCCCGGCCCGGCCCTGCAGGGCACGGTCGCGACCTGGTCGACCAAGACCGAGGCGGGCGCGGATCTGGCCGTCACCCTGACGGCGACGGACTGCTCGGACGGCATGAGCGACCGCACCTATCCCCTGACCGCCAAGGTCGAGATCGGCGACGAGACCCTGACCGGCTGCGCCGCCGCCTCGGCCGCCATCGAGAGGGCCGGGGAGAGCGGTCGCGTAGAGTAAGGCGAAGCTGGCGCCCGGCTTGCATTGAGCGCTGTTGCGCGACCGGGCTGTCCCCGGTCGGTTCACCGGCCAGGATGGTCCCATGACGCCCGTAGCGACGCCGATCGACATCCGTCCCCTGACCTCGCTCAGGTTCCTCGCGGCCCTGTGGGTCGTGGTCTATCTGATGTGGCCCAATCTGGCGGTCGGCGGCATGCCCGCCCTGGCGGCTAAGGGCTATCTGGGGGTCGAACTCTTCTTCGTCCTGTCGGGCTTCATCCTCAGTCACGTCTATCTCCAGGCGTTCGGCGAGAAGCGCTTCGGCTACAGGGGCTTCCTGTGGGCGCGCATCGCGCGGGTCTATCCGCTGCACCTGTTCACCCTGTTCGGCGTCATGGCCCTGGGGCTGGCGGCGACGGCGGCGGGGATGGCGATCGATTCCGGCATCCTCAGCTGGAAGACGCTGCTGCCCAATCTGCTGATGGTTCACGCCTGGGGTTTCGCGGGCGAGGCGGGTTGGAACCACCCGTCCTGGTCGATCTCGGCCGAGTGGTTCGCCTATCTGACCTTTCCGCTCTTCGCCGCCGCAGCGTGGAAGCTGCGGAACCGACCCTGGCTGGCGACGGGCGCGGCGGCCTTGCTGCTGGTCGCCCTCTACGTCGGCTTCGAACGCGTCGCGGGCTATCGCTTGACCGAGGCCACGTTCAAATGGGGGGCGCTGCGGATCGTGCCCTGCTTCGCCTACGGTTGCGCCCTCTACCTGGTTTACCGGCGTGCGCCCCTGCCGCGCGCGGGCCTGCTGGCCCTGGCGGCGGCGGTCGTGATGGCGCTCAGCGCCGCCCTGATGAGCTGGGACGGGATCACCGTCCTGTCCGGCGGCCTGCTGATCCTGGCCCTGGCCGGCATTCCGGCGGACAGGGCGGGCGTCCTGGGTTCCGCCCCTGCAGTCTATCTCGGCGAGATCAGTTATGCGGTCTATATGCTGTGCGCCCCGTGGCAGATTCTGGCGGTCAATGTCGCGGCGCGCCTGACGGGGGCGGAGGACAAGCAGCTTCCGCTCGTACTGTGGCTGGCGATCATTGCAGGCTTGATTGTCGCCGCCGCGATTGTTCACCAACTGATCGAGCGTCCGGCCCGTACGTTCCTGCGCGGGTGGGCGAACAGGCGGCGATCATCTGTGGATCAGTCGGGGAAACAGTCGGAAACAGTTCTTCAACATTCTGACCCTATCGTCTAAGGCTTGTCCGCGTTCAGTCGGGAGCACGCCAGATGATGAAACGGCTCACAGCCGCCGCCCTTGCGGCGACCCTGGGATTCTTCGCCTTCAGCACCACCCCGGCCCAGGCCGGCGATCCCTACTGGCAGTGCGTGACCTTCGCGCGCATGTTCTCGGGCATTCAGATCTTCGGCGACGCCTGGACCTGGTGGCGTCAGGCCGTCAGCAAGTTCCGCACCGGCGACGCGCCTGAGACCGGCTCGGTGCTGGTGTTCCAGCCGCACGGCCGAATGAGCGCCGGCCACGTCGCCGTCGTCTCCGATGTCCTGACCGACCGCGTGATCCGCGTCACCCACGCCAACTGGGGCGGCAGCCGCGGCAAGGTCGAAGAGAACGTCACCGTCGTCGACGTCTCGTCCTCGGGCGACTGGAGCCGGGTGAAGGTCTGGTACAACCCGATCAACGATCTGGGCACCACCGTCTATCCGACCTACGGCTTCATCTACAACAACGCCCGTGACGCCTTCGCCAACGGTCGCCAGATGGCCGCCAACGCCGTCGCTGACGACCGCGCCGCCAACTAGTTTCTCAAGTCAAAAAGGGTCTGGCCCCGCCCGGCTGATCGGGCGATAGCTGGCGTATGACCGACGCAAACGACATTCGCGGACACGCAATTGAAACGGCCAAGCATGAGCCGCAGGGCGTGACCTACGCCGGCTATCTGGCCCTCGACGACATCCTGTCCGCCCAGAAGCCGCGCTCCGACCAGCATGACGAGATGCTGTTCGTCATCATCCACCAGACCAAGGAACTGTGGCTCAAGCAGATCCTGCACGAGGTGGCGCTGGCGCAGACGCTGGTGCGGGCCGGCGATCTGGTGCCCGCCTACAAGAGCCTGGCGCGGGTCAGCCGCATTCAGGCGGTGATGACCCAGAGCTGGGACATCCTGGCCACCATGACGCCCGCCGACTACCTGAAGTTCCGCGGCGATCTGGGCGCCAGTTCGGGCTTCCAGAGCGACCAGTTCCGACGCCTCGAGACCATGCTGGGCCTGAAGGACTCGCGCTTCCTGCGCTTCCACGCCGAGCGTCCGGCCGCCCACGCGGCGCTGCAGGCGGCGCTGGAATCGCCCAGCCTCTATGACGACGCCCTGCGCCAACTGGCCAAGGCGGGCCTGCCGGTGCCCGACGCGGTGCTGAACCGCGACGTCAGCCAGTCCTATGAGGCGAATGAAGGCGTCGAGGCCGCCTGGCTGGAGGTCTATCGCGACACCGAGCGCTGGTGGCCTCTCTATCAGCTGGCCGAGAAGCTGGTCGATCTGGACGACGCCCTGCTGACATGGCGGCACAAGCATGTGGTGACGGTCGAGCGCATCATCGGCCGGCGTCAGGGCACCGGCGGCACCGACGGCGTGGGCTATCTGGTCGAGACGCTGAAGCGCCGCTGCTTCCCCGAGCTCTGGTCTCTGCGCACCAAGCTTTAGGGCAGGGCGCAAGGCGCAACCTTCGCCGCTGGCAGGGGTTTTCCTCTGGGACAGCAACGGAGGTTTCCGATGGCCGGCAACAGCCACGACATCAAGATCCTCAACGGCTTGGTCGAGGGGCTGGTCGACAGCGCCGACGGCTATCACCAAGCCGCTCTGGAGGCGGCCGACGACGCCTATCGCACCTGGTTCGAGGCGCGAGCGGGCGAACGGCTGCGTCTGGCCGAAGCGTTCAAGGCGGCGGTGCGCGAACGCGGCGGGTCGCCGGAGGAAGATCGCTCCATCCTGGCCAAGGCGCAGCGCGCCTTCAGGGACGTCAGCCACGCCTTGCTGCGCAGCGAGGTCTCCATGATCGACACGATCGAAAACGGAGAGGAGCAGTTGAAGGCGAGGTTCGAGCGGGCGCTGGCGGACGACGCCCTGTCGGCCACGACAAAGGAGAGCATTCGCCGCGCTTACGAGGAGGTTCGGGCGGGGCGCGATCAGACGAGCGCGCTGAAGCGCGGCCTCGACGCCCGGCGCGAGGCGGATGATCCGCTGTATCCGAAATAGTCGCGCCTTCCTCCCGACGGGCGAGGGGCGTTCGCGAACAATAAAAAGCCCCGGCGTTTCCACCGGGGCTTTTGATCTTCAGCGCGAAGCCGAAGCCTGAAATCAGGCCTCGTCGCCGGCCTTCTCGGTCGTGCCGGTGGCCGGGACGGCGACCTTGCGGGCCGTCTGGCGCTCGGCGATCCGGGCCGACTTGCCGCGACGGTCGCGCAGGTAATACAGCTTGGCGCGACGGACGACGCCGCGACGCTTCACTTCGATGGAGTCGACGTTCGGCGACAGGATCGGGAAGCGACGCTCCACGCCTTCACCGAACGAAATCTTGCGGACCGTGAAGGTCTCGTTCACGCCGCCGCCGTCACGGGCGATGCAGACGCCTTCGAACGCCTGGATGCGTTCGCGCTCGCCTTCCTTGATGCGCACGTGGACACGCAGGGTGTCGCCGGGCTGGAAGTCGGGGATGGTCTTGCCTTCGAGCAGGCGGGCTTTTTCTTCGGCAGCGAGTTGCTGGACGATGTTCATGTCATTTCTCCGGAGCTTGTTTGCTCTTTACCTGTAAGTTGGCGAGATGCCGCTCCCAGAGATCCGGGCGCCGCTCCCGCGTCGTTCTTTCCCTTTGTTCCTGACGCCATTTGGCGATCTTCTTGTGATCGCCTGACAACAGGACTTCCGGGATGTCGTGGCCCTCGAACGTCCGCGGTCGCGTGTACTGCGGGTGTTCAAGCAGGTCGTCCTCGAAGCTCTCGGTGGACAGGCTTTCCGCCGCACCCAGAACCCCCGGAACCAACCGGACGCACGCCTCGATCGCCACCATGGCCGCCGCCTCGCCGCCGGCGAGCACCGCGTCCCCGACGGAGACCTCCTCGAACCCCCGGGCGTCGAGCACCCGCTGGTCCACCCCCTCGAAACGGCCGCACAGGACGACGATGCCGTCGGCCTTGGCCCATTCCGTAACCCGCGCCTGCGTCAGGGGCCTGCCGCGTGCGCTCATGTACAAAAGCGGCCGGGGCGGGCCTTCCAGGCTGTCGAGAGCCCTGGCCACCACGTCCGCTTTAAGCACCTGACCGGGACCGCCACCCGCAGGGGTGTCGTCCAGGAAGCCGCGCTTATCTTCGGAAAACGCGCGAATGTCCAGCGTCTGCAGGTCCCACAGTCCCTTCTCGCGCCAGGCGGTGCCGATCAGCGACACCCCCAGCGGTCCGGGAAAGGCCTCGGGGAACATGGTCAGGACGGTGGCGGTAAAGGGCATGGCGGCCCTTTACCGCTCTACTGTCGCAAACGCGAGCCTCAGGCGGTCGGGTGGCCGCCGCCCTTGGCGATCCAGGCGTCGACCAGGTCGTCCAGCACGACCAGCGGCACGGCGCCCGAGCCCAGGACCACGGTGTGGAAGTCCTTGATGTCGAACTTGTCGCCCAGCGCCGCCTCGGCCTTAGCGCGCAGTTCCTCGATCTTCAGCTCGCCGATCTTGTAGCTGGTCGCCTGGCCGGGGTTGGTGATGTAGCGCTCGACCTCTTTCTGGATGTCGCGCTCGGACAGCAGGGAGTTGTGACGGAAGTAGTCCATCGCCTGCTCGCGGCTCCAGCGCTTGGCGTGCAGGCCGGTGTCGGTCACCAGACGCACCGCGCGCCACAGCTCGGTCGAGAGGCGGCCGAAGTCGGAATAGGGGTCCTGATAGAAGCCCATCTCCTTGCCCAGACGCTCGGCATACAGGCCCCAGCCTTCGGAATAGGCGCCGTAGCCGCCGAAGCGGCGGAAGCTGGGCAGGTGCTCCATCTCCTGCGCATAGGCGATCTGGAAGTGGTGGCCCGGCGCGCCCTCGTGATAGCTGATGCCCTCGATCTGGGGCTTCAGCACCTGGGTCATGTCCGACAGGTTGACGTAGTAGATGCCGGGGCGGGAGCCGTCCGGCGCAGGCGAGTTGTAGAAGGCGATGGAGGCCGTCGCCTCACGGAACGGCTCGACGGCGCGGACCTCAAGCGGGGCCTTGGGCAGGTTCGAGAACCACTGCGGCGCCACGGCCATCACCTGGGCCACGAAGGCGCGGGCGTCGGTCAGATAGGCTTCCTTGCCTTCCGGCGTGTTCGGATACTGGAACTGCGGATCGGTCTTCAGGAAGGCGAAGAACTCCTGCAGCGTGCCGGTGAAGCCGACCTGGGTCTTGATCGTCTCCATGTCGCGCTGGATACGGGCGACCTCGTCCAGGCCGATCTGGTGGATCTGGTCGGCGGTCAGGTCGGTGGTGGTCGAGAGCTGCAGGCGCGCGTTGTAATAGGCCTCGCCCTGCGGCAGGCGCCACACGCCCGCGTCGCTGTCGGCCTGGGTCTGCACCTGGCCGAGCGCCGTCAGAACCGTGTCGAAGCCGCGCTTATAGGGGCCGGTCAGGGCTTCGCGGGCCGAGGCCAGCAGGCGGTCCTTGGTCGCCTGATCGGCGTCGAGGACGGCGATCTTCTTCTGGAAGTCGGCCCAGACCGGGTTGTCGGCGCCGCCGTCGAACGGCGCTCCGGCGATCACCGCGCGGGTGTTGTCGATCGAGGGCTCGAAGACGAAGCGCGGCGAGACCACGCCCTTGCCGGCGCGCGCCGTCAGGGTGTCGGCCACCTGGCCCATGTAGCGTTCGGCGGCGTTCAGGCGGGCGACATAGGCCTCGGCGTCCGAGACGCTTGAGATGCGGTGGTTGTTGATCAGGAAGACCGGCAGGCTGGTGGTCGGGTTGCCGTTGGCGGCGAACTGGAAGCCCCAGTCGCGCCACTGGTTCGACAGGCGCGCCTGCTGCACGCCGTGTTCGAACAGGCGCCAGGACAGGCGGCTCTGCTCGCTCAGCTTGGTCGGATCGAACTGGGCCTTCATCTGGGCCAGCTGGGATTCCTGCAGGGCCAGCGAGCGTTCGGCGGCGGCGTCGGAGACGTCGTCCAGCTTGTCATAGTCTGTCTTGCGGCCCAGCGAGGTCATGCGTTGGGGGCTCAGCGCCACGCGCGCCTCGAAGGCCTGTTCGAAGAAGGCGTTGAGCCGGGCGTCCTCGCTCTGGGCCTGGATGGTCGCGGCGGCGGACGCGGCTCCCTCGGCCATAGCAGCGGGCGCAGCGGCGCAGAGCGCCAGGGCGGCGGCGGATGAAATCAGAAGACGACGCATGAGAAAGACCCCCCTCGGTACAATAAGGGCGGCACTGTTCCCCGAAGCGCCGTCGCAGGCAAGCTGCGGCGGCTAAGGTTCTGCGTCAGGCGCCGCGCAGGTCGGTGATCGTGCGGCCCGGCGCGATCTGTTCGGCGTCAGTGATCAGGTGGACCAGGGCGGGGCGGCCGCTCGCCGCCGCCTCGCGTGCCGCCGTCAGGGCCGCCGGGAAATCGCCGGTCGTCTCGCAGCGCACGGCGAAGGCGCCGAAGGCTTCGGCGTACTTCACGAAATCGGGGTTCTTCAGGTCGGTGGCGATGACGCGGGTCGGATATTCCCGCTCCTGGTGCATGCGGATGGTGCCGAAGGTGCCGTTGTCCACGACCACGACAATGACGCCGAGGCCGTACTGGGCGGCGGTCGCCATCTCATTGGCGCTCATCATGAAGTCGCCGTCGCCGGCGATGCAGACGACCTCGCGCGAGGGCTGGGTCGCCTTGGCGCCGAGCGCGGCCGGATAGCCGTAGCCCATGGCGCCCGAGGTCGGGGCCAGCTGGGTGCGACGGGCCTGATGGCGGTGAAAGCGGTGCAGCCAGGCGGCGAAATTGCCCGCGCCGTTGGTCAGGATGGCGTCTTCGGGCAGGGCCTGCGCCAGATGGGCGATGACCTCGCTCATATTGACCGCGCTCTCGATCTCGATGGGCGAGGAGAAGGCGAGGAAGTCGGCATGGGCCGCCGCGCCCTGATCGTTCCAGGCTCGGCCCGGCTTGATCGCTGACAGGGCCAGCGCCGCCAGCGCGTTGTCCGCCGCCGCCGACAGGGCAGGCGCCCAGACGCGGCCCAGCTCTTCCGGTCCCGGATGGATGTGGATCAGGGTCTGCGCCGTCTTGGTGCGGTCCAGCAGGGTGTAGCCCTGCGTCGGGTTCTCGCCCATGCGCGCGCCTATAACCAACAGCAGGTCGGCGTCCTTGACCCGAGCCACCAGCTTCGGGTTCGGTCCGAGGCCGAGGTCGCCCGCATAGCCGGGGTGGTCGTTACGGATCAGATCCTTGCGGCGGAAGGACAGTGCGAGGGGCAGGCCCAGACGTTTTGCCCAGTCGGAAATCGCGTCGGTCGCTTCATCGGTCCAGCCCGAACCGCCCAGGATCAGCATCGGGCGTTCGGCGCGCGACAGGCGCTCGCGCACCTGTTCGACGAAGGCCGGGTCCAGCGCGGCCTTGGCCGGGACGACGGGGCGGATCGGCGCGGGGCCGCCGTCTTCGTGCAGGGTGTTCTCGGGCAGGGCGACGACGACCGGACCCATGCGGCCCTGCTGAGCGGTGGCGAAGGCGCGTTCGACCACTTCGACGGTGCGTTCAGGGCTTTCGATCTCGGTGGCCCATTTGGCCAGGCCGCCGAAGACCTCGCGGTAGTCGACCTCCTGGAAGGCGCCGCGGCCGCGGTCGGTCAGGGCGATCTGGCCGACGAACAGGATCATCGGGGTCGAATCCTGATGCGCCGTATGCACGCCGATCGAGGCGTGGGTCGCGCCCGGCCCGCGCGTGACCATGCAGACGCCGGGACGGCCGGTCAGCTTGCCGTAGGCCTCGGCCATGTTGGCGGCGCCGGCCTCGTGGCGGCAGATGATGACCTCGATCTGGTCGCGGACATCGGCCAGGGCGTCGAGCACGGCCAGATAGCTTTCGCCCGGCACGCAGAAGACCTTGTCGACCCCGTTCATCACCAGGGTTTCGACCAAACGGCGGGCGGCGGTTCCGGAAGCTTGCGTCATGGTTTCGCCGTTAGCAGATTGGAGGATGAATTGGCCATGCAACCTTATGGCCAAGCTTCACGTTGAAGCGCCAAATCGACCACGGGGATTTCATCATGCGCAAGCTCATTGTTTTCGGCGTCATCGCCGCCGCCCTGGCCACCGCAGCCTGCAACACCGTTTCGGGCATCGGCCGCGATCTGTCAGCCGCCGGCCAAGCCGTTACCTCCGGTTCGGAACGCGCCAAGAGCTGACGTCGACGGCGTCGCCGTGATCGCGGCGCCGTCTTTTACCTTCCGGCCACAAATCCGCAGAGGAAGTCTGTCATTCTGGCGGCGCAAATCGGAGGAATTGAGATGGGACTTCTGGATAATGTTCTGGGCGGCCTCGGCGATGACGCCGCCGGCGGCCTGGCCGACCTGCTGAAGGGGCAGGGCGGCGTGGCGGGTCTGGCTGAAAAGTTCGGCCAGAACGGTCTGGGCGACGTGGCCGCTTCGTGGATCGGCAAGGGCGGCAACGCTGCGATCAGCCCCGAGCAGATCGCCGCCGTCATCGGCTCCGGCCCGATCGCCGACTTCGCCCGGAAGCTGGGCGTTTCGCCGGAACAGGCCAGCGAGACCCTGGCCGGACTGTTGCCGGAAGCCATTGACCGCCTGACGCCGAACGGCTCGGCGGAGGGCGCGGACGACATGCTCGGCGGTCTGTTGAACAACCTGCCAGGCGGCCTCGGCGGCGCCCTGGGCGGCCTGTTCAAACGCTGAAGCCTGGGGTCAGGCCTCGGCCTCATAGGTGACGCCCGTCAGATAGAGACCGTCTGACGGCGCCACCGGGCCGCATCGCGCGCGGTCCTTGGCCGCCAAGGCATCGGCCAGATCGGCCGGGCTCCAGCGATTGAGGCCCACTTCGACGATGCTGCCCGTCATGGACCGCACCTGACGGTGCAGGAAGCTGCGCGCCTCGAACACCAGATGCACCTCTTCGCCGACGCGGGAGACGCGGGCGACGTCCAGCGTCTTGAGCGGGCTGGCCGCCTGACAGGCGGCGTCGCGGAAGGTGGTGAAGTCGTGATGGCCGATCAGGTGTTGCGCGGCGGCGTGCATGGCCTCGGCGTCCAGGGGCTTCCTGACGTGCCAGACACGGCCCCGGTCCAGCGCCGGACGGCCGGGCCGGTTCAGGATGCGATACAGGTATTTGCGCCCATTGGCGGTGAAGCGCGCGTGCCAGTCGTCGCTGACCGGCGTGCAGTCCAGCACCGCCACGGCCTCCTTCACCAGATGGGCGTTCAGGGCGTTCATCACCGTCTGCGCCGGCCAGTCGCGCTCCAGATCGACATGACAGGTCTGGCCCGTGGCGTGGACGCCGGTGTCGGTGCGCCCCGCGGCGGCGATGCGGACGGTCTGGCCGCTGAAGGCCGTGATCGCCGTCTCGATGGCGCCCTGCACGGTCGGCTGGTCGACCTGGGCCTGAAAGCCGTTGTAGGCCGAGCCGTCGTATTCGATGGTGAATCTGTATCGGGGCATGACGCCCTACAGGCCGCGTCGGGTCGAGAAGGCGGAGCCTTCTGACCGCGCCCCACTCAGAATGGTTCCGACAGGAACCGGAAAGCCGCGCAGCATTTCCTCGGCCGATTGCGCCGCCTTGCCGGGACGCTGCACGCGGGTCAGGCGCACCGCGCCGTCGCCGCAGGCGATGGTCAAGGCGTCGTCCAGCACCTGACCGGGCGCGCCTTCGCCTTCAGCCAGGACCGACATCAGGGCCTTGACGCGCACCGGCTCGCCGTCGGCCTCGACCTCGAACCAGGCGCCGGGGAAGGGCGACAGGCCGCGGATGTGGGCGTCCACCTCGGCGGCCGGGCGGCTCCAGTCGATGCGGGCTTCGGCCGAGGTGATCTTCTTGGCGTAGGTCGGCTCGCCCGTCTGCTGCGTCTCGGTGAAACCGCCCCGTTCGATGGCGGCCAGGGCGCGCGGCCACAGGGCGGCGCCGACATGAGCCATACGGTCGCCCAGAGAGGCGGCGGTGTCGTCGGCGTGGATGTCCATCAGTTCGGACAGGATGATGGCCCCTTCGTCCAAGCCCTCGCTCATCCGCATGATCTGGGCGCCGGTCTGACGGTCTCCGGCCATGATGGCGCGCTGGATCGGGGCGGCCCCGCGCCAGCGCGGCAGCAGCGACCCGTGCAGGTTGAAGCAGCCCAGACGCGGCGCCTCCAGCACTTCAGGCTTCAGAATCTGGCCGTAGGCGACGACGCAGGCGGCGTCGAGGTCCAGGCTCTTGAAGACGTCGATGGCTTCGGCCGCCTTCATGCTCTCGGGTGTGAAGACCGGCAGACCCATGGCCTCGGCGAAGGCGTGAACGGGCGACGGCGTCAGCTTTTGGCCCCGGCCCTTGGGGCGCGGCGGTTGCGAATAGACGGCGACGATCTCGTGCCCCGAGGCGATCAGCTCGGCCAGGGACGGCACGGCGAAGTCGGGGGTTCCCATGAAGGCTAGGCGCATGGGCACGCCTTTAGACCGTGGGGCCGATTACATCCAGCGGGTATAGACGCCGCCGCCCTCGTCCCACTCGCCGCCGGCGTCCAGGGCGTCGTCGAAATCGAGCAGGCGGTCGATGACCAGACCCGCCACCACGCCGACGGCGGCGACAGCCAGCAGAGTCGCCAGACTGGCCGCGCCGACCTTCTCGTTGCGGGTCAGGCGGCGACGGCCCCCTCTATTGACGATTCTGGGATCGATGTTGCGGGTCTTGCGAGCCATCAGGCGGCCATCCTCGCTTGCTTCTTGACCTTGGCGACCGCGCGGTCACGGCGCAGGCGCGACAGGTGGTCGATGAACAGGACGCCGTTCAGATGGTCCAACTCGTGCTGGAAGCAGACGGCGTAGAGGCCCTCGATCTCTTCCTCGATCGTCTCGCCCTGATAGTTCATGTAGCGGACCCGCACGCGCGCCGGACGCTCGACCGAGTCGTAATAGGTCGGCACCGACAGGCAGCCCTCTTCGTAGGAGAACATCTCCTCGGACGACCACAGAATCTCGGGGTTGACGAAGAAGCGCGGGTTGCGGCGCTCCAGCGCCTCTTCCTCGGTCTGCGGCTCGTCAGCGGCGCCCTCGACCGGCTTGTCGCCCAGGTCCATGACGACCACGCGGGTCAGCTCGCCGATCTGCGGCGCGGCCAGACCAATGCCCGGCGCGTCGTACATCGTCTCCAGCATGTCATCCATCAGGGCGCGCACGGCGTCGGTGACGCCGCCTTCCACGGGCGCGGCGACAGTCTTCAGGATCGCCAGATCGGCGGCGTTATCGATAGTCAGGATACGACGAATGGCCATGCGGGGGAGGTAGGGCCGCCGCCCCCGAACGTCAAGAATTACCGACTGTCGGGCTGGGACTTCCGATCAGCGTCAGGCCGGGGGCACTTCACGCGGCTTGCGGTCCTGATCGATGGCCACATAGGTGAAGACGCCCTCGGTCACGCGGACCGACTGGGCCTCGGCCTGACCGCGCGCGCGTTTCCAGGCCTCGACGTGGACGCGGATCGAGGTGCGGCCGACGCGGATGATCTTGGCGTAGGTGGAGACTTCGTCGCCGACCGAGACCGGCTGGTGGAAGACCATGCCGTCCAGGGCCACGGTGGCGCAACGGCCGCCCGCGCGCTCGAACGCCGGGGTCGCCCCAGCCAGGTCCATCTGCGCCAGAAGCCAACCGCCGAAGATGTCGCCTTCCGGATTGGTGTCGGCGGGCATGGCGATGACGCGGCCGACAGGCTGGCCTTCGGGCAACAGGGCGGCGGCTTTGTCGGCGTCGGACACGGATGACCTCTCGGGCGGCTTCGTCAGGGCCGGTTCATGCGCCCTGACCTGGAATGACGCAAGCCATTGGCCGGTTGCGGCCTCCGGAGATCCCCGCTTCAACCCGAGCAGACGGCGACGACGCCGATGACGGCAGCGGCGACCGCCACCGAAAGCGGCAGGACGAAGATCTGTATCAGGGCGGTCCGCCGCGTGGCGCCGCCTTCGGGCGTGTCCTCGCCCTCGAAGAGACGGCGTGGCCGGGGCGAGGTCGTCTTGCGGCTGGACGGCGGCATCGTGTTGAACCCTTTCACACCCATGCGGCGACGGCCGCGATCAGGTCCGAGGGTGGCGACAAGCCGGATGGTCTAGAAGTTCCAGTTTGGATTGATCGATCAGGCCGGTTGCGCCGCCTTCAGCCGGTCGACGGCGCGGACCAGTTCCGTCCCGTCCAGACTGGCGAAGCCGATGCGGAAGGCGTTGGCGGCGGCGCACCCCTTGGGGCCGGGTTCAAGCTGGAGCTGGCGGCCGTGGGTCAGGATCAAGCCGGATCGCTCAGCCTCGGCGGCCCAGGCGGCGGCGTCGATGTCCGGGTTCACGCGCAGCCACAGCGCCAGCCCGCCCGCCGGCCTGTCGAAGGCGACGGCGTCGTCCAGCCGGGCGGCGATCTCGGTGCACAGCAGGTCGCGGCGCTGCTCATAGATCTTGCGCGCCTTGCGGGCGTGGCGGCCCAGGTCGCCGTCGTCGATCAGCCGGGCCAGCGCCCGCTCCAGCGGCAGGTCGCCCTGACGGTCGATGGCTTCGCGCCGCGCGGTCATGGCCTGGATCAGGTCCGGCGCGCCTGTCGCATAGCCGATGCGGACCACGGGCGAGAGCAGCTTGGACACCGATCCGATATGGATGATGCGGTCCTGATCGCCTCCCTGATTCAGGGCTCGGGCGGCCAGCGGCAGGACCGGGCGGCCCTCGAAACGGTATTCGTGGTCATAGTCGTCCTCGATCAGGATCAGGCCATGACGACGCGCCATTTCCAGCAGGCGCAGGCGCCGCCCGGCGCCCAGCGTCACCGTGGTCGGGAACTGATGATGGGGCGTGACGTAGACGGCGCGGATCGTCGGGTCGCGCGTCAGCAGGGCCTCCAGTTGCTCTACGTCCAGCCCCTGCGTATCGACCGGGGCGCCGACCACGCGGGCCCCGGCCGCACGAAACGCCTTCCAGGCCAGAGGATAGCCGGGATCTTCGACGGCGATTGCGTCGCCGGGGTTCAGGACGGCGGCGGCCAGAAACAGGGCCATCTGGCTGCCGCGCGTGATCAGGATGTCGTCGGCCCCGACCGTCAGGCCGCGCTCGGCCGACAGGTAGCGGGCCAGCGCCGTCCGCAGCGACGGCGCGCCGCGCGGGTCGCCGTATCCGGGCAGCGACTTGAGTTCGGCGCCGGTCAGCGATCGGCGGAAGGCCCTGGCCAGTTCCAGCCCCGGCATCAGGCGCGCATCGGGGGCGCCGTCTGAGAACTGCATCGGCGGCGGCGCAGGCCGGGTCTGCGGCAGGGGCGAGGCGAGGCGGGCGGCGGCGGCGGGGCGAGCGCCCCAGTTCTGCGTACCCAGATCGGGCAGGTCGCGGGCGACGAAGGTGCCGCGCGACGCCTCAGCCGTCAGCCAGCCCTGCAGCACCAACTCCTGATAGGCGGCGTCGACGGTGTTGCGATGAACGCCCAGCGTGCGGGCCAGGGCGCGGGTGCCGGGCAGACGGTCGCCGGGTTTCAGCCGTCCACGCTCGATCTCGCGTATCACCGACCCCGCTAGATTGATGAACAGGGGCCGGGCGGGGTCTTCGATCAGTTCAATGACGACGGCGCTGCGTCCCATGATCCGGCCTATCAGGTTTCAGGAAAGCGGCTCTTATGACAGGGCCGATAGGCCGGGTATCCCACGCGCATTCCCCGGCAGCAACACCGCTGCGGGATCAGAGACAAGGGATAGGGCCATGGCCGAGAAAGCCGTTTTCTATCACGCAGGCTGCACCGTCTGCGTCGACGTCGAGCAGCGCTTCGTCGGCGCGATGAACCCGGCGGCCTATGACGTCGAGGTGGTTCACCTGGGCGAGGCGCCGCAGCGTCTGGCCGAAGCCGAGGCTGCCGGCGTGCAGTCGGTTCCGGCCATCGTCATGGGCGGCGCCGTCTACCACATCAATCACGGCGCGGACCTTTCGGCCCTGCGCTGACGCTCTTCGGCCTGGCTTCAGTCCCCCGAAGCCAGCCGCTCGGCGGGTCGGCGACCCTCCTCCTCAAAGGCCGACCCGCCGCCTTTTTCATTCGAACGGCGGAGACGACATGGCTTTCGATCTGGCGACGCGGGCCCTGGACCCGGAATTGGCTCATGCCCTGACCCTGGAGCAGAAACGCCAGCAGGACAGCATCGAACTGATCGCGTCCGAGAACATCGTCAGCGCCGCCGTGCGTCGGGCGCAGGGCTCGGTCCTGACCAACAAATACGCCGAGGGCTATCCGGGCCGCCGCTACTACGGCGGGTGCGAGGCGGTCGACATCGCCGAGAAACTGGCCATCGAGCGCGCCTGCACCCTGTTCGACACGGCCTACGCCAACGTCCAGCCGCACTCGGGCGTCAACGCCAACCTGGCCGTGCTGTTCGCCCTGATCAAGCCGGGCGACCGCATCATGGGGCTGGACCTGGCCTGCGGCGGCCACCTGACGCACGGCTCGCCGGTCAGCCTGTCGGGCCAGTGGTTCGAGGTCAGCGCCTATCGGGTGCGCGAAGACGACGACCTGATCGACTATGACGACATGGAACAGCGCGTCCTGCATGACCGGCCGCGCCTGATCTATGCGGGCGGTTCGGCCTATCCGCGCCGCATCGACTTCGCCCGGATGCGCCAGATCGCGGATAAGGTCGGGGCATACCTGGTGGCCGACGTGGCCCACTACGCCGGGCTGATCGCGGCGGGCCTCTATCCCAATCCGACGCCGCACGCCCATGTCACCACCTCGACCACGCACAAGACCCTGCGCGGCCCGCGCGGCGGCCTGATTCTGTGCAACGACCCGGAGTTGGCGCGGCGCATCGACAAGGCGGTCTTCCCCGGCACCCAGGGCGGACCGCTGATGCACGTCATCGCGGGCAAGGCGGCGGCCTTCCATGAGGCGCTGCAACCGGACTTTGTCGAATACTCCAGGGCGGTGATCGAGAACGCCCGCGTACTGGGCCAGACGCTGGCGGACGGAGGCCTGCGCCTCGTGTCGGGCGGGACGGACTGCCATCTGGTGCTGGTCGACCTGCGCCTCTTCGGTCTGACCGGCAAGGCGGCGGTCGAGGCGCTGGAGGATCACGGCCTGATCGCCAACAAGAACTCGGTCCCTTACGACACGGCTTCGCCCATGGTGACGTCGGGGCTGCGGCTGGGCTCGCCGTCCTCGACCTCTCGCGGGTTCGACGCCGAGGCGTTCCGCACGGTCGGCGGCATGATCCTGACCATCCTCAAGGGCCTGCGCGACGGCGATCTCGACAGCGCGGCGGTGAAGGCGCAGGGAACAGAACTGACGCGGGCCTATCCGATCGCCGGACCGGCGCTGACGCCCGCTTAAGGAGGTTCCGAACGCGCGTGCGGGTCATCTCGATTCAGAGCCAGGTCGTCTACGGCCACGTCGGCAACAGCGCGGCGGTCCAGCCGATGCAGGCCATGGGGCTGGAGGTGGCGGCTGTGCCGACCACCCTTTTGTCCAATCACCCGCATTATCCCACCATGCGCGGCCGGATTCTGGAGACGGAACTGGTCGCCGACCTGCTGCTGGGGGTCGAGGAGCGCGACCTGTCGATGACATCCGGGGCGGTGGTCACGGGCTATATGGGCTCGGCCGCCAATGCGGCGGCGACGGCGGGTTTCCTGCGGCGCTGGAAGGCGAAGAACCCGGCCCTGCTGCACATCTGCGACCCGGTGATCGGCGACGATGATCTGGGCGTTTTCGTCGCGGATGGCCTGATCGAGCAGTTCCGCGACGAACTGACGCCGATGGCCGACATCATCACCCCCAACCAGTTCGAACTGGGCCGACTGGTCGGCGAACGGCCGGACACCGTCGAGGGGGTGATCGAGGCGACGCGCATCCTGAACGCGCGCGGCACGGGGCGGACGGTGGTGACGGGTTGCGTCCTGACCGACACGGCGCCCGGCGAGGTCGAGACGGTGGCGGTCGAGGGCGGCCTCGCCCATCGCACCTCCATCCCCCGCATTCCGATCCGGCCCAGCGGCACCGGCGATCTGTTCACCGCATACCTGACCGGCTGGCTGATGCGCGGCGAGACCCTGCCGCAGGCCGCCGCCCGCGCCACCGCCGGGGTCCAGACTGTTCTGCTGCGGACCCAGGCGGCGGGCGCCTTCGAGATGCGCCTGACCGAGGGCTGAAAGCCCTCAGCCGAAGCTGGCGACGGCGGCGATCACCCGGTTCTGAACGGCCTCGTCCAGATAGGCGCTCATCGGCAGGCTGACGACCCGTTCCGCCCTGGCCTCGGTCACGGCCAGACCGCCGGGGCCGACCGGGTGCTGGCGATAGGCGGGCTGGCGGTGCAGGGGGATCGGATAATAGACGGCGGTCGGCACGCCCTGCGCCTTCAGATGGGCGGCCAGGGTGTCGCGATCGTCATGCTCGACGGTGAACTGGGCCCAGACCGAGCGGCCGCCGGGAATGACCACGGGTGTCGCCGCCACATGACCGGCCAGCCCCTGCACATAGCGTTCGGCGATGCGGTTGCGGCGCTCGATCTCGTCGGAGAAGATCTTCAGCTTTTCCAGCAGGACGGCGGCCTGCAGGGTGTCCAGCCGCCCGTTCATGCCCAGACGCGGGTTCAGATATTTGGGGTCGTGGGTGAAGTCTTGGGCCGCCGCATCCGCCGCCGTCGCCTGACCGTGAACACGCAGGGAGATGAGGTGATCCATCAGCGCCGCCTCCTTGACCAGCACCGCCCCGCCGTCGCCATAGGCACCCAGCGGCTTGGCCGGGAAGAAGCTCAGCGTCGTCGCGTCGGCCCAATGGATCGGGTGCTGGCCATTCAGGGTGCAGCCGAACCCTTGCGCCGAGTCCGCGATCAGCTTCAGCCCGTGTTTCTGGGTGATGTCCGACAGGGCGGGATAGTCGGCGGGCTGGCCGAACAGGTCCACGGCGATGACGGCGCGAGGCTTCAGCACGCCCTCGCGCTCAACCGCCTCGACGGCGGCGCGCAGGTGGTCGGGGTCCATCGTCCAGGTGTCGGGACGGATGTCGATGAAGACCGGCGTGGCGCCCGCCAGCGCGACCACCTCGGCCGTGGCGGCGAAGGTGAAGGCGGGGCAGAAGACGGCGTCTCCCGGCCCCACGTCCCACGCCATCATCAACAGCACCAGCGCATCCGTCCCGTTGGAGCAGGACAGGGCGTGGGGCGCTTCTCCGAAATCGCACAGGGCCTGTTCAAAGGCGCCGACCGCCGGACCCATGATGTACTGGCCGCTGGCGGCGACCTCCATCAGGGCGGCGTCGATGGTCGCGCCGATGCGCTGGCGCTGGCTGAGAAGATCGATGAAGGGAATGGTCACGCGCTTACTCCGGGGAGGGAAGGTTGGTCAGGCCAGTCGGCTCTCAGGCCAGGCCGGGCCAGTAGTGGGCGTTCGGCGTCGGGCGCGGGCCGAAGATGGCCTGTCCGACCCGCACCACGGTCGCGCCTTCGCGCACCGCCAGTTCGTAGTCGCCGGTCATCCCCATCGACAGGCCGGTGATGCGCGCATCGATGCGCTCGGCCCTGTCGCGCAGGGACCGCAACAGGGTGAAGCAGGGCCGCACCCGGTCGGGGTCGTCGCTGAACACCGCCAGCGTCATCAGCCCCTGCGGCTTCAGCCGGGGAAAGGCTTCCAGCCGTTCGATGAAGTCCAGCGCGTCGTCGGGGTGCAGGCCGAACTTGCTCTCCTCGCCCGAGGTGTTGACCTGGACATAGACCTTCATGTCGCGCCCATCCGTCTCCAGTCGCTTGTTCAGCACCTCGGCCAGTTTGAGGCTGTCCAGCGCATGAAACTCGTCCGCCAGACGGGTCAGGTATTTGACCTTGTTCGACTGCAGGTGGCCGACGACGTGCCAGCGCATCGACAGGTCGGCCATGGCCTCGGCCTTGTCGCGGGCCTCCTGCAGCTTGTTCTCGCCGAAGTCGGTGACGCCCGCGGCCCAGGCCAGACGCAGGATCTCGGCCGGAACCGTCTTGGTGATCGGCAACAGGCGCACGCTGTCGATCGGCCGCCCGACCTGTTCGCAGGCGGCGGCGATGCGGCGATGGACCAGCGCCAGATTGGCGGCGAACCGCTCGCGCGGATCAGGCCCGAAGCGTTCGAGATTTTCAGGCGAAAGGGTCACGAAACATACTCCCGACACAAGCGGCGGCCCAGCCGCGCGATGACTTCATAGTCGATGGTCGCGCCGTCCAGCGCCAGTTGTTCCGGCGTGCGGTTGGGGCCCAGAAGTTCCACCTGATCGCCCGCCTTCAGCGCATCGGGGGACAGGGCGCTGATATCTACGACCAGACTGTCCATCGAGATGCGGCCGACGAAGGGCAGCAACCGTCCTTCGAATGCAGCGGCGCCGCTCGCCGACAACTGGCGCGGCCAGCCGTCGGCATAGCCCACGCCGATGGTGGCCAGCCGCATACCCTTCGCCGCCGTGACGGCCCAGTCGTAGCCGACGCCCGCGCCCGCAGGCACGGCGCGGGTCTGGATGACGCGGCCCGTCGCCTCGACCACCGGCTGCATGGCCTTGGCCGAGGGCGAGGCGTCCAGCCCGAACAGGGCCGCCCCGACCCGGCACAGGTCATAGTGATAGTCTTCGCCCAGCCAGCACCCGGCCGAGTTGGCCAGCGAGCACGGCACGTCCGGCGGCGCGTGGGCCAGAATGCGCTCGAAGGCCTGACGCTGGCGCGCATTGCCTGCGTGGCCGGGCGTGTCGGCGACGGCCAGATGGCTGAGGATCAGGCGCGGTTCGATCCAGCGGATCGGGCCATCCGGGCCGAAGGCGAAGGCGGCGTCCTCGGGCGGCAGGCCCAGCCGCGACATGCCGGTGTCGAACTGGATCGCCGCCGCCAGCGGCCGCCCGACCGCCCGGCCCAGACGCGCCCAGCCCTCCATCTGTTCAAAGCTGTTCAGCACCGGGATCGCCCCGGCGGCGAGGGCCGCGTATTCGGCGCCCGGCGCCAGACCGTTCAGCACGAACAGGTCGGCGTCTGCGGCCAGGACGCGGCGCAGATCCACCGCCTCGAACAGATGGGCGACGAAGAAGGCGCGGCATCCGGCGTCATACAGGGCAGGCGCGATGCGGGCGGCGCCCAGACCATAGGCGTCGGCCTTGACCACGGCGGCGCAGGCGGCGGGGGCGACCTGGTCGCACATGGCGCGATAGTTGGCGGCGACGGCGCTTAAGGACACGCGAATCCGGCCGCCGCCGTGGTCGGATCGGCGGCCCGGCTGGTCGGTCGGGAACAGGGCGAGGGCAGGCAAGGGATAGAAGCTTTCACGGCATCGGCTGACCGCCGACCTCCGCACCCTAGGCCGCCGCATCCCGGCCATTCCCCGCCACGTCGGCGCAGATCGTCAGACCGCTTTGTAAGCGTCGATCACGCGGGGAAGATTTTCACCAGCCGGTCGACGGCGGCGTCGATCTCGGCCGGGGTCGAGGCGGCGAAGCCCATCAGCCAGCCGGGACGGCCCGCGCCCGCGTCATGCAGGGGCGTCAGGCCGGTCAGATGAACGCCGACGCGCCGGGCCGCGCGCACCGTCTCGGCCTCGTCGAAGCCGTCCTTCAGGAAGCAGGGCATCTGCAGCCCTCCGACAGGCCGGTCGGGCGTGACGACGTGGGGCAGGCGCGTGTTCACCGCTGCCTCCAGCGCGTCCAGCCGTTCCGCATAGACGCCGCGCATGGTGCGGACATAGGCGCCGAACCGGCCGTCCTCGATGAAGCGCGCCAGCGTCAGCTGCGCCACCGAGGCGGTGAAGCCGTCCATCAGGCTGCGCGCCGCGACCATCGGCTCGACCAGCGGTCGCGGCAGGATCAGATAGGCCAGCCTCAAGCCCGGAAACAGCGACTTGGTGAAGGTGCCCAGATAGAGGGTCCGGTCGTGCGGGTCCAAACCCTGGACGCAGGCGGTGGGCCGCCCGGCGTAGTGGAACTCGCTGTCGTAATCGTCTTCCAGAATCCAGGCGTCATGCTCTGTCGCCCACTGGATCAGGGCCAGCCGCCGGTCCAGCGACAGGGTGCGTCCGGTCGGAAACTGGTGCGAGGGGGTGACGAAGACCGCCCGTCCGTCCTCGCGCCGGGCCAACAGGTCGTCAGTCCGCAGCCCCTGCGCGTCGACCGGCACAGGCAGGCGCTTCAGCCCCGCCGCCTCCAGCGCCTTGGCGGCGCCCTGATAGGCCGGGTCTTCGATGAAGACGCCGTCGCCGGGATCGGCCAGCACCCGCGCGCACAGGGACAGGGCCTGCTGCGAACTGGTCAGGATCAGGATCTGGTCGGGATCGGCCCGCGCCCCGCGTTCCAGGTTCACATAGCCGGCGATGGCGCGGCGCAGGCGCGGATGGCCCTGCGGGTCGCCGTGGTGCAGGGCGGCGGCGCCTTCCTCGCGCAGGGTCTGGCGGTGCAGCCGGTCCCACTGTGCGAAGGGAAACAGGCGCGTCTCGGGCACGCCGGGCGAGAAGGCCAGCGGGGCGTAGGGATCGCGCAGACCCCCGCTGTCGGCCATCGCCTGCCCGCGCTTGCTGAGCGTCGGCGCCGCCGCCGGTTGCAGGACGGGGCGGCGGCCCGCCGGGCGCAGCACCCCGCGCTTCAGGCCCAGTTCGGTCAGCTCGCAGACGAAGCTGCCGCTGCCGACGCGCCGCTCGATGAAGCCCTCGGCGTGAAGCTGGGCATAGGCCGTCTCGACCGTATCGCGCGACACGCCCAGCGACCGGGCCAGCGTCCGCGACGAGGGCAGGGGCCGCCCCGCCGTCAGCGACCGCTCCACGATCAACTGGCGCACGGCGCGCTGGATGCGGGCGTGCAGGGGCAGGCCGGACTGGGCCGGGTGGTCCATGAAGGCCTGAACGGATTCCAGCTGGGCGCGCTTCAGCAATGGTCTGCAGTTTCTTTCCAAAGTGGCCGGAATGATCCGGCCAATCCAGCGTTAGGTGTCACGCCCCCGGCGGGATGGCAATGTCGCCGCCCGACCTGTGATGGGATGTGATGTCATGGGCGCTTTCGACTTCGCCGACTTCTTCAGCCGCGATCTGGACGATCTGAAGCAGGAGGGCCGCTATCGTGTCTTCGCCGATCTGGAGCGGCTGGCCCCCGACACCCCCTATGCCCGCGATCACCGGCGCGGGCGGACCATCACCATCTGGTGCTCGAACGACTATCTATCGATGGGCGTCCACCCCGAGGTGGTCGAGGCGGCGCAAGGGGCGATCCGGACCTATGGCGCGGGCGCGGGCGGCACGCGCAACATCTCGGGCACCAGCCACGAGCACGTTCTGCTGGAACGCGATCTGGCCGATCTGCACGGCAAGGAAGCGGCGCTGCTGTTCACCTCGGGCTATGCGGCCAATGACGCGGCCCTGTCGACGCTGGCGTCGCGCCTGCCGGGGGCGGTGATCTTTTCCGACGCCCTGAACCACGCCTCCATGATCGAGGGGATGCGCCGCTCGGGCGTGGAGAAGCACATCTTCGCCCACAACGACTGGCGCGATCTGGACCGGCTGATGAGCGGGGTCTGTCGCTATCGGCCCAAGCTTGTCTGTTTCGAGAGCTGCTATTCGATGGATGGCGATTTCGCCCCTATCGCCGCCCTCTGCGACGTGGCCGAAAAGCACGGCGCCTTCACCTATCTGGACGAGGTTCACGCCGTGGGCCTGTACGGCGCGCGCGGCGCGGGCGTGGCCGAACGCGACGGCCAGTCGCACCGCATCAGCATGTTCCAGGGCACCCTCAGCAAGGGGTTCGGCGCCATGGGCGGCTATGTGGCGGGCGATGCGGCGGCGGTCGACTTCGTGCGCAGCCACGCGCCGGGCTTCATCTTCAGCACGGCCCTGCCGCCCTCGGTGGTGGCCGGGGTGCGGGCGGCTTTGCGGCATCTGAAGGCCGAGGGCGCGCCGCGCCGGGCGCTGGCCGCACGCGCCGCCTCGATCAAGGCGGGGATGCAGCGGTTGGGCCTGCCGGTCCTGCCCAGCCCCAGCCACATCCTGCCGGTGATGATCGGCGATGCGGCCACGGCGCGGGCGGTGACGGACGCCCTGATGGATGAGCACGGCGTCTATATCCAGCCGGTCAACTTCCCCACCGTGCCGCGCGGGACCGAGCGGCTGCGCGTCACGCCGACGCCGCTGCACAGCGACGACGACGAGGATCATCTGCTGGAGGCTCTGGCCGCCGTCTGGGCCGACAACGCCGACTGGCGCCGGTTTTCGGCCTCGGCCCTGCGGACGCTGGAACCGGCCTGAACCTCAGTCGGCGGTCGAAGCTTTCCACCGCTCCAGATACTCCAGCCGCCTCAAGACTTTTGAGCCGGGGTCCAGCAGGATGTGCGCGCCCTGCGGCGCCTCGAACGTCGCGCGGCCGTCGGTCATGGGCAGGGCGCGCAGGACGCCGTCCGTCTCGACCTCGACCGGCAGGGGGAAGGGGCGGCCGTTTCCTGTCTTCCATTCCAGCGTCATCTGCTCGCCCTGTCGCGTCATGACCAGATCGGGCAAGGCCGCCTGATAGAGGTAGACGTCGAAGAACCAGCCCATGTCGCGCCCCGTCACCTCATTGACGATGGCGACATACTCCGGCGTCGTGGCGTAGCGCGGCTGGAAGTTGCCCGGCTTCGGATCGGGGCGGCCGTAGACCAGGCGACGCAGGCTCTCATAGAAGGCGTCGTCGCCGATATGCAGGCGCAGGGTGTGGGCGATCAGCGCGCCCTTGTAATAGAGATCCAGCGCCGGGCCGGTCTTGTCGTCATAGACGGTCGCGGCGTCCTGCGACTGGCCGGACACGACCGGGAAGCGGTTGGCCAAGGTCAGCCGCATGGTCTGAAGCTCGGCCTGCATGGCCCGCTCGCCGTTCAGCCAGCGGGCGTACAGCGGCTGCATGTATGTGCCGAAGCCCTCGTGCAGCCACATGTCGTCCCAGTCGGCGTTGGTCAGCTGATTGCCGAACCACTCGTGCGCCAGTTCGTGCTGCAGCAGCCAGTCGTAGCCCTTGCCGTCCAGCTTGTAGCCGTTGCCGTAGGCGTTGATGGTCTGGTGCTCCATGCCCAGGTGCGGGGTTTCGACCACGCCCATCTTCTCGTCGCCGAAGGGGAAGGGGCCGACGGTCGCCTCATAGAAGTCGAGCATCTGCGGGAATTCGTCGAACAGCGCCTGCGCCTTGGCCGGATCGGCTGAGGCCAGTCGCCAGAAGCGCAAGGGGATGACGTTTCCGAACCGGCTCTGATAGTCGGCGGCCATCTCCACATAAGGGCCGACGTTCAGGCTGATGGCGTAGGTGTCCGGCTGGCGCGCGGTCCAGTTCCAGGTGGCCGTGCCGTCGTCGTTGTCGGTCTTGCCGAGGAAGCGGCCGTTGGCGGGGGCGCTGAGGGTCGAGGGGACGGTGATGTGAAGGTCGACCTGTTCCGGCTCGCCCTGCGGATGGTCGATGCAGGGCCAGAACAGGTCGCAGCCCTCGCCCTGAACCGCGCTGGCGATCCACGGCTGGCCGTCGGGCGTCGTGGTCCAGACGAAGCCGCCGTCCCACGGCGCGCGCTTGGCCTGATGCGGGCGGCCGGAATAGGCGATGCGGACCGAGACGCTTTCACCCGCCGACAGCGGGCGGGGCAGGGGAATGGTCAGCCGCCCCTCGGGGTTGGACCAGTCGGCGACCGCCTGCCCGTCCACGGCGATGGCGGCGATGGCGAAAACCGCGTCCAGCTCGACCACGACCGCCGATGTCGGCGCCGTGGCGGCGAAGTCGAGGACGGCGACGCCTTCGAGTGATTGAGTCTCTGGAAGCAGCCGGAAGGACAGGTCCGCCTTGTCGAAGCGCAGGGCCAGCTGCTCCGCCGTGCGGGGCGTGCCGCTGGACAGGGTGAAGGCGGTGGTTTCGCGCGCCGGCTCCTGCGCCAGAACGGGCGACGACAACAGGGCCGTGGTCAGGCAGAGGGCGGCGAGAGGGCGCAAGGCTGAGGCTCCGGCTGGACGAGCCCTGAGGGTAGCGGGAGCGCGTGCAAAAGAAAAAGGCCGGTGTTTCCACCGGCCTCTTCAAAATCCGTCAGTCGACGCCGATCAGGCGGCGGCTTGCTCGGCCAGCTTGGCGCGGACCTGGCGCTTGATGCGCAGGGCGGCGGTCGACAGCTGCTCGTCGCGGGCCTTGACGATGAAGGCGTCCAGGCCGCCCTTGAAGTCGAGGGTGCGCAGCGCGGCGTTCGAGATGCGCAGCGAGAAGGTTTGGCCCAGAGCGTCCGACTGAACCTTGACCGTCTTCAGCGACGGCAGGAAACGGCGCTTGGTCTTGATGTTGGAGTGGCTCACGTGATTGCCGACCATGGGGCCGATACCGGTGAGTTCGCAGCGACGCGACATCTTAAGATCCTCAAGGTCACATCCGCCATACCGGTGCGGACGCATGAAACAGGGACGCAGCGAGCGACGGGGCCCGCGCGAGAGGGGGCCGTATAGAGGAAGGACTCGCCGGGCGTCAAGACTGGAGTCGTCATCCCGAGCGACAGAGTCATTGTGAAGGCGAGGGATCGCCTTCGTTCAGCAGTCGTTCAAGCCGTGACTATATAGAGCAGACCCATGATGAGTCCCATGAACGGCAAATCGATGAAGACCTTGATCCCCTTCGCCCGTCTGATGGCGGTCGCCGCCCCGGTGGTCGCCGGGGCCGTCATGCTGGCCGCGCCTGCGTCGGCGCCCCAGGCGCAGTCGGCCGCCCAGTCCGAAGTCCTGCCCGGATACTGGGAATACACCACCAGCGTCATGGGCGCGCGCGACACTGAACAGAAGTGCGTGCGCCCCAGCGAGATCAACCGCTTCTTCGGCGGCCTGTCGACGCGCAAGTGGCAGTGCACCTATCCGACGCGTCAGGTCGGCGACGGCCGCGCCCGCTTTGAAGGCAGCTGTCAGGACCGCAAGGGCCGCCGCATCAATGTGCGCCTGAACGGCACCTATGAGGAACAGGCCTTCCGCTTCAACGGCGGCGCCCAGCTGGCGCGCGGCACGCCCTACATCCCCGCCAGCATCACCGCGCGACGCCTGGCCGCCCAGTGCCCGGCCGGGGCGGAATATTTCTGATCTGCGCAAAAAGCACGGAGGCCGGGATGGATGTCCCGGCCTCTTCTTTCGTCTCAGCCGGCCGGGCGTTCCGGCGCGTGGCGGCCGGACAACAGGCTCTGGGCCCATGTGACGAGCCCGCCGTTCAGCGCCGCATAGGCGATCAGGCCGATCACCAGTCCCCAGAAGGCCCCGCCGATCCCGAACAGCTGGATATTGGCCGCCGCCGCCAGAAAGGTGATCAGGGCCGCCTCGCGCGATGACGGCTTGGTCAGGGCGCCCGCCAGACTGCCGCCGATGGCCCCCAGCAGGGCCAGTCCCGCCAGCGTGGTGATGAAGACGGCGGGCAGGGCCATGAAGACCGCCGCCAGCGTCACGCCGAACACCCCGATCAGGATGTAGAACACCCCCGCGGCCACGCCCGCGATCCAGCGCTTGGACGGGTCTTCATGCGCCTCCTTACCGGTGCAGATGGCGGCGGTGATGGCGGCCACATTGAAGGCGTGCGAGCCGAAGGGGGCCATCAGCAGCGACCCCAGTCCCGTCACCGTCACCAGAGGACTGGCGCTGACCTGATAGCCGTCGTTCCGCAGCACCAGCATCCCCGGCATATACTGGCCCGTCAGGGTGATCAGGAACATCGGGATGGCCAGACTCAACAGGGCCTTGAACGAGAAGGCGGGCATGGTGAAGACGGGCGCCGCCAGCTTCAGCTCCAGCCCCGACAGGTCGACCCGCCCCTGCGTCAGCAGGAAGCCCAGTCCTAAGACCAGTATGCCCACCACCGCATAGCGGGCGGTGAACCGCTTCAGCACGACGTAGGTCAGGATCAGCAGGCCCGCCAGCAGAGGATCGACGCCCACGCCGCCGAAGGCCTGAACCCCGAACGGCAGCAGGATGCCCGCCAGCAGGGCGGCGGCGATGGCGGGCGGGATCAGGCGGATCACCCTGTCGAACCCGCCCGACAGCCCCAGAACCACGAAGGCCGCCGCTGAAATCAAATAGGCGCCGATCGCCTCGGCATAGGATGCAGCGGCCAGCGCCGTGACCAGAAAGGCCGCCGCGGGCGTCGACCATGCGGTGATGATCGGCGCCTTGTAGCGCCAGCTCAGCCACAGCCCCGTCGTCCCCACGCCGATGGAGATCGACCAGACCCATGATGCTGTCAGTTCAGGGCTGAGACCCGCGACCCTGGCCGCCTGGAACACCAGAATGAAGGTGCCGCCATAGTTGACGATGACCGAGATCAGCCCGGCGACGACCGGATGCAGCAGATCGCTCCATCGCAGGGATGGAGAGGGGGCGGGTATGGACATGGGGCGAAGCCTCTGCGAACGACGATGCGCGCGCTCCTAGAGGATCAATGGCCGGTCCAGCCTGTCCATTCAGGTGTAGTTGAGCAGACCATTTCGTTTCTTCGGCGGCGCGCGGGCGCACCGGATTCGCCCTCAGCCATGAAAAAGGCCCGGCGTCGCCGCCGGGCCTTTTGTCGATTCGCCATCGCGCCTGCAATCAGGCGGCTTCGGCCTCGGCGGCCGAGGGGACGGGCTTCTTGGCGCTGAGCGACTTGCCCAGCAGGGCCATGGCGGCGTCCTTGTCGATCTTGTTGGCGGCGGCGACTTCGCGAGCCATGCGGTCCAGAGCCGATTCATAGAGCTGGCGCTCGGAATAGGACTGTTCCGGCTGGGTCTCGGCGCGGTGCAGGTCGCGGACCACTTCGGCGATGGAAATCAGGTCGCCTGAGTTGATCTTGGCTTCATACTCCTGGGCGCGGCGCGACCACATGGTGCGCTTGACGCGGGCGCGGCCCTTCAGGGTGGTCAGGGCCTTGGACACGGTGTCGTCGGCGGCCAGGGTGCGCAGACCGGCGGTCTTGGCCTTCTTGGTCGGGACGCGCAGGGTCATTTTCTCGTGTTCGAAGGTCACGACATAGACTTCCAGCGCCATGCCGGCGACTTCCTGAGTCTCGATCGCGGCGACCTTGCCGACGCCGTGCGCGGGATAGACCACCGCATCGCCAACCTTGAATTCCAGACCGGTCTTGCTCGTCATGTCATTCCTTTCCCGAACCGAAGGGAGAGATCGTCGCCGCGTCTTTCGAAAGCAAAAACCGCCCGTCCGCCGGACCTGGGTCAGGCGGTTGAGCGGAAGGTCGCATTGTCAGACGCGAAAGCGGATCACCGAACCTCTGGCCGACCCCGTCCTCGCGGCGAGGTTCTGTCGTAAATGCGGGCGGCGCGCAGGACTGCGGAACCGCCCGTTTCGAATAGGGAGGAACCTATCATAAAATTAGGAAATCTCAAAACATCCACAGGGCGGTCGACGACGACCGGCACATTGTGACTGCATTGTGGCGAATTCTTAGGAGCCCTTGCCCGGCTTGGGGCTGAAATACTTCTCGAACTTGCCGGTTTCGCGCTCATACTGCTCGCGATCCGCCGGGGGCACGCCCTTGACCGTAATGTTCGGCCAGACCTTGGCGTATTCGGCGTTGACCTGCAGCCACTTGCCGTCGGGTTCGTCCTCGGTGTCGGGGACGATGGCGTCGACGGGGCATTCCGGCTCGCATACGCCGCAGTCGATGCACTCGTCGGGGGCGATGACCAGGAAGTTCTCGCCCTCGTAGAAGCAGTCCACCGGACAGACCTCAACGCAGTCCATGAACTTACATTTCACGCAGGCGTCGGTGACGATGTAGGTCATGGCGTTCGGGCGGGCCTGTGGCAGCGAGGAGGTCGAGGGCGGGCACATGGCCCCGACGGAACCAACTGTCAACCGAAGGCGCTGTTGCAAAGCTGTTCAGGCTCGACGGCGCCGGGCCGCGCTTCATCTTCGTGACGCCGGATCACCATCCGCTCGGAGGCCTGTCCTCATGCGTTTCAACCAAGGTTTCATCACCCATTCCGCCATCGGCCGCATCGGCGCGGCCAGTCTGGCCCTGAGCCTTCTGGCCGGCGGCGCGGTCGTCGCCCAGGCCGCCCTGACCAGGGTTCCGTCCGAGGTCCAGTCCGGCGACTACAAGCTGGATCCCGAGCACGGCAAGATCACCTGGTCGGTCGATCACCTGGGCTTCTCCACCTATGTCGGCCAGTTCGTGAACGTCCAGGCCGAGCTGAAGCTGGACCTCGCCAACCCGTCCGCCAGCACCCTGACCGCGACCATTCCCCTGACGGACGTGGCGTCGAATTCGGACGGGCTGAACCGTCATCTGCAGACGGCGGACTTCTTCGACACCGCCAACCACCCGGTCGCGACCTTCCGATCGACCCGGATCGTGGTCGACCCCGACGACCGCGACGAGGCCACGGTCCATGGCGACCTGACCCTGCGCGGCGTCACGCGCCCGGTGGTCATGGAGGTCGAGTTCAATCAGGCCGGCCCCACGCGCGGCGGCTACAAGGCCGGCTTCGACGGCGAGGCGACGATCAAGCGTTCGGACTTCGGCATCACCTTCGGCCTGCCGGCCCTGGGCGACGAGGTGAAGCTGCACATCGAGGGCGAGTTCGTGAGGGCGGCGGGCTGAGCTTTCCTCCCCATTTCATGGGGAGGGGGACCACGAAGTGGTGGAGGGGCTTGGTGACGGCGGACCCAAGCAGCCCCTCCGTCTCGTCGCCTGCGGCTCCGATCCACCTCCCCATGAAATGGGAAGGAGAGCGGTTACTGCAGCGTCTCATAAAGGGCGCGCGCGTCTTCGGCCGAGCCGCGCCGTTCGCCCATCTGCACCACGCGGACAGCGATCAGCCGCCCGCCCTGGGCGAACATCACCTCGTCGCCGGGATGGACGCTGCGGCTGGGCTTGTCGAGGCGGGTCTGGGCGCCGTTGTGCGTCAGGCGGATGGCGCCCTTCTCGACCATGGCGGCGGCCAGGCTGCGGGTCTTGGCGAAGCGCGCCCGCCACAGCCAGACGTCGATGCGGCAGCTCTCCAGGCTCATTCAGCGGCCTTGCCGCCCGCCGTCCGCCGAGGACGCCGACGTGGCCTGCGCGCCGTCTTGGGCTTGGCGGCGGGGCGCACGGGCTGCGTCAGTTGGGCCAGGGCGGCGAAGGGGGAATCCTTGGGCGGCGGCGTCGGCTTGCCGGGGCGCGGCGCCCGATCGGCGCGCGGGGTGCGCAGGGCGGCGTGGATCGCCCTGGCCTGATCCGCCGTCCAGCCGAGCGCGTTCAGCGCTTCATCCGACAGCGGCGCCTTGCCCGCCGCGCGCTGGGCCTCGGCCAAGGCCTCCAACGCCTCGACCGGGGCGGTCCAACGGTCGACGGCGCGTCGCCCGAAGGCCGCCAGGGCCCGTGCCGTCGGAGCCGGTTCCGGCAGATTTAGGAGGCCATCGCCCGCCAGCCCGTTCGTCGTCTCGCGCGGAAGGAAAGCCTGAGCCAGCGCCGCGCCGCGCGGCTTCATCACGCCGGGCAGCCACACCGAATGGGCGCCGACCCGGATGGCGAAGGTCTTCAGCGTGCGCCGCTCATGCTGGCTCAGGGCCGCCAGATCGCGCTCCACCTCGCGCCGGGGGATCAGGCCCCCCGCCTCGATCAGCCGGAAGGCCAGACCGCGCGGCAGGCCGGTCAGGGCGCCGCTCTCGATGGCGTGGCGCAGCCGTTTCAGCGGCTTCAGCGCCCGTCCGGCCTCGGCCGCCAGCCAGGCCTCCATGCGCCGCTCGGCCCGCTCGCGCGCCGCCGCCGGCCCCAGTTCGCCCAGCAGCCGCACGCGCGGCGAGAAGGGGTCTTCATTGACGATGCGTCCAGTCAGGGCGCCGGTCCACAGCACGCCGCCGTCGGGCGTGACGGAGAAGGCCGCGTCGTCGTCCGCCGCCAGCCGTCCCAACCGCCGCGCCACCTCCGGCCCCACGGCCCGCGTCGCCGCCTGCCGCAGCGCCCGGTCGGCCAGGGCCGATCCGCCCGCATCGACGGTGAAGCAGACGCCGTCCAGATAACCGACGACCTCGCCCTCGACCGTGACCTCGCCGTCCTCGGCCACGCCCGCCAGCACGTCGGAGCGCACGTTCAGCGCCCGCATCAGCGCCGCCGTGCGCCGATCGACGAAACGCGCCGTCAGCCGTTCGTGCAGCACGTCGCTGAGCCGTTCCTCCAGCGTCTTGGTCCGGTCGCGCCATTCCTGCGCCCCCGTCATCCAGTCGGGCCGGTTGGCGATGTAGCTGAGCGTCCGCACCCCCGACAGCCGCGCCGAAAGCTGGTCGATCTGCCCATCGTCGCGGTCCAGATCGTTGAAGCGCGGCGCCACCCAGTCCTCGGTCAGCCGCCCGCGACGGCTGGTCAGGGCGGTGAATATCTCCTTCGACAGGCGGGCGTGTTCGTCCAGGGTCGTCTTCTGGAAGTCCGGCAACTGACACGCCTCCCACAGGCGCATCAGGGCGCCGCGCGAGCGGGCGATCTTCCTGACGTCCTCATCGACCGCAAAGCGCCGCAGCAGGGTCTCGTCCAGCGCCTGGGCCGTCAGCCGCAATCCATGCCGCTCCGGCGTGACCGTCAGCGACCGCAACAGGTCGGGCAGGGTGTCGAAGTCCAGCCGACCGCTGCGCCACTCGGCCGCCTCGACCGGATCGAAGCGGTGCTCGACCACCTGTTCGACCAGATCCTCGTCCAGCTCTTCCGCCTCGCCGGTGACGCCGAAGGTGCCGTCGCGCAGGTGTCGCCCCGCGCGCCCGGCGATCTGGCCGATCTCGGCGGCGTGCAGCCAGCGCGTGCGCCGCCCGTCGAACTTCCGCAAACCGGCGAAGGCCACATGGTCCACGTCCATGTTCAGCCCCATGCCGATGGCGTCGGTGGCGACCAGGAAGTCCACCTCGCCCGACTGGAACAGCTCGACCTGGGCGTTGCGGGTGCGCGGACTGAGCGAGCCCATGACCACGGCCGCCCCGCCCCTCTGACGACGCAGCAGTTCGGCGATGGCGTAGACCTGCTCGGTCGAAAAGGCGACGACGGCGCTGCGGCGCGGCAGGCGGGTCAGCTTCTTCGATCCGGCGTAAGACAGCGTCGACAGCCGGTCGCGGGTGACGATCTCCGCATCCGGAACCAGCGACCGCATCAGCGGCGCCATCGTGCCTGCGCCCAGGAACATGGTCTCGAACCGGCCGCGCGCGTGCAGCAGTCGCTGGGTGAAGACGTGACCGCGCTCGGGATCGGCGACCAACTGGATCTCGTCCACCGCCAGAAAATCGACCGACCGCTCCAGCGGCATGGCCTCGACTGTGCAGACGAAATAGGCGGGACGCGCCGGGACGATCTTCTCCTCGCCGGTGATCAGGGCGACCGAGGCCGCCCCGCGTCGCTTGACGATCCGCTCATAGATCTCGCGCGCCAGCAGGCGCAGCGGCAGGCCGATCATGCCCGAGGCGTGGCCCAGCATCCGCTCGACCGCCAGATGGGTCTTGCCGGTGTTGGTGGGGCCCAGGATCGCCGTGACGCGCGAGGGGGCCATGCCTGCGGAACGGTCGCTCATGACCGGCCCAAGGTGGCGAACCGCGTCAGCTTTCACAAGCGCCGCAGCGGCGGGATGCGAACGGAGAGAGAAGGGTAAGCGGAACCTTACCGGCGCCTGGAACACGGGCGAAACGAATCATGACCGAATCAGCGACGTTCGCCGATTCAGGCTTTGTTCCCTACTAGGGATTGTAGCTTAACGGCCTTTAACCACAAGACGAAACCGGGGCGGGCGTCTTGGCGCTCGCCAAGTCTCCCTGAGGGCTTCCCTGCGGCGGCAACCTCCTTTAGGCAGTGCGCCGTGGCCCCGTAGCTCAGCTGCATAGAGCAAGGCTTTCCTAAAGCCGAGGTCGGAGGTTGGAGTCCTCCCGGGGTCGCCATTCCCCTATCGAGACCACTTAGAACCTGCTCAATACACACTAAGGGTCGCTCAAAGTGCGAGTCGCTCTCAAGAGTGGGCGGCTCTGTGCAGCCAAGGTCAGCAGCGCGCCAGGAGCGGACACTGATCTAACTGCCGGAAGCGGACGTTGGCCTCGGGCGATGTGATCCTTCAACGGACATTCGAGCCTTTCAACAGATCCTGCGATCGCGTCGATCGTAACGGAACGGCAACCGAGACGATTGAAGACGAGAGGTGACCCTGGGGGATTTCAAGCGTGGCGGAAAACTTCAACTACATCTCAATCGGCGGCTGGGACGGCGAGGATCTCAATGATCTGAGCATGGGGCGGGGGCGAATGTTCGAATATACGCCGACCGACATCCAACAGCGCCTCGCCAAGCTGGATTCGACGGCGACCGACTATCTCGAAGCCCTACCGACCTTCGTCTGCAGCGAGGTGGACCGCACGCCGCAAGGAAGCGCCTTGCGCGTCCGCTATGGACGGGTCTCGATCGTCAGAGTCGGCAATCGCAGCCTGGAGTTTGTCTTCACGACCGAGACGAACTTCGGTGAGCTCACCTTCGAAGACATCGAAGCGGCGCGAGCAGTCTTCAGCGCAGACCCATTCCAAATGTTCCGCACCCATTGGGCGGTGCGCACCGGGGACGTCCAGTCCATTCTGGACCGATTGTCCGCCGCCCAATCGGCGACGGCCGCACCGGTCGCCGCCACAGCCCCCGACCCTGCAGCCTCGCCTGCGGCGCCGCCACGAAGCAAGGACATCCTCGGCTCAGCCGACAGTGTCGAGGGTTTCCTCAAGTTGCTCTACGAGGCGCTCAACGACGATGACGTCGAGACCTTCTTTCGGGGTCACGAGAACGCCGCCTTCGAACTCGTCCCGTCGCTGCTGCGCAAATGGGCCGACGGAAACTGGCAGTTCATGCCGAAGGAAGATCGGCTGTGTCAGGACCTCCTGATCAGCCACCACGACGAGTTCCAGTCAGACACCTATTGCTTCGACCGTCTAGTGCGAATGCAGCATTACAAGCTGCCGACCCGGCTTCTCGATATCACCAGCAACCCGCTCGTAGCCCTGTTCTTCGCCTGCCACAGTTTTCCGGAGCCCCTCGACGTCGACGGCGAGGTTATCATCCTACAGGTCGCTTCAGAGCGGATGCGCTACTTCGACTCCGACACGGTGAGTTGCGTTGCCAATCTCTCCAGACTCACATACGTGCAGAAGGATAGGCTCGATCTCGACCTGGACCTCGAGCCGTTCAACACAACCGAGATGGCTGGCAAACTGCTCCACCATATCCGGTCCGAGAAAGGGTATTTTGAACCGCGCATTGATCCCGCAGATCTGGGTTCCATCCTCTGCGTCAAAGCCAAGCACAGCAATAGCCGCATCAGGTCCCAATCCGGTGCCTTTCTTCTGTACGGCCATGGTGCGACCCTCCCTGACGAGGGCGAGGAGGGTATCGCCATCAAGCGCGTCACAATCACCAACAAGGGCGAGATTCTGAAGCAGCTCGATCGGATCAACATCAACGCAACCACCGTCTATCCGAGCATCGAACAGACCGCCGTTCACTTGAGAGATCTGTACCGTATTCCAGACGTCGCGCCCGCGCCGGCGGCCTGAGACCAAAGCAACGTCTCGTTTGACGCGGCGTCATGGCAGGTGAGCGTCTTGCCCGGCCCCGATCCGTTCCCGGCCTGCGCGATGGTGCGGATGTCGGTCCCCCTTTGGAAATTCATCCTTCTCGAGCCTGTTCCCAGCTATGACGGAGTAAGTCACAGCCCAGGCGACTGAAGGCGCTGGAACAGCGGAGGAATCCAACATGACCAGCTTTCAGGAAGCGTTCGATCTTTCGCTCGAGGAAATATTCGCAGGCCAGGATGCCGCGCATGAACTCCTCGGATCAATCCGGGGGCGGCTCTTCCACGACACGCTCAACATCTGCGCGCCGGGTGTGGCTGCGGCCTCGCACACGGCGATCAAGAACCAGGCGTTCAATCTCTTATCCAGAACCGGCTACGCCACCTTTTTCGGGCTTCACCGGGACACCCCGAGCGCCGTCTCGAGCCTGAAAGATCTCTGGTCGGCGCTACTATCTCAGCCCGCCGTCTTTCACGATCTGGCGGAATGGTGCTTCGCCTTTGCGGCCCTCGACGCCTCATCCCGCTTTCAGTCGGACCTCTGCCCTTCGCCCAACAACGAAAACGGCTTGTCCACCGCCCTGGTCGCCTACCTCGCCCATGCGTGCGACGCCTGGGCCAAGACGATGCAAGGGCCCCTGTCCCGCCGTGGCGGTCACCTCGCGCTTCGCCACCTCGACCTGTCGATCCTAGGAGGCGAGCAGAGCACCGGCGGCGACTTCGGCCTCATTCTGGAGTTCGACGGCGCTACGGCGACACCGGGTTCCGATCCTCGCCCCTCGAAGGGTGCCATCCCGATCGTCCTTCAGGCCAAACGCTATACCGGCGACCTCGCGGACGTCTCCCAGCATCATGCAGTCCGTGGCTACCAGTACAGTTATCTGGCCGGCAACCCCTGCGCTTCAGCCTATGTCTTCTACGACAACGGCACGATCCAGAATGACGCTCCGCTCCCCCCAATCGTCAAGCCGGTCGGCAAAGTCGCCGGCCCGGGACGCACGCCCGTTCAGTCGGACAGCCTTGACCTGCCCGCCTATCTTCTGACCGCGATCGCCGACGCGAGGCTCGCCCCCCGCGCAGACGACCCTGATCAGGCTCTGAAGATGATCTTCGCCGAGGCCGCCCCCGGTCAATTGTCGACCTTGGCGGTCATCTCCGCCGATCTCGGCGCCGAGTGGCGCTATGCGGCGGCGCTCCGGAGACTGGCTGACCTCGGATTGGAACGGGAAACCTTGCGTCACTGATCGCTCTTCGCCGGTTCTGTCCGAAACGGTTAGGGACGCCCTCAACTGCCGCTCAGCCATCCGGCAAAGGGTGATGCCTCCGGTACGAGGTCATCGAAGCCTTAACCCCGAGCCCAGGTCGCGAGGTCGGAGGCACTTATAAGCCCCCGACCAACCCAGAACTCACGGGTGATTCTGGGCATCAGACTAGAGCCGCGTTTGATCCTGTCGGGCTTTCAGGTTTGACGCCCACTGCTCCAACGCCGTGATTTCCTGCTCGATGGCCTCGGGGCGCGGCAATGGGCGGTTTCGGTCAGCGGCTTCGCTATGGAGCATTTCGGAGCAACGACCATAGCCGTCGCGCATGGCTTCACAGTCTGCAGTCGTGATCACGGTCAGCTTCACGAGGTTCTTGGTGTCCACCTTGTTCGATAGCCGGCGGATGACGCTGGATAGGGCCTGCTCGACCGCGATTTCCCAGCTATCCCGAAGGGTGCCCAGAATGGACTTCAGCGTCTTCCGCCACTCGTCCTCGTTCCCTTCGTCGTAATGGCGTCGCTCGTTCGCGAGCTGACTTGAAAGCGATGCGACGATCTGTTCGACCTTCCGGGCTTTGAACGGCGGGTTCGGGTGAGTGAAGCCCGCTTTGTCCCGTCCTCTGGCGACCGAGTTCACCGTCATATCGTTGAAATTGGCGTCGCGGGCTGCCTGCTCCAGCTCGAACAGGAAAGCCAAGTCGTGGGTGAAGACCACAACTTGGCGGTTCGCGGCTTCGGCGACCAGACGCTGGGCGACAGCCTCCCGGTGGATGTGGTCGAGCGAGGAGACCGGATCGTCGAAAACGATTCCGGATTTGCTTTCGGTGGTCGAGAGCTCAGCCAAAAAGGCTGCCAGCGCTGTGCACCGGTGTTCGCCCTCGCTTAGCACTTGCGCCACTTTCGCATCCGGCTTCCGGATCAAGGCAACCTTGAAACGGGGCATGCCTTCCCGGCTGTTCTGCTGGCGCAGCTCCAACGCAAGGTCGGCGATCTTGAAACTCCCTACTTCGATGGTGAACTGAGCGCGGAGCGCATCTGTCACCAAGGCGCCAGCGACCTCTGTGCTCTTGGTGGTGATGCGGGCAGTCGAGGTTTGCTTCTGCGCCGTTTCCAATGCGGTGATCTGTTTTCTTCGTTCGATTTCGGCGAGCACATCAGCCTTCATGCCAGCCAGCCACTGTCGGTCGGCTAGCTCTGCCTTCTCGCTGAGCAAAGCTAATCGTTCCGCCGATCCGGCGTCTGCCAGAAGGCTCGCAACCCGCCCGTCCAACACGGCCAAGCAGTCGGCGATGCCCTGTCGGTTATAGGTGTTCGGAGCCGCCGTGACCGCTGCCCCATGTTGCAGGTGCCGAAGTATCTGCCGATGTCGCCAAGCCGCCTGAACAGTCGCCTTCCTCACCTCGGAGGCCAATCTAGCTTGCTTCAATTCATCCCGGATCGTGGCCGTTATGTCCCCGATCTCACGGATCGACAGGCCAGCGCCCTGGAACGTCTCCATCGCAGCAGTCAGACGTTGGCGGGCTTGCTCTGCCCGGAGCTGGCTATCGTCTCGAACGAACTCATCGAACCGCTTCAAGCGGTGACTGGCGGCGTGAGAGAGGTCTTGCTGACACAGCACGCAGACGCCGTTCTCCGTTACCGGGAAGATGCGTTCTGGGTAAGCATCCTGCTCCGAAAAGGCGCGCGCGCTGTCCCATAACATATGCCAGGCCTCAGTCCCGATCTGGGGAATGGGCTCATCGCGGAAGAGTGCCGCTGACGCCGCATTTGCCGCTTGCCGCGCTGTCTCCGCATCGCGGACCAGTTGACCGATGCGTGCCACCTCTTGATCCGTCACACTGGCGAACAAGCGGTCGAGCTGTTGGATCTGTCCTTCGACTTTGGTCTTGAGTGCACCGAGTTGGCGTGCCACGCGCTGGGGGTCATCGGCCAGGTCGGAGGTGAGCTGTGCGTGACGGTCCCGCTCCTCCTGCGATAAGGTCGAGAGGGTTTCGATCCGGTCGGGAGCAGTGGTCCCGGACAGTGCAGCGACCAGCTTGCCGACGGTCGTCTCTGGAGAACAGGTCGGGTTCGTCAGCCCGATAGGCGTCTGCTCTTTAAGCCGGGTGACATCGGCCACCAGTTTGTCTTTGACTGGCTTACAGAGTCCCGCGAGCTGAGCCAGCATTTTGAGGGGCATCGGGGTGTAAGCGACGTCGTTGGTATCATCGACGTGGACGTTGGCGGTGCGGGAATCGAACACGCTGACGTCAGACAAAGCTGCGTCCGCAGGGGTTCCTAGCTGCCAAGCACAGGAGCGGTTCTGACCGCCGATGGCGTAATCGATGGTGGCGCTCGGGATGCCTGGGTTCTGCTCGTAGATGTCGGGGATGACTTCCTCGACCTTCTCAACGTTTCGTGCGCGGCATGCCTTTTTCAGGATGCGCGCGTAGCCAGATTTTCCGGAGCCATTATCACCGTAGACGACCGTCAGGCCATCTTTACGGATCGAAAGCCGCTGCCCGGGCGCGAGCGCGCTGACGTGACTGACGGCACTGATGCCCCGGAGATAGACGTCTCCCTGATCTCGATTCACATCGCGAAGGTGTCCGGCCTCTAGAGGGACGCCGGGTTGCACACCCTTACAGATCGCGGCGAGTTCGTCGATTTCGGCGGGCTCGATACTCTGTTGTGTTGCCAGCCGCCGGAGCGCATCGCGCTGCCATGCGGGCGAGTCAGCCGACCACGCCAGTATCCCTGCAAGTGCTTCTGCTTCGGTCGCCATATCGCTTCGCCGCCCCATCTACTGCCAGCCGTTGAACCGGCTGATTGGCTTGTCCGTCCATGCTGACGCGCGCGTGCGGTGCACGAATGATCAACTAGGGATAGCAGCGATACTCGCATAACGTCTCGGTAATTTTGTTTCGATTCCACCACTGCGACCCTGCCTTCGACCGGATGTCACGGCCTGAAAAGCCGAGCGAAGAACCGGCCCTTGAAGCGAGGTCGCAGCTTTCGTCTTCCCCCGCCGAGCTTGTGCCGATCCGGCGGCGTCAGGAAGCTCGACCCCTAGCGATCCAGCTCTTCAGCCTGGGATTGCGTTGGGTTTATCGCGAAGAAGCGCGAGGTGGCTTCACTGGCGCTGCCGCTCTCCCGTCCCCCCTTCGATCTCTTCTTCCGACGGGCGACGGCGGCGAAGCGCGCTCTGACGCCCAAGGACGACTGATTTAATACGCCGCAGATGCAGCGTGGATGGCAGCGGAGGCTTAAACTGACCCAGGCTGTCAGAGTTGCGCGGCAGACTAGGGTTCAGACTCATAACCACCAACAGATGATGGCGGCGAGAGCGATGGCTGCGGCGTATGTGCAGGCGAGTTTGTCGTAGCGGGTTGCGACGCGTCGGAAGTCCTTGATGCGGCAGAAGGCGCGCTCGAGGAGGTTCCTGCGCTTGTAGCGTTCGGGGTCGAAGGAATGCAGGCGTTTGCGCCGCGGGCCGTTCGGGATCACGGGGCGGGTTCCGCGATCCAGCAGCAGGCGGCGCAGGGCGTCTGAATCATAGGCTCGGTCGGCGGCCAGGGTGGCGGAGGCGGGCGCGGCCTGGATCAGGTCGGCGGCGACGGGAGCGTCGCCGCGCTGGCCGGGCGTGATGACAAAGGCGACAAGACGGCCCAGCCCATCGACCAGGGCATGCAGCTTGGTGGTCGGTCCGCCCCGCGACCGACCTATGGCGTTGGCTGAAGCCCCCCTTTTCCGCCCGTCGCCAAGCGATGAGCCTTGGCTCAGGTCGAGTCCAGCATCAGTTCGGCAGGCGGTCCGCCGCTGGCGGCCAACTCTTCGAACGCGCGCCTCGACCTCCGATGTCGCGTTAGCCCGGAATACGTTCTGGGCCCATCTTCGCAGGGCGATCCGCTTTGCGATCCATGGCATCATGGTCTGGCTAGGGACCCCAGTTGCGTATCCCTGCCTCGCCGTCGGCGATCATCGAATCGATGTCACTGCTGGAGGGATTGGGCAGAGGACGGTCGGACGTCTGCAGGTGCTGGGCCCAAAGGTCTTGCGTTCCCGTCGCCATCGTCGGAGCGGCCTTGATCTGGTCTTCGACCTTAGACCGCTCCCGTCCAAAAAGCGGACGCGCTGAACGGCCGCCATGAGTCAGTTTTGGCCTCAGGTCTGGATTTGGCCAATCCTCGCGTTGAGGGGGCATTGCAGGCTGCGCTGTTGGGCGGCCAGCGCTGGCTCCTGGTTGCGCTGGTATGCACGAGTGCGAGAGTGCGGCGAAAATCTACTGTCTTAGAATATATAGCATACTATATATTTACTTAACAGGCTGATGCCGGTTCGAGGGAGTGCTCACTCTGGACTTGGACTCGTGCCCACATTGATGACATCATAGCTGTTGCGTTTGGCGAATCCTTGCCGCGCTTCAGGCTAAGAAAATGCCTGCGACTGTCGCCTGGAAGAGGAGGTCGCCTTGCGCCCGCCCTGATTAATCAATCACGCCCGCGGCTTAGCCCGGAAACAACTCGAGCCCAGAGCTAATGCCCTAGGCCCGGTTGAGGACTGATCATCCTGTCGTTTCGACCCGACCTGAAGATCATCCTTCCAATCGGCTGCCTGGTCAAGCGCGTTTCTTAAGAAACGGGCAGCGATGGCGCCTGAGTTGATGACATCTCTCAGAACATCAGGAGTTTCAGATGGAGCCCATCCATCCTCACTCTGTCGCGCATCTGCGGCAGAGCTCGACAGCGCTCGACCATGCCATTCAGGATTATGCTCACGAGAATGCGTGCGCGCTTTCATGGCAGAGCCTGTCAGCGACAGCGACCCTCGTCAAAACAAGAGACGGCTCGCCCATACGGTCCATCATAACTGGCCGGCGGCGCGTTACCACTGGATCGTACACCAGCCGCAAAGCTGGGCGCAGTCTACCCTACGAGAGCATGGGGGAGCGCGCCCTGTTCATGGAGAGCGAAGTCGATACGGACGTCGTGGATTACCGCGCGCAACCGTTTCGCTTTGAGTTCCTCGGAGATGGCCAAAAGCGGATCTACATCGTCGATTGCGTGCGCCTGCTGAGCGACGGCTCGATCGAGATCGTCGAGGTTAAGCATGATGCAAAAGGCCTACGCGATCCGGACTACGCCGCCAAACTGCAGGCAGTAAAACTGATCTGCGAGCGGGTCGGTTGGCGCTTCCGCGTAGTGCTTCAGAAGGCGCTACGAACGTCACAAGCCTTCGACGACATCGTGGATATCCAGTCCTGGCGTTTCACGAACTTCAGCAAGGGTGATGTGTTCAGGGTCGCCTCAACGCTGGGCAACGATGCGTTAGCCCTTGGCGATCTGGCGGATGTCTTGGGCACCCTTGCTCCATCGTCCGGACATGGCGGGCGAGCGCTCGCTGTAGCCAAGCTGAAGGCAATGGTCGTTCAGCGCATCGTCCGCTTCGATCTCTCCGAACCTCTCTCACCTCGAACGAAGGTCGCGCTGGTCGCTGACAACGCGGAGCTTCTGCAATGATCAAAATTCAACTGACCAAAGGCGATGTTTGGGACATCGCTGGGGAGCGTCACGTCTTCGAACGGGAAATGGGAAGTGGATTCTTATTCTTCATGTCGGAGCGGACTTCAGCCCCATATCAAATCGAACTTGATACCGGCGAGTTCGTCACTCCGACATCGACCTGGTTCCGGGAAGAGTTTTCCGCGGGGCGGGTTAGGCGGCTGTCTCCGATGCCCAGCCGATCGGCGCAACAGCAGGCGATGGAACGCGAGGACGACTACGACGCGATCCTGGCTCGAGATCCGGAGGCGCTCGTCAGGCAAATTGTTCTGGACTCACTGGATAGAAAAAACGGCTTCTCCAAAAGCGATGAAGCGATCCGTCGTGAGCTCGCCGTCATATGGGAAGCGAAGCCTAGGCATCTCGCAGGCAAGAAACCTCCTAGCCCGTCCACGGTACGCTCTTGGCTGAAGGCTCGCGGGCAGACGGGGGAAAGGCCGCTTCGTGCCATGACGTCCATGAGTGGGCGTTGCCAGCGTTCGAAGCGGCTAGCGCCCTCCGTTCATCGTCGCATGGCGGAGGAGGCGATTGCCTATTGGAGCGACCACAAGCGGTCGATGAGGCAGAGCTTTGATGAGCTGAAAGTCTATCTGGATGGACTGAACCGCTATCTGCTGGATCGCGGCGGAGCGGGCTTCCAGGTCCCGGTGTTCGAGACGTTCCGGCGCCTGGTCAACTCGCTAGAATGCTACGATACCGTCGCCACGAAGTGGGGCGTCGCGGAAGCCAGAAAACGCTTCAAAGCTGTCGGCCAAGGCTTGGCCGCCAAGCGCCCGCTCTTACTGGGCGCCATGGATCACACGGAACTCGACGTGCATCTGGTCATGGATGCCGAAGGGTTACGCTACGTCGGGTGCGCTTGGCTCACCGTGCTGATTGATGTCCATTCAAGATGTATCGTTGGCTGGGTGCTTAGCTGGGAACCGCCGTCAATCTACTCTGTCGCAGAGTGCATCAAACGAGCCAATCGGCCGAAGCTCTGGATGGCCGAGTTTCACGAGAATGCGCCGGATTTGGTCGATATCCACGGCAAGTTCGATGAGATCATTGTCGACAACGGAATGGAGCTTGCCGGGTGCGCATTCCAGTCGAGTATGACCGATGTGGGGACAAGCGTTCGATGGGCACCGGTCGAAAAGCCTCAACATAAGGCGATCATTGAGAGATTTTTCGGGACGCTGAATGAACTGCTCTGCAAACGGCTGCCGGGCGGTCGTTTTCCGATCGACAAGCTCAGAGACTGGGGCCTGAACCCGCAGGCTGACGCGGTAATGACCTTGGAGGAGCTGACCGAGCTGCTCGACTTCACCATCGGGGTTTATCATCAGAGCCTTCACAGCACGCTAGGTGAAGCGCCGCTCAAGGCTTGGAACCGTGGCGTGCGTGGAGCCGGCGGCATCCAGGTCATCGGCGATGATAGTCAACTCGACAAAATGATCGGCAAAGAAACCGAGCGGGTGCTGGATCGCTCGGGGATCGAGATTTTCAATCACACCTACCACGATGAGGCGATCACCCAGGTCTTGCTTGAGGATCTCGCCTCCGGTCAGCCAAAGCGCAATCGTAGAAAGGGATCGGCCACCTGTCTGGTGAAGCTGAAGTATAATCCTGCCAACATCGGATCCATCCACGTCTGGAACCCCAAAAGGCGCATCTTCCAAACATTGCCCTGCACTGACCCTGAGGTCGAAGGCGTAGGCGAGTGGCAGGCTAGTGTCGTCCAGCGCTGGGTGCGGGAGGAGCAGGGCGTTACAAAAGCTCGGGAGCGCGAGCTGCGATGCGCCCTGTACGAGAAGATCAGGGGGCTAACCTCGGCCGGAACCCATAAGCGGATTCAACGAAACGAAGCTCGGCTTCTCAGCTCTCCAAAAGTGCACGAGGTCATGTCGGAGCACTTGAGGGTCGAGTACGCTGAAACGCGTCACGATGGGATGGCTCCGATCATCCCTACGGTGCCGCTGGCCCCCGAACGTTCCGATGATCACGTCAAACCGAAGCGTCCTCCAAGGGGACGGCGAAAGACTGCCGCCAAGCCTGCTGCGTCCCCCAAGCCGTCGTCCGAGCCTGCGGTCCAATGGATGCGCCGCGATAGCCAGCAGGGTGAGTGGGAGGGGCTCCAATGAGCACTTTCAGAACCCCGCTCGATCTGAACGAGGCAATCGCCGAGAAGCTGGCTCGCTTCAAGCGAGTGTTCATACCCTATCCTCCTCACGTGCACTTCCATGAACGCTTGGACTACCTCCAACGGTTGGGACGACGGTGCAGGGGCGAGCCTCAAATGGGGCTCCGCGTTCTCGCTCCCACCGGCTCGGGCAAAAGCACGGCTGCGTTGGCTTACATCGCCTTTGTCGAGAGTCTGCGCCCAAGAACCGAGACCTTCATACCGGTCATCAAGATCGAGCTTGAGAGGAACTCAACATCCAAAAAGTTGATGATGTCCATCCTCAATGCGTTGGGCGATCCCTACTCACATCACGGCAATGAACTCACCCTCAAGCGGCGCGTGCTGGAGTATTTCAAACGCTTCGGCGTCGAGCTCCTGATCGTCGATGAGGTTCAACACCTGAACTATCGTGGCAGCCCGAGGAACGACGTCACGGACGCCCTGAAGGTGCTGCTGGACAGTGGAGTGGTCCCGATCGCGTTTCTGGGGACGCTGGAAGCCAAGGTGCTGTTTGAGCGCAATCTCCAGCTCAACGGTCGTCTGCTGCCGCCCTGCGACCTACAGCCCTTGGATAGTAAACGAGCGGGTGATCGTGACCTGTTCGCACGGTTCGTGGATCGGCTGGATCACGCCATTGTCGAGCAGGGGATCCTGCCGAACTTGTCCAACCTCGAAAGTGCGGGCCTTCTCCCCGCGTTGTTCGAAGTATCTGATGGCGTCGTTGGCAGGGTGTCCCGACTCCTGCAGGTCGCACTGGAAGCGGCGCTTCGGCGCGATGCGCAGTGTCTGGAACGTGCCGACATCTCTTGGGGCATCGACCACTGGGCGGTGCCGCAGTCCTTTATCAAAGCCAATCCATTGATTGGGGCGACATATGGCTGACGGATCGATCATGTTGCCTGCGGCGACGGGATCGGTGACGGGGAGGAGGCTTCTCTTCCCCGTCATGCCCGCGCCAGGGGAGACCTTGCCTGGGTATCTTCTTCGGAATGTAGAGCCCAACTTCCTGTCCAGTATCCGCCCCTTGCTCAGTGTCGCGGGAGTGGACGTCGCTCTCGCCGGAAACTGCATCGATAAGCTGAGCCGAGTTTCTTGGCGCTTATACGACAACTTCGGCGTTCCGGAGCACGCCTGGAACGGGTTGTGGGGCGTCGAAAGTGAGCAGGGCGGGCGCCGTCGGCTAGGCGGAGTTTGGCTTGCTCCGGATCAGGTCGAGAGTGGTCGGCGCCGTGTGCCGCCGAGCCATGTCCCTGGCGCGCCGGACAAAGCCATTTGGATGGTGCGCGACCTTGGGTTCTGCCCGACCAGCTGGGAGATGTTGATCGACTGCTGCCCTCGCCCGACCTGTAATTTGCTGACCTGGATGAACGCGACAGCGCTCCACGTTTGCGGTTACTGCAGGACGCCGGTTTCAGCGCTAAAGCGGCGCACAGTGCCGAGAGCGTATCGGCCGGCGCTCAGCTGGGTAGTGGGGCTGTTCGGTGATGATGCTGAGCAGGAGCGGTCGATGAAGGCTTTGCCGCCGATGTTCGGCGCTGAGACGCCGACCGACGCCTATGAGCTCCTGCTGGGTATCGCCCGCCCGCTGCGCGTTGCTCGCGATCCCTCGATACATGGGCGAGTAAAACTGGACCTTCTCGATGTCGCGAGGGCCTGTCGTTACCTCCTGGATCATCCCCGGTCGCACTGGGATCTGCATCAGCAGGGCGGCGAAGTCGTTTCGGCATTTCGCGCGCGGTTGGAGGCGCAGCTTCGGTTTTCCCAGCGCCCCGTAGTCAGGTCGGACTTAGTCCGCGTCCTGCAATACGGTTGGCCTAGGAAGAGCACGGTCGATCCAGGGTGGGAAGCCGAATGGGTCAGCGTAACGGAAGCAGCGGCTATACTTCGCCTGGAACGGCGCAAAGTAAGGTCGCTCATTGATGCTGGCCTACTCCATGAGGATAGCAAGCTAGGCGGCCAGCACCGGATGCATAGCTCGCTCCAGAGGGTGAACGTGGATAGGCTCCGAGGTGAGCTGATGGCGCAAATGCCGCTGAGGGAGTTTCAGTCCCGCACGGGTTTGAGCCGATCTGCCGTCGAACAACTTCTCGGGCTCGGTCTACTTGCCGAAACAACCAGTGCGGCCACGAAGCTGGTTTATCAGGGCTTTCATATTGAACGGGAAAGCGCTGAGGCGCTTTTGGACGGCCTAGCGGCCGCGTCCGACGTTGAGCCTGGTGAGGGCGACGTGCCGATCTGGGAGGTCATGCGTGGGGTCGGGGGGAGGCGGAAACCATGGGCCCGTCTGTTGAGGGCTGCTCTAGATGGCAAACTGCCGGGCGGCCTCCGAGGCGCGCGTGGCAGCAAGATCACCGATCTGACCCTCCACCCAGTGACGGCGCGGCACTTGGTCATGGGCGGGGTCGAAGCCGGCCATCCGTTCGAGTTTCAGGCTGGTGATCTGGGGCAGTGGGAGCGGTCCGACATGGCCTCGTGCGAAGTCGAAGAGTACCTGAACTGCACGGCTCAGGATGTGTGCTGGCTTCGGCAGCGGAAATATCTCCAGTCGCTGAGCGCCAAGGGCGAGGTCGCACAATACGCCAGACATGAGGTCGAGACTCTGGGGCGACGGATGATCACGACGCGAGAGGTCGCCGCTCGTATCGGAAAGCCGCCCGCTAAGCTCTGGCCGGAACTACAGGCCTTCAGCGTCGGAGGGAGCTTGGGGCAAGGCTTCTACGAACGAGCTCTCATCGAGCCTTGGATGGCGCCGGCATGAATAACGAACGCAAACGCCGGGTACGACAGCGTCAAATCCTTCACTGGGCTCAGGGCGGTCGTTGTGCGGGATGCGGCAAGCCCATGGGACTGAAGCGTGGCCTGCCGAGGGATCGACCCGATTATCCCACCTACGACCACATAGTGCTCAAGTGCCGTGGCGGCGGGCACGGGCTGATAAACGGTCTGCTGAAGCATTTCGCCTGCAATATGCGACGGGGATCAGACCCACCGACAGGATGTGATCGGATCTGGCACGCCGTGGTGCTGGAGCGTCTCTACTCTCAGGCCGCCACCAAACGGTGGCGGCTGGAAATGGATACGCCGGAGATGTTTGTGATCGGACGCCGGGAGGAAGGCTGAGCGGGGCGCTTTGCGCCTAAGCGGCATTTTCTGAAGCAAGCTGCTTCAGGCTCCTTCTGACTCGAAGCTCACCTTCGAAAGGTCTCTTGGTGGACATTGATCCGAACTTCACCGCGCCAGTCCGCTTCAGACTTAGAGGGCTGTTGGGAACGTCGGCTGCTAGCCGCGCATACGCTACGGCTTTCTCTGGCTATATGGCGGGCTTATCTGTGGGCGCTCTTCCTGACACCGACTGGCATGGCTTGCTTGTGGGGGCCTGGTCAGCCGATCTGCAGCTGGACTGGTGTCTGGTTGGCGATCTGGATCGCCGCATGGAGGTCTACGGTGGCGTCGTCGGAGGTGATCGAGACTACGAGCGCATAGCGAGCCTTCCGGTCCCACTGGCCGAGGGAGGTCCTGTTCTTCCACCAACCAGCCACGGGGTAGACGGCGATCACGTTGCGTGCCGCTAGGTCGACCGCTGGGCCTTCCCAGACATCGCAGTGCAGGGATCCGGCCGCGATGCTCTGCGTCCCGAACTTCCACCGGTTGTCGGTCTCGGCCTTGGGCCTGACGACGTCCTTTACCCGCTCGCTTTGATTGAAGCGGCGGACGAAGTCCGGGGTGGATTCCGTCGGCCGCTTCAGATCGTACCGTAGTCCGAACGACTGGTACCGAGACGGCGTGACCGGGGCCAGGTCGCCGGGGCTTGGCTCGACAAAGTAAGACAGCACCACCTTCAGCTGGACGTTCTTGTCCAGCGCCTCTAGCGCGGCCTTCGGCCAGGGAAGATCGTAATAGTGAGCGACATTTAGGGTAGGTGCCTGCAAGACATTCCTGCCATCCTTGTCGACCTTGCGCTCGCGCTTGAACGGCTGCAGTTCTCCCTGGGCGATCAGCGCGACATCATTGCGAGCTGACGACAGTGCGCGTTCCAGTTGTGGGACGCCGTAGCCGAACTGGCGGGCTTCCTTGATGCACGCTCCCTTGGTCTTGCAGCTCTTCAACCGCTCCAGCATGCGAGGAGTCCATTGGGCGCTGTGGACCATCAGGGCTCTTACCGTTTCGGGCCACAGGTCCGGCTGATCGGCCATGATTGTGGCGGCGAAGCTAGCGGCTTGGGCCGTGGCAGGGCTGGTCGCCCAGATCGTTGTCAGAGGCAGTTGGTCGAACTCGCGGGCGGTAGTGAGCAGGGAGAGGGAGTCCAACCCGGCGACGATCTCCGTCCCGGCCGCGTTCAGCGCCCTGTTGCCCGCCTCGAACACGACCTCGGGCTTGATCGGCGTCACCGAATGAGACCAGTCGACAGAGTTCCGGCTGAAGGGACTGACGTCTCCAACGCCCGCAGCCACGGTCCAGCCGTCATAGCCGCCGTCTTTGATATCGACCTTATCGGTGAAGCCGCCGACGGACAGCGCGTTCCAAGCCTGGGCTGGATCTTCGATAGGGAATTCGTCGGCGTCGGAAATCAAGTCCGGATCGGACTCGTCCTGGATGTTACCAGCAGAGATGACGAACAGGCGCCGCTGGGCACCCGCGACCGCATCGCCGGGCATGATCCCGGCGCAAATCTGGTCGACCGCCGCGCTCCAACTGGTCGGCCGTTCCCCCGAAACGTCAAAATTGGTGACCGCCATGCAGAACACTCGGCCCACAGCCGGCGCTGCGATCTCCGTAAGCGAAATCGCTGATTGGGTGATGCTCCCGTAATTCTCTGGCTCGGTCTTAGGGAAGCCTGGGGGAGGGAGAATTTTCACTGACTCGAGCCCATGCGCGAGGTCGATCGGCGCGCTGCTCGCGATCGGATAAGTCAGGTCTCCGTAGAGCGCGACGCCCGCCATACCAGTACCGTGTCCGAGAGGGCTGGTGTCGTCCACAAGCCAGGCGGCGTCTACCGCATGACATTCGTTCAACGTCAGCACGGTCGCCAACAAAGGGTGGTCGTAGGCGACGCCGCCGTCGAGCACGCAGACCGTCGGCGCATTAGCGGCCGGCGCGACCACACGGCCCACAAGGTCGTCAGACCAAGCGGACTGGTCCCGCCGGAATACGGTGTGGAAGACATGCGGCGAGTCCTCCGCGCGCCGCAGTTCCTCGATTGCGTCGCAGTTCTGGAGGAGACGCTGGATGTCGGCGCGCGATCCATAGACCGGGACGACCACGTAGTCGGGGAACTTCAGACGCCGTTCGCTCACTCGCAGCTTCAGCCCACGAGCTGCCTTCAGCATGTTCGCGACGCGATCCTTCCAGCACCAGCACTCCCACCAAAGCGTCTCGTCGACGACAGGCAGAGGACGCTGGTCGGTCCAGAGGCTGGAAATCGCACCCGGCCGGATCGTCTCGAGCGGATCCATCTTGGATCGATGTCTCGCTTTCTGATCCGGAGGCGTGTTCGTGTATTCCGCGACCTTGGTCAGCAGGTAATCGGTGCTGGCGAGCGGCACGAAGACGGCGCCTACTTCGACGCCCTTATCGTTCACCTTGACCGCACCCATGCGGATGTCTTTCTGGACCCACGACAGGTCGGGCAGTCCCTCACCGGCTCTGGCTTCGACCTCGACGTACAGGCCGGCCTTGCCGGCGGCGCTGGCGGTCTCGCGGAGGACCAAACCGGCCCGGGCTGCCGTGAAGGCTTCCGTGAACGCCTGCGTCAGGCGAGGGCCATTGGTCTTGTGATCCTGGACCTTGATGGCCTCGCTCATGTCGCGGTTGGGCGCGCTGTAGTCGCCGACCTTGCGCCGCCCGTCGATCCTGACGTGCTTCAGATTGTGGGGAGCGGGGTGCGAATCAGCCATGGGACGAATTCACGCACGACTATGTGCGCTGTCTAGGTCAGAAATCGCCGATCTTTCAGATCTCAGTGAGTGAAGCTAGGGTCTCACGAACCATGCGACGTTCGTGCAGGGCGCCCGTAAGGGCGTCGGTCTGGACTGTCTTGAGGTCGTTCAGGATAGCGTCTTTGATCACTTCGTCGGCGGCGCGAGACAGGTCGGCCTGGCTCAGGCCATGCGCGGCTTCAACGATCTTCGACCATGCCATCCGCGCGCCTTTGAAGCGACCCAGCCGGGCCTCGAGCAGGGCGCGCACGGCCTTATCGTCGGGCAGGCCGTATTCGAGCGCGTCGTCGAAGCGCCGGAACAGCGCGCGATCAAGCAGTTCGGGGTGGTTGGTGGCGCAGACCACGAGGCTGTCTGTGGAGTTGGGCTCTTCCAGGAACTGGAGGAAGGAGTTGAGCACCCGTCGCATCTCGCCGACGTCGTTGTCTGCGGTTCGGCGGCCCCCGATGGCGTCGAACTCGTCGAACAGATAGACACCCCGGACATTGGCGACTTGATCGAAGACTAGCCGTAGCTTTGCAGCGGTCTCGCCCATGAAGCGGGTAATGAGGGTATCCAGCCGGATCGTGAACAGGGGCAGCCTAAGCTCGCCCGCGAGCGCGGACGCGGTCATGGTCTTGCCCGCTCCCGGCGGACCGACGAACAGCAGGCGGGAGTTCGGTGTCTGGTTATGCGCGCGCAGGCGATCGCGATGCCGCTGCTGCAGGAGAATGCGAGACAGCCGATCGGACAGTTCCTGACGAAGGACGACGTCACTCAGCCTCGTCTTCGGATAGGTGGTATTCAGCAGGTTCTGGAGTTCACCGCGCGGCCGCGAGATCGGGATGCTGACTTCATCGGCGGCGACGGCGGTGGGACCGATCGTTCGCTTGCGATCGCGCGCGGTGTCGACCAGCCGCTTGAGCTCGTCGGCGACCTCATTGCGGCCCCGGCGTGATTCCGCGGCAGCGACTTGCAGGGCGATCGAGAGGAACTGCTCCTCTTCGCCCTGAACATGACTGTTCAATAGCGCAACGATTTGTCGAGCAGTGGCCATGCGGAATCCGTTTTGCCGACGCACCATCGGCCGCCGGTCCCTATGACGAGGTTAACGGGTTCGAACCACGTTCGCGAGCGTTGGTTGTGCGATTTGGACCGCTGCGGCCAGTTCCCGCCATTCTGCATCTAAAAAGCGAGCTTGCCGGCCGGGCTGTGCTTGAGGCTGAACCGCTTTAGGCTCTCGTGCTTAGCGCTGGCTCGCACAAACTGAGTTCGAGCGGATCGAGGCCGTCGAGGTCGATGTCGGTCATGGCTAGGTTCGATATAGGGGCCGCCGCGGATAGACGCGCGCCGTCGGGACGACAAGTGGGGCCGATCTGGTCGTTCAAGTGCATGCGCAAAGGTCTGGTTTCCGGATGGCTATGAATGACCGCTCATGGCGCGTAGTAGACGCGGTCAGGGGCGAGCGACTGAGCCACTCTTAGGTGGTCTCGTGCGGATTTGAGCCGCCCTTAAGTGGTCGCGCCAGTTGGTCAGAGCCGGCTAGACGCAGCGGCTATCGGCCTTCGGTGAGCCGCTCTTAAGTGGTCCGGATATCCCCTTTATTTTCGACGGATTCGGGCGGGTCGACAGGCCGCGACCGGGCTCCGGTTGGGCCGAAGCCAGGCGGGCTCTAGACGATCTTCTCCAGGGCGCGATCATACCGTTCTCGCGCAACCGCCAGGGTGGCGCGCGCCTGGGTCTTGGCCGACGGCTCGTCCAACTGGCGGCGGTACGCCTCATGCGCGGCGCGCAGGCCCTCAAGGGCGTTGTCCCACTCGACGTAGATGGGGGCGTTGTAGTCGATCATCCCTCTGATCCTCCCGTGGACATGGAGGGGGAACGGATGTCGGGCCGCCTCGGTCATGCGGCTAATCTTCGCGCCTCGCCTGACGCTGTTCGGCCATGCGGGAAAAGCGGGGTCAGGCGAGGGCTTAGAACAGCAGGTAGGACCCGAGTTCGACGATGAAGACGATGTCCGCGATCACCAGCGCGGCGAGAATGGCGATCAGGATGTAGTGCGGTTCGGGGCGTGCTGCGTGGTCGTTCATGGCGCTCTCCTTCCGAGAAGCAATGCTCCAGCACGCCAACCGATCCGGAAATTCTGCGAGAAAGGCTTTAGAACCAGGCCTTGACGCCGACGACGAGGCGCGTGTCCTCCGGATCCTGGCCTCTGGCCCTGGCGTAGTCGGCGGTCTCCCCCAGCGAGCGGCTCCATTCGACGCCGACGTAGGGGGCGAACTCCTTGCGGATTTCATAGCGCAGACGCAGCCCCGCCGTGACCGAAGTCAGGCCCGAGCCGATCTCCAGCTCCGGGATGTCGCCGGCTGACAAGGCCATCTCGATCGCCGGCTGCAGGATCCATTTCTGGGTGATGCGCTGGTCGTACTCGGCCTCGACGCGGGCGGTCAGGTCGCCTTCGGTCGACAGGAAGGCGGCCGCGCCCATCTCGAACCAATAGGGGGCGACGCCCTGGACGCCGATGGTCAGGTGGGTGGCGTCCTCGCCATCCGGACGGAAGTCCTGGCGCACGCCCGCCTGCACGTCCCAGAAGGGCGCGATGGCGCGGCTGTAGAGGGCCTGGACCTCGACTTCGTGCAGTTTGCCGTCGATCTCGCCTTCGCCCTCGGTCTTCCACCAGAAGCGATTGATGTCGCCGCCGGTCCAGCCTTGGGCGCCCCAGCTGTAGGTGTCGGCGCCGTCGCCGAACCCGGCCTCGAGGGAGTCGATCAGCACGGCCGTCGAGCGGATGTCGCCGTTCTCGGCCAGAAGCTGCTTGCGCGCCGCCGCCATGACAGCGGGGTCGAACAGCAGGTCGGCGGCGTGGGCCGGAGCCGAGCGAGCGGCGGCCGGAGGCGGCGTCTCGACCATGCGGCCGCCGACGGCGTCCACGCTGGTCGGGATGTTCGGCCCGCCGCGCGCGACGCTCATGTCGTGACCCGCATGCGGATCTGCGGGCGCAGCGCCATGCCCGGCGTGCGGATCGGCCTGAGCCGCCGGAGTTGGAGCCATGTCGTGACCCGCGTGGGGGTCGGTCGGGGCCGCGTTGTGACCGGCATGCGGATCGGCTTGAGCGGCTTGGGTCTGGGTTTGGGCCATGTCGTGGCCGGCGTGGGGATCGGCCGCAGCCGCGCCATGTCCGGCATGGCCGCTCATGTCATGACCGGCGTGCGGATCGGCCTGAGCGTCGGAGGCGGCGGCGCCGTGCATGGGGCAGGGCTTTCCGTCGCGCATCATGGGACAGTCGGGCGCGGGGGCGGCGGCCGGCGTCTGGGCGGCAGGTGTCGGCGACGCCGCGGGAGCATGACCGGCATGGTTCTGAGCGACGGCGGATCCGGCCGCGATCATCAGGGGCAGAGCCGCGACGGCGGCGAACAGGGCGCGGCTCATCGGGCGGCTCCATCCAGCGGGCGAACGGTGACGACGTTGAACATGCCCGCGTGCATGTGCATCAGCAGGTGACAGTGGAAGGCCCAGTCGCCGGGCGCGTCTGCGGTCAGGTCGAAGGTGACCTTGCCGCCGGGGGCGACGTTGACCGTGTGCTTCAGCGGCTGATGGCCGTCGTGGCCGTTGACCAGTTCGAAGAAGTGGCCGTGCAGGTGGATGGGGTGGGCCATCATGGTGTCGTTGACCAGGGTCACACGCACCCGCTCGTTCAGTTCGAAACGGATAGGCTCGACCAGTTCCGAGAATTTGCGGCCGTCAAAGCCCCACATGAACCGCTCCATATTGCCGGTCAGGTGGATTTCCATGGTGCGCGACGGCGCGCGGCGGTCCCGGTTCGGCGTCAGGGCGCGCAGGTCGGCGTAGACCAGCACGCGGTGGTCGACGTCTTCCAGGCCCTGAGGCCGGTCGGCCAGCCGGTTGGACGGGGCGGGCGAGATCATGTCCACGCCGACGCCGACCGCCATGTCGGCCGGGGCGTTGTTCGGATCGCGCATGCTCATGCCGCCATGATCCATGCCTGCGTGATCCATGGGGGCGGCGGGGCCATGTCCCATGGCCGAATGATCCATCCCCGCCATTGAGCCGTGATCCATGCCGCCCATGCCCCCGCCCATGCCCATATCCTTCATGGTCAGGTTCGGAACCTGGCGCAGGGGCGGAACCTCGGCCGTCATGCCCAGGCGGGGCGCCAGGGTGGCGCGACCCATGCCCGAGCGGTCTATGGCTTCGGAGACGATGGTGTAGGCGCGGTCCTCAAGCGGACGGACGATGACGTCATAGGTCTCGGCCACCGAAATCTGGAACTCGTCCACCTCGACCGGGCGGACATGCTCGCCGTCAGCCTGGACCACGGTCATGGGCAGGCCGGGAATGCGGACGTTGAAGATCGACATGGCCGAGGCGTTGATGATGCGCAGGCGAACGCGCTCGCCGGGCCGGAACAGGCCGGTCCAGTTCTCGTCCGGGCCATGGCCGTTGACCAGATAGGTGTAGGTCGTGCCGTTGACGTCGAGGATATCGCGCGGGTCCATCCGCATCGAGCCCCACATCCGCCGCTCGGACAGGCTCATGCGGTCCGAACCGTCCAGCAGGCCCGCCAGGGTCGTCTTCTGCTGGTTGAAGTAGCCGGGGCTCTTCTTCAGCTTGTCGAGGATTTCGTGCGGATGCAGGAAGCTCCAGTCCGACAGGACCAGGACGTGCTCGCGGTCATAGGCGACCGGGTCGGCGCCGGCCGGGTCGATGACGATGGGGCCGTAGTGGCCCATGGCCTCCTGAAGGCCCGAATGGCTGTGATACCAATAGGTGCCCGACTGCTTGATCGGGAACTCGTAGACGAAGGTCTCGTGCGGCTTGATGCCGGGGAAGCTGACGCCCGGCACGCCGTCCATCTGGAACGGCAGCAGCAGGCCGTGCCAGTGGATGGAGGTGTCCTCCTCCAGATGGTTGGTCACCGACAGGCGCACGTTCTGGCCTTCGCGCATACGAAGCAGGGGCGCGGGCAGCAGGCCGTTGACCATGAAGGCGTGGCCGGTGCGGCCGCCGACGGTGAAGTCGGCATGGCCCACGCTCAGGTCGATGTTCGGCCCCGTCAGCGTCGGCAGGTCGGCGCGCAGGCCCGGCGATCCGGTCTGGGCCCAGGCGGGCAGCAGGCCCTGCAGGCCCAGTATGCCGCCGCCCATGGCCGCGCCTCGCAACAGGGTTCGCCGGTCCAGTGATGTTGTCGCCATGAGGGTCTCGGAGCAGGCCGCTCGCCGCGGGGCGGAGCGCAAAGGGGGGTTCGTCGGGAATACGCGGCCCTGGCCGTCATCCCTCATTCGACAGATAGCGTCAGGACGTCGCAGGTCCGACCTCAGCGTAAAAGCCGCAGATTCAACTTCTGCCGGGCGCGGGCGATGCGGGTTTCCACCGTCTTGGGCGTGACGCCCAGCACCTCGGCGATCTCGGCGTGGCTGCGACCCTCCAGCGAAGCCAGCAGCAGGGGCGCCTTGAGGTGGTCGGGCAGGTCGGCCAGGGCGCGGTCCATCGCGGCCATGCGGCGGAGGTCGTCCAGCCGGGTTTCGGCTTCCGGCGCATCCTCGCCCACAGCCATGGCTTCAGGCGTGTCGAGGCCCATAACGCCGCGCACGATGCGGCGCACCGCGCGCTTGCGACCCCAGTCGCGGCATTTGTTAACGGCGATCGAGCGCAGCCAGGTCGCGAACGGTCGGGTCGGGTCGTAGCGTCGGATGGCCAGCCAGGCGGAGACATAGGCCTCCTGCAGCAGGTCGTGAGCCTCGTCCGCATCGCCGACATAGCGTCGAACGAAGCGATGCAGGTCGCCGCTGGTCGCGGCCATCAGGCGGGAGAAGGCCTGGCGGTCCCCGCGCGCGGCGCGCGCCTCGTCTGTGTCGTCGTCGGCCGCCACCTCGGCCTTACCGAGGCTCTTGCGTAAGAGCGCCGGCGATTTCCTTGTCGAAGACGCGGGCCTGTTCCGGCGTTAGGACCGCGCGCATCTCGAACACATGGGCGATGGTGGCCTTCTGCAAGGCGCCCATGGCGTCGTGGAAATGGTCGACCGCGGCGCGGACCTCGGGGCTGTCGCCCTGGCTGGCGGCGATCGCGTTGGCCAGTTCGCGATTGGCGGCGCGGACGTCGGCCTCCAGCTTTTCGCGTCGTTCGGCGAAGCCGGCCTCGATCTGGTCCAGGCGGGCGTCCTGGTCCGCAGTCAGCTCGAGCTTCCGGTGAACGATCTCGTGCAGGCCGGGGGTCTCATGCTGCCTCATCATCCAGCCTGCGCCCAGCCAGGCGCCGCCGGCGCTGGCCAGGGCGGCCAGGACGACCGTCAGGGCGATCGACTTCCAGTTGGTCGTCATCCGCCGACCTCGAAGCTGGTCATCGGCGACAGCCCCGCCGAGACGCTGAAGACGTGAATGTCCGAGGGACGCGGCTTGAACGCCTGTCCCAGGACGCCGCCGTTGGTCACGCCGACCAGCAGGGCGACAGCCATGACCGCCAGCCGCACCTGACCAGCGCTGCGCTGCGCCTGGTGCTCCTCGATCCGGCGCCAGACGCGCCCCTCCAGATCAGCCAGTCGGGCGTCGTCGCCGGGAAGCGGTCTCGTCAGCATCCGCTCGATGTCGTCGGTCATTGCAAAATCCTCGCGGCCTCAACGGAGAATACGCGGCCTGTCGCTGTTTCCCTTGAAAGCGCATGAGGGCGCGCGCGTCGATAGGCGTATAGGTTTCATTCGGCCGTTGCGGCCGCGGCGCCTTGAGCTTGAGGGGAAGCGATGAAGGTTCTGCGTTACTCGACCCAGATTCACAAATGGGTGGGCCTGGTGGTGGGCCTGCAGGTGCTGTTCTGGGTCGGAGGCGGCCTGGTCATGACCGCGATCCCGATCGAAACGGTGCGCAGCGAGCACCGGCTGAAGGCGTCGACGCCCGCCGCCCTGCCGCTGGAGAAAATTCTTCGGTTGGCTGAGGTTTCGCGTCTTTCCGAGGTGACGCCGGTGCGGGCCGAACTGAAGATGACGCAGCGCGGCCCCGCCTGGATCATGACGCCGGTCGAGGGCGCGCCCGTTACCCTGGACGCCGAGACCGGCCGGCCTTTCGCGGGGATGAGGGCGGACGAAGCCTCGGCCCTGGCCGCCGCAGCCTATCGTGGCGAAGCGGCGCCCAGGTCGGCCGTCCTGCTGGATCAGGCGCCGAAGGAAACCGGCCGCGACGGGCCGATCTGGCGTGTGGACTTCGATGATGCGGAACGCACGGCCTTCTATCTGTCGCCGCAGACGGGGGAGGTGGTCACGCGGCGCTCGGCGGTCTGGCGCTTCTATGACTTCTTCTGGCGGCTCCACATCCTCGACTTCAAGGACGGCGACAACTTCAACCATCCGTTGCTGGTCGGCCTGACCGTGCTGACGCTCAGCATGGTGGTGACGGGCTTCATCCTGTTGTGGATCCGGTTGGCGCGCGACCTGAAGACGGCGGGGGCGGTGCGGGCGGCCCGTCGCAAGGCCGCCCTCTAGGAAGACGTCGTTACAGCGCCGCTGGGGGCGGCAGGGTGCCCATGACGGCGATTACGGCCAGGATCGTCAGGGCCAGGACGAATTCGACCGCCAGGCTCCTTTTCAGGTGCGGCAAGGCCTGGCCGGCGTCCCTGGCCATCAGGGGCGCCAGGCGGAAGCGGTGAGCCGCCGCCAGGGCGACCATCAGGCCGAACAGCACCAGCTTGATCATCAGAAGGACGCCATAGGGGCTGTCGCCCAGGCTGAGCGCCCTGGACAGGCCGACCAGATAGGCGCTGTTGATCAGGCCGGTCACGACCAGGGCGCCGACGGCCGCCGCGCCGACCCCGGCGAAGCCGGTCAGGCTGCGCGCCACGCCCGCGTCCCAGGCGGCGTCGCCCGACGGCCGACGCAGGATCAGGACGGCGAAGGCGGCCAGGGCGCCGATCCAGACCGAGGCGGCGACAGCGTGAACGATGTCCGAGATCAGATGCACCGCATGGCCTGATCCTTCGGTCGCCGCGCCGTGGCCGGTCCAGGCGAAGCTGGCCGAGATGATGACGCCCAGCAGCGTCAGCCCGCCCCACATCAGACGACCCGGTCGCAGCAGCAGGGCGGCCGCCAGCGCCAGAACGGCGGCCAGCGTCCGCACGACCATGGCCTTGCCCAGTCCCATGCCGGTGATCATGAAGCTCAGCGAGGCGGGTTTGACGGCCTCGCTCAACGACCCGGCCATCATGGCGGTCTGAGCCAGCAAGGCGGCGGGCGCGGCCAGCGTCAGCGCGGCCGCCGCCCAGATCAGGGCGGGGCGCGGCCAGCGCAGATTCAGCGGCCCGATCGCTCGCGCGCTGTAGAGCATGAAGGCGGGCAGGCCGAGCAGCAATGCGCCGGCGGCGTATTGCACGCCGCGCAGGATGACGATCCAGACCTCGATCATCTCAGCGGACGACGAAGTCGTAGCTGCCGGTCATGCGGTGGCCGTCAACGGAGGCGATGCGCCAGTTGACGACATAGGCGCCGGCGGCCAGCGGACGCGCCAGCGCGCCGGTAATGGTCTTGCCGTCTTGGCTGACCTCGGTGCGGATCGTCGCCTTCGTCCCGGCGGCGTTGACCACGTCGAAGCTGGAAAAGGCCGGGGCCACACGCTCGCTGAAGGTCAGGGTCACCGTGCGCGGCGATGCGACGGTCGACTTGGCGGCGGGCGTGACGCTGACCAGGCGGGCGTGCGCCTGAGCCGCGATAGGGGTCAGGACGGCAGAAGCCAGGGCGACGGCGACGGCGACGGCCAGGCTGGGGTAGGCGAGGGGGCGAAGGAAGGGCATGACAGGCTCCGGTTCAGAAGGGGGCTCAGTCAAACTACGCAGCGATACGGGGCGTCCCTCGCGAAGCCGCCTGGAGGTCAGCCTGAACCGGCGGCGCGGGGGAACTCCTTTCCGCGACGCGCGCTGCTCCCGGGAAGGAGGTCGCCGTGGCTCAAATTCCCTCGCCCGCGCACCCGGATGGCGACATCGGCCTCCTGAAGGCGGCGCCGGAGGCGTTCGACCTGATGCTTGGGCCTTCCCCGATGGAGAGCGGCGCTCACGGCGGGCCCGACCGCCGGTGAGCCGGGCGAGCGACAGGCCGGAGAGGCCGGGCGAGACCCATCCCCTCAAGGAGAACATCGTCCTCCTCGGCGCGCTGGCCGCCAATCTCGGCATCGCCGTCGCCAAGTTCGTCGCCTCGGCGATCAGCGGCTCCTCCTCCATGCTGACCGAGGGCGTGCATTCGCTCGTCGACAGCGGCAATCAGATCCTGTTGCTCTACGGCCAGCATCGCGCGAAGCGCCCTGCGGATGGGCTTCACCCCTTCGGCTACGGACGCGAGCTCTATTTCTGGGCCTTCGTTGTCGCCATCCTGATCTTCGCCGTGGGCGCCGGCGTGTCCATCTATGAAGGCTGGCTCCACATTCGAGATCCGGAGCCACTGGGCGATCCGCGTATCAACTATGTGGTTCTCGCGGTGGCGGCCCTGCTCGAGGGCGGCTCCTGGGCCATCGCCGTGAAAGCGTTCAACGCCAAGCGGCAGGGGGCCGGCTGGTGGCGCGCGGTGCGACGCTCCAAGGATCCGGCGGGGTTCATCGTCCTGTTCGAGGACAGCGCCGCCCTTCTCGGCCTCGCCATCGCGGCGCTGGGCGTATGGACGAGCCATGCCCTGGGCGAGCCGCGCATCGACGGCATCGCCTCGATCGCCATCGGCCTGATCCTCGCCCTGGTCGCCGCCCTCTTGGCCCGCGAGGCCAAAGGGCTGCTGATCGGGGAAAGCGCCGACCCGGAACTGGTCGGCGGCATCTGGGCCGCCGTAGAGCGAAGCCCCGGCGTGGCGGCGGTGAACCATGTGCGCACCATCCATACCTCGCCGGACGCGGTGTTCGTCGCGGTCAGCGCGGATTTCGAGGACGGCCTGGCGATGGGGGAGGCCGAGACCCTGATCGAGGCGCTCGAAACCGAATTGAAGCAGCGGTATCCGCAGCTCACCTCGATCTATATCCGGCCTGAAAAGGCGGAACTGGCGCTGCGGCAGGCGCCGCCCACGGCCGCCCGGGTCGGCTAGAGGCTTGGGAACGGCGAGGCTAGGGTCTTGATGTCCGGTTGGCAGGCCCGCTTCCGGCGCCTAGTGGAAATCCCGCGATCCCGGCAGGATGCGGACGTCCCGCGGATGCCGGTGCGACGGGCGTCGCGGCGGTTGCGGGTTAGCGACGACATCGGCGCGGGCGAGCTGGATGTCGGTCTCATGGTTCTCTGACAGGCGGGACAGCTCGGCGCTGCGGTCGATGACGTGGCGGGCGACGACGTGGATCACGCCTTCGGGACTTTTCTCGACGACGCCTTCGATCTGCATCAGGCGGGCGCCCATGACCTCGCGCCGGAACTGGTCCAGCATCCGCGCCCACAGGATCACGTTGGTGATGCCGGTCTCGTCCTCCAGGGTCACGAAGACGGCGTTCCCCTTGCCCGGCCGCTGACGCACCAGGACCACGCCGGCGACCCGCACGAGGGAGCCGCCGCGCTTGGCTTCGGCGGCCGCGCAGGTCAGCACCCGGTCGGCGGCGAAGACGGGACGCAGGATGGCCATGGGGTGGGCCTTCAGCGACAGGCGCGCGGTCTGATAGTCGGCGGCGACGTGCTCGCCCAGCGGCATCGTGGGCAGACGAGCGTCGGGCTCGGCGCCCAGTTCGCGCGCGCCCCGTTCGCGCGCCTCGGCGGCGGCGAACAGGGGCAGGGGATCGTCGTCGGGCAGGCGGCGCACCGCCCACAGGGCCGCGCGACGGTCCTGGCCCAGGGAGCGGAAGGCGTCGGCGTCGGCCAGCTTGCGCATGGCGGCGGCGGGCAGTTCGGCGCGCCGGGCCAGAGTTTCGACATCGGCGAAGGGCGCCTCGGCTCGCGCCGTCGACAGGGCCTTGGCCCAGTCCTCTTTGAAGCCGTCGATCTGGCGCAGGCCCAGACGCAGGATGGGCGCCTTCTCAGGCCCCTCCAGACTGTTGTCCCAGTCGCTGTGGGAGACGTCGATGGGGCGCACCTCGACCCCGCCGACCTCCTGCGCCTCGCGCACGATCTGTGCGGGGGCGTAGAAGCCCATGGGCTGGCTGTTCAGTAAGGCGCAGGCGAAGGCCGCCGGGTGGCGGTGCTTGATCCATGACGAGACATAGACCAGCCGCGCGAAACTGGCGGCATGGCTTTCAGGAAAGCCGTAGGAGCCGAAGCCCTTGATCTGTTCGAAACAGCGCTGGGCGAAGGCCGGGTCATAGCCGCGTTCGACCATCCGTCCGACCATGCGCGTCTCATAGGTGTGAAGGCTGCCGTCGCCCCGGAAAGTGCCCATGGCCTTGCGCAGGCCGTTGGCCTCGCCGTCGCTGAACTCGGCGGCGACGATGGCCAGCTTCATCGCCTGTTCCTGAAACAGGGGCACGCCAAGGGTCTTGTGCAGCACCTGTTCCAGTTCGTCGGGCGGGCCGTGATCGGGGGAGGGCGAAGAATAGACGACCTCCTCCTCCTTGTTGCGCCGACGCAGATAGGGATGGACCATGTCGCCCTGGATCGGGCCAGGCCGCACGATGGCGACCTGAATGACGAGGTCGTAAAGACAGCGAGGCTTCAGCCGGGGCAGCATGTTGATCTGGGCACGGCTCTCGACCTGGAAGACGCCGATGGACTGGCCTCGACACAGCATGTCGTAGACAGCAGAATCTTCGCGCGGAAGCGTATGTAGCTCCCAATCCTTCTTCTCATGCGCGCGGATCAGGTCGAAGGCCTTGCGGATGCAGGTCAACATGCCGAGCGCCAGGACATCGACCTTCATCAGGCCTAGGGCGTCGATGTCGTCCTTGTCCCATTCGATGAAAGTCCGGTCCGGCATGGCGGCGTTGCCGATGGGGACCATCTCGTCCAGATGGTCCTGGGTCAGGACGAAGCCCCCGACATGCTGGCTGAGGTGCCGGGGGAAGTTCAGCAGACGTGAGGCCATATCGACCGCGCGGGCGATCATGGGGTTGGCTGCATCCAGTCCTGCCTGAATGACGTGGCGATCGCCGATCTCGGTCCCCCAACTGCCCCAGTGGCTGGAGGCCAGGCGAGCGGTGACGTCTTCGGTCAGGCCTAGCGCCTTGCCGACCTCGCGGATGGCGCTGCGGGGGCGGAAGTGGATGACGGTGGCGGCGATGCCGGCGCGATCGCGGCCATAGCGTTCGTAGATATGCTGGATGATCTCTTCGCGCCGCTCATGCTCGAAATCCACATCGATGTCGGGCGGTTCGTTTCGATCCTCGGAGAGGAAGCGCTCGAACAGCAGGTCGGATTCCATCGGGTCCACCGAGGTGATGCCCAGGACGTAGCAGACCGCCGAGTTCGCCGCCGAGCCTCGTCCCTGGCACAGGATGCGCTTGTCTCGCGCCACGCGGACGATGTCGAAGATGGTCAGGAAGTAGGGGGCTATCTTCTTGCGGGCGATGAAGGCCAGTTCCTTGTCCAGCAAGACCCGAACCTTGTCGGGAACGCCGTCGGGATAGCGCATGGCGGCATGACGGTCGGTCAGGTTCTCCAACCAGGCTTGGGGATTCCAGCCCGGCGGGACCGGCTCTTCCGGGTATTGGTAGCTGAGTTCGGACAGGTCGAAGCTTGCCCGCGACAGGAAGGCGGTCGTCTCGGTCATCGCCTCGGGCGCGTCTTTGAACAGCCTCGCCATTTCATCTTCGGGCTTCAGCCAGCGCTCGGCGTTGGCTTCCAGCCGGCGGCCGGCGGTTTCGATGGTCGCGCCTTCGCGGATGCAGGTCAGGATGTCCTGCAGGTCGCGGTCGTCGGGAGCGGCGTAGAGGACGTCGTTGAGCGCCAGCAGGGGAACGCCCGCTCGCTCCGCCATGGCCTTGAGCCGGGCCAGCCGGCGCCGGTCGTCGCCGCGCCTGTGCAGGGCGGCGCCCAGCCAGACCGCGCCCGGCGCCGCCGCGCTCATGCGGGTCAGCGCCTCTTCCAGCCCCGTCAGCCGGTCCGGCGGGACGAGGATCAGTAGCAGGCCTTCGGGATCGGCCAGCAGGTCGCGCAGGCCGATCTCGCACTCGCCCTTCCTGGCCCGTCTGTTGCCCAGGGTCAGCAGGCGCGTCAGCCGGCCCCAGCCCGCCCGCGTCTCCGGATAGGCGATGACGTCGGGAGCCCCGTCGTTGAAGACCAGCCGCGCCCCGGTCAGCAGGCGGAAGTCCGCCGCGCGGCGCTTCACCTCTTCGGACAGGGCCGGATCGTTCAGCGGGGCCTCGATGAAGGCGATCTCGCCGGGACTGCCGCCGTCGCGCATCCTGTCCGGCGGGGCCAGACCCTCAACGCGAATCTCCTTCAGCGCGCTCCAGGCCCGCACCACGCCCGCTACAGTGTTGCGATCGGCCAGCCCCAGACCGGCATGGCCGCGCTGGATCGCTGTCAGCACCAGGTCCTTGGGATGCGAGGCACCGCGCAGGAAGGAGAAGTTGCTGGCCGTCGCCAGTTCGGCGTAGGCGCCGCAAGGGTCGAGCCTCCTCACGCGAACAGGCCGTGGATGAACCAGCGCGGCTCGAGCGTCTCGCCATAAAGGCCCTGGCGGAACAGCCAGAAGCGACGGCCGTCCCGGTCTTCGACCCGGTAATAGTCGCGGGTGCGCTGGTTCGGGGCACGCCACCATTCGCCGCTGATCCGCTCGGGCCCCTCGGCGCGGGTCACCTCGTGCAGGACGCGGCGCCAGCGGAACTTCAGCGGATAGCCGTCGGGAACCTCGGCGAGGGTTTCGACCGGCTGGGGCGGGTCGAACATCTGCAGCGGCCGCAAGGGCGGATCGTCGGGATCAAGGTCGGGCCAGGGCTCGTCGCCACGATGGGCGGCGGCTGGGACTAGCCGCGCGGCGCGTTCGGGAATGTGCGAGGCGAAGGGCTTGAAGCGTAGCACGGCCTCGGGTCCCAGGCGCGCGGTCAGCCGGTCGACCAGACGGCTGAAGGCCTCTTCGCCGGGCGTCTCGCGTTCCAGCCCCTGCTGGGTCGGCGCCAAAGCCTGAGTCCAGGGCACGGACATCCGCATCTGATCGAAGCCGAAGCCGGGGTCCAGCGGGGCGGCCAGGGCCGCCATCCGCTCACGGAACAGCCGCAGGGTCGCGGGAGCGTCGCGGGTCGGACGGCCGGTGCGGACGACGATGCGGCGGGTCGCGCCGTCCACGCGATAGAAGCCGGCCTCGAAGGCGCGGCCGCCCAGGTCGGTCTGATCCAGCCGGTCCATGGTCTCGATTAGCAGGTCGGACAGGACCCGCTCTACGTCCTCGGGCGCCGAGATCGGCTCGAAGAAGACGCGGTCGACGATCACGGGCGCAGGCGGGCGATGCGGGGTGATGCGCATGTCCTCGTCGCCCAGAACCCGCGCCAGTCGGGTCGGGAAGTCGGCGCCGAAGCGGGCGGCCAGGGGCGCGCGGGGCCGGTCGTCCAGGTCGCCCAGCCGCTTCAGGCCCAGACGGCGCAGGGCCTCGTCCTCCTTGTCCGAAAGCTCCAGGGCGGCGACCGGCAGGCGGCGCGCAGCGGCGCGGTCCTGGCCGGGCTCGAACCGGCCGCCGGGGCTGAAGCGGGCCAGGGCGCGCGCGACCTGGGGCGTGCCGGCCAGGGCGCACCGGATTTTGAGACCGGCGCGTTCGGCCCGCGCCTGGACCGTCCGCATCAGGCCTGTCTCTCCGCCGAACAGGTGGGCGCAGCCGGTCACGTCCAGCATCAGGCCGTGCGGCGGGTCCAGCGCGATCATGGGGGTGAAGCGACCGAAATCCTCCAGCACCCGCGTCAGCAGGGCGTCGTCGAGGTCCGCTCGATGGGCGACGACGCGCAGGGCGGGGGTCCGCGCCCGCGCATCGGCCAGGGCCAGGCCGGGGGTCAGTCCCGCCCGCGCCGCCGCCGGATCGACGGCCGTCAGCCTCAGCGCGCCCTTGATCTTCTCGGCCAGGACGACGGGCGGCGCATCCTCAGGCGGCGCGCCGTCCCGCTGCTCCTGGCGTCGCAGCCGGTCGCTGGGCAGCCAGGGGAACCAGACCGCCAGATAGCGGCGCGGGCGGGCGGAAGGTTCGCTGTTCACGATCCCACTCCATGATCCAGGTTCCGGTCGCCCCGCCGCCGCGCCGCCGCAGCAGGGTCGCCGAAAAAGACGGCCGCCCCGGCGCTCCGCCTTCCAGAGGTTCTGACGCGCAGGACGCCACCGACCAGCGGGTCTCGGCCGCGCTGGGACAGGGCAGGGCGCTCGCCCGCGCCAGGAACAGGGTCGCGCCGCCCGTCTCGGCCGCCAGAGCCAGTCGGCGGCTGGCCGTCAGGCTGAAGGCCCTGGCCTCGCCCCAGGCGCTCAACAGCACGGCGCCCACGGCGGGACTGCGCAGGGCTTCTTCGCCGACGGCCAACAGGGTCTGCACGTCGCGTGTCCGCACCAGCAGCAGGTCGCGCGGCGCCAGGCCCATCTCATGCAGGCCCGGACCGTGGGGCCGTCCCGCCTCCTGGGCCATCATCTCATGCAGGCCCCAGACGATGGGCCGCCCCGCCGCCGCCCGCAGCGCCATCCCCAGCCCGAAGGCGTTGACCGCCACCGCGTCGGCAGGGGCGACGGCGTAGAGATCATGCAGAACGCCCGTGGCCAACGGTGCAAATGCGTCGTCGCTTCCCGCGCGCACGCCCGCGTCGACGCGACGACCGCCCGCCCGATCCAGGGCCTCCAGGCGAGTCTTCAGCGCCGCCAGAGCGTCAGGCTGAGAATGAATGTTCCGCATATGTTCTTATATGCGCCCTGACCCCGGGAGGGAGTCAAGCGGGGCGGCGGCCCATGCTTCATTTTGATTTCAGACGGCCTATGACCTAGGTCGTTCCCGAAGGGCTGACCGCAGCCTAGAAGCAGGCATCGCCAACCGTCGCAAAGAGTCAAATGAAGACCAGCCCACAAGTTGGCTGGGCGCTCATGACGCAACGAGATGATCGTCAGACGGACGTGAAAGGGCGGCCAACCAACGACGCAGTATCTCTAAGTCTTTGAAAGAGAATGGTGGACGCGACAGGGATTGAACCTGTGACCCCTACGATGTCAACGTAGTGCTCTCCCGCTGAGCTACGCGTCCGCCTGTTCTGCGGCCCCTCGGCGTGTGCGCCGGTGGGCGGGAAGGCGGCGTCTATAACCCGCCGTTTGCGGGGGCTGCAAGGGGCTTTGACGCCTTTGTTCGACTTTTCTTTCGGTTAGGCCGCGATCATGCGTTCGACCTCGTTCACCAGGTCGCGCAGGTGGACGGGTTTGGACAGGACCTTGGCCTGGGGCGAGGCTTGGGCGGCGCTGAGGGCGACCGCCGCGAAGCCGGTGATGAACATGATGCGCAGGCCCGGCTGGCGGGCGGCGGCGACGCGGGCGACCTCGATGCCGTCGGCGCCCGGCATGACGATGTCGGTCAGCAGCAGGTCGTAGGGACCCTGGTCCAGCGCGTCGATGGCGTCGTCGCCGTTTTCGCAGGCCACGACCTCATGGTCGGCCCGCTCCAGGGCGCGGGTCAGGAAGCCGCGAAGAGAATTGTCGTCTTCGGCCAGAAGAATGCGCGCCATGATCGAATCGAAACCGTTGGGAAATTGGCGGCCAGCCTAGGCCCTGCGGAGTAAACCGGCGGTGAAGACGAAGGCGGGCGCAATGGCTTCGGGCGCGCCTTTCGCGACAAAGCAGGCTATGGCCAAGGCATGGATGCGCATCAGCCGCCCTTCTGGATCGTTCCGGCCGAGACCGGGCGGGCGACGCCTCTGGTGTTCGCCTCGCCGCACTCGGGCGACCTCTATCCCGAGGACATGCAGGCGGCGGCCTCGATGCGCGCGGTCCGCAGCGCCGAGGACGCGGCCGTCGATCAGTTGATCGACGGCGGTCCGGCAGAAGGCGCGGCCCTGATCGCGGCGCGGATCGGTCGAGCCTACGTCGATCTGAACCGGGCGCCGGACGAGTGGGATCCGGCGTTGATCACGGACGCCGTCGCGCCGCGCTCCAGCGCCAAGGCTCAGGCGGGGTACGGCGTGGTGGCGCGATTGGCGGGGGACGGCACGCCGCTCTACGATCGACGGCTGACGTGGGGCGAGGCCGAGGCGAGGGTGGCGCGGGTCCATGCGCCCTATCATGCGGCCTTGCATGAGATGATGGAGACGGCGCGGTCGCGGTTCGGACGAGCGGTGCTGATCGACTGGCACTCCATGCCGGCGCGGGCGACGAACGGGGCGGTGGACGTGGTGCTGGGCGATCGGCACGGGACCAGTTGCGAGGCGTTGCTGACGCGGCGGCTGCGGCGGCTGTTCGAGGCGCAGGGGCTGACGGTCGGCCTGAACCGGCCCTATGCGGGCGGCTATGCGACCCAGCGCTGGGGGCGGCCGGACGAGGGCTTTCAGGCGATCCAGGTGGAGCTGAGCCGGGGCCTGTACTGGGATGAGGCGGCCTGGGCGCCCTCGCCGGGCTGGACGCGATGTCGCTCGGCCTTGCGGCGGGTCATCGCCGGCCTGTGCGCGGACCAGAGCGCCTGACGACCGCGAACGAGGCAAAAAAAGAGCCGCGCCAAACGGCGCGGCTTTGGAAAGTCTATAGGGAGGAAACGCCCAGGAAGGGCAAGACGCTCGAAAGCGTCGAAAAACAAGTTAGTTTGCAGCGCACAAAAATACAAGCGCCGAGTCAATCTTATACAATCACGGGGTGTTACGAAGTCTGACGTCGCCTCTCGGCGGCGCGGGGCGGCGATGGCGATTTCGCATATGCGAGATAATCATCCGCGTTCAAGCAGACGGCGGGCCTGGCGAATGGCGCTGGCGGCGGGCGAGGCCAGCTGACGCCAGGCCAGAAGGGCGAAGACCGACACCGCGCCCAGCATCAGCCACAGCGGCCCGAACAACCAAGCGGCGGCGGCCAGGGCGAAATAATAGCCGCGAACGCCCTGGTTGAAATTGGTCAGTGCGGGGTTCAGCAACCGCCCCACGGCGCGGCCATAGGCGACGCGATCGGCCTCTTCGTGGATTTCCGGCGCGGCGCCGATCAGGGCCAGGGTGTAGTTCAGCTGGCGCAAGGCCCAGATGAAGTCGAGGAAACCGCGCGCCAGGCAGACCAGGACCAGGGCCAGCTTGGCCTCCATCAGGCGCGGAGCGACGGGCTCGGCCCCGACGGCGGCGAAACCGCGCATCGCCGCCTCGCCCCCGAACAGCACGCCGGCCACGGCGGCGATCAGCAGCAGATTGGTCGAGGCGAAGAAGGAGGCCGAGTTGATCGAATGGCCCATCAACTGGCTGTCGATCAGCCGCATTTCACGATGAGTCATGGCGCGCATCCAGGCGTCGCGCACCGACAGCATGTCCATGTTGAGCGAGCCGCTGCGCCGCGCCACCAGGCGGATCAGCGGGCCATAGCCCAGCCAGGCGACGACGAAGACGAACAGGGCGATCCAATCGAACAGACTCATGTCTGGATTGACGCCACGTCAGCCGCCGCAAGGCAAGCGTGATCGCCGCGACGCTTGCCGTAAAGCCGCGCAAAGCTTATCACGCGCGTCAATTCTCCCCGTTCGCACCTGCAATAAGAGCGTACCATGAACATCGACGCCATCCCGGTCGGCCCTAACGCGCCGTGGGACATCAACGTCATCATCGAGATTCCGCAGGGCGGACTGCCGGTGAAGTATGAGATGGACAAGGAGTCGGGCGCCCTGTTCGTCGACCGCTTCCTGCACACCGCCATGTACTATCCGGGCAACTACGGCTTCGTGCCGCACACCCTGTCGGACGACGGCGATCCCTGCGACGTGATCGTGCTGAACCCGACGCCGGTGGTGCCCGGCTGCGTCATCCGTTCGCGCCCGATCGGCGTGCTGAAGATGGTCGATGAAGCCGGCGGCGACGAAAAGATCCTGGCTGTGCCGGTCGACAAGCTGAACCCCTACTACACCGAGGTCTCCAGCTACCGTCAGCTGCCCGCCATCCTGATCGAGCAGATCGAGCACTTCTTCACCCGCTATAAGGATCTGGAGAAGGGCAAGTCGGTCAAGGTCAACGGCTGGGGCGACGCCGGCGAAGCCGCCGAACTGATCGCGGCGGGCATGAAGGCTCACCAGGCCAAGCTGGCCGCCAAGGCCGACGCCGCCGCCTGAGGCGAGCCTGTCGCTGAACAGAAGAAAGACCCCGTCGGGCGAGCCGGCGGGGTCTTTTTTGTGCGTTGCCGCTCGTCCCATTGAGCGCCGTTTCTGAAGGGGAGGGAGAGGGTCAGCCCTTCGCCCGGAACGCCGCGATCGCCTCGACAGTCTGGCGCACCTTGGCCTCGATGCCGGCCCAGTCGCGCGCCTGGATCGCGGCCTCGGTGATCAGCTTGGAGCCCATGCCGGTCGCCACGATGCCGGCCCCGAACCATTTGGCGATGGAGGCTTCGTCCGGGTCGACGCCGCCCGTCGGCATGATCTTGCTCCAGGGCATGGGGCCCAGAACCGCCTTGACGAAGTCCGGCCCGCCGACGGAGGCGCCGGGGAACAGTTTGACGATCTCGCAGCCCAGCTCCTGCGCCTCGGAGATGTCGCGCACCGAGCCGCAGCCGGGCGAATAGGCCACCTGTCGCCGATTGCAGACCCTGGCGACGTCGGGAACCAGGCAGGGGCTGATGACGAAGCGCGCGGCCGAGGCCAGGTAGAGGGCCGCCGTCGGCGCATCCAGGATCGAGCCCACGCCCATGATGATGTCGGGATCCGTGCGGCTGAATTCCTTGGACAGGGCGGTGAAGGTCTCCCAGGCGAAGTCGCCGCGGTTGGTGAACTCGATCGCCTTGGCGCCGCCGCGGGCGCAGGCCCGGATCACCTCGGCGCAGACCTCCTGGTCGGGGTGATAGAAGACCGGCACCACGCCCTGGGTTTCAAGGGCGGTCAGCACGCTGAGGCGGTCGTGGCGCATGGAGGTCTCCTTCAAGATCCGAGGCCCGCAGATCGGCGCGCGACGCCCCTGACGTCAAGGGTAACCGGGATCAATCCTGGTAAGCGCCGCTATTCGGCGGTCGCCAGCTCCACCAGCCGCTTCACCATGGCGCTGTCGGGATCGGCCAGCGGGTCCAGGACGGTGAAGTGGTCGGCGCCCTCTACGATCTCGACGCGGGTATCGGCGCCCTTGCCGCCCCAGGCGGCGGCCATCTCGCGGCTCTGGCGCACAAACTCATTGCTCTCGTCGCCGCCGACCCAGCAGTCGAGCGCCGTGCCGCCGGGCGTCGAGCCGTTCGGCGCGGGCCAGTGAATGGGCGACAGCGCGCGCGCGATCGGCGCGTCCAGTCCCAGGGCTTCATTCAGCGAGGTGTGGACCAGCGGCTCCAGATCGAACACGCCCGAGATCGCCAGCGCCGCCCGCGCTCGGCCCTCGGACAGCATGCCCGCCGCCATATGGCCGCCGACCGAATGGCCGAAGACCAGCGGCCGCTTGCCGGTGCGGGCGCGCACCGCCTCCGTCGCCTCGCGCATCTGGCTGATGATCTTGCCGACCGAGACGCCGGGCGCGAGATCATATCCCGGCACGGCGACGCTGATTCCATGCTCCAGCAGGGCGGGCGCGACCCAGGCGAACCAGCCCCGATCCAGAGACTGCCAATAGCCGCCGTGCATGAAGACGGCGACCGGCGCGCCGGACCCGGCGTCGAACCACTCCATCTTCTGCCGCTCGGACGGGCCGTATTCGATCGTCTCGGGCCGGCGGGCGTCGATCACCCGCAGCGAGTCCTTGCGCCAGCGATCCAGGATAGCGGGGTGCCCCGGCACGCGGGCGCGGTTGTTATAGGCCGCCTCATAGGCCGCGGCCCGTTCCATCGTCAGCGTCGCCTCGGGCGACAAAGCCTTACCCATGTCGTCTCCATCCGCTAGAGACCTCCACTTGAACGGGAGGCTTGAAGGCCATGATGACCGCCATTTTCGTCTTCATCAAATGCGAGTTGGGCCATGCCCACGATGTTGCGGCCGATCTGGTCGACAATGTCGAGAATGTGAGCGAGGTCTATTCGACCTCGGGCCAGCACGACCTGCTGGCCAAGTTCCAACTGCACCGGGACGCCGACATCGGCGCCTTCGTCACCAAGCAGGTGCAGACGCGTCCGCACATCCGCGACACCTTCACCGTCATCACCTTCTCGCCCTTCATGCCCACCAAGAAGTAGGTTCCGTTTCCAAAAAGGACCGGCTAGCGTCCTCTCCAAGCAAGAACGCGAGGGAGGGCGGCCATGGCCGATCTGGAGACGTTCCGCGCCGAGACGCGCGCCTGGCTGGAGGCGAACTGCCCGCCTGAATGTCGCGGCGCCGCGCCGGGCGAGGCCGAGATGGTCTGGGGCGGCCGCAACGCCGTCTTCCCGACTCCTGCGCACAAGGTCTGGCTGGACCGCATGGCCGAGCGCGGCTGGACCGCGCCGGAATGGCCGCGCGAATACGGCGGTGGCGGGCTGAACCGCGAGGAGGCCAAGGTGCTGGCGTCGGAGATGCGCCGCATCAAGGCGCGGCCGCCGCTCTACAGCTTCGGCGTCTGGATGCTGGGCCCGGCGCTTCTGGCCTTCGGGACCGAGGAACAGAAGCAGCGCTTCCTGCCGCCCATCGTGCGCGGCGAAATCCGCTGGTGTCAGGGCTATTCCGAGCCGGGCGCAGGCTCCGACCTCGCCTCCGTCCAGACCCGCGCCGTGGATCAGGGCGACCACTGGATCGTCAACGGCCAGAAGATCTGGACGTCCTACGCCGACAAGGCCGACTGGATCTTCTGCCTGGTCCGCACCGATCCCGAGGCGCCCAAGCATCTGGGCATCAGCTTCGTCCTGTTCGACATGGCGACGCCGGGCGTGACGACGCGGCCCATCACCCTGATCAGCGGCAAGTCGCCCTTCTGCGAGACCTTCTTCGACGACGTGCGTGTGGAGAAGGAGAACCTGATCGGCACGCTGAATCGCGGCTGGGACGTGGCCAAGGCCCTGCTGGCGCATGAGCGGACCATGATCGGCGCCATGGGCGATACCGGGGTCGGCCGACCGCTGGGTCAGGTCGCGGCTGATCATCTGGGGCTGGACGAGGCCGGGCGGCTGGATGAGCCGCTGCTGCGCGCCCGCATCGCCGACTACGACATCGACGCCGCCGCCTTCCGTCTGGCGATGGAGCGGGCAGGCGATCAGATGAAGGCGAAACAGGCCCATCCGGCCATCGCCTCCATGCTCAAATACTACGGCTCAGAACTGAACAAACGCCGCCACGAACTGGCCATGGCGGCGGGCGGATCGGACGCGCTGGAATGGGAGGGCGAGCGCTCGAACGACGGCCAGGCCGCCCGCGACTGGCTGCGCACCAAGGCCAACTCGATCGAAGGCGGGACCAGCGAAGTCCAGCTGAACATCATCGCCAAACACCTGCTGCAACTACCGGGAGCCTGAGCCCATGCCCCTGATCCTGACCGAAGAGCAGACCCTGCTTCAGGACGCCGCCGACGGCTTCCTCAACGAAAACGCGCCCATCGCCCATCTGCGCCAACTGCGCGACAGCCGCGACGCTGACGGCGTCTCACGCGACCTGTGGCGGGCGTTCGGCGAGATGGGCTTTTCCGGCGTCGTCATTCCTGAGGAAGACGGCGGCTCGGGCCTCGGCGCCGTCGAGGCGGGCGTCATCGCTGAAAGTCTGGGTCGCACCCTGACGCCGTCGCCCTTCATGGGCTCGTCCGTGCTGGCGGTGACGGTTCTGAAGGCGGCTGGGTCAGAGACGCAGAAGCAATGGCTGGGCCGGATCGCGGCGGGCGAGGCCATCCTCAGTCTCGCCGTCGACGAAGGGCCCAAACACGCCCCGGCGAAGATCGCTGCGCGCGCCGAACGCTCCGGCAACGGCTTCAAGCTGAACGGCGCCAAGGGCTTCGTGTTGGACGGCCACATCGCCGACGCCCTGATCGTCGCGGCGCAGACCGAAGACGGCCTGACCCTGTTCCTGATCGATCGGGCGACGCCGGGCGTCTCGGTCGAGCGCACCGTCATGGTCGACGCCCACAACGCCGCCCGCGTGACCTTGAGCGAGGTTCAGGTCGACGCCGACGCTGTCATCGGCGCGGTGGGCGAAGGGCAGGGGCCGCTGGACGCCGCCCTGACGCTGGGCCGCGCCTGCGCCGCTTCGTCGCTGGTCGGGGCGGGGGATCAGGCGTTCAGGACGACGCTGGATTACCTGAAAACCCGCAAGCAGTTCGGCAGGCTGATCGGCGAGTTCCAGGCCCTGCAGCACCGCGCCGCCCACCTGTTCACCGAACTGGAGCTGGCCAAGGCGGCCACGCTGGCCGCGCTTCAGGCCATCGACGCGGGCCGTCCCGACGCCGAACAGGCCGCCGGAATCGCCAAGGCCAAGGCGGGCCGCGTCGCCGAACTGGCGGTGCAGGAGGCGGTCCAGATGCATGGCGGCGTCGGCATGACGGACGAGTTCGATGTCGGCCTGTTCATGAAGCGCGTCCGCGTCCTGAACGAACTTCTCGGCGACGCCCATTTCCACGCTGAACGCCTGGCCAGGATGCAAGGATTCTGACGATTTCCGTTTGATCCAGGGCAAAGCCGTGCGGCTCGGGGTGACGGTTTCGCGGCGATCGCTTACATCTCCCGGCAAGGGAGAAACGACATGACGCGATCCAACGCGCCCGCCTATCAGAGCGGTTTCGCCAATCATTTCGCGACGGAGGCGGTGGACGGCGCCCTGCCGGTGGGTCGCAACTCGCCGCAGCGTCCGGCGCTGGGCCTCTATGCCGAACAGCTGTCGGGCACGGCCTTCACCGCCCCGCGCGACCATAATCTGAGAAGCTGGCTCTATCGCCTGCGGCCGTCGGCCCAGCACGGACCCTATCAGCCGTTCGCGCAGGGGAGGGTGCGCTCCGGTCCCTTCACCGAGACGCCGCCCAATCCCAACCGGATGCGCTGGGACCCGCTGCCCATGCCGGACCAGCCGACCGACTGGGTCGAGGGGCTGACCACCTATGGCGGCAACGGCGACGCCGATTCCGGGACGGGGGTGGGCGTCCACCTCTATGTCGCCAACCGTTCGATGGTGGACCGGGTCTTCTATTCGGCCGACGGCGAGCTGCTGATCGTGCCGCAGCAGGGGGCGCAGCGCTTCGTCACCGAGATGGGCGTGATCGAGGTCGCACCGGGCCACGTGGTCGTCATCCCGCGCGGCGTGCGTTTCCGCGTCGAGGTCGACGGTGAGGTTCGCGGCTATGTCTGCGAGAACTACGGCGCGCC
>NZ_JBSHMV010000005.1:0-106216 GCF_053645695.1 Brevundimonas sp. NPDC055311
AGCAGGTGGCCGCTGGCGCTGGATCGCGCCCCGGCCAGCCCCGAGCCGCGCTCCTCGTCATAGGCCGAGGCGCGTAGCGACACGCTGGCCTCGCCTGCCGGCGCATCCAGCCGCACGGCCGCCGCACGGGCTTCCAGATCCAGGGGCGTGTCCGCCGCCCCGGCCGCCGCGCCGCGCACGGGCCTGTAGTCGTCGCTGGTCTCATAAAGCGTCGAGGCCGTCAGCCTCGCCCGACCGAGGTCCAGCCCCCCTGATCCCGCCAGGCGCGCCCCGCCCCGTTCCGACACCGAGGCCGACAGCACGCCGCCGCGCTCACGCTCGCGCAGCTGGATCACGCCGGTCAGGGCGCCCGCGCCATAGGGGCCGGCTCCCGCCCCGCGCACGATGTCGAGGCTCTCCAGGCTCTCGGTCGGCAGTTGCGACCAGATCACCCAGCCGCCGAAGGGATCGTTCATCGGCACGCCGTCCAGCGTCACCAAGGTCCGCCCCGCCCCCGACGGCGCGATGGCGCGCAGGGAGATCCCCTGTGTCGTCGGATTGGCCGCCAGGCTGGACGTGCGCCGGAACAGCGACACCGCCGGAACGCTCGCCAGGGCCTCGTCCAGACGCGCCGACCTCGCCAGCGCCGCCTCGTCCAGCCGGATGACCGAGAACGCCGCCTCCCCCGCCGCCGCCGGCAGACGCGCCGCCGTCACCACAACCTCGTCAACGACAACCGGCTGAGACTCAATCACCTGGCCCCCCCCTCAAACTAAACACAAGACGACGGCGACGCATGGGAAAGGCCATCAATCGCTGCCTCGATATCGGTGGCTCTGTGCAGAGTACGACCAAGGGCCGCTCGGCGCGTCATGCTCGCATCCCTGGTCGGGCCAAGCTCCCTCAACTCCGGCTTTGCGCCATGAGCTTGCGCGCTTTCGTCCGAACTCGGACCACAGCATGATTCGACGACATGTAGAGATGACCGTCTGCAGCCAGCTCACAGTTGGAAATGACCGCATCGGACGTGATCACGCCGAGGCGTTGATCGCCTTGAAATATGGACAGGCCGTCGCGGCTCGACGCCCAAAGGAAGCCCTGATCATCGAATTTGAAGCCGTCTCCGCCTTGAACGCCGGAGACCTGCCGGTCGATGTGGGTCCGGCGCGGCCCGGGCCGCCCGGCTTCATCGAGATCCCAGGCCACCCATCCAACCCGATCCGTCGCGAAAAGCGTTCGACCGTCCGGCGACAGACCGATCCCATTCGGCATGACGCCGTCATCAATCAGCGTCACGCTGTTGTCCGGCGCCAGACGAAACACGCCTGTAAAGCTCATTTCACGACGCGGAGAGTCGTGCCCGCCTTCCAGGCCATAAGGCGGATCGGTGAAATAGATCGACCCGTCAGCCGCCAGCACCAGATCGTTCGGACTATTGAAGCGGCGACCTTCATAGTGGGTGCACAGCGGAATTTTTTCACGGGTTCGCAGATCGATGCGAGCGACAGATCGATTGCCGCAGTCAGCGACCACCACGCCTCCGCGCGCCAGGATGAGCCCGTTGGTGCCCGGTTCTCGCAGACCCGGATCCTCGCCGCCTTCATAGCCTGAAGGGCTGCGCCAGATGGAGCCGCCCTCGGCGGACGACCAGCGGTGGATCGCATTGCCGCGCACGTCTGACACCAGCAGATATCCGTCAGCCCCGCCGACCCAGCATGGCCCTTCGCTCCAGATCAGCCCATCCAGCACCTTCTCCACTACAGCGTCCGGATCGATCAGGGCGTCCAGCGCAGGGGCCAGCCGCCGCACCCCGCCGACCACCGGAAAGCCGGCCTTTTCACGCCTAGGGGCCGCCGCTCCGAGACAACCCAAGGCCCCTGCGGCCGCCAGGAATACACGGCGATCCATGGAATCCATCATGTTGAGCCTCCAATTTCAGGGGATTGGCGTCAGCTTGAGCAGGGAGGCGTCGCTGGCGCCTTCCGTCAGCACCCACAGAGCGCCGTCGGGACCGACCTCGACATCACGCAGGCGCTGCTTGCGCTCGGTCAGCAACCGCTCTTCACCTACGACCCGGTCCCCATCCAGCGTCAGCCGCGCAAGATGCCGACCGGCAAGACCGGCGATGAACAGACTGCCTTTCCAGGCAGGCGCCGCATCGGAGTTGTAAAAGGCCATCCCGGACGGGGCGATCACCGGATCCCAATAGTAGATGGGCTGGAGCATCCCCTCAGCCTGGGTGATCCCGGCGCCGATCGTTTCGCCGGTATATTCGATGCCATACGTGACGACCGGCCAGCCGTAGTTGCCGCCGGATTCTGGAATGTTGAGTTCATCCCCCCCGCGCGGACCGTGTTCGTTGGTCCATAATCGCCCTGTGACCGGATGAATGGCTGCGCCCTGCACGTTGCGATGTCCGTAAGACCAGATTTCCGGCCGCGCGCCCGCCACGCCGACGAAGGGGTTGTCGGGCGGAACGCCGCCATCCCGATCGATCCGCACCACCTTGCCCAGCAGGCTGTCGAGTTGTTGCGCCTGCGGTCGTCCCTCCGGGACATACCGCTCGCCGGTCGTGACATACAGCCGGCCCTGGCGATCAAACGCCAGACGCCCGCCATAGTGCTGGCGGGAATCCAGCTTCGGCTGTTGACTGAAGATGATCGTCAGGTCTTGCAGCGATGGAGCATCTCCGTCTTCGGACAGACGCGCGCGCGCTACGGCCGATCCCGTCAGTGGCGGCTCGCCCGGCTGCGAAAACGTAAAATAGATCAATCCATTGATGGCGTAATCTGGATCAAGAACCACATCATGCACCCCACCCTGATCACCGATGTCGACGGCGGGAACGCCTTGGACCGGTGCGGATACCTCGCCCTCCGGCGTAATGATGCGCAAGGTGGTGCGCTCGGTGATCAGCAGGCGGCCGTCCGGAAGAAAGGTCATTCCCCACGGCTTGTTCAGACCCGTCGCCACCTGCTCGGTCTCGAATCTCACCCCCGCCCGCATCTCTGGCGCTCGAGTCTGCGCCTTAAAGGCGGGCTCCAGGGCGGCGGCGTTTCTCGGACGAGTCTCCAACGATGTCGAAGGCTCTCCAGCCGCCGGTTGGACCGCCCCCGACAGGATGCCGGCAAGGCCGATCAACAGAAAGCGCATGGCAAATTCCGGAATAGCGAGAATGAAAAAGGGCCTCTGGCGGCCTACCGCTGGGTCTGCAGATATCGGATGATCTCGGCGCGCTGCGCGGGCGACGGCGCGACGATGGACATCTTGGTGCCAGGCACGGCAGTACGCGGAGCGGCCAGGTAGAGCTCCAGATTAGCGACAGTCCAGGTCCGCCCCCACTCTCTCAGAGCCGGGCTGTAGTTGTACCCCGGCGCCGTGCCGGCCTTCCGGCCCACCACGCCCTGAAGCGCCGGCCCCATACGGTTCTGAGTTCCCTGAACCGTATGGCAAGAGCCGCACCGCTGGCGGAACAAGGTCTCGCCGGACGGGGATGTCTGAGCCGAGGCGGCGGTAGCCGAAACGGTCAGAGCGGCTACGACAAACCCGATCTTCAACACTGACGTCAGCATCACTAAAGCCTCACATTATCAAGGAGAAAACAAGGAATTACAGACTCATGCCGCCGTCTATGATCAGGGTGTGGCCCGTCATGAAATCGGCCTCGCCGCTGGCCAGCATGACCGCGATGCGGGCGATTTCCCGGGGGTTTCCGATCCGTCCCATGGGCTGGCGGGCGGTGAACGCGGCCAGAGCCGCAACCGGATCCGCCTGCGCCGCCATTCGCTGATGCAGCGACGGGCTTTCGACGGTTCCGGGACAGATGGCGTTGCAGCGGATTCCATCAGCGATGAAATCCATGGCGACGGACTTGGTCAGACCGATTACGGCGGCCTTCGTCGTCGCATAGACGAAACGGTCCGGCGCCGCCTTGATCGATGACACGACCGAGGCGATGTTGATGATCGTCCCATCCTTCCGTTCGCGCATGCGCGGCAAGAAGGCCTTGATGGTGTTAGCCATGGAGCCGACGTTGATACGGAAACTTCGGTCCATCTCCGCAGGTTCGTGATCGAGCACCGTGCCTGCCGCGACCACGCCTACGCAATTCACCAGCACCGCAGTCTCTGGATAGCGGCCCGCCAGGTCGGCGACTGAGACCGGGTCGGTGACGTCCAGCAACGCGCTTGTCACGCCCGCCGCCGCCGTCCATGTCACTAACGGCTGCTCGGACAAGTCAATGGCGATCACCGTCGCACCCTCGGCCGCCAAAGCCTCGGCGATGGCGCGGCCAATGCCTTGCCCAGCGCCCGTCACCACGCACGTCTTATCCGTCAAACGCTTGGTCATCTTCGCTCGTTTCATGATGTGGCTTAGAGGAGCGAGGCGGTTCGTCGCTCTCGCCCGATCAGGGCGTCAGGCAGCGAACAGGTTCGCGCCGCCGTCGACCCTGAGCACTTGGCCGCTGACGAAACGGCTCTGTTCGGAGGCCAGAAAACCAACCACGTCGGCGATCTCCTCCGCTACGGCATAGCGGTTCAGAGACGGCCCCTCCTCCATCATGATCGGATCGACCGTGCGCGTAGCCAAAAAACGCGCGGTCTTGGCCGGGCCAGGACTGACGGCGTTGACGCGCACCCCTGACGTCCTCAGCTCGGCGGCCAGGCACCGGGTGTAATGCACGACCGCAGCCTTGGCGCAGGCATAGGCCGTCTCATTGGCTGCTCCCATGTGGGCGGACACGGTCGAAATATTGATGATGGTCCCAGCCTGCCTCGCAGCCATGCCTGGTGCGACAGCGCGGCTCATCAGCATGGTGCCGATAAGGTTTCGATTGACGATCGCCTGAACGTCTTCGAGCAGAAAGTTGAGCGCCGTATTCGGATCCGGCTTTCCGCCCTGGGCGCCGATGTCGCCGCCGGCGCAGTTGACCAGAATAGTGATGGGCCCCAGAGCCGCCTCGGCCTTGGCGACCATGGCCCGCACCGCGTCTTCCTGAGAAATGTCGCCGGTGACGGCCACGGCTCGGGCGCTGGGCGTCGTCATGGAGTCCGCAACCGCCGTCAGATTGGGGAACTCTCCATACTTGGCTGGCGCGTCCTCCGAAATGTCGTGGACGGCGAGATCAGCGCCCAGCGCCATCAGAGCCCGCCCTATGATGTGGCCCAACCCCCGCCCCGAGCCTGAAACAAAAGCGACCTGCCCCTCTAGCGGCCCCCGAGACAGCGAGGATTCGACGGCCTCAGTCGCGAACGCGTCATTCATTCTTCTTCCCCTTGTCAGTTTTGATTTTTCCCAGCGCCTGGTGCGTGGGAGCGTCGGATTTCGAAGGCGCGACGCCTCGTCCCTCCAGCGTATGGCTCGCGTAGCGATCCGGGTTCTCGTAGCCCGTCCGCAGGTGCGCGATCACAGCGTCCTCGGGCGACACTTCGGATCGCCCCAAAGCCACGTCCAACAGTTCCCGATGGTGATGAAGCCGCCACTGCTTGGTCTCGACGCTGGCGTTCTCCAGCGCCTTGTGCGCGAACAGAACGGTAGCCAGCGCATCCAGCGCCTTGACCAGATAGGGATTGCCCGACGCGCGCCAGACTTCGCGGTGGAAGGCCAGATCCAACGCCGCCGCTTCCATCTCGGCGCCCTGCTCCCAGGCCTCCATCTCATTGACCAGAGCGGTTAGACGGGCTGCTTCCTCCGGCGTCATGTGGATTCGGCACAGCTTCAGCGCTTCAGCTTCCAGGACCACGCGAAGGCTGTTGATTCGCTGGACATCCTCTTCTTCCAGCATCGTCACGAACATGCCGCGACGCTCATGATTCATGACCAGTCCCTGCTCCTGAAGCGTCATCAGCGCCTCGCGAATGGGAATCCGGCTGATTTCAAAATCACGGGCCAGCTTGCTTTCATTCAGGCGATCGCCCGGCTTGTACCGGCCGGCGATGATGGCGTCCCGTAGCCGACGCAGAACGTGCGCCTTCAAAGTTGGCGGCGCAGTTTCCTTTTCATAATCAACGCTCATACCCGGGGATTTCACCTGATTCATAAAAGCTCTCCGCTGAGTTTATGGTGAAACGAGCACCCGCTCCTTCCCCGTTGACCTCACCGAATACCGCACTTAGTATACAGTTTAGCGGCCTGATGGAAAGAGGGCGAGAGACCTCGATCGTCACTGCGAACTAAAAAATTTTCGAACTCAATGCCTCAGAATGGCGCAAGGCGCACCCCCTTCGGAGCGCGGCCCGCCATCTGCGAGAACATCAGCACAACCTTGATACCTGGGGAGGGGATTTCATGAGCAGGTGCGACAAGAATGCAAGGACATGGGCGGTGCGCCCATGATGCGCCCGACCAAGGCCCGATTGGGCGTCGTCGGCTTCGCCGTCACCCTGGCCATGCTGGCCTATATTCAACGCGTCGCCATTTCACAGGCCGCCTCGCCCATGTCGACCGAGTTGGGTCTCGACAAGGGACAAATGGGCTGGATCTTCGGCGCCTTCGCCCTGTCCTACGCCCTGCTTGAAATCCCTATGGGCGCCTTGGGCGACAAATTCGGCGTTCGTCGGGTTCTAGCTCCGCTGGTGCTCATCTGGTCCGCCTTCACGGCGCTGAGCGGCGCAGCCTGGAATTTCACCTCCCTGCTGGTCATGCGCTTCATCTTTGGCGCCGGCGAAGCGGGCTGCTTCCCCAATCTGACCAAGATGCTCAGCGTCTGGCTGCCTCGCCGCGAGCGCGTCCAAGCTCAGTCGCTGATGTGGGCTTGTACACGCTGGGCCGGGGCGGTGACGCCTCCCATAGCATTGCTGGTCATCACAGCCGTCGGATGGCGCTGGGGTTTTGCGGTCTTCGGCCTGCTGGGCGCCTTGTGGGTCGTCGCCTTCTGGTTCTTTTTCAAGGACGATCCCGCCAAGCATAAAGGCGTCAACGAGGCCGAGTTGCAGTTGCTGGAGGGCTCTCGCGCCCTGGCCGAAGAAGGCGGCGGCGGCTGGTCGAAGATCTTCACCGACGTCAACGTCCTGCTTCTCGTGATCCAGTACACGGCTTTTTCGTTCGTCTGGTATTTCTACGTCACCTGGCTGCCGACCTATCTGATCGAAGCCTGGGGGCTGACCTTCGCCCAGGCAGCCGGCTACGCCATCCTGCCCCTGCTGTTCGGCGGCTTCGGCGCCCTGATCAGCGGCATGATTCCAGCCCGCATTCCGCGCCGCGCTATCGCCCTGTTCGGTTTCGTGGCGACAGCCGCCCTGTTGTTCACCGTCACCAAGATGCAGAACGCCATGGTCGCGATGGTGCTGATGGCGCTGGCCAGCTTCTGCAGCGATCTGACCATGCCCATTTCCTGGAACACCTGTGTGGAGATCGGTCGGCGCTACACCGCTACCGTGGCCGCCACCATGAACATGTTCAGCGGGCTGGCCGGCTTCGCGGCTCCGGTTCTGGGCGGCTACATTCTGTTGTCCGAGAGCCGGAACTGGGACGCCCTCCTCTACATGATGGTCGCCGCCGCCTGTATCTCGGCCGTCTGCTGGCTGTTCCTGAATCCTGACAGGCTGGCTGAAAAGAACGCTGAGATCGACGGCTCGAAGAACTGACCCCTGACGCCGCCCGGTCGTCGGGCGGCGTCTCACGCGAAACGAACGCCGCGCATCACGGCGCAGCGTTCAGGAGTAAGAACAATGCATATCGACTTGGCCGGCAGAACAGCCGTCATCACCGGCGGCAGCCGCGGCCTGGGTCGGGCGATGGCCGACGCCCTGGGCGGCGCCGGCGCGGACCTGGCTCTGATCGCGCGTGATCAGAGCATGCTGAACAAGGCCTGCGCCGAGTTGGCCGAGACGGGCGTCAAGGTGCAGGGCTTTGTCGCCGACGTCACCAACGAGGCCGATGTCGCCCGCGCCGCCCAACAGATTCAGGACGCCTTTGGTCACCCGCACATCCTGATCAACAACGCCGGCAATAATGTCCGCAAGCACCTGCACGAACTGTCGCTTGAGGATTTTCGCAGCGTCATCGACGCCAGCCTGACCTCGACCTTTCTGATGTCGCGAGCGCTGACTCCCGGCATGAAGGGGCGCGGCTATGGCCGGGTCATCAACATGACCTCCATGCTCAGCCACATCTCTCTGCCGGGTCGCGTCCCCTATTCTTCGGCCAAGACCGGCCTGCTGGGGTTCACGCGCTCCCTGGCGTTGGAGTTGGCCGACCAGGGCATCACCGTCAACGGAATCAGCCCCGGGCCGTTCGGCACGGACCTGAACAGACCCGTGATGGAGGACCCGACCGCCAACGCGCACTTCCTCGCCAATCTGCCGGTCGGACGGTGGGGCAAGGTCGAGGAGATCGGCGCCCTCGCCTGTTACCTGTGCTCGGACCTGGCGGGTTTCATCACCGGCACGGATATCGTCATCGACGGCGGCTGGACCACCAAATAGCGCGCCTGATCCGAGGCGAGCTCACAACAACGTAGGGGCAGGACATGGCGACGAGACGACAGTTTCTGGGAACAATGGCTTCGGCCGGCGTGGCGCTCTACGCGGCGCCTGGCCTGGCGCGGGGCTATGAGGAAGTCGAACTGCCCCCGAAGTCGAAGATCGGCGTGGCCAGCACCGCCATGGCCATGCATCTGTCCGGACTCGGCGCGGCGCCTGCGATGCGCGACGATCCCGTGCGCTACATCGAGTATCTGCGCTCCCTGGGCGCCGGCGGCGTCCAGCACGCCATCCGAAAGGACCTGCGGCAAGCTCGCGCCAAGCTGGAAGAGCTGGGCATGTTCTATGAGGGCGAGGCCGCCCTGCCCGCGCATCCTGACGACGACCTGAGCGCATTCGAGAACTCCATGCTTCAGGCCAAGGAGTTGGGCGCCAACTGCGTTCGCGCCGTCAGTCGCCAACCCCCCGGCGGCAACCGCCGCTATGAGACCTTCGCCACGCTCGAGGACTATCGCGCCTGGGAAGCCCAGGCCAATGCGGTGATCGCGAAGGTCATGCCCATCGTCGACCGCATCGGCGTCGGCCTGGCGCTAGAGAACCACAAGGACCGCACCGCCGACGAACACCTGGCGGTCCTTCAGCGCTACTCCAGCGAACACCTCGGCGCCCTGATCGACCCCGGCAACAACATGTCGCTGATGGAAACCGCCCAGGAGACCGTCAACAAGCTCGGCCCTTACGCCATGGCCAATTCCATGAAGGACATGGGGGTCGCCCCCTACGCCGACGGCTTCCTGCTGTCAGAGGTGCGTTTCGGCAAAGGGATCAACGATCAGAAGGCCCTGTTCGAGATCATGCGGAGCCACAACCCGCGTATCAATTTCGTGCAGGAGATCATCACCCGTGATCCGCTCGAAATCCCTGTCCTGACCGAAGGCTATTGGAAGACCCTACCGGGCATCGGCGCCGAAAGACTGGCGGCCTTCATGGCCAATGTCCGCGCCAAGGCCTCGGCCCTGCCGGTCGTCACCGGCCTCAGCCCACAACAGAGACTGCAGGCCGAAGAGGACAACAACCGCAACACCTTCGAGTGGGCCATCGCGCAATTCGGCGCCGCTTGATCAACCTTCAGCTCGAAAGCCCAAAATGTCCGCCCGAACTCCCAAACGCCCCTTCCGGTCCCGCGAATGGTTCGCCGCGCCCGAACGGGCCGACATGACCGCTGTCTATCTGGAGCGGTTCATGAATTCAGGCGTCACGCCTGAGGAGCTGCGCAGCGGCAAGCCGATCATCGGCATCGCTCAGTCCGGCAGCGATCTGGCCCCCTGCAACCTGATCCATGTTCAGCTCGCCCAGCGCGTCAAGGCGGGCATCCGCGACGCCGGGGGAATTCCGATGGAGTTCCCGGTTCATCCGATCTTCGAAAACTGTCGCCGACCGACGGCGGCGCTGGATCGCAATCTGTCGTACATGACCCTGGTCGAGATCCTGCATGGCTACCCGCTGGATGCGGTGGTCCTGACCACAGGCTGCGACAAGACTACGCCGGCCGGGATCATGGCGGCCTCGACGGTCAACATTCCCGCTATCGTCCTGTCCGGCGGACCCATGCTGGACGGCTGGTTCCAGGGCAAACAGGTCGGTTCAGGCACAGTCATCTGGCAGAGCCGTCGCCGCCTGGCCGCCGGTGAGATCACAGAAGAGGAATTCTTCGACGCTGCGACCGCATCCGCTCCGTCGCTGGGCCATTGCAACACCATGGGCACGGCCTCAACGATGAACGCCATCGCCGAGACGCTGGGCTTGTCCCTGCCGGGGTGCTCCGCCATTCCAGCGCCCTATCGTGAACGCGGCCAGATGGCCTACCGGACAGGTCAGCGCATTGTCGAAATGGCCTATGAGGACCTTCGGCCGCTCGACATCCTGACGCGCGAAGCCTTCCTGGACGCCATCGCCCTGACCACGGTCATCGGCGGCTCCACGAACGCCCAGCCCCATATCACCGCCATGGCCCGCCACGCCGGGGTGGAGATCACCAGAGAGGATTGGGTCGAACACGGTTTCCCGTTGCCTCTGATCCTGAACATGCAGCCGGCCGGCGAGTTTCTCGGCGAGCGCTTCTACCGGGCCGGCGGCGTCCCCGCCATTCTTTGGGAGCTCCAGAACGCTGGAAAATTGCATGGCGACCGGATCACCGTCAGCGGCCGCAACCTCAGCGACGCCCTGTTCGAGACCCCTGACCGCGAGATGATCCGCCCGTTCGATCAGCCGCTCAAGGAGAACGCGGGATTCATCGTTCTGCGCGGCAATCTGTTCGACTTCGCGATCATGAAGACCAGCGTCATCTCTGACGAATTTCGCGAACGCTTCCTCCGGAACCCCGGCTCCGAAAACATCTTCGAGGGCGACGCCGTCGTTTTCGACGGCGCTGAAGACTACCATCACAGGATCAACGATCCGGCGCTGGGCATAACGGAGTCCTCGATTCTGGTGATCCGTGGCGCAGGTCCTGTCGGATGGCCCGGCTCAGCGGAAGTGGTCAACATGCAGCCGCCCGACGCCTTGCTCAAGCGCGGCGTCAACAGCCTTCCCGTATTGGGCGACGGCCGGCAATCGGGCACTTCCGACAGCCCGGCCATTCTGCACGCCTCGCCCGAAAGCGCAGTCGGCGGCGGTCTCGGCTGGGTTCGCAGCGGTGATCGCATCCGCATCGATCTGAACACGGGCCGCTGCGACGCTCTGGTCTCAGATGAAGAAGTCGCCCGGCGACGCGCAGGCCCCCTGCCCCAGGTTCCCGCCAGTCAGACACCCTGGCAGGAGATCTCCCGCAACCTGGTGGGCAGCCTGGCAGACGGCGGATGTCTCGAGACAGCCGTCAAGTACCGCGACGTGGCCAAGACGACGCCACGTCACAACCATTAAAGATCAAAGCTTAGGGGTAAGCGTCCATGAAACTGTTGCGTTACGGGCCCATGGGCCAGGAACGACCTGGCCTGCTTGATGAAGACGGCGTCATTCGCGACCTGTCCGCCCACATTCCAGACATCGGTCCTGACCAGTTGTCGCCTGCAGCCTTGGCCGCCCTGGCCGACCTTGATACCGCCGCCCTGCCCATCGTCGAGGGCGCGCCTCGGTACGGCCCGCCTGTGACTGGTACGCGGAAATTTATCGCCATCGGTCTGAACTTCGCCGACCACGCTGCGGAATCCGGCGCGCCCGTGCCCGAAGAACCGATCGTCTTCACCAAGGCCACGAGTTGTATCCAGGGGCCGAACGACATCGTCATGCTGCCCCAGGACTCGGTCAAATCGGACTGGGAAGTCGAACTGGGCGTCGTCATCGGCACGACCGCCCGCTACGTCGACGAAGCCAAGGCCCTGGATCATGTGGCCGGCTATGTCCTGATCAACGACCTGTCTGAGCGCGAATATCAACTCGAGCGCGGCGGCAGTTGGGACAAGGGCAAGGGTTGCGACACCTTCGGCCCCATCGGCCCCTGGCTCGTCACCGCCGACGAAGTTGGCGACGTCCAGTCCCTGGGCATGTGGTTGGATGTGAACAGCCAGCGGATGCAGACAGGAAACACCGCCACCATGGTGTTCAGCGTGGCCGCCCTGGTCGCCTACGTCAGCCGTTTCATGACCCTCGAACCCGGCGACATCATCACCACCGGCACCCCGCCGGGCGTCGGTCTCGGCATGAAACCCACGCCTGTCTACCTCAAGCCGGGCGACACCATGCGTCTCGGCATTGAGAAGCTGGGTGAGCAGCAACAGTCGGTAATCGCCTGGCGGCCTTGACCTGCATCAGGTTTTTCTGAACATAGTATACACATTGAGATTGCAAGCGCGGCCGGACGAATTGGATCGCGCGCCGATCGAGGGGAGAGGGAATGAGACAAACAGAAGCAACAAGAATTCGCCGACGCGCGACTATCGGGTGCTCGATGATGACCCTATCGCTTGCGCTTGGCCTGTCGGCGCCGGCCGCCGCGCAGGAAGGTTGGCCGACGATCGGTCGAGATGCTGGAGGACAACGCTTCTCTCCACTCGCACAGATCACCCCGTCCAATGTCGATCAACTGAGGGTCGCCTGGACCTATCATCTCCGACCGGCGAACGACGTTGGCGGCGGCCTCCTGCCGTCGCAAACCATCCCGCTGGTCATCGGCGACACCATGTTCGTAGCGTCGCCCTACAGTCGTATCGTAGCGCTAGACTCCTCCACAGGCGCAGAGAAATGGGTCTTCCAGATACCGGATGATGACCGCCCGTCGTTGCGCGGGGTCGAATACTGGCCTGGCGACGCCACGCATGGCCCGACCATCGTCTTCGGCAGTCGCATGGGTCGCCTTTACTCGATCGACGCCGCAACCGGCCGACCGACGGCGGGCTTCGGCGTCAATGGCGTCGTCGACCTGAAAACGCCCGAAGTCATGCATACTGGCGTCGACAAGTCATACATCCTGCCCTCCCCGCCCATCGTATTCGAGAACCTGATCATTACGGGCGCCGGCCCGGGCGAAGGCCCGGGCGGAACCAACGGCGACGTGGGTCCGGCGGGCGACACTCGCGCCTGGGACGCACGCACAGGCGCGCTGGTCTGGACCTTCCACTCTGTCCCTCGCCCCGGAGAATTCGGTCACGACACCTGGGAGGGCGACAGCTGGCGCCATCGTTCAGGCGTCAACGTCTGGGGTCAGATGACCGTCGATACCGAACGCGGCATCGTCTACATGCCCTTCGGCACGGCGAACAACGATCGCTATGGCGGCGACCGTCCTGGCGACAATCTGTTCGGCAGTTCGATCGTCGCAGCCAATGCTCGCACGGGCGAGTATATCTGGCACTTCCAGGTGGTTCGACATGACATCTGGGATTACGACACCCAGGCTCCGCCCACCCTGTTCGACGTGGTCAAGGACGGTCAGACCATCCCCGCCGTGGGCATCGTCAACAAGACTGGGCTGATGTTCTTTCTCAATAGGGTGACCGGAGAACCGATCCACCCGATCGAGTATCGGGCCGTTCCACCCAGCGAGGTGCCCGGCGAACAGGCCGCGCCGACCCAGCCGTTCCCGGTTATCACCGAGCCTCTGTCGCGCAATTCGATCACGCGTGCGGACCTCTACAAGGAAACGCCTGAACACCAGGCCTTCTGCGAGGCCCTCGTTGACGATAACGACATGTATCTGTCGGCAGATCCCTACACGCCGATCAAGCTCAACCAGTATACGGTGACCTATCCCGGCACCCAGGGCGGCGTGAACTGGGGCGGCGGGGCCTACGACCCGTCCACCGGCCTGTTCGTGGTCAACATCAACAACATGGGCCAACCCATGCGACTGGTGCCCACGCCGGACGGCAAATCCTACATCAACTCCGGCGAATTCGCCGGGTTGAATCGGTTCTGGAACGCCGAAACGCGCCTGCACTGCGCCGCCCCTCCTTGGGGTCAGCTGGTAGCGGTCGATGTCCACTCGGGTCGTGTCGCCTGGCGCTCCACCCTGGGCGTCACGGACACGCTTCCGGAAGGCAAGCAGAATACAGGGCGTCCCTCTCTGGGCGGTCCAACGATGACCGCCGGCGGCCTGACCTTCATGGCCGGCACTGACGACAGTCGCTTCCGCGCCTTCGAAACCCGGACAGGCAAGGAGCTCTGGACCACCCGCCTGCCCGCCACCGCCCACAGCACCCCGATCACCTATTCGGACGCCTCGGGCAAACAGTTCGTCGCTATCGTCGCCACTGGCGGCGGTCTGCTTCGCGCACCCGTCGAGAGCGATTCCCTGGTCGTCTATTCCCTCCCGTAGACGCGCCTCCGCTCTTGCGACAAGCCGGCGTCGTCCCAACGACGCCGGCTTTTTCGCGCCATAGCGCGGCCGCGACACGTGCTCGATCAACGGCCAAAAGAATAGGCCGCCCCTCGAAGGAACGGCCTAATCCAAGAACATCGATGGACGCGCTATTTCTTGGGAAATGATCGAGCCAAATAGTCCGTGATCTGGGCCATTTCGGCAGCTGTTCCCGTCGCTCCGCGATCGCCCATGAATTGAACCAGGTCAAACCACTCCTGTCGCGTCAGATGCTTCTCGGCGACCAGTTCAACCGCATGACAGCCCGAACACACGCGGATCGTGGTGTCTCGTCCCACGCCCTCAGGCAACAGGCTGGCGGTCGCCTCCGGCGGCTGTATCTGCTCACTCTCGAACGGATGAAGCGGCGGCCCCATATCCGCCCGCTCGCTGGCTTGCGACGCAGCGCAACTCGACACGATCAGACCAGCGGTCGCGATAAGGACGCCCGTCTGCAAAAGGCTCGGCATTTTCATGGTCTACTCCCTCCCTACTCACAAAAAAGGAGGTCCGACGAACCTGAAGTTCGTCGGACCTGAAGACGTCCAGCAGGCCGTCAGAAGGCGAATCGAATACCGGTCGTATAGTAAGGCCCCACGACATCGTAGACGGCCTGATTGGTCGGATACATCTGGCCTGGCTGACCGTTGCCGATCAAAGGCGGCTTCTGGTCGAAGGCGTTGTTCACCGTCAGGAAGGCGGTCAGGTCGTGACCACGCACCGAAAAATCACGCTCGACGGTGACATCCACATAGACCACCGAGGGCACGGTCGGCTCTTCATAGAAAACTGTCCGGTCGCGCGTACGCTCCGTCTCGCCGATATAACGGGCCTGGGTCGTCAGCTTCCAGGGTCCCTGAATGTAGTTGGCCTGGACGTTGAAACGATGCTTGGCGTTGACGCCGACATTGGCGTTCTGAACCGGCGCCGCATTGATGTCGGTGCGCGTCTTCCGTCCTGGTACATAGCTGCCGATCAGCCGCAGCCTCAGATCACCATCCAGCGCCCCAACCGTCACCGGCATTCGATAGGCGAACTCATAGTCGATGCCGTGCATCGAGGAGAGCGCCTGATTGTAGGGCAACACACGCGTCGCAAGCGGGAAGTTGTCGCTCGCCGGCACGTGCGAGAACGGGAATGGCCGGATGATGTATTGGCACAGTGACGACGTGCCGTTGCTGGCGATGCACTCCTCATTGGCGTTGTCGCGGTTCAGGTTGGCGATAGCGTCGGTGATCTCGATGCTGAAATAATCAACCGACACAGAAAAACCGGGAACGAAGGACGGCTGCCAGATCACGCCCGCCGTATAGGTGTCGCCGATCTCCGGCTTCAGATCCGGGTTTCCGCTCGACAGGGTGATCACATTGTCATTGCGGCCGCTGTGCGCGTCAAAGAACCCGCCGCGCGCCGCCTGATCGCCAGCGAACAACTCATACAGCGTCGGCGCCCGAATATCGCGAGAGATGGTGTAGCGCAGTCGCACATCGTCGATCGGCGTATAGCTGAGGCCCGCCTTCCATGTGGTGACGCCGCCGCTGGTGGAGTATTCCGTGTAACGCACGGCTCCGTTCAGATCGAGCGCACGCGCCCACGGCTGATCCGCCAGGACAGGAACCGCCAGTTCCAGGAAGACCTCCTTGACGTCGTACTGCCCTTGCGCCCAGCCGACGTTGGTCGAGTTGTACTTGTTGATCGTCTGCGCAACGTTGGTTCTCAACCCGACTGTCGACGTCGGAATGGAGGGGTCGGAGTTGCTGACCTGGTCCAGCTTCTGCTTGCGGTACTCTGCACCCACGGCGAACGACAGAGGACCAGCCGGAAGGTTGAACAGCTCGCCGGCCAGTTCAGCCGCGAAGATGTCCATCTTCTGCGACACGCGATATTTCGAGACGCCGCTCACCCAGTCGAAATCTTCCTCCGTCGGGCTGTTGGCGCCGAACCAGTTGATCGGACGGCAGTCGTCCATCAGCCCAGGATGGGTGAGAGTGATGTTGCAGACGATGTTGCCGCTGCCATCCCGAACTGCGTCCAGGGAGGCGAAATATCGATCCTGATAGAAGTTGCCCGAGTGGGATGAGCGCAGCAGGGAATCCCCATGCGCATAGGTCGCCTTCCAGCTGTAATTCCCCAGGCTGCCGGAAAGTCCCGTCAGGAAGGTATAGGCGACGTTCTGCGCGACGACCTCCTTGAACGGCTGATCGGCATGGATCCGTCCGCCGCCTACACGTCGGTCATCCGCCGTGCCCCAGACGCCGTCCCGCCCAGCATAGGCGTCGAGAAGCGCCGCTGCGCCCGCCGGAAGATAAGGATTGTCGGCAAAAATGTAGAAGGCGTTGGTCTGGGTGCCCGAGCCGATTGTGACGAATGAGTTTTCGGTCTGGGCAAAGCTCAGTTGCGCGAAGGCCTTCAGGTCGTCGGTCAGATTGTAGTCGAAGCGCCCGAACAGCTGGTCCGTCACCTGACCGCCTGTCAGCGTCTTGCCGATGCTTGGCGAGCCGTCTCCGCCGATGCCGACATTGCTGCTGCCGGCCGGCGTGACGCCCGGATCGAAGGGGACCAGACTGCCATCCGGCAGGAAATGCATCCCCGCCAACGGGTTGCCGGTATTTTCGGAGAAGTTGGCGGCATGGGGGAACAAGGTGCCGAAAGTGCCGGTCTGGTAGAAGACCGGGCCTGCATTGCGATAGGGCGCCGCCGCTGTGCCGTTGCCGACCTGGGTGATCCAGTCGCCGCCGCGCGGGCGATCTTCGTTTCGCGGAATGCCGTCGCGTTGATAGTGATCGTAGCTCAGCAACACATGGCCGCGACCGTCCAGCACATCGAAGCCGCCTGCGATGTCAAAGCCAGAGGACAGGTCGTCGCCATAGTCTGAGATGCCGACCTTCGCGCTGCCCTTCACCCCTGTATAGCCCGTATCCAGGATGAAGTTGATCACGCCGCTGACTGCGTCCGATCCATAGGCGGCCGACGCGCCGCCCGTGACGACATCGACGCGCGAAACCAGAGCTGACGGGATAACATTGGTGTCCACCGTGCCCTGGAAACTGGTGGGCGGAATGCGTTGGCCGTCCAGCAGGACGAGGTTGCGGATCGATCCCAGGCCGCGCAAATTCAGGTAGTTGCCGGCATTGGGGCTCGTCGCCTGATTGCCTGTATTCTGCGTCCCGCTGCTCATTGTGAACTGCGGCAATTGATTCAGGCCGTCTGGAATGCTGCCGGGCGCTGTGGCTTGCAGTTGTTCGACAGCCACCACCGTAACGGGGGTAGGCGCCGTGTAGCCGTTCCTAACGATCCGCGAGCCGGTGACCACAATATCCCCCACTTGGGACGCGGTCGTTTCAACCGACGAGTCCTGCTGCTCAATCCCCTCCTGAGCATTGGCCGCTGACGACACAGCCAGCACGCTCACGCCGCCTAGCAGTGATGCAATAAACTTTTCCGTCTTCAATTCTTCCCTCCCCTTTTCATCAACAGCGCTCACGATTTTCTTCTAAGAATCGCTGATATTTCGCTGAAAATTTATAGAATTTCCGATTTTTATTGGAACTTATTGCGCGAAATCATGAAGAAGCGAATCCTCACATCTCGCTCGACTTCCCCGGCGCAGACCTTTCCCGATTGGGAAAGCCTAGCTTCCCATCCCTCTAACTGTATACTAAATGCATATCTCGCCGTGTCAACGGACCGTTTCACCGGCGCGGCGCGTGCGAAAATTCCTGCCGAAAAAGACGACGCCAGCGCATTGAAATATCGAGGGGAGACTCGTTGGATGAGCCCACAGCGCCTATTTGAAATGCGGACCTATCATCCGGCTGCCGGACGGATGGAGGCGCTGGAAGGCCGCTTTCGCGAGCACACGATGCGGCTCTTCGCCCGCCACGGAATAGTTTCGGTCGGTTATTGGAAAACCTATGGTTCCGATGACGTGAGGCTGATCTACATCCTGGCCTATCCGGATCTCGACAGCCGTGAGCGCAGTTGGGCGCAATTTCGCGCCGACCCTGAGTGGCAGGCGGCGGCTGCGGCGTCGGAAACTGACGGCCCGCTCGTAGCGCGACGCGAGTCGATCTATCTACACGCCACCGACTACTCCCCGCTCGAACGGTTCGCGCCGTCGACGCTGACTGCCCGTGGTCGTTAAAATTCGCATGACATCCATGACCCCGACCCGCTTGGCAATTGCTGAGAACGCCGCCTTCATCGCCGAACTGAAGCAATGCGTCGGTGCTGGACACGTACTGACTCGCCCCGCCGCGACAGAGCGTTACCGCCGCGGCTACCGTTATGGCGAAGGCAAGGTTCTTGCGGTCGTCCGTCCCGGCTCCCTGATCGAGCAATGGCGCGTCCTGCTGGCCTGCGCCGCCGCCAACAAGATCGTCCTCATGCAGGCCGCCAACACGGGCCTCACCGGCGGGTCCACGCCACACGGCGATGATTATGATCGTGACATCATCATCATCAGCACGCTTCGATTGAAAGGCGTTCACCTGATCGACAGCGGCCGTCAGGCCATTTGCCTGCCCGGCGCGACGCTGGATAGACTCGAAGCCTTGCTCAAGCCGTTGGATCGAGAGCCGCATTCGGTTATCGGCTCATCGTGCATCGGCGCCTCGGTCGTGGGCGGCGTATGCAATAATTCCGGCGGCTCCCTGGTCCAGCGCGGCCCCGCGTATACGGAGTTGGCGCTGTTCGCGCGCATCGACGCCCGTGGTCAGGTTGAACTGGTCAACCATCTGGGCATCGCCCTGGGCACGGAGCCTGAGGCCATTCTGAAGCGCCTGGACGCAGGCGACTTCACCGACCGCGACGTCAGGCACGATCCAGCCACGGCCGCATCGGATTCAGGCTATGAAGAGCGGGTGCGCGACATCGAAGCGGACAGTCCCGCCCGCTACAATGCAGATCCTGATCGCCTTTTCGAAGCTTCAGGAAGCGCTGGAAAGGTCATGGTCTTCGCCGTTCGGCTGGACACCTTCCCCAAACAATCTGGCGCCCGGACCTTCTACATCGGCGCCAACAGTCCCGACACGCTGACCCGAATCCGTCGTGACATTCTGAGCGGCTTTCGCACCCTGCCCATCGCGGCGGAATACATGCATCGCGACTGCTACGACATCGCCCGAACCTATGGAAAAGACACCTTCCTGGCGATCCGCCTTCTGGGCGTCGGAAGCATCCGCCACATCGCAGCGTTCAAGGCGCGCCTCGATGCTCTCTGCGGCCGCCTGCCCTGGGCTCCGTCGTTCTTGAGCGATCGCCTTGCCCAAGTCATCGGCAGCTGGTTTCCCAACCACCTTCCTGAACGAATGGAAGATTATCGCGCCCGCTACGAACATCATCTGATGCTCAAGGTCTGCGGCGAGGGAGTCGAAGAAGCACGCCGATACCTAGCCCACGCCCTCGATGACGACGATGCCGCCGCATTTGAATGCTCAGATGATGAAAGCGCCAAGGCCTTTCTGCACCGCTTTGCGGCAGCCGGCGCCGCCGTCCGTTTTCGGGCGATCCACCATCAGCATGTATCCGACATCGTCGCCCTGGACATCGCCTTGAGGCGCAATGACCGCGACTGGATGGAGACCTTACCCAACGATCTGGCCGCGCCCATTCTGCACCGGATGTACTATGGGCATTTTCTTTGCCACGTCTTCCATCAGGACTACATCGTCGCCAAGGGCCAAGACCCCCACGCCCTGGAACAGCGCATGCTGGCTTTCCAGGCTCAACGCGGCGCTAAATACCCCGCCGAGCACAATGTGGGCCACCTCTACGAAGCGGGAACACACCAGAAAGCGCATTTCAAAGCGCTGGACCCCTGCAATTGCTTCAACCCAGGCATAGGCCATACGTCACGCTTGGCGCACTGGTCATAGACTGGACCTCAATCGAGGGGCGGTATCTCCTGGCGTCACGCGCCCGGAGGCTTCACAGACAGGCAGCTGTAAAATGCGGCGTAAAACTCGAGCCTTGAAGGGAGCGCCCGGAGCGCTCAAACCCTTACAGGACGGTGGCTGGGGAACTAGGACTCGAACCTAGAATGACGGTACCAAAAACCGTAGTGTTACCATTACACCATTCCCCAGCGGTCCGGCGTTCTCGCCGCCGCAGTGCGTCGCGGCGAGGAGCGGTCATCTACGCCAAGGTTTCGGGGGATGCAACACCTGAAAACGAAAGAAATTTCATCGACCCGAGACTTTTTTCGGGAGGCTCATTTACCCGCTTGCGGGGGGCGGTCGGCATGGCTATAAGCCCCCTCCTCGACGCAGATGGCGGCCCACGGGTCGCATGATTTGCGAAAGTCGGAGTGTGGCTCAGTCTGGTAGAGCACCGCGTTCGGGACGCGGGGGTCGCAGGTTCGAATCCTGCCACTCCGACCATCTTTCCTTACATTGTGAAGATAGGCGACACGGCTCGGTCCGTGCTTTTTGACGTGTCGCTGCTAGGCTTGGGTCATGACCCAACTGCTCACCCCCGCCGAAGTCATCGAATTCTGGACCGACGTCGGTCCCGGAAAATGGTTCGCCAAGGACGCCGCCTTCGACCGCGCCTTCACCGACCGCTGCTGCGACAGCCACTACGCCGCAGCACGACGCGAACTGGATCATTGGATCGAGACTCCTGAGGCCGCCTTGGCCCTGATCATCCTGTTGGACCAGCTGCCGCGAAACGCATTTCGCGACACGGCCCATATGTTCGCGACCGATCCCCTGGCGCTCGGGTTTTCAAAAGAAGCGATCCAGCGAGATCACGACCGCAAGATCAATCCGGAGCTGCGCGCCTTCATGCTGATGCCGCTGATGCACTCCGAAACGCTGGATGATCAGGAGCAGTTGTTGACCCTGCTGAACCCCGAAACGGAGGCTGAGACCTACCGATTCGCCATCATCCATCGCGACATCATCGCTCGCTTCGGCCGCTTTCCTCACCGAAACGCCTGCCTGGGCCGGCCCACGAGCGAGGACGAGGCCGAGTTCCTGCGCTCCGACGGCTTCAAGGGCTGAGGTCGATCAGCGCGGCGTCTTGGGAGGATCACAAAGCTGGGCTATATCCGCCCGTTCTCGAAGAACGGGGGATTATATGAAACTCGCTGCACTGACCGTCGCCGCCCTGGCGGCCTCTACCGCCCTCACCGCCGCCGCGCCGGCCGAAGCCCAGGCCCGCCGCAGCGGAGCCCAGCGCACCCAGGATGCGCAAATGGCCCAGATTCCGCGCTGCAGCGCCAGCCTCGGCTCGATCACCATCGCGGACGGGCAGTCCGATTACTGGCGCGAACTCCAATTGTCGCCGCCGCAAAGCCTGCTGCGCGTCGTGATCCAGCGTTCGGGCTGCTTCACCCTGGTGGATCGCGGCACGGGCATGAGCGTGGCCCAACGCGAACGCGAATTGGCTTCGGGCGGCGACCTTCAGCGCGGTTCCAATGTGGGCGGCGGCCAGGTCCGGGCGGCGGATTACGTCCTCGTCGGCGAGATCGCCAGCCAGAACGCCAACTCCGGCGGCAACGCCCTGGCGGGGCTGGCCGGCGCCGCGCTCGGCGGCCGCGCCGGCGCAATCGTCGGCGGCCTGCGCACGCGCAACATGGAAGCCAACACCGTCCTGTCGCTGACCAATGTCCGCACTTCGGAAACCCAGTTGGTCACCGAAGGCTACGCCTCCAAACGCGACATGAGCTGGGGCCTGGGCGCGGGCGGGTTCGGCGCAGGCGCCCTGGGAGGAGGCAGCTATGAAAACACCGAGATCGGCCGCATCGTGGCCCAGTCGTTCATCCAGGCCTACACTGACATGGTGACCCAGATGGGCGGCCTGGAAGGCGGCTCCGCGGCCCAGGAGGCCCCGATCCAGACCTATACCGTCCAGCAGGCGGCGACCCTGCGCTCGACGCCCAACGGCGGCTCGGTCGTGCGCGCGCTTCCGGTCGGCCTGCGCCTCTATCCGACCGGCAACCGGGACGGCGCCTGGTGGGAGGTGATGGACGACAACGACAACGTCGGCTGGGTCCAGAACGAACGACTCGCTCCGGGCCGGTAAGGGGCGAACGCGAGTTAGAAGCTAGAGAGCGCCCGCTGATCCATCGGCGGGCGCTTTCTTTTCAAGCCCTACGCTCCTCTACCGCTCATCCCGGCAGACGCCGGGATCCAGTAAGAGCCGCGTTCAGAACGGCGTCCGCCGGGATGAGCGGACCTATCAGTCTGACTTTCCTGTGAGCAACCTACCGCAGCGGGTGACGACAAGACTGATTCGGCCCCATGTTCACTCCCCATGAACGCCGCCGTCGCCCTCGCCGATCTTGAAGCCCGCACGGCGGCCGTCCCCGCCGATCATCCCGAATGGCAGTATCTGAATCTGTTGCGGGATATCCTCGACAACGGCGTGCGACGCGACGACCGCACCGGCACGGGAACGCTGGGCGTCTTCGGCCGTCAGATGCGCTTCGACCTGTCCAAGGGCTTCCCCCTGCTGACGACGAAGAAACTGCACACGCGGTCGATCTTCGTCGAGCTGCTGTGGTTCCTGCGCGGCGAGACCAACATCGCCTGGCTGAAGGACAACGGCGTCAGCATCTGGGATGAATGGGCCGATACGAACGGTGATCTGGGCCCCGTCTACGGCAAGCAGTGGCGCTCCTGGGCCGCCCCAAACGGCGCGAGCATCGACCAGATCCAGAAGTTGGTCCACGGCCTGAAAACCAACCCCAACAGCCGCCGCCACATCGTCAGCGCCTGGAATCCGGCCGATGTCGACGACATGGCCCTGCCGCCCTGCCATTGTCTGTTCCAGTTCTTCGTCGCCGATGGAAAGCTGAGCTGCCAGCTATATCAGCGCTCGGCGGACGTCTTCCTGGGCGTGCCCTTCAACATCGCCTCCTACGCCCTGCTCACGCACATGCTGGCCAGGGTCGTGGGGCTGGAGCCGGGCGACTTCGTCCACACCTTCGGCGACGCCCACCTATATCTTAACCACCTGGAGCAGGCCGAGCTGCAACTGAGCCGCGCCCCCCTGCCCCTGCCCACCCTGACGGTGGCGGACAAGGACGATCTGTTCGGCTTCGAAATGTCCGATTTCGTGGTGAACGACTATCAATCCTGGCCGCACATCAAGGCCGCCGTCGCGGTCTGACGCAGCGCCTCTTCATGAAACTCTCCGAACTTCAGGCGGACGTCCTCCGCATCTCCGACATCTATGCGCGTGAGCACGCCATCGACCGTGACCGCGACTGGGCCTTGCTGAAGTTGCAGGAGGAACTGGGCGAACTGACCGCCGAGCACCTGCGCCTGACCTCCCGCGCACGCGGCGCCGCCAACGCCCAGGCTCTGGCCGATGAGGCGGCGGACGTCCTTGGCATGCTGCTGATCTATTGCGACCGGGCCGACGTGGACCTGAACGCTGCGATGGAGCGCAAGTGGCTGCGCTGGCTGAAGGCCGAAACGTAAACTCGAGTAACGCCGACTGGCGAACCTGTCGATTCGAGCGCACCCTCCGTCGATCCGCTTCGATGCGGTGACAGGAAACGGGAGGGTTCCATGGTCAAGAAGTTCGCCGCCGAACTGGTCGGCACGCTGGTTCTGGTGCTTTTCGGGTGCGGCGCAGCCGTGCTGGGCGGATTCGATCACGTGGGGCAGTTGGGCATCGCCCTGGCCTTCGGCTTCGCCCTCATCGCCATGGCCTACGGCATAGGCCCCATCTCAGGGTGTCACATTAACCCAGCCGTCAGCCTCGGCGTCTTCGCCGCGGGACGGATGAGCGCGAAAGACATGATCCTCTATTGGATCGCCCAATTCATCGGCGCGATCATCGCCGCGGCCATTCTGGGCGCGATCGCCAAGACGGGTTTCGCCAATCTGGGCCAGAACGGCTTCGATGCGGGATCGCCGGGCGGATACGGCCTGCAGGCGGCGCTGACGTTCGAGATCGTGGCGACCGCCATCTTCCTGATCGCCATCCTGGGCGTGACCGGGGCCAAGGGTCACGGCGCCTTCGCGGGCGTGGCCATCGGCATCACCCTGGCGGTCATCCACATCGTCGGCATCCAGGTGACGGGCGTGTCGGTCAACCCGGCCCGCAGCTTCGGCCCGGCGCTGTTGGCGGGCGGACAGGCGTTGAGCCAGGTCTGGGTCTTCTTCGTCGCCCCCGCGATCGGCGCCGTGATCGGCGGCTTGTTCTTCCGCCTGAAACTGCTCGAGCCGGACGCCTGATCAGGTCGAGATGGCGCTGTCCGGCGCCGTCATCGGCATCCGCGCCAGCCGGGCGCTGAGCGCATCCTTGTCTTCGGGCGCGGGCACGAGCACCACGCTGTTCTTGACCGCGCCCATCGACACCGTGGCCCGATAGGCGAAGACCATGCCTTCACGCGCCACGAAGCTGACGGTCGCAGCGTTGTTCTGCGGCCCCGCCAGACCGCCGAAGCCGGCCGACAGTTCATGCTCGCCCGGATCCACTGCAATGGCGGTGAACTTGCCGCCCTTGATCTGGGCGAACTCCCGGCGGTCCAGCGCCAGGTTCATGCCCGCCGCCATAGCCACAAACCCTTCGCGATAGACGATGACCAGAGCCTTGCCCGACGGCGGCGTCAGGCTGGCGATGTCGGCGCGCTCGGCGTCGGATGCGGCGACGCCGGCCCGGTTCCCCGCAAGGTTGGCCATGATGTAGGCCGTGAAGGCGCCCGCGAACAGGCCCGCCATCATCGGCAACACCCCCAGATCAGCCCCGACCGCTCCGCCCAGGAAGCCGACAACAAAGGAAACGACCAGCAGGACGATGAATCCGACGATCAGGGGCTTGGCGTACTTGTTCACACGGGGCTCCGAGGGCATTTGAAGGTGAAGTTCCCGCAACAACGGACAATCAGCTTGGCTGTTCCCACCATCGCCCTCGTCGTCGCCCGCGCCAGGAACGGCGTCATCGGTCGGGACGGCGACCTGCCCTGGCGACTGCGCTCGGACCTGCAGCGCTTCAAGGCCGTCACCATCGGCAAACCCTGCATCATGGGTCGCAAGACCTGGGAAAGCCTGCCGCTGAAACCCCTGCCTGGCCGTTTGAACATCATCCTGACCAAGGATGAATCCTACGCCGAGTCAGGCCTGGCCAAGGGCGCGGTGGTCTGTTCCAACCTGGACGAGGCGCTTTCCATCGCCCGCGAACAGGCCGCAGAGGATGGCGTCGACGAGGTTTGCGTCATCGGCGGCACGGCGATCTTCGCCGCCGCCCTGCCCCGCGCCCGTCGCCTGTACATCACGGAGGTCGAAGCCGAACCGCAAGGCGACGCCGTCTTCCCGACCTTCGACGAAGCCGCCTTCGTCCGCACGACGTTCGAACCACACGAAGCGGGAGAGAAGGATGACCACGCCTTCGCCTTCACCGTTCTGGACCGCCGCTGAGCCGAGGAGATTACCATGATCGTCGCGACCACCAACGACCTGACCGGTTACCGTATCGTGCGCCAACTGGGCGTGGTGCGCGGCATCACCGTGCGTTCGCGCAACGTCATCTCCGACGCCATCGGCGGGGTGCAGTCGATGATCGGCGGCAAGGTCGGCGCCTATGTCAAACTGGCCGAGGCTGCGCGTCAGGAAGCCTATGACGACCTGATCGCCCATGCGCGCGATATGGGCGCCAACGCCATCCTGGCCATGCGCTATGACGCCAACGAGATCATGCCTGGCGTGACCGAGGTTCTGGCGTACGGCACCGCCGTGGTGGTCGAACCCGCCTAGCGGGCGATTGTCACGCTGACGGGCGCGCGGGCGGCTACGGCCTTGGCCGTCGAGCCCATCAGCCAGTTGACCAGACCCTTGCGGTCTCCCGTACCCACGACGATGTGGTCCGCGCCCAGAGCGCCCGCCGCCGCGATCAGGGCGTCAGCGACGTCGTGGCCTTCCGTCGTCACCGCTTCAACCGCCTTGCAGTGACGCCGCGCCTCGGCCATCGCGCGCACCAGAATGGCGTCCTGTTCCTCGGCCTTCCAGGCCCGGATGTCGGGATGGCCGCTGGCCGAACTGAGCGGATTGACCGCCACCAGGGCCAGCCTGGCGTCATTCGCCCTGGCCAGTCGCGCCGCCTGGCGCACCGCCGTTTCAGCATGCGCGCTGCCGTCGATGCCGCAGACGATGACGGCCTTTTCCTGTTCAACCATGACGCCCTCCCTCAGAGGCCCAACGCCGCGGCGACCTGCCCGACGATTTGATGGAAACGCTCGGACGCCGGGTGCTGCGGGTCAACGGCGACCAAAGGCCGCCCCGCGTCGCCCGCGCGACGCAACGCCCCGTCTAGCGGGAGATCGCCCAGATAGGGCGCGCCAAGACGCTCGGCCTCAGCCTGGACGCCGCCGGTTCCAAACACCTCGCCGCTCATGTTCTCGATCAAACCCAGGGTCGGCACGTCGACCTTGGCGAACAAGGCGTGCGCGCGGCGCGCGTCCGCCAGAGCGACTTCCTGCGGCGTCGAAACAATTACAGCCCCATCAAGCGGTGTCTTCTGGATCAACGTGAGTTGCACGTCGCCGGTGCCGGGCGGCAGGTCGACGACCAGAACGTCCAGCGGCTCCTCTTCCGTCCCCCAACGCGTCTGGGTCAGCATCTGATTGATGGCCTGAGACGCCATCGGCCCACGCCAGATCATGGCGTCCTCGGCCTTGGTCAACAGGCCGACGGACATGGCCTTCAATCCATGCGCCACATGCGGAACCATGGCGCCGTCTTCATAGGCGGGCTGCCCCGAGATCCCCAGCATGGTCGGCAGCGACGGCCCATAGACATCCGCATCCAGCACGCCGACCGACAGACCGCGAGCCGCCAGGGCCGCCGCCAGATTGACGGAGACCGTCGACTTGCCGACGCCGCCCTTGCCGCTGGCCACGGCCAGGACGCGCTTTACATGGGCGGGGCGATCGGTCGGGACCGGCGCCTTGGGCCGCCCCTGATCGGTCGCGGCCTTCGACAGACCCGCCGTGCGGCGGGGCGGCGCAGCCACGGCCTCGGCGGTCAGGACGACGGACACTCGCTCCACGCCCGGCAGGGCCTTCAGCACCGCCTCGGCCGCGTCACGGACAGGGGCGTAGAGCGCTGTCTCCTTGGCCGGAACCTCCAGCACGAAGCCCGCGCGGCCTTCAGCCACGACCAGTCCCTGCACCAGCCCGGCGGCCGCCAGTCCCTGACCCGATTTCGGATCGGTCACGGCGTCGAGTGCGGCGAGGACGGCGGCGCGGTCGGTCACGATGGAGACTCCTTCATGGCCCGACGGACTTGCCGGACCGATGACGGACGTTCTATCGCCCTAAGCGTCCGTTCGCGAGTTGATCCTTTGTCCCAGCCTCTCGTCACCCTGATCGCCGGCCCCACCGCTTCGGGCAAGTCGCGCCTGGCGATGGAGCGCGCGCGCGCGACGGGCGCCGTCATCATCAACGCCGACAGCCAGCAACTCTACGCTGACCTGCGCGTGCTGAGCGCCCGACCTTCGATAGAAGACGAGGCTGAAATCCCGCACCGCCTCTATGGCGTCGCCGACACCGCTGACGCTTGGTCGGTCGGTCGTTGGAGCCGGGCGGTCATCGACGTGCTGGCCGAACTGGCGGCTCAGGGTCGCTCCGCCCTGCTGGTTGGGGGCACGGGCCTCTACTTCAACGCCCTGACCAGAGGGCTGGCCGAAATTCCGCCGGTCCCGATCGAGATCCGCGACGCGGTTCAGACCGAGTTCGACTGCGAGGGCGAGGCCCCCTTCCGCCGCCGGTTGGCCGAGATCGACCCCGCCGCTGAAGCTGCGATCTTTCCCGGCGACAGACAACGCCTCGTTCGGGCGCTGAGCGTGCATCGCGCCAGCGGCCGCGCGCTCAGCGTCTGGAAAGGAGAGACGCAGCCGCTGCTTCCCCCAGGCAGTTACGATGCCGTCGTGGTGGAGCCGCCCCGCGACCGCCTCTACGCTTCTTGCGACATGCGCGTGGATGCGATGATGGCGCATGGCGCGCTGGACGAGGTTCACGCCCTAACCGCCCGCAAACTGGACCCTGGCTTGCCCGCCATGAAGGCCGTCGGCGTACGCGAACTGGCGGCGCATCTGACGGGGGAGCTATCTCTGGACGACGCGGTGACGGCCGTGAAGCAGTCCACCCGCAACTACGCCAAGCGCCAGTTGACCTGGTTCCGCAACCAGACTCCCGGTTGGCGGCGCCTGACCTAGGTCAGCCGTGACGGGTCCAGGACCACATGCCGGATTCGGGTCCGATCATGGGTATAGGTGACATGGATCAGCCCGTCCGACGCCTGAAACACCGCCGGGTAGGCATAGCCATGCGGCAAAGGCTGGGTTTCCAGCGTCAAGACCTTTCGCCACGATAGACCGTCTTCCGAGAGGCCGACATTGAGGGGATAGCGCGGGCCTCTCCCCGGCCGATCCGGGTCATGGGCGGCGTGGTTATAGATGATCACGTGGCGTCCATCCGCCAGGGTGGAAGCGTCCGTACCCGAATTGGGATTAGGCAGATCGACCGCGCCGATGGGGCTCCATGTCCGCCCGCCATCATGCGACCAACTGGCCGCCAAGGCTCCCTGACGCGCACGCGCCACGGCCTGCAGCGCGCCGTTTGGATGGACCAGGACGCTGGGCTGGATGGCGTCGATATTCAGGGGCGACGAGACCGGGTCGGTCAAAGCCCAGCTGCGTCCCTGATCCGTGCTGATTTCAAAATGGAGTCGCCAATCCGCCCCGAACGCCGAGCCCATGCCTTCGCCCGCCTCAGTGCTGGACGGCGAAAGCCAGGTTCCATCCGCCAGAATGATCGGCTTGTTCTTGATCGGCCCGAGAACGCCTTCCGGCAACCGGCGCGGCGGCGACCATGTGCGCCCGCCATCCGGCGACGTGATGACCATGCCCCACCAGGAAAACGGATCGGGTCCGACCTTGTAGAACAGGATCAGGTCGCCCTGCGGCGGCTGAAACAGGACTGGGTTCCAAGTGGGGTGACGCGTCCCGTCGTCCTGCACGCCGTCCGCCACGCGCGCGCCCTCGGTCCAGCGCCCTCCTTCAAGGCGAGCGAACCAAATGCAGACATCCGGGTGCTTCTCATGCGTGCCTCCGAACCAGGCGGCCGCCATGACGCCGTCGGACGTCTCCACAATGGTCGAGGCGTGGCATTGCGGATAGGGCGCCTGCTCATAGATGAAGCCTGAGCGGACAATGGCCGAGCCTTCCGTCTGGGGCTCCGCCTTAGCGGCGGTTACAGCCGCCAGGCCGCCGCCGACCCCGGCGGCGCCAAGCCCCAGCCCCAGTTGTCTGCGCGTGATATCGCCCATGCCGCATCTCCCCTCCGGTTCATGCTCCCGATCTTGTTCACCGGTGTCAATCATTCCCGGCGCCGACTTCCCTCTTGGACAGGCGCTCGCAAGGACCTATATTGAACCTGCTCGGGTTCGCCCGAGCTATGGCGATAAACGCGCCTGTAATAAGCGGACCGGACCCGGGTGCGATTCCCGGCGGCTCCACCAACTTCTTCCCCGCGTTATCGGCGGAGGCAGCATGGGGCCGACTAGCATCGACGGACGTGTAAAGAGGATTGCTTTCGCTCGTCCTGGCCCACCGTATCGGGCCATTATCTAACTGCGAACGATAACTTCGCTGGAGAAGTCCGCCTCGCCGCGTAATGCGGTTCGGTTGATTTCGAACTTAAACTCCTAGGGGTTCAGATCCTTAGGCGGGGCCTGTCGGGAGCCTGGCAACAGAATCCCGGCGCTTCATCCCGACATCGAAATTCCTGTGCCGACGGCGACTCTTGTGTCTTCCGTCGCTCGCCCTGGACGGGTAACAGTCGCGTGTTCCCCTTTTCTGAGGCGCCGATGACGGATCAAACTCCCCCTGTCGACGAGATGCATTACGAGCAACTCGCCCAGGACGCCCTGCGCGGCGTGATCCGCCTTGCGCTGGAGCGCGCGGCCGAGCCTGAGGGCATTCCCGGCGCCCACCACTTCTACATCACCTTCAAGACCCGCGGGGCCGGCGTCAGCGTTCCGCCGGACGTCCTGGCCAAATACCCGGATGAGATGACGGTGGTGCTGCAGCACCAGTATTGGGATCTGGCGGTCGAGCCCGATCTGTTCTCGGTGATGCTGAAGTTCGGCGGAGCGCCCAAGGTGCTGACCGTTCCCTATAGCGCCGTGGTCCGCTTTTACGACCCCAGCGTGCAGTTTCTGCTGCAGTTCGACGAACCGGAAATCGTCGAGGCCGAGATCGCGCCCCTGTCGCCGCCCGCGCGGGACCCGGACGCCGCCCCGCCTCCGCCCTCGGACGACGATGGGCCGAAGGTCGTGTCCCTGGATCAATTCCGCAAAAAATAACGCCGCCCGTTTGAGGAGGCGCAACCTTTGTCGGCGGGCAAGCATTGCCGTGACCTCCCCTATCCAAGCGAGGTCGTTGTGATGCGCCTGTCTCTCATATCCGTCGCCGTAGCCGCTTTGACGCTGGCCGCCTGCAACCAGACGGAAGCGACGCCGCCCGCCGAGACGCCCGCCGCGCCGGTCGAAATCGCCCCCGCGCCGACCGACGCCGCCGTATCGGACTGGAGCGCCCTGAACGCCCAGGTCGGAAAGTATCCGAACGAGACCAAACTGCTGGAAGACAGCGCGATCACAGCCGACCTGAAGACGCTGCTGGGCGCCAAATTCGACGTCCTGGCCGCCAATATGCAGACCCAGGCGCCGCTACAGAAGGACGGCGCGGTCCTGTTCACCTCGGGCAACAAACAGCATGAGGGCGGCGTCAACGCGGCCTATCTGCTGATCGACCCGGCGACCAAGGCGCTGGAAGTCGGCCTGTGGGAAGGCGGCAAGCTAACGACCTACAAAACCCCCGGCTCGAACATCGCCAAGCCGAAGGACGTCCAGACGATGATTTCGAACGCAGAGGCCTGATCCGTCTCGTGTGATCCGAGTTCCCAGATAGGGGTCGCGCCCAGCGCAGCCCCTATTTTCGTCACCCTCTGGGAAATACGCGAATAGTGATCCGCTCGCGCTCGCCTTCGCATCGCTCGACCAACAGACGGGCGACCTGGCTGTCGTCGTGAAACAGATAGCCCTTGATGGCGTCCAGCAGGGCCTTGGCCAGGTTGTCCAAATCCATCCACGGCGGGTCGCCGACGTGCTCCATCACGATCTCGACGACATAATCCCCCCAGGAGGGGCGCGACGCCCACTCCTTGCGCATGAACTCATAGACCAGAGGCTTGTAGTATTTGGCCTGGGTGGTCAGGCCGTCGATGGTGATCTCGACCGCCTCGCCCTGCTCGCGCGCCCTGACCTTTCCGGTTCCGATCCAGCCGTCCACGCGCCGTCCGCCTTTCGTGATCAGCGGCTCGCCTTGCCCCGCCGCGCCTGCGTGCTACACCGCCCGGCATCTTCCCGCCACGCCTGAGAGACGAGTCCCGCGCACATGAGCAAAGTTCGTATCGAAACCGACACCTTCGGCCCCATCGAGGTCGCCGCTGATCGCTATTGGGGCGCGCAAGCCCAGCGCTCGCTCGGCAACTTCAAGATCGGCTGGGAGAAGCAGCCCCTGCCGGTCGTGCGCGCCCTGGGCATCGTCAAGCGCGCCGCCGCCGAGACCAACCGTGATCTGGGCAAGCTGGATCCCAAGCTGGCCGACGCCATCATCGCCGCCGCCAATGAAGTGATCGAAGGCAAGCTGAACGACCACTTCCCGCTGGTCGTCTGGCAGACGGGTTCGGGCACCCAGTCGAACATGAACGCCAATGAGGTGATCTCGAACCGCGCCATCGAGATGCTGGGCGGCGAGATGGGCTCCAAGAAGCCGGTCCACCCCAACGACCACGTCAACATGAGCCAGTCGTCGAACGACACCTATCCGACGGCCATGCACGTCGCCTGCGCCGAGCAGGTGGTCAACGACCTGATCCCCGCCCTGAAGCACCTGCATGCCGCGCTGGACGCCAAGGCCAGGGCCTGGGCCCACATCATCAAGATCGGCCGCACCCACACCCAGGACGCTACGCCGCTGACGCTGGGCCAGGAATTCGGCGGCTACGCCCATCAGGTCGCCATGGGCATCGAACGCATCGAACTGACCCTGCCGCGCCTGATGGAGTTGGCCCAGGGCGGCACCGCCGTCGGCACCGGCTTGAACGCGCCGATCGGCTTCGCTGAAAAGGTCGCGGCCCAGATCGCGGGCATCACCGGCCTGCCCTTCACCACGGCGCCGAACAAGTTCGAGGCCCTGGCCGCCCACGACGCCATGGTCTTCACCCACGGCGCGATCAACACGGTCGCCGCCTCGCTGTTCAAGATCGCCAACGACATCCGCTTCCTGGGCTCGGGCCCGCGCGCGGGTCTGGGCGAACTGTCGCTGCCGGAAAACGAGCCCGGCTCGTCCATCATGCCGGGCAAGGTCAACCCGACCCAGAGCGAAGCCCTGACCCAGGTCTGCCTCCAGGTGTTCGGCAACAACGCCGCTCTGTCGTTCGCCGGCTCGCAGGGCCACTTCGAACTGAACGTCTACAACCCGGTGATGGCCTACAACTTCCTGCAGTCGGTGCGTCTGGTCGCCGACGCGGCCATCAGCTTCACCGACAACTGCGTCGTCGGCATCGAGCCGCGCGAGGACAACATCAAGCACGGGCTGGAAAATAGCCTGATGCTGGTCACCGCCCTGAACGCCAAGCTGGGCTATGACACCTGCGCCAAGATCGCCAAGACGGCGCACAAGAACGGCACCACCCTGCGCCAGGAAGCCGTCGGCGGCGGTTATCTGACCGACGCAGAGTTCGACGAATACGTCCGTCCCGAAAAGATGATCGCACCACAGTAAGCCGCGCTTATCATCAGACGTGAAGACGCCGGCCGGGTTCGCCCCGGCCGGCGTTCTTCATGCTCAGCCCTTGTCCCGGATGGTCCGCCCCACCGGCGCCAGCGACAGTTTGGCCAGTTCGACATTCTTCAGCGCGAAGGGAATGCCGATCAGGCTGACGAATTGCGGCACGGCGATCAGGATATGCGCCAAAGCGATGTACCAACCCGCCAGCACCAGCCAGATCACGTTCAGCCCGACGCCCAGGCAGCCTGCGCCCAGATCGGCCGGGTTCGGGTCGCGCCAGACGATCTCGCGTCCGAACGGCCAGAAAGAATAGCTGGCGATCCGCCACGCCGAAAAAGCCCACGGCAGGCCGACTACGGTCAGCGCCAGCAGCAGCCCGCCGAACAACCAGGCCAGACCTGAGGCGAAGCCGCCCAGGAAGAACCACAGCAGGTTCAGGATCAGTCGGATCAAATCAATCGCCCCTTTGCGTTGCTCTTCCCTTCATATGGCGAAAGGCCCCGCTGATTGCAGCGGGGCCTGGGATGAAATCGCGGTAAGGCGACGCTAGTGCTTCTCGGTCCAGCGCGCCTTGGCTTCGTCCTTGCTCAGGCTCAAATGGACATGTTCGTCCACGCGAGACACCCAGCTGACCGGAATCATGTGGTGCTTGAGGCCTGAACCCAGGTCCAGCTTGGCGAGCTCGATCTGGTCGCCCATCACGTGATCGACACGGCCGACATGGGCGCCGTCGGAACCGACGACTTCCTGATGTTCCTTGATCATCGAGGCGTTTATCATGGTCTTCTCCATGGCTGTGCGGGACCTCATGAGAACGAGCCCGCCGGTCATGAGTTCATCGCAAGGCCGTCCACGGAGTTCACAATGTCGATGATCGTCCACCACGCGCCGCAGTCCCGCTCGACGCGTCTTCTGTGGCTGCTGGAAGAACTGGGCGCCGACTACCGCGTCCATTACGTCGACATCCTGCGACGCGACGGCCAGGGACGAACCGACCCCGCCAATCCGCATCCGCTGAAACAGGCTCCGGCGCTCGAGGTCGACGGTCAGGTGCTGATCGAATCGGTGCTGATCTTCCTGTTCCTGACGGATCGCCACCCCGAGGCAGGCCTGGCGCCGGGACCGGCCGATCCGCGCCGGGCCGGGCCGAGTATCTGTCGTGGCTGGGCCTTTACAACAATGTGCTTGAGACCGTGCTCACGTCCGGCCCTCCCGACGGCTGGAGCCAGACGCAGCAGGCCGCCTATGCCGAACTGGACCGGCGCTGGCGTACGGCGATCCAGGACGGCGGCTTTATCCTGGGCGACTTCTCCGCCCTCGACATTCTGTTCGGCAGCCTGCTGCAATGGTTCCGCGCCGCCATGCCTGCGGGCGAGCCCTATGACGCCTATGTCCAGCGCATCGGCGCCCGTCCGGCGCTGAAGCGCGCCTGGGCCAAGGACAGCCCGGACGGGCATGTCTGATGGGCGAGATCGTCAACCTGAACAAGGCGCGAAAGGCCCGCGACAAGGCCGCGGCCAAGCGCACGGCCGAAGCCAACCGCCTGACCTTCGGCCGCACACGCGCGGAACGCGACGCGACCAAGGCTGAACGCGAACGCGCTTCCGCCATGCTGGACGGCCACAAGCTCGAAGACGAGACGGACGCCTAGGCCGCCAGGACCTGGATCGAAGCGCGCTCCAGCAAGGCCGCCGGCGACTCGCCCGGCGTCATCTCGGCCACGCCGACGTCCAGTTCGACCACGAAGGGCGAGCGGTTCGTCCCCGCGTCAAAGGCTGTGCAGGCGATCACCGCCGCGATCCGCTCCGCTGTCAGGCGCGCCGCCGCATGATCCGTGGCCGGCAGGGCCAGGGCGAACGTCTCCGACGACAGGCGTGCGGCCGTATCCTCCACGCGCACCAGTCGCGAAACCATGGCGCCGATCTGAGGCATGGCGCGCTCCAGCCAACCGCCCTTCCGCACCGCCGCCATCGTCTCATTGTCCGGCACGCGCAGGACGCAGACCGACAGGCGACGATTTCGCACGCCCGCGCCCTTGGCGATCCGGGCCAGATGCGCGGCGAACAGGTCGCGGCTGAACAGACCGGTCTCCGGGTCCATCAAGTCAGACCCGCGTATGGCGTCCAGGGCGCGCCTCAACCCCTGCCGCCGGCGATGATTGCGCGCCAGGGCCAGCACCCGCTCGGCGGCCTCCTCTTCCGAGGTCTCGGCGGCGGCGACGTCTGCAAAGCCTCTTTCGAACAGGTCGATCAGGTCTGGCTCGCCCTCATCTCGCAGATAGAGGGTCAGGGGGATGTGATAGAGACGCGTGTTACGGCGCATACCGGCTGCGATCGACAGCGCTGGGGCATGGTCCCGATCGCCCCAGAGCACGGCGGCGTCAAAGGCCCTCTCGTGGAGATAATCAAAGGCCGTATAGGGGGTCGGCGCCGCCACCGCCTCGGCGCCGGCCGCCGCCAGGGCGTTCGACAAGGCCAGAAAGCGGCGGTCGGCCGCCCCCGCGGTCAGAACCTGCATCGGCCTGTCGTTCATGGCCGGTTCCGGCAGATCGACTCCGTGCGCCGCAAAGGTGGCCCGGCGCAGCATGAACTCTTCTTCGGCCACGGCGGCCCGCGTCATCTGCTCCAGTCGCAACGCCATCTGCAACGGATGAGGATCTGTTGAGACCACGAGGTCGCACGCGTCCGCCACGTCCTCCGAGGCGGCGCCCAGGCCCAGGATCGACAGATAGCGCGGAGCGGCGGCGCGGCGCAGTTGCTCCAGGCCGCTTTCGGGGACGCTTCCCAGCTGGACCACGGCCGCGTCGACGGGCAGGTCCGACACCGCCAGAAGCGCAGCGTCGAGCGAGCGCGCGGTGACAGTGCGCCAGCCCAATCGGTCCATGTCCTCGCAGAGGGAGCCCAGCTGATCGTCGGCGTCGGCGACGACCAGAACGCGCGGATCAGATTCCAAACATTGTCTCCTTGGCCTGGCCGGTTCGCCCCCGCGACCGCGCCAGACGCCGCCATGATACCGGCGCCGACGAGGCCCGCAATGGGCAAGGTCGATCATCCAATGACGACATTGGGACTTCTCACTGCATGGCGAATGGGGTTAATCCGCCCCCTTCTTTGACGATCGAGACTGCGGATTGACCTTTTCCACGCCGATCACGGCCCAACCCCGACTCTGGCTGCGCCTGACGACCCGGGCCTTCAGCCGCAGTTGGGGACGCGATGTCATGCTCTATACGGGCGGCGTGTCCTTCTTCGCCCTGCTGGCGCTCTTCCCGGCCATCGCCATCCTGATCGGCTTCTACAAGGCGGTCCTGACCATCGGTCAGGTCAGCGAGCAGGCCGCCGCCCTGGCTGACGTCATCCCCTCGGCGGCGCGCACCCTGTTCCTGAACGAGATCGACCGTTTGGCGAACGCCTCGGCGCGCACGGTCTCGGCCCAGAGCGCCATCGCCCTGGTGATCGGCGCCTATGCGGCGCATCGGGGGTTCAAGGCCTTGCTGGCCGGACTGAACCTGATTCATGACGAGACGAACCCGCTCGGCTTCTTCAAGTTCAACATGCTGGCCTTCCTGGTCGCCCTGGCGGCCTTCGTGCTGTTCACCATCGTATCCGGGGCCGTCGTGACCTCGCGCCTGATGGAGCACGCCTATGTGGATCAGCCGGCCGGTTGGCTGGCCTTGCCTCTGGACGGCATTTGGCCCGCGCTCGGCCTGTGGCTGGGGCTGACCATGCTGTATCGCTACGCCATGGCGCACGCCAAGCGCGTCGCGTGGAAGGCGGCGATCATAGGCGGCCTGGTCGCCACGGTCATGTCCAGCTTCTTCTCGTGGCTGTGCACCATCTATGTCGAGCAGATCGTCCACCTGGGCGCGACCTACGGCTCGGTCGGCGCCGTGGTGGTGCTGCTGATCTGGCTGTCGTGGAACGTCAACGCCGTCTTCTACGGCGGCGCCTTCGCCACGGAGCTCGAGATCGAGTGGGAAAGGAACGCAACCCCGCCCGAGCCGGTCGCCCTGCCCGACACCGTCGTCAACCTGTCCGAGCGGCGCCAGTCTCGACAGTAAAGCTCAGGACGCCGTCCGCCTCGTCGATCTGAACCACGCGGCCGCCCAGTTCCTGCATCAGGAAGGGCACGTCGATCCGCGCCATGGCGTCCGTAGCCAGCAAGGTCAATCGAGCGCCCGGCGCCTGGCCCTCCAGCGCCTTGCGCAGGCGCAGGCTGGGAACCGGGCATTTGTGGCCGCGCGCATCAACGGTGATCGTGACCGCGCTCATGCCGGAATGGCGTCCAGCAGGAGACCCAGAGCGGTCCGCACGCTTTCCAGCCGGACCGCGTCGCGCCCGATATCGCCGAAGCGTTTCTCGACATGCGCCGTGCGCCCGTCCGGGCCGTGGGCCGCGAAATGCACCAGGCCCACCGGCTTCTGCGGCGATCCCCCGCCCGGTCCGGCGATCCCCGTCACCGAGACCGTGATGGAAGCCCGCGAGCGCGCCGCCGCGCCTTCGGCCATGGCGCGCGCCGTCGGCTCGGACACGGCCCCGAAGCGCTCCAGCACCTCTTCCGGCACGCCCAGCATCTCGACCTTCGCTTCATTGCTGTAGGTGACAAAGCCGCGATCCAGCACGGCCGAGGAGCCGGCGATCGCCGTCAGCGCGCCCGAGACCAGGCCGCCGGTGCAGCTCTCGGCCGTGGCGATCAGCAGGCCCGCCCCTTCCGCCCGGCGGATCACGGTCTGGGCGGTCGCCTCGATGTCCTGCGGCAACATGGGAATTCGCTCCATCCTCGAGTCGTCATAGCCTCGTCGAACGGAATCAGCCGCCCGACGCCGAAAGCTGCGAATGACCGAACATATCCTGTCTCCGGCGCATCGCAGGATCGATGCGATAACACCTGCGGCCTTCGCCGTCGCTGTCTTCACCTCGGCCAGTCTGGTTTTCGTCGTCCAGCCGATGACGACGAAACTGGTGCTGCCCCTGCTGGGCGGCTCGCCATCGGTGTGGAACACCGCCATGGTCTTCTTCCAGGCGGCCTTGCTGGCGGGCTATCTCTACGCGCACCTGCTGCAGCGCATCCCCTCGATCCGGCTCCAGGCGACGGTTCATCTGATCCTGCTGGCGGCCGCCGCCCTGTTTCTGCCCCTGAGCATCACCCAGGCGCTGGGCGATCCGGACCCGTCCGCTCCCATCGGCTGGCTGCTCGGCGCGCTGGCGTTGTCCGTCGGCGCGCCTTTCGCCGTGCTGTCGGCCACGGCGCCCCTGCTGCAGGCCTGGTATGCGCGAGTCCGCGCAGGGCGGCCCGACGGGGCCAACCCCTATGTCCTCTACGCCGCCTCCAACCTGGGCAGCTTTCTGGCGCTTCTGGCCTATCCGGCCCTGATCGAGCCGCTCGCCTCGCTGTCAGGGCAAAGATGGGGCTGGACGGTCGGCTATGGCGTCTTCGCCGCCATTCTGGTGGGGCTGCTGACGCTCATGCCGCGCACCGGCGGCGTCGTTCAGGCCCGTCCGACCAAGGAGCGCAGCCCGCCCATTCCCTGGCGTCGCAAGGCGGTGCTGGTGCTGCTGGCGGCGGCGCCGTCCAGCCTGATGCTGGGCGTCACCACTCATCTTTCAACCGACGTGGCCTCTGCGCCCTTCCTCTGGGTGGCGCCCCTGGCGCTCTATCTTCTGACCTTCGTCATCGCCTTTCAGGCCAAGCCCTGGATTCCTCTGTCCATCACCTTGCTGGCCCAGGCGACCTTCACCGTCATGATCGCCGCCCTGGTCGGCATGACGACCGGCCAATGGCTGACCCTGCTGGGGCTGCATCTGCTGGGCTTCTTCTTCACCGCCCTGATGTGCCATCAGCAGATGGCGGCCCGGCGCCCAGCCCCGGACCGGTTGACGGAATTCTACCTTCTGCTGTCGCTGGGCGGCGTCCTGGGCGGCGCCTTCACCGCCCTGATCGCGCCGGTCGTGTTCGAGACGGTGCTGGAGTATCCGCTGGTCATGGTGCTGGTGTGTCTGGCCCGGCCCTGGCTCGGCGACCGCCCGACCAAGCGGACAGTCTGGCTGATGACAGCGGGACTGATGCTCGCCGCCTTCGTGCCCCTGCTGTTCGAGATGCTGCGTTACGATCCGCCGCTGAGAGCGGCCTTTAGCGATTTCGGCCTGACCACAACGGCTCAGATCATCCTGGGCGTCGCCGCGCTTTGCGCCTTCCTGATCCGGGACCGGGCGTTGATGTTCACGGCCGTCGTCGCCGCCATGACCCTCTCGGCCCATTACATCGGGCGCGGCTATGACTGGAGCCTGACCGAACGCAGCTTCTTCGGCGTCATGCGCGTGGCGGCCACGGCCGATCCCAAGATGGGAGGCGACATTCATGTGCTGATGCACGGCACAACCCTGCACGGCGCCCAGGCGCGCAATCCTGATTTCGCCTGCGCCCCGACCATGTACTATGCGCAGACCACGCCTCTGGGTCAGGCGGCGGAGCTGATCCAGGCGCGCGGTCCAGGCGCCGTGATCGGCATCGTGGGACAGGGCTCGGGCGCCATGGCGGCCTATAAGCGCGCCTCGGACCAGATGAGCTTCTTCGAGATCGACCCCATGGTCGATCGCCTGTCGCGCGATCCCAAGTGGTTCACCTTCATCTCGGATTGCGCCGACGGTCCGATCCGCACCGTTCTGGGTGATGCGCGGCTGACGCTGAACCGGGAGGCTCCCGGTTCTTATGACCTGTTGGTGATCGACGCCTTCTCGTCCGACGCCGTGCCGACCCATCTGCTCACCCGTGAGGCGATCGAGGGCTATCTCAAGCTGCTCAAGCCCACGGGCGTGGTCGTGCTTCACCTGTCCAACCGCAATCTGGACATCACCCTGCCCGCCGTCGCCGCCGCGCGCGAACTGGGCGCGGCCGAACTGCATCAGGTGTATATCGAACACCCCGAAGCGGCCCTGATGGCCGAGGCCTCGACCGAGGCCCTGGTCATCTCGCCTACGGCCGAAGGACTGGCCGACTTCAGAGCCGACGGACGCTGGCGCAAGCTGGCGCCGACGGAGGTGCGGCCCTGGACCGACGACTACGTCAACCTGTTCGGCGCCGTGATGCGAAGCATGCAGGCGCGAGCCGGCTAGGCCGCGCCCGCCACCCGCGCCAGATCGGCCGTAATCCGCTCGGCGACCTTCAGGCGGTCGTCGGGCGTCGGCCAATCGCCCTTCACGACGATCTTCTGGTCCGGCCGAATCTTCCAGAAGGCGTGGTTCTTCTGGATCAGACCCACCAGACCCATCGGGTTGGGGAAGGTGTTGTTGCGCAGGGTCAGCACCGCGCCCTTGGGCCCGATGTCGATCTTTTCGATCATGGCGGTGCGGCAGTTGGCCTTGATCCCGACGATCCGCAGAAGCTGCTGCGCCTCGTCCGGCAGCGGGCCGAACCGGTCGATCAGCTCGGCGGCCATGGCCTCGCGGTCCTCCATCTTCTCGGCGTCGGACAGGCGGCGATACAGGCTCAGACGGACGTTCAGGTCTGGGACGTAATCCTCTGGAATCAATACGGCTGCGCCGACATTGATCGAGGGCGACCAGCCGCGATCCGGTGTCGCCTCGCCCTGCTCGCGCAGTTCGGCGACAGCGTCCTCCAGCATCTGCTGATACAGTTCAACGCCGACCTCGCGGATGTGGCCCGACTGTTCGTCGCCCAGCAGGTTGCCGCCGCCGCGCTGGTCCAGATCGTGGCTGGCCAGCTGGAAGCCCGCGCCCAGATTGTCCAGCGACTGCAACACCTGCAGCCGCCGCTCTGCCGAGAGGCTCAACGGCTTGGTCGGATCGGTCGTCAGATAGGCGAAGGCCCGCGCCTTGGACCGGCCGATCCGGCCCCTGATCTGGTGAAGCTGGGCCAGACCGAACATGTCCGCGCGATGCACGACAAGCGTGTTGGCCGTGGGAATGTCGATTCCGCTTTCGACGATGGTCGTCGAGACCAGCACGTCATATTCGCCGTCATAGAAGGCGCTCATCACGGCTTCCAGCTGGGTCGGGCTCATCTGGCCGTGGCCGACGACGAACTTCACCTCGGGCACCTGTTCGCGCAGGAACCGCTCGATGTCGGGCAAATCCTTCAGGCGCGGGGCAACGTAATAGGCCTGACCGCCGCGATATTTCTCGCGCAGCAGGGCCTCGCGCACCAGCACCGGATCCCACGGCGTGACATAGGTCCGCACCGCCAGACGGTCGACCGGCGGCGTGGCGATGATCGACATCTCGCGAATGCCCGACAGCGCCATCTGCAAGGTGCGCGGAATCGGCGTGGCCGTCAGGGTCAGCAGGTGAACATCGGCCCGCAGGGACTTCAGCTTCTCCTTGTGCTTGACGCCGAAATGCTGCTCCTCGTCGACGATGACGAGGCCTAGATCCTTGAAGCCGACCTGATCGGCCAGCACGGCGTGGGTGCCGACCACGATCTCGAAACTGCCGTCCTTCAGACCCGCACGGGTCTCGTTCGCGTCCTTGGCCGTGACCATGCGCGACAGGTGGCGCACCTTGATCGGCCAGCCGGCGAAGCGCTCTGAGAAGGTCTTGAAGTGCTGGCGCGCCAACAGGGTCGTCGGGCAGACGATGGCGACCTGTTGGCCGGTCATGGCCACCACGAAGGCGGCGCGCAGGGCCACTTCGGTCTTGCCGAAGCCGACGTCGCCGCAGATCAGGCGATCCATCGGCGTGCCCTTGCCCAGATCCTCCAGCACGTCGCCGATGGCGTTCAGTTGGTCGTCCGTCTCCTCATAGGGGAAGCGGGCGCAGAACTCGTCGAACAGACCCGCGGGCGGCACGATGGCGTCGGACACCCTCAGCGCCCGCTTGGCGGCCAGAGCGATCAGCCCCTCGGCCATAGCGCGCAGACGCTCCTTGGCCTTGGCCTTGCGCGCCTGCCAGCCCGCGCCGCCCAGACGGTCCAGCTGAACTCCCTCTGCGTCCGTGCCGTAGCGCGTCAGAAGATCAATGTTTTCAACTGGCAGGTAGAGTTTGCTCTCACCCGCGTAGAGGAGTTCGAGACAGTCGTGCGGCGCCTCCTGGATCTCCAGCGTCCGCAGCCCCTCATAACGGCCGATGCCGTGATCCAGGTGAACGACCAGATCGCCCGCCGTCAGGGCAGACGCCTCAGCCAGGAAGTTGGACGCCCGCCGCTTGCGCTTGGGCCGCGCCAAACGGTCGCCCAGAATGTCAGTCTCGGAGATGACGGCCAGATCTTCGGTGGCGAAACCATGCTCGACCGGCAGCACCGCGCGCAGATAGATGCCGTCCGGCGCGCCGCGCACATCGTCCCAATCGCGCACCGCCACGACGTGCGTCAGACCGTGATCGCCCAGCATGGCCGCCAGACGTTCGGCCGAACCTTCGGACCATGAGGCGAACAGGACGCGCTTGCCCTGCCCCTTCAGCGCCTCGGCGTGTTGGGCCACGGCGGCGAACAGATTGACGCTGTCCTGCGACCGCTCGGCGGCGAAACTGCGGCCCAGACGGCCGCCCGCGTCCTCGCCCGAACCGGCGGCCAGCGGCGACAGGCGACGCACGGCGCGACCGGCCAGGGCGCTGTTCCAGTCGCCGTCGTCCAGATAGAGCCGTGCTGGCGGCAGGGCGCGATAGGCCGCACCGCCCTTGCCGCGCGCCGCCTCCTTACGCGCGTCATAGGCGTCGACGGTCAGATTCCAGCGTTCCGCGCGCGCCTGTTCTGTCTGGCTGTCGAGGAAGACCGGCGACGTGTCCGGCAGATAATCGAACAGCGTGTCCAGCCGGCCGTAGAACAGCGGCAGCCAGTGTTCGACGCCCTGACGACGCGCGCCCTCGCTGACGGCGGCGTACATCGGCTCATCGCCCGGCGCGCCGAACAGGTTCAGGTAGCCGCTGCGGAAGCGCGAGATGGCGTCCGCGTCCAGCAGGACTTCCGACACCGGCGAGAGAGAAACCGCCTTCAGCTGGCGCGTCGAGCGCTGGGTCTCGGGATCGAAGGCGCGGATCGATTCCAGCTCCGAGCCGAACATGTCGAGCCGCACCGGCTCGTCGAACCCCGGCGGGAAGACGTCGATCACCCCGCCGCGGATGGCGTATTCGCCGCGCTCCGACACGGTCGAGGCGCGCACATAGCCGTTGGCCGCAACGTAACGTTCCAGAGCGGTCGTATCGAGATCAGCGCCGACCTTGGCCGCAAACCCGGCCCCAGTGACGGCGCTGCGCGGCGGCGTGCGCTGGGCAGCGGCCGCGACCGTGGCGACCACCAGCAGCGGCGTCCTGTCCGCCGGATCGCGCGTCGCCAGCCGGGTCAGGGTCGCCATGCGCTGGGCGGCGACCGAAGCCGTCGGGCTCAGCCGGTCATAGGGCAGGCAATCCCACGACGGATATTCAAGAACTTCAATATCCTTGGCAAAAAAGCGGAAGGCCTGAATGAAGTTACCCGAGCGCTGATAGTCACGCGCCACGAACAGGACGACTCCGCCCTGCGTCTTGATGCGGTCGGCGACGATCAGGGCGTCCAGCCCCTCCGGCGCGCCGCCCAGCTCCATGTCGGTCCGCGCCAGCGCCGCGTCCATCAGCCGATGCCCTTGGCCACTTCGGCGGCGACATGGGCGCGCATGAAGGCGCGAATGCGGGCCATCATCGGCCCCTCGAATTCGGGCGGGGTCGGTTCGCGCTCGATGATCCAGGCGTAGAGATACTGATCCTCTTCATCCAGCAGGCGCTCGAACTCGGTCAATTCGTCGTCGTTCAGCGTCGGCGCGATCTGATCGGCAAACGGCCCCAGCACCATGTCGGCCTCGCGAAAGCCCCGACGCCAGGCGCGGAAGGCGATGCGGCCCAGGCGTGTCTTGCGGTCGTCAGAATTCAGGGCGTCTTCGGGACGTGCGTCGATATCGGCCACGCGGTTTCCTTGCCTGTCCGTGCATTTCGGTAAGAGGCGGATCAGATAGCGTTCCAGACGCCGCTGCGCCAGCTATGCTGCGTCATCATGAGGCCCGAGATTCTCTTTCCCCTGTTCGCGGACGTCACCACGCTGAAAGGCGTGGGCCCGCGCAGCGCGCCCCTGGTGCAGAAGGTGGCGGGTCCGCTGGTGCGCGACGTGCTGTTCCTGTCGCCCAGCGGCGTGATCCAGCGCCGCCGAACCACGGCGATGGAGGCCGTCGATGGCGAGATCGGCGTCTTCGAGGTGACGATCGACCGCCTGATCCCGCCGCACAAACACGGCGCGCCGATCAAGGTGCGGGCCATCGACGAGACGGGCTTCATCCACCTGATCTGGTTCGCCGGATCGCCGCGCCATATCGAGAGCCTGGCTCCGCGCGGATCGCGGCGGCTGGTGACCGGCAAGGTCGAGCGCTTCAACAGCGAAGTCCAGATCGCGCACCCCGACTACATCCTGCCCGTCGAGAAGGCGGACGAGATTCCGCTGTCAGAGCCCGTCTATCCGGCGACGCAGGGGCTGACCTCGCGTCAGATCCGCAAGCTGGCGCAGGGCGCGCTGGCTCTCGCGCCCGAATTGCCCGAATGGCAGGAGCCGAACTGGCTGTCGGCGCGGCGATGGAGCGGCTGGCGCGCGGCGCTGGAGGCCCTGCACGCGCCCGCGAACGAAGCCGACCTCGCGCCCGACACGCCGGTGCGCCAGCGCCTGGCCTATGACGAACTGTTCGCGCATCAACTGGCTCTGGCGCGCCGTCGCCGCGCTCGCCAGATCACGCCCGCCGCCCGCATCGCACCGGGCGAGGCGTCGGCGCGGATGCTGGCCGCCCTGCCCTTCGCCCTGACCGGCGCGCAGCAACAGGCCATTGCCGAAATCCGCGCCGATCTGACCTCGGGCGAGCAGATGGGGCGACTGCTTCAAGGCGACGTCGGCTCGGGCAAGACGGTGGTCGCCGCGCTGGCCCTGGCTGATGCGGCCTCCAGCGGCTTTCAGGCCGCCCTGATGGCGCCGACCGAGATTCTGGCGCGCCAACACCATGACAAGCTGTCGCCCCTGCTAGATCAGGCGGGCGTGTCCAGCCTGCTGCTGACCGGGCGCGACACTGCGGCCGAGCGACGCGGCAAGCTGGCCGCCCTCGCGTCCGGCGAGGCTCAGGTCGCCATCGGCACCCACGCCCTGTTCCAGGACGCCGTGCAGTTCCACCGACTGGCGCTGGCAGTCATCGACGAGCAGCATCGCTTCGGCGTGCGCGAGCGTCAGCGTTTGCAGGCCAAGGGCGACCCGGCTCTGGGCGGGGTCCACCTGCTGACCATGTCGGCGACGCCGATCCCGCGCACGCTGGAGCTGACCCAATACGGCGAGCTGGAAGTCAGCCGTTTGATGGAGAAGCCGCCCGGCCGCACGCCCGTGACCACGGCCGTCCTGCCACTGGCGCGCATCGGCGAGGTCGCGAAGCGTCTGAAGGCGGCGGTCGAGGCTGGCGCTCAGGCCTATTGGATCTGTCCTCTGGTGGCGGAATCCGAAGCCATCGACCTGGCCGCCGCCGAGGATCGGGCCGAAGACCTGCGCAAGCTGCTGGGAACCGAGGTCGGTCTCGCTCACGGCCAGATGCCGGGCGCCGAGCGCGAGGCGGTGATGGCCGAGTTTGCGGCGGGCCGTCTGCCCCTTCTGGTCGCCACGACCGTGGTCGAGGTCGGTGTCGACGTGCCGAACGCCTCCATCATGGTGATCGAACACGCCGACCGCTTCGGTCTGGCCCAGCTTCACCAACTGCGCGGGCGCGTGGGGCGCGGCGCCAAGGCCAGTTCCTGCATCCTGCTGTACGGCGGCGAGGACGGCGCCTTGGGCGAAACGGCGAAGGAGCGGCTGGAGACCCTGCGCCGCACCGAGGACGGCTTCGTCATCGCCGAGGAGGACTTCCGTCTGCGCGGCGGCGGCGACCCGCTGGGCCTGAAGCAGAGCGGCTTCCCGGCCTATCGCTTCGCCGATCCGATCCGGCATCGGTCGCTGCTGCTGGCGGCGGCGGACGATGCGCGCCTGCTGCTGGGCCGCGATCCCGACCTGACCAGCGAGCGCGGCCAGGCCGTGCGCCTGCTGGAAGCCCTGTTCGACTGGAAAAACGAACGCCCCTCAGCGGACTGAGGGGCGTCGTAAATCTCGGCGATGTCCTGAAGCGATCAGCCTGCGTTGCGGGCGATGCGTTCGACTTCCTTGCGGACCTGCGCCTCAACGATGGCGGGCAGGTTGGCGTCCAGCCAATCCTTCAGCATCGGGCGCAGCATCTCGCGGACCATGGATTCGACCGTATTGCCGCTCATGAAGTTCATGTCGGCGGCCGAAGCGATCGGCGCAGGTTCAGGCTTCTGGAAGCTGGCGGCCAGACCGGCGAAGGCCGAAGCGGCGCTGGCGGCGGCGGTTTCGCCGACCAGGGTTTCGACCTCGGCCGCAGCGACTACGGGCTGCGGCGCGGCTGGCGCGGCCTCGGTCGGGAACGGCGCGGCGTCCGCCACATCCAGATCGCCGATGGCTTCGGCGGCCGGCGCCTCATAGGGTTCGGTCAGTTCCAGCACTTCGTCCTCGACCGGAGCGGGCTCCGGCTCGGTGACGACGGGCTCGGGCTCCGGCGCCGGCTCGGGCGTCGCCTCCGCCGCCGGGGCGGTTTCGACCGGAGCGTCGTCTTCAGAGATGATCCGGCGAATCGACGCCAGAATCTCTTCCATCGTCGGTTCCTGGGCGGCTTGTTCGGTCATGTCGGAACCTCAACCTGGGTCGCTCGAACGGGGACGATCGCCAACCGATGCGGACTAAGGCAGGCGACGATGGGGACCGAGCCGCAAGACTCGCCTCCCCCTTCGAATCCTGTCGTCGCATCAACGCCCGTCGGAATCAACGGACGTTTTGTCGTTCGACCATCAGCCTTGGGGAGCAGTGCGAACCACTTCGCCCTTCAGCTGGCGGTCGACCGGGGCGTCCTCGACATCGACGGCGGGCGTCGTCGCCGGGGCGGCGATGCGGTCGATGGCTTCGATCACGCCGTCCCAGGGCAAGGCGCCGCGGTTCCGCACGGCGCGATAATTGTCCGACGGGTCGTAAGCGTCGATCGTCGGATCCAGGTTAGGGCCGCCCAGACGGCCCATGGCGGCCAGAAGCTGGGCCTGAGCGACATATTCATTGCGACGCGCGCTGGTCAGGGCGACCTCCGCGTTCCGCAGCTCCAGTTCCTGGTTCAGCACGTCCAGGGTGGTGCGCAGGCCCACCTGGGCTTCCTGACGCACGCCCTCGGCGGCCACCGAGGCGGCGCGCACCGCCTGTTCGCCCGCTAGGACGCTGGAACGCGCCGAAGCGCTTTGAGCATAGGCTGAACTGACCGATTGCAGCACCGCGCGACGCTCGCCCTCGACATTGATCTGGGCGGCGTTGGCGCGTTCCAGCGCCTGGGCCACCCGCGAACGGTTCAGGCCGCCCGTGAACAGCGGCACGGACACTGTGGCCCCGGCCGTAAAGCTGGTGCGGTCGCCCAGGTCGAAGCCCGACAGGTCATTGGCCGTCCCGCCATAGGAGGCGTTCAGGCGCGCCGAAGGCAGATATTCCGACCTCGCCGCGGCAACATTGGCCTCAGCCGCGCGCTGGGCATGGATGGCGGACAGTACGCCGGGATTCTCGGCCAGTCCGACGTCCATCGCGCCGTCAAAGTCGGTCGGCAGACCCGGCAGCATCGGCAGAGTCTGCAGATTGGACGGCGCCTGTCCCACAACGGCGGCATAGGCCGCGCGCGAAACCGACAGCTGCGCCTGAGCGCTGGCCAGGTCGGATTCGGATTGCGCCAGACGCGCTTCGGACTGGGCGACGTCGGTGAGAGTGATCTCGCCGACCTCGAAACGGGCGTTCGATTCGTCCAGTTGCCGCCGGAGGACCGCCAGGTTCTCCTGACGGATACGCAGGATTTCAAGATCGCGGGTGACGTCGGCATAGGCCTGGATGACCGACACCATCACCTGTTGCTCGACGTCGCGCAGGTTCTCGCGGCCGGCCAAGACATTGGCCTCGGCGGCGGAAATGCCGTGCGATACGCGGCCAGCGGTCCAGATGTTCTGGCTCAGGCTGACGCTGGCGGTGGCGCCGTCGCTTTCGATCGTGCCGCCCGTGGTGCTGCTGCTGCCCGGCAGCGTACCGGTCGCATCGGGCACGCCGTCGCCGTCGGTGTCGATGGGAAAGGTCTGACCGGGGATCGTCGTGGTGACGCGATCACTGCGCGTGCGGCTGTAGTCGACGCCCGCCGAAGCATTGATCGTCGGACGCAGACCGGCGCGAGCCTGGACGATGCTCTCGTCGAGGGCGCGTTGGTTCGCCCGCTGCGCCAGCAGGGTCGGATTGGTGCGATAGGCAAGGCCGATGGCTTCCTGCAGCGACTCGGCAAGGACCGGCGTCGCCCCCATCGTCAATGCGACCAGTGCGACCGAAGCGAGCGCGCGCGAGCGTTTCAACATGAACCTGTCCCTGCCTGACGCCCCCATCCGGCGCGCCTGTACTGCCTTGTACCGGCGTAGTTGGGGGCTATGCGCCCCCGACGCCAGTTAAGTTTTTTTCACGCAGCGCGACGCCCCTTCCGTCGCACCGCTGAACGCCTTTTACGGCGCGAACGTCAGCCTAGAGCGCGAACGCGGGGGCCGGAACCATTTCCGCCAGCAGGTCCGGCGCCGCGTCGAACAGCTCGCGCCGCGAAACGCCTTCGCGCCCGCGTACATAGAGCACCGCGGTGCCGCTGGCGCCTTCACGCTCCACCACGGCCAGACGGCCGCCGGGACGCAGAGCCGCAATCCACGATTCGGGGCGCTCGATCACCGCTCCCTCGCTGATGATCAGGTCATAGCCTTCGCCGTGCGGCTGGCCCAGAGGCGCCACGACGGTCTCGACCCCGGCCTCGGCCAGAGCGGCGCCGACCACGTCGAACACGGCCGCATCCGATTCCTGCGCCGTCACGGTCAGCCCCATGTGCGCCAGCACGGCCGCAGCGTAAGGCGCGGCGATCGCCAGAGCCTTCTCACCGGCGCGAGCGTCCAATCCCTGCAGCAGCTTGGCCACATCACGCGGCAACATCAGGCGGCGGCCGCCGGCGATTTCCGGCTCGACGTCGGCATAGGCCGAGAAGGCGCGGTCGGCGGCGCAGAATCGCTCGCGCTCCACGGCGCCGATGGCGGCGTGCAGCTGACGGTCGGTGACGTCGTTCACGCGGACCTGCGAGTCCAGCATCACCTTGCGGGCGGCGGCGAAATCCATAATCCGAAGTCCTTCAGGTCGGCTCAGGCGAAGAAATGTGACGCGCTTATAGGTCCGTGCGTTGCAGCGGACAATCCGATCTGATAGCTGACGGCCCTCGCGATGGCGGGGCCTCTGAAATACGGGGTCGCGGCCTGATGGCGGAGTGGTGACGCAGAGGACTGCAAATCCTTGCACCCGGGTTCGATTCCCGGTCAGGCCTCCATCGCGATGAAACATCGAGAAAGCCGCTCTTCGGGGCGGCTTTCTTGCTTTCAGCCCTACGCCTGCCTCGCCGTCGTCACGTGATGCAGCGCCACGGCGCTGGTCGCCGCCACGTTCAGCGAATCAAACCCTCCCGCCATAGGGATGCCGACGGGACGACAGCGCGCGATGATCTCGCGCGGCAACCCCGGCCCCTCGCTGCCCAACAGGATCGCCGTGCGGCGCGCCGGCTTCATGTCCGCCAGCGCCTGATCCGCCGACGGCGTCAGGGCCAACACCTCGAATCCCCTGCCCTGCAGCAGGTCGATAATCGCCTCGGCGTCTAGCCCTGCCGCCATAGGCGTTCGCAGGACCGCGCCGACCGAAACCCGGATCGCCTTCCGGTAGAAGGGGTCGCAACAGGTTCGATCCAGGAACACCGCCGCCGCTCCGAAGGCGGCGGCGTTGCGGAACAGGCCGCCCATATTGTCATGGTTGCCGATCCCGGACGCCACAACCGCCACGGCGTGCTCGGGCAAACTGTCCAACAAGACGTCTGGCGCTATCGGTTCCGGCTTGCGCCCCAGGGCGAGGATGCCCCGGTGCAGATCGAACCCAGCCACCGCGTTCAGCACGTCCTGAGGCGCCGCATGGACCGGCACATCGTCCGGCAGACCCTCCAGCACCTGCCTCAACCCCGCCAATCGCTTCTCCGCGATGAGAACGGACACCGGTGCGCAGCGTGACGCCTCGGACGCCAGGACGCGCAGCACCACCTCCCCCTCGGCGACGAACAGCCCCTGCCGCCCCGTCAGGTCGCGCTCCTTCACATCGCGAAAGGCGGCGATGCGCGGGTCATCAGGATGAAGAACAGGAATGGGCGTCATGCCGAACCTTGTAGCGCAGGGCTTTCCGAAAAAATTTGGCGATTTCTGCCTTTTACCGGTTGCATGAATCGAAATGGCGCTGCTATACGCCGGCCTCCCCCGAGGGGATGTTCCGCGGTAGCTCAGTGGTAGAGCAGCCGACTGTTAATCGGCTGGTCGTAGGTTCGAATCCTACCCGCGGAGCCATTTCTCATTTTCGGGCAAATCGCCCGTTTCCCCCTTCTTTGGGAGGGTGGATTGGGCGATGGTTTCCGACAACAAATCAAATGGTTGACGGAACTTTGCCGTAAGCTCTCCATGGGCCCAGGAGCAGTTCGAAAGTACGAGATTCAGCACCCTTCGCTTCTCTGAAGCGGAGGCCCGCTCGAAGAGATCGTGTGCTTCCCGTCCGAGACGGATCAGCGCAATCCCGTTATCGATATACTCGTCATCAGCGCTATGGTGCCGCTCAATGTCCTTCAGGCAACGATCCCGCTCCTCGCGCCATACGATTTGCATCCGGCGATAGAAGTCGTCGGAGATCACCCCGTCGAGTTTGTCTTCGTACATTCGCTCGATGCGAGCCTGTAGCCGATCGGCCTCGCCGCGGAGCCGCTCAATCGCCGCCCTACGCTCGCGGGTTTCATCCTGGAGACTTTCGCGCAAGGCGCGTTGGATCAGTTCAAAAGCAGCATCATCGAATCGCAGTTGCCGCAACAGTCCGGCGAATCGCTGCTCCAGCACCTCCTCGCGGACATACGGCTCGCCGCATTTTCCTTTGAAGCCCGTGCAGTGGTAATAAATGTATCGCTGCTTTTTGATCTCAGCGACCATCGCGCAACCACAATGACCGCACGTCATCATGCCGGTGAACGGAAAGTCGTTTACGCTGGCGCGAATGTTGGCCGCCTTGCGCCCATCTAGGACATCCTGAACCGCGCCCCAAAGGTCCTTGGAAACCAACGGCGCGTGGGAGCCCTGATAGACCTTGTCCAGCCATTCGAAGGCGCCGGTATAAATTCGGTTCCGCAGGATCGTATGGACCGTGCTTACGCCTATGGGAGCGCCACTCTTCCGGTAGGTCAGGCCAGCCTGCCGAGCCTTCTTGGAAACGTCCTTTAGCGAGTATTGGCCCGTAGAATACCACTCATATAGGCGCTGAACGAGCGGACCGAGCGCCGGATCGATGGTGATGATCTTCTTACCGTTCGGACCTTCGACGTTCAGGTAGCCGATCGGTGCGACTGTCGGCCACAGGCCCTGTTCGGCCTTCTCCAACATGCCCTTTCGGGTTTCTTCCGACAGATTGTCGATATAGTTTTTCGCCATCAGCACCTTGATGCCGTGCATGAACTTTTCTGAAGAGCGGGAGTCCTGCGAGAGGACGACGCCCTCTTTTACGAAATGAATTTCGATGTCGAGGTCGTCGACCGTCACCCAATCCTTGAGATTGCGATAGAGTCGGTCGGTCTTTTCGACCAGAAGCGTCCGAACTGTAGGGTGCCGGCGAACGTATTGCAGCATTTCGTTGAAGCTGGTGCGCCCGCTCTTCTTGGCGGTTTCAACGTCGACAAATTCCCGCGCCACCTGAATATCGTTTGCATCGGCGTAGTCTTTCATCAGCTTGGTTTGAGCCGGGATGGAAAATCCTTCCCGATCCTGCTCCTTCGATGAAACACGAGCATACATAACAGCCCGTCTTATCTCGATAACTGGTGCAGAACGCGCGACTTTCCGACTGGCCATATCTGTCTCCCGCTAAGGTCGCCGAGCAAAGGCGATAACGGCGCGGCAACGGCTCAATCCAGAAAAGAGCATCAACAACGCCGGACGCAGAATCCTAGCGACCCAGCAGAACCAATCAAGCAAATAACTCGAAAACCTAAGAATGTTGCTATATATTTCAATTACATACGAAAATGTACTGCAACGCGACACCAGGGCGTGATCCGTCTCATCACTCCTTCTTGCGTGACTTTGGAATAGACCGTCCAGGCTTTGCTCTGCGCTTCGAATCCCATTCGATCAGGATACGAAAGAAGTCCGTCAGATCGGCGAGCATCGCCCGCGCCTCGACTTCTGAAACTTCCCCTATCGACTGCTTCTGGAAGTGCGCTTGCGCGTCACGCGCGAGATCCGCGGAAAAGTGGCCGCCGCGCCGCGACGGACGAACGTCTTTCTTCGGGATGGACGACACAGAGCGGCGGTCAGGGTTCATCGTCCCAATCCCGCATCCGGTGCTGGCGGCTGCAGACCAGCTCGGCGGTGGCGCCGTCCGGCGCTGGAAACAGGGTCGCACGCTTCGGCTCCGACCAGGGGTCGTTCAACCGAACGCGGAGATAGTCTCGCGGATTCTCTCCCCGCGACGTCGCTTTCCAGGCCTCGCCGACGCGCGACCAGCCGAGCATGACGACATAGTCCGGCGAGTTGTCGTTTCGACGGTCGTCGTTCGGAACGAACCTGATTTTCCGGTCGATGAGGAGGGTTTCGATGCGGCCTTCCCAGCCGCCCTGCTTGGTCGGCTTGAACTTTCCGATGACGCCCATCTCAGCCTCCCTTCGCCTTCAGCGCCTTGGCGAACTCCCTGTCGCCGGCGAGGAAGACTTCGAGCATCGCCGGGATAAGGTCCGCGGTTTCGGCTTTGTCGCCGTATGCCTCGCGATAAACGGCGGCGTAGTCGGCCAGCGACCGATGAAGGTCCGGCGTCACGGTGATGGTGAGCTTGATCGGCGTCCGATCAGGCAGTTTGCCGAGCTTCAGCATTGGGTCTCTCCTCTCAGCGGGCCCACGGACGCAGCACGAGATCCTTGTGGACGATCACGCGCAGTGGAAATCCGGGGCGGATGGTGATGGTGGGTTGGACGTCGAGATTCCGGGTGACGATCTGTTGCCCGGCCTGACTGCTGGACTGCTGGGTCGACTCGCGGATGGCCCGGACGAGGTCGCTCTCGCCGTCGATGGTCAGCTCCGTTCCGACCCCGAGCAGGGTGGAAAGCGCGACGCCCTTGAGGAGTCGCCATGTATGGAAATCCACCTTGTCGGCGAGCCCGGCGTAGCCCGCGGCATCCGTCGCAGGGAAGTTGTCGAGCTGAATCGAAGCGCCGTCAGGCAGGATGATGCGCTGCCAGACCAGAAGCGCCCGGCTCTGACCGAAGGCCACGACGCTGTCATAGGCGCCGATCAGCCGCGCGCCTTGTGGGATAAGCAGGATGCGGCCTGTCGCGGTGTCATAGACGTTCTCCGTGACCTGGGCGGTGACGAAGCCAGGGAGATCGGAGCGCAGACCCGTGACAAGACTGGCCGCGATGACGCTGCCGGCCATGATCTGATAGGGCGAAGCCGGCTCCTGAATGCGATGCGGGTTGATCGTCGAGGACGGCCCTTGCGCCACGAAATCGATCTTGCGCTGCTGGCCGTTCGGATCGCGTTGGGGATCGATGCCAGGCTGTCCCTCCCCTGCCCCGGCGGGCGCGACCGCCGCGACCGCCCCCATCTGGGCGGCTTCTGCCGTGGCGGGAGCCTGACGCGCGAGTTGCACCATCACGCCGGACTCGCGGGCCTGGCCCGCCTGCGCCGCCTGACGCTGACGCTCCGCCTCCAGCGCCTGTTCCTCCGCCGATAGCGGCGGCGCTTCCTCATCGAGGGACGCGCGGCCTCCCACGCGCTCGTCATCAAGGATCGCCCGTCCGAGGTCGCCCGGAAGCGGCGGCCCGAGTTGCGGTATGGAGCCGTAGTCGCCTGGGAGGTCCGCGACGGCGTCGGCGGTTGCGCGGTGATCCGTCACGACCGGCTCGTCAACGGGCTCTGCGACCCGAAGCGTCGCTGGCCCCAGCGCGAGCCAGGCAACGCCGGCGATCACCGCCGCCCCGGCCGCGGCGCCGCCGATTACGACGCTGCGTTTGAACCGGACGATGCGGCGCGGCGCGGCGCGCAAGGTAAAGGCGTCGGGTGACGACTTGGGCGCACCTTCACGAGGCGGGGTGGCCCGGGGCGTGTCGGGCTCGTCGATCATCGCGACGCCCTCCGGCCACGCCGCTGATCGCCATCGGTTCGGGTAATCCGCACGACCTCCTGCGGCGCTTCGCCCATGCGCAGTTCCGCCGCAGCGAACAGCCGGTCGACGATGTAATGGTGTCCGCTGACCCGGTAATTCACGAGTTGGGCGTCGCCGAGCGGGCCGACGACGAACAGCGGCGGCGCCTCGCCCTGATCGAGTCGGGCCGGAAATTCGATATAAACCTTCGCCCCGTCGTCCCAGGCGCGGAGCGGCCGCCACGGCGGCGCATCGCCGGTGATTGCATAGCGGAAGCGCAGGTTCTCGACGGCGACAGCGGGCGCGATAGTCTGCGCCGCCGCGGCCGCATCATTTCGCCGTTGCAGCGCCAACAACCGGTCCTGCGGATAGGTCCAGGAGATCGCCGCCATCGCGGTCGCATCGGTGCTTTCGAGCGCGAGGTGATAGGCGCGACGCGTCGTGGTGATGACCATGTTGGTGTGCAGCCCTGCCGCGAAGGGCTTGACCAGAACATGCACCCGCCGACGGTCGCCGGCCCCGCTCACCGTATCGCCGATGACCCAGCGCACAGTGTCGCCGGCGGAGACCGCGATCAGCTCCTCGCCCGGCTGAAGCGCAATGTCGCTGACTCGCTCCGGCGCGGCGTAGAGCCGGTAGAGCGCCCCCTCGGTCCAAGGGTAGACTTGCACGGCGTTGACGTAGCCCCCGCGCGACGGCTCCTGCGTCGCGGCGCGGTTTGCGGCCTCGACGCTGGCCGTGGGCGAGCCGGTCTCGCGGCGCGCGGAAGGCGCAGGCTGTAGTTGGCCCGGCAGCGGCAACGGAACCGGGGTTTCTACGATCTCGACCGGGGTCGGCGGTTCCGCCGCGACGACGGCGGGCTGGAAGTCGACGGGGTCGTAGGCGATGGCGGGCGGCGGGGTCTTCCCCGCGCACGCGGCGAGCGCCAGGGCGGAGACCCCTGCAAGCGGCAAACGGATCACGGCGTATCTCCTTCAGGGGCGGCGATGGAAGGGTTGGGAAACGGCGCCGCTCCGACCGGCGACTGCGTCGCCGCGGTCGTGTCGAGTTCGCGGGACCAGTCGATCGCGTTGACGAACAGACCAAGAGGGTTCTTGCGAAGCGCGTCCGCTGTCTTCGGCGCGCGAAAGACCGTCGTCAGGATCGCCGTCCAGCGCTCGGTCCTGGCAAGACTGCCCCGCTCATAGGTCTGCTCGACCCATTTCACCTGGAACGACGAATCCGATGCGCGCACGACGCTCGTGACCTGCACCGACACGCTGCGCTCGCCGATCATGGCGAACGGGTCGTTGGTGCGGGCGTATTCATTGAGAAACCGCGCCCCGCGGTCCGTGGCGAAGTCGTACGCCTCCAACCAGTTCTGCTTGACCAACACCGGATCGGTCGAGACGGAACGGACGTTGGCGACGAAGCGCGCGAGGTGCCAGATGATCTGGCCGTCGGTCGGACGATAGTTCTGGACGGCGGGCGCGACCGACCGCGCCTCGCCCAGCCGATCGACTTCCACCACATAGGGCGCTACGCGGCTCTGGGTCGACTGCCAGACATTGCCGGCCGCGAGGCCGCCGCTGATCACGAGGCAGCCGAAGGCCATCAGCCTCCAGTTGCGGGCCTGAACGCGGGCGGAGCCGATCCGGTCGTCCCACATCTGACCGGCCCGTTGGTAGGGCGTTTCCGGCTGCGGTGTCCGGCCATAGCGTTGGATGGGGCGCTTGAATTTCATGCTAATCGTCCTTCTGACTGAGGTCGGGATTGGCGGGCGCGCCCGGACGGTCGCCGTCCTTCACGGCCTGCGCGATCATGTGCCTTCGGTGACGGGACGCCTGTTCGCTACGCATGCGCTGCGCCCAGGCCGGAGCGCTGGATGTGTCGGCATGAGCGCCGGCGCTCCCGCCTGGGACGGCTGCGCCGGAGGCGGAGCCAGCGGGCCGCGCGCTGTTCATCGCGTTCCACGCCGCGTCCTGCCCCCTCTGGGCGCTCTCGCGAAACGGCTGCGAAAGGCGCGATCCGGCGTTCCGGGCGCCCTGCCTCAGCGCTCCCGCCGCGGCGCGAGCGACGCCTGACGCGCCCGCTCCGATGGTGGACTTTCCGGCGGCGTTCTGACCGAGTTGGTAAGAGGCGCGAGCCGCCGAGCCCATTGCGGTTCCCGCGCGAAGGCTCGCCATGCCGCCGGACGCCGCAGCGCCGAGCGCCCGTGCGCCGAGCGCGGCGCCGCCGGCTCCGAGGAGAGCGGCGCCCGCGACCGTGCCGACCGCCGCGCCCGCCCCGAGTTGCGGCGCGCCGGACACGAGGCCGGAGGCGACGCCCGGTCCGAAGATGGCGAGACCGAGCAGCGAAAGAGCGGCGAGAACAAGCGTCATCGCCGAAGCCACGTCCGGCTCGCCCGTCCCGGCGGAGAGAAACATTTCAAAGAAGCCGCCGCCGATGCCGACGATGACGGCAAGCACCATGACCTTAAGGCCCGACGAGACGACGTTGCCGAGCACCCGCTCGGCGAGAAAACTCGTCTTGTTGAACAGGGCGAACGGCACGAGCACGAAACCCGCCAGCGTCGTCAGCTTGAACTCGATGATCGTGAGGAAGAGCTGGATCGCGAGGATGAAGAAGGCCAGCACCACCACCAGCCAAGCGACGAACAGCACGAGGATCGACAGGGCGTTGCCGAAGAAGGCGGGGAAGCCGAGCATGTCCTTGATCGCGGTCAGCATCGGCTTGGCGGCGTCGAAGCCTACGGCAGCGAGCTTGCCCGGCTTCAGCAAGTCGTCGGGGCCGATCGTCCCGCCGCCCGCGGTGAGGCCGAGCCCGGCGAAACTGCGAAAGACGATGTCGCCGAGTTGCTGGAAGTTGCCGAGAATGAAGGCGAAGATTCCGACATAGAGGATCTTCTTCAGGAACCGGCCCAGGACGTCCTTGTCCGCGTCCATCGCCCACCACAGGCCGGCCAGCGTGATGTCGAGCCCGATCAGGATGGAGGTGAGAAAGGCGACGTCGCCGCCGAGCAAGCCGAACCCGCTGTCGATGTATTGCGAGAAGGCCGCCAGGAAGCGGTCGATGATGTTGAGGTCCGGGGCCGGGTCCATGGTGCGCGGCCTATTGCGGCGTATAGGCGGGGCGGGTTCCGATGAACCGCCGGGTCCGCTCGTGGGCCGCTTCCATGACCTGTCGCTGGCGCGCTTGTTCGATGGCGTCGGCGCGATACTGCGCCGCCATCATCGACTGAAGCTGAAGCTGCTGACGGGCGACGAGCGCCGCCAGTTGATTGCCGGCCTGCTGCGCCTGCAAGCCGCCGGTCGCGGCCTGGCTTTGCGCGACGAGATCGGTGAGCAAGGCGCCGTCGGCCCGGACGTTCTCGACGACCTGGGCCTGAACGCGCATCGTCTGACGATAGCCCTGCAAGGACGACTGGAGCCGGGCGCGCGCCTGCTGGACGATCTGGTCGGTGCTGAGGCTTCGATCGAATGTCTGCGGAAACTGTTCGCGCAGCGCCGCGTCGGTGGCGGCGACGTCGAAGGCGATGCCTTCGGCGCGAGCCATCAGGCCGTCGATGCGCTCGATGGAACGCGTGAGCTGGTCCAGCGAAGAGAAGTCCAGACGCTGGAGCTGGCGCGCCTGGTTCTGCAACATGGTCGCCTGGTTCTGAAGCGCGGTGATCTGGTTGTTGATCTGCTGGAGGGTGCGCGCGGCCGTCAGAACGTTCTGGCTGTAGTTGGTGACGTCGAAGACCTTGAGCTGGGCGTGGGCCGGCGAAACCGGCGCGAGCGCGCCGCCGGCGGCGACGGTCGAGGCCAGAACGGCGGCGATGAGGGTGCGGGAATTCATGAGGTCGGCTCCTTCTGCTGGTTGAATGGCTCGGCAGACGCCGCGCCGGGATAATCGCTGAGGAGGTCGGCGGCCCACGGAAGGCCGCGCTCGCGCAGGAAGGCCGCGCCGAATGCCTCGGGTCCCGCGTCTTTCAGGGCCGCGTCGCTTACTAGAGCGTCGATCAAGGCCTGGGTCGCGGGGTCGGACGCGCCGCAAAGCGCGAGCGCGACCGGGCCGAGCGCGAGTTCGAACAGCCGGTTTCCGCCGCGCGACTGGAGATAATAGTGCCGCTTGGGCGTCGCCCGGGCGATGAGTTCGACCTGACGCTCGTTCAGGCCGAAGCGTTCATAGGCGGCGCGGGACTGCGGCTCGACGGCCCGGTCGTTCGCCAGGAAAATGCGTTGCGGGCAGCTTTCGATGATGGCCGGCGCAATGCTGCTGTCGGCGATGTCAGCCAGAGACTGCGTGGCGAAGACGACGCTGACGTTCTTCTTTCGGAGCGTCTTCAGCCATTCGCGGATGCGTTGGGCGAAGGTCGGATTATCGAGATAGACCCAGGCTTCGTCGAGGATGAGCAGGGTCGGACGACCGTCGAACCGGGCTTCCAGGCGGTGGAAGAGATAGCTCAGCACCGGCAGGACAAGGCTGGGCGTGTCCATCAGGGTTTCGGTCTCGAAACACAGGACGTCGGCGAGGGTCAGCCGGTTTTCGGCGGCGTCGAGCAGTCGTCCGAACGGCCCTTCCAACGTCCACGGCGCGAGCGCAGATTTCAGCGCCTGCGATTGCAGCAGGACGGACAACCCTGTCAGCGTCCGCTCTTCCGGCGGCGCGCTGGAAAGGCTCGTCAACGCTGACCAGAGCATTTCCTTCAGCTCGGGCGTCACGATCAGTTTCTCATGGCTGAGAAGTTCGGCGATCCAGTCGGCGGCCCACGAGCGTTCAGCGTCGTCGTCGATGTTCCAGAGCGGCTGGAAGGCCAGCGCGTCCCCCTCCCCGAGCGCGATATGGTCGCCGCCCATCGCCAGCGTCGCCGCCCGCGCCGACAGCCCCTTATCGAAGATGTAGACCTGCGATCCGGCGTAGCGGCGAAACTGTAGGGCGAGCAGCGCCAACAGCACCGACTTGCCCGCGCCGGTCGGCCCGACGATGAGCATGTGGCCGACGTCGCCGATATGGGTCGACAGCCTGAACGGCGTCGCTCCGCGGGTCTCCGCATAGAGAAGCGGCGGACCGTCGAGGTGGACGTTTCGAACGGGCCCGGCCCAGACCGCGGACAACGGCATGAGGTGGGCGAGGTTCAACGTGTGGACGAGCGGCTGACGGACGTTGGCATAGACATGGCCGGGGAGGCTTCCGAGCCAGGCTTCGACCGCATTGACGGACTCGCGGATGCAGGTGAAGCCGAGCCCGTTGACGATCCGCTCGACGATGCGGACCTTATTTTCGGCCGCGCCGCGATCGACGTCGGACACGGTGACGGTCGTGGTCAGATAGCCGAAGGCGACATGGTCGCCGCCAAGCGCCTGCAAGGCGAGGTCCGCATCGACCACCTTATTGTCGGCGTCGGTGTCGGTGAGCGGGACCGGCTCGTTGGTCATCACCTCGCGCATCAACTGCGCGATCGACTTGCGCTTGTTGAACCATTGGCGCCGGATCTTGGTCAGCGCCTTGTTCGCCTCGGTCTTGTCGAGACAGATGAAGCGGGTCGCCCAACGATAGGCGAAGTCCTGATGATTGAGCGCGTCGAGCAGGCCGGGACGGGTCGCGTTGGGAAAGCCCAGGATCGTGACGGTCCGCAGATGCTCGTCGCCCAGCATCGGCTTGATGCCGCCCGACAGAGGGGTGTCGACGAGAAGACCGTCCAGATGCATCGGTGTCGACGGTGCGGCGATCGGATGCCGCCGCGTCGAGATCGTCGCGTGGAGAAATGACAGCGTTTCTGCGTCATCAAGGCCACGCACCATCGGCATGAAACCGGAGAGGAGATCGAGGACGCGATCGGACTCGGCGACGAACGCCCGCAGCTCTTGAAGCCAATCGCGGCCGATGTCCGGGGTGTCCCGCTCCAGAAGCGCGCGCTCCGCGCGATTGACCTGATCGGCGGGCGGCAAGTAGCAGAGCGTGAGATGAAAGCGGCTCTCGAAATGCTGCCCGCGCCGTCCATCGAAATGCGCCCGCCGCTCTTCATCCACCAGCCAGGACGCCGCATCGGGAAAGGCGCTGTCGGGGTAGCCGAGCGCTTCGACGCGGACCGCATCGAAGAACAGCGCCCAGCCCGAGCCGAGACGGCGCAAGGCGTTGTTCGCCCGCGCGCAGACCGAAACCAGTTCGGCCTCCGTCGCGGATTCGAGATCGGGACCTCGAAAGTGCAAGGTGCGCTGGAACGCCCCATCCTTGTTGAGGACCACGCCGGGCGCGACCAGGGCCGCCCAGGGCAGATGATCGGCGAGAAGGTCGGCGGTGCGGCGGTATTCTCCCAGGTTCAGCATGACCACCACCCCTTCTGCCGGAGGTGGCGGACGCCGACGGCGGCGAAGTCCGGGTCCCGCTTGGCGGCGAAGACCGCGAGGCTGTGTCCGACGAGCCAGATGATGAGGCCGGCGATCCACTGCTGGAGACCGAGCCCTATCGCGGCGGCGAGCGTCCCGTTGAGGATCGCCACGCCGCGCGGCGCGCCGCCGAGCAGGATCGGCTCGGTCAGCGCGCGATGCAGCGGAACCTCGAAGCCTTCGACACTCATGCGATGAGCGCTCCGCCGCCGAAGGAGAAGAAGGACAGGAAGAAGCTCGAGGCGGCGAAGGCGATCGACAGGCCGAACACGATCTGGATCAGCTTGCGAAAGCCGCCCGAGGTTTCTCCGAACGCCAGGGCGAGCCCGGTCGTGATGATGATGAGGACCGCGACGATCTTGGCGACCGGCCCCTGAACCGACTCCAGCACCTTCTGGAGCGGTTCTTCCCAGGGCATGCCGGAGCCTGCCGCCAGCGCGACCGCCGGAATGAGAAGGACGCTGACCGCGGCGAGGGACAGGGTGGCGCCGGGCGTCTTCGGGGCGACCAGGCGGGCATTCGAGGAACGCGTCATGGGAGTTCTCCTCTGAGAAGGGCCTTGAGTTGAGGGGGATTGAGGTCGGTCACGGCGTAGGCGCCGTCGCTGTCGAGGCCCGTCACCTCGGCGACGGTCTCGATCCGCCGCCCGACGCCCCGACCGCGGATGAAGACGACGAGATCGATGGCCTCGGCGATCAGGCGGCGCGGCACGGTGACGACGCCTTCGGCGACGAGTTGTTCGAGCCGGTAGAGCGCGGCGTGCGCCGAGTTGGCGTGGAGAGTGGCGATCCCGCCCGGATGGCCGGTGTTCCAGGCCTTGAGCATGTCGAGCGCTTCGGCCCCCCGCACCTCCCCGACCACGATCCGATCGGGCCGAAGGCGAAGGGTCGAGCGCACGAGTTCGGCCATGCCGGCGACGCCGGGCCGCGTACGCAGCGGGACGGTGTCCGCCGCCGCGCATTGCAGCTCGCGGGTGTCCTCGATGAGGATGATCCGTTCGTCGAGCCCGGCCATCTCGGCGAGCAGCGCATTTGCGAAAGTCGTCTTCCCGGACGAGGTGCCGCCGGCGATCAGGATGTTCTTGCGATCCACGACCGCACGCCGAAGGACGTCGGCCTGAACCGGCGCGAGCATCCCGTCCGCGATATAGTCGATAAGGCGATGGACCTTCACGGCGGGCTTACGGATCGCGAAACAGGGCGCAGTGGCGATCGGAGGGAGAAGGCCTTCGAACCGTTCGCCGCCGCTCCCGCCGGGCGACGTCGGAAGTTCAGCCGAGACGATGGGCGCGTTAGGATGGACTTCCGCACGGACGTGATCGGCGACGAGACGGACAATCCGTTCAACGTCATGCGGCGTCATCCTCACGCCGGTGTCGATGCGGCCTTCGCCGAGCCGATCCAGCCGCAACGCGCCGTCCGGATTGACCATGATCTCGATGACCACAGGATCGGCCAGTGCTTCGGCGATCGCGGGCCCCATCGCCGTACGCAGCATAGCGCGGCGTCGGCCGAAGGTGACGGGGTTGGCGCCGGTCACGCCGCGTCCTCCTGGACGGTCGGCATGTCGCTCGCCTCAGTCCCGGCGATGCGTCGCCCGACCTGATCGATGAATTTCTGGAAGCGTTCGCGCCCGACCGCGCGGGCGGCCGCATCAGGCTCGGGAATCTGCGCGGTGAGGCTGAACTGGAAGCTGAGGAAGAGCGAGACGCTTTCCAGCAGCACGTTCATGTCGCGGGCGAGACGCCGCTGATCCGCCGAGATGCGGTCGAGACGCAGCTTCAGCAGGTCGTCGACCTCGCGCATTCCACGGCGACGGAGATGCTCGCGCAGCGCGCCCGCAACGATCGCCGATTTCGACGTCCCCGGTCCACGCGCGAGCCGATCGAGCTCGGCGGTGAGTTCGTCGTCGAGATAAACGTGGTGGCGCGGCTTCATGCCCGTTCCACCGGGGCAGGAAACCGGCTGACTTGGGCGCCTTTGGCACGATTGTTCATGAGCCTCGTCCGTCGGCCGTCGCGACGCGCGACGGGTCGACACGAAGATCAGGCGAGGCGGCTTAGGCCGTTACCCCTGTTATTCTCACGCAAATGCACGGACGCAGTCGATGACGGCGCTTATCATCATCCGCATTACTCAACCCTGGCAGCCGCCTGCTGCGACTTCAGCTTTAGGGACGGATTTCAGGATCGCCTTCGATCGCCTCTGGCCATAGCCTCGGTCATGGGCGGAGGACGTGACCGCTGTCACGAGACAACAGGACGGGACGACGTAGATCTTGTTACCGTCGTTCCTAGATGCGAACGAAACGGTAATGTCGGTATCGGCGAGGCGCATCGCCAAGCGTGGTGCATCTCGTCGTCCCCTTGGGATCGGAGTACGCCAGGAATGCACGACCTAGAAATCGGGCAGCAGATCGTCTCCCTTGCCTCTCGCCTCATTCATCGCGTGAGCGCGCGCGACATTGCTCAGCGCCGTCATCGCGCGCCGATCCAGCGCCGGATCGCCATCGTCCTCGCCGGGCGCAGCCGCGTCGTGAACTTCGGGCTCGCGCATCGCGTCGGCGCCTTCCTCGGCAAGCCCCGGATGTCTTTGCTGTTGAAGACCGCCCTCCTCTGCGATCGCCGCGATCAGGCCGTCCTCATCCGGCGCGGCGAGCGCGACATGCGGTTCGCGCACCTGACCGCCCCAATCGTCGGAACGCGCAGCGGGGCGGTCGGCATAGCCATCGTCCGCGAGTGCGGGAGGGCGCAGAACCCGTGACTTGAAGTTCCGGTCCTCATAGTAGCGCAGCTTCTTCGCCCGGATCGGCGCGAGGCCGGACACCATCACCAACTCGTCGGAAGGCGGAAGCTGCATGATCTCGCCGGGCGTCAACAGCGGGCGCGCCGTCTCCTGCCGGCTGACCATGACATGGCTGAGCCAGGGTGCGAGGCGGTGGCCGGCGTAATTGCGCTGGGCGCGCAGCTCCGTGGCGGTGCCGAGCGCGTCGGATATCCGCTTGGCGGTCCTCTCGTCGTTCGAACTGAAGGCGATGCGTACGTGGCAGTTGTCGAGGATGGCGTTATTTTCGCCATAGGCCTTCGAAATCTGGTTGAGGCTCTGCGCAATCAGATAGGCGCGAATGCCGTAGCCGGCCATGAAGGCGAGCGCCGTCTCGAAGAAGTCCAGCCGGCCGAGGGCGGGAAACTCATCGAGCATCATCAGCAGGTCGTGCCGCCGGCTCTTCTTCGGATCGCCCTCCAGCCGTTCGGTCAGGCGCCGTCCGATCTGGTTGAGGATCAGGCGGACAAGGGGCTTGGTGCGGCTGATGTCGGACGGCGGAATGACGAGGTAGAGCGAGACCGGCGCCGCAGCATCCACGAGGTCGGCGATGCGCCAATCGCAGGCCGAGGTCGTCTCCGCCACAACCGGATCTCGGTAGAGGCCGAGGAACGACATCGCCGTGGACAGAACGCCGGACCGCTCGTTCTCCGACTTGTTCAGCACCTCCCGCGCCGCTGACGCAACGACCGGATGAACGATCGGATTTTCAGGGACGCCGAGATGGTTGGTCTCCATCATCCGGCGCAGGGTATGGGCGAAGCTGCGCTGAGGATCGGACAGGAAGCTGGCCACACGCGCGAGTGTCTTCTCCTCCTCCGCATAGAGGACGTGGAGGATCGCGCCGACCAGAAGGGAGTGGCTGGTTTTCTCCCAGTGGCTGCGCCGCTCAAGCGCACCGTCCGGGTCGACGAGGATATCGGCGATGTTCTGCACATCGCGCACCTCGTCCGGGCCTTTGCGCACCTCCAGGAGAGGATTGTAGCGCGCGGAGCGCGGGTCGGTGGGGTTGAACAACAAACAATGCGAAAAGCACGCGCGCCATCCCGCGGTCAGCGTCCAGTTCTCGCCCTTGATATCGTGGATGACGGCCGATCCGGCCCACGACAGCAAGGTGGGAACGACGAGTCCAACGCCCTTGCCCGAACGGGTCGGAGCAAAGGCCATGACATGCTCAGGGCCGTCGTGGCGAAGATAATCGCCGTCCTTCGCCCCGAGGAAGACGCCGGTGTCGCCGAGCAGCCCGGCCCGGCCGATTTCGCGGGGAGTCGCCCAGCGCGAGGACCCGTAAGTCGTGACCTTCCGGTTCTGGCGCGCGCGCCAAAGCGATCCAACGACGGCGGCGGCGCAGGCCATGAAGCCGGAGGTGCCGGCCAGCGCCCCCGCTTTGTTGAAGACGTCAGGCGCATAGGCCTCGTAGTGGAACCACCAGCCGAATAGCGCCCAGGGTCGGTAAATTGGCGTGTCGAATGCGACGAACAGAGGGAGGCCAAGTTGCGGCTGATGCCCAAGCATCGCAGCGGCCCATTGCGTCGCCCCCCACACCCCGAGGATCACGATCGCGAAACAAACGAAAATCTGTCCGGCAAGAAGCTTGGTGGGGGTCATGAGCGCTCTCCACGCCCCGCGCGGAAGCCAGCGAAGCTCGCTCACACCATCAAGGCGCCCGTAATCGACGCAATCGCGCTTATCCGCACCCAACTGCACCGGCCGTCATAAGAGTTCGTGCGAAAGGTCGCCGCCCGTCGTCCGAGAAATTTCCGAACCGGTAGAGACAAGCTTTACAGTTGATTAGGGCAAATATCGGATGCAGCGCGTTCGATAGGGGGGAATCGAATCCATGAAGATCGTCTATCTGGGCCGGCAAAGCCGACGCCACACGCTTACGCCCACGCCCGAAGGCGACGCCCTCGAACTTCTAGCGAACAACTGGGACGACTTCGGGAACAAGACAACCTTCGCGACGGCTTGCCGGATCGGAGACGAATTAATCGGCCTCGGACATCTGAAGCTGATGATCGAGGGCGAGCCGACAAGCGAAACCTACCTAGATCGGCTTCTGAAAGAAGGATGGGACGGCGCCTTCCCGATCCCCAACGCCAACTATGTCTCGCTTCCGGCAGAAATCACTTTCTATGAACATATACGGGATCGCCTGACGCTGGAGGCCGCGCGAGACGCCGCCATCAAGCTGCGCGACGCCAGTTACCTCGTGCATCTTCAACAAGATCCTGCCGCTCTCGCTCTGACCGACAGCGAGCCGTTTCGGAAATCGCTTTTGCGCGAGCGGAGCGAAACTAAATCCTATATCGACGGCTGGAAGCTGTTCTCCGCCGAGACGATGTCCGTTCTCGACCTCGGATTTCAGTTCGAAGATGTGTTCGGCGACACCTCCACCCTCCACCTGAAATTCAAGCAGACAGGAATTCTCCCGCACGGCGTCAACGTCCTTATCGGACCCAATGGTGTCGGGAAGTCCCAGATTCTCCATCAAATGGTTGAAGACTGGCTCGGCACCACGCCGGAAAAGCGGGCCGGAAAAATAGGCTTCGTCGAGAAGCCCAACCTCAGTCAGATGGTGGTTGTTTCCTATAGCCCGTTCGAACGCTTCCCCGTCGATCTCGAAACCCAGGAACTGCAAGACAAGGACGTATACCGATATTTCGGATTTCGCGGCCGATCCATCAGCCGGACGCCCGGCCGCCTAGCGGGCATCTCGCTGAGCCATCAGGCGCCGAAGAAAAACGCCGCGGCATCCCTGCTTGACTGCCTGGAAGACGACATCCGTTACAAGGGGCTGCGCAGCTGGGCGAACAAGCTGGCGACAGCCGAGCGCGTGCTGCGCACCGCCTTCACTTTCGACTATGCCACGGTCAATGTCGGTGAAGTCTCCGGCTCGGCCAAAGGCTTCTACTCCGACTCCACCTTCATTGACGATCTTTCGTTCGACGTGGATGACGTACGCTATATCCCGATCAGTTCCGACCGCATCGACGAACTGAACGTCGACAAGGTTCGCAAGGCCCTTAATGCCGCCGACGGCGTGACCTTCTTCCGCGATGGTAATATCGTTCAGCTCAGCTCGGGACAGAAGCTGTTTTCGTTCATCGTGATCAACATTCTCGGCGCGATCCGGCGCGACAGCCTGATCCTGATTGATGAACCCGAGCTGTTCCTCCACCCGACCCTGGAAATTCAGTTCATCGACATGCTGAAGGCGATCCTCGATCGCTTCAACTCAAAGGCGCTGCTCGCCACCCATTCGCTCGTCACCGTCCGCGAAGTCCCAACCGACTGCGTCCATGTCCTGGTGCGAACCAAGGACGGCCTCTCAATTCGGACTCCTCCGTTCCAGACGTTCGGCGGGGACATGCAGCGCATCAGTTCCTATGTCTTTGGCGACCATGACGCATCCAAGCCCTTCGAACGCTGGATCAAGGATCAGCTGGAAGAACTCGGATCGGCGGATGCGCTGATCAATGCTCTCGGCGACGACATCAACGAAGAACTCGCCATCCAGATCCAGGGCATGGAGCGCGAAGGATGGTGATGAACCTGCCCCTGCCGATGACCGCGGCGGAGCACCGCGATCTGATCGACGCCATTGTCGCGGAGCGTGTCCGCGAACCGAACAAGACCTTCTTCAATTCGATTGCAACCGAGTGGAAACAGCGTGTCGATGACTATGTGACACTCTGCGGCTCACCAGGCCTCGTGCCCGAGTGGCCGGCGATCATGGGTCGCGCGACATCATTCAAGACGCTCTACTCCCATCCAAAAGATGGATCGCCACAGGGCGCGATGCTTGATGACCTGCGCGACTATGAGTTCGACATCTGCCCTTGGTGTGGCAGTCCGATGAGCGAAGAAACGCTAGATCACTTTCTCCCGAAGGGCAAATACCCACATTTCGCGGTGGCGCCAGCCAATCTCACGCCGATGTGCGACCCCTGTCAGCGCCACAAGGGAGAGAAGACCGGCGACGCGGCGACCCCGCGCTTCTTCATCCATCCCTATTTCGACGCCTTCTCCCTCGCCCAGATCGTCCAACTCAGCATTGACGCGCCCTACGCCTCCCCGACCTTCACCATCGCACCGCATCCCGGATTGTCGGCCGCGGAGACGCAATTGGTCACCACGCATCTGCGAGAACTCAAGATCGCCCGGCGATACATCCGCTTCTTCCGCAACGAGCACCGCCGGCTGCTGCGCGGCTCAGCGAAGATGCGCGCGGCAAGATTGGATGTCGTGGCGAACATTGCGACGTGGCGGGAGCAATCCGCCGATCCCACACCGAACAGCTGGCAACATCTATTCTACGACGCCGCCATGAGAAACGCCGGCTACCTCGCGCATATGGTCGACGGTCCGCTTCCGACATATCCGTAAGTCCGAGCTATGACACCGACGGCCCCGTGCGTCCGACCGTCCAGCTGATCCCGCCACCCTTCATCACCCCCGACACCGTGCGTCCGATGTGGCGATCCAGAACCGGCCGCCAGGGCACGAGGGTGAATTCGCGGGACTTCTCGATCAGCGCGACGCGCCCCGAGGCCAGGTCGACCGGACGGCGATAGACGCCCTCGATCCGATCGCCAGATCGGCTCTCGACATAGCCCAGACCGAGTTCGTCCGAGAGGGTCCCGGCGACGCGGCTCATCTCGCGCCGCCTGAGCTGGGCGAGCATGTCTCGGCGAAAGGCGATCTTGCCCTGATCCTCCTCGGCCAACTGTTGGCCGACGAGCCAGCGCATCCGGCGGGCCTTCGCCGCCGCGATCTCCTGCCCGAACCCCGCGTCGCGCGTCGCCTCGGGCGCGGACGCAACCAGTTCGCGGTCGAGCCAGGTCGCACCGTCGAACCGGACTTGTCGTTCGAGCGGGATGGCGGAAAGCGTATCGACGACCACCGGCGCGGCCCTGGCGCGCCCGGCCTCGAACCCCGCCGCCCGCGCGACATGATCGGGCGCGATCGACCAGCGCCCGTCGGGTTCGCGCGCGACCCCGGCGCCGGCCTTGCGCATGGCTTCGAGCCGGCGAACATGCGCCTCGGCGAAGTCCTGCGTCGCAGACGCATCGTGACGGAGATGAAGATCGACGCTGTAGCGGCCTCCGTTCACCGACGCGATCTCGGCGACGGTGCGGTCGGCGGCGCGGGCGTCCGTGGGCGTCGCTCGGATGCGCACGACCGCGCCCGTCGGAAGCGTTTCCGTCGCCTCGCCCCGTCCGATGTCGACATAGTGGAGGCGGCCGTCGGCGGCGTCGACGATCAGGTAGTGACGATCATTGAGTTCGTCGGACAGGCCGCGCTCGATCACCCGTCCGACGATCGGATGCATCGAAGACGGATCGGCGATCACGGCGTCCAGGCCCGGACGTTCGACGCCATGGTCGGTGAAGGCGCGCTGCATCGCGCGGATGATGTCGCCGCGTTCTCCCATACTCCGCAACGTCTCCTCGCAGTCCGGCGCAAGCGCCCAGCGCCCTGCCCCCAGCTCGCGCGCCAGGCCGAGACGGCCGAGCGTCTGCAACCGGCCGGCCCGCAAGGTCTGCTGGAACGGATCGCGCTCGAACGCCACGACGACGCCCCCGGCGTCAAGGTCGCGAAGGAGCCGCCGGTCGAGGCTGGTCAGCCGCTCCTGCGACACCTCCGCACGAAGCCGATCTGCGATCTCGATGTCGCTGCGCGGACCCAGGTCGAGCGAGACGAGTTCGGCGGCGCGCTCGCGCATCCCCTGCGAGAGATAGTCGCGCGCGATGACGAGGTCCTTCCCGCGATCGTCCTTTCCGCGCACGATGATATGGGTATGCGGATGGGCGGTGTTGAAGTGATCGACCGCGACCCAATCGAGCTTCGTCCCGAGATCCGTTTCGACCTGCGCCATCAGGCGGCGCGTCAGGGATTTGAGATCGTCGTAGGATGCGCCGTCCTCGGGCGAGACGATGAAGCGCATGTGGTGCCGGTCGCCGTCCTGACGGTCGATAAAGGCCCGGCGGTCGACGCTGTCCGCGTCCGCCGAATAGAGACGGCCTGGTCCTCCATCGCGCGTCGTTCCGTCGCGTTCGACGTAGCGCAGGTGCGCAAGCGCCGGAGCGAGTCCCTTGGGACCGTCGAGGCGCACGATGCGCGTCTTGATGATCACCCGGCGCTGACGCAGCGCCGAAAAGCGGTCGCGTGAGGCGAGGACGCGGCCGACGCCTGCGCCGCGTCCGATCCGCGCGCCGGAGAAACCCCGTCTGCCCCGTCCGGACGCTGCGCCGCCGCGCGCCAGGTTCGCCGCCTTCACGACGCGGCCGACATAGCTGCGCGCCCGGGCCTTCCCGAGCGAACGGATGCGGCCGAGGCGCGGTTCAAGATCGTCGTCGTCCGACATGGCGGCTCCTTTCGGCGGGCGCGAGACCGCGCCCGAAACCCCGACATGGCGCGCCCGAACGCCCTTGCCTATTGGCGCCATCGCAAAGCCCGGATTTGCGAGCTTTCAGCGCCCTATGGCGCCATCGCGCCGGTCATGGCGCTACTCAATCTTAGAAAAAACGATGTGCAGACAAACACTTGCAGCGCCATCCCGGGAAGATGGCGCTGTTGTTTTATCTTGCCCTGCACGCCTTGATGCACCCCGCGGAGATGAATACCGATGCCCCGCCTCCGAAATTCTGGGCGATTCCGCCCGCTTGCCCGAATCCGGCCTTCGCCCCTACGAGGGTTGCAGCATCCTAGGAGGGCAGGACATTTTTACGCGACGCGAGACATCCTTTGGGCTCCTGGCGACCGGCATCGCTTCACTGGCCTGGCCTGCATCAGCTCACGACGGCGGAGTGGCGTCGCGGCTTGCGGAAGCCGCCCTGCCCTTCGATGCGGCCCAAGATCTCGGGCAGGATGCGAAGCTTGTAGAGGCTCTCGCTGCGGTCATCGGGGATCGCGATATCGTCATGCTGGGGGAGCCAAGCCATGGCGACGGCAGTTCAATCCGGCTGCGGGGCCGTCTGGTTGAGCTCCTGCATCGTCGCTTCGGCTTCGACGTCCTCGCATTCGAGGCCGACTTCTGGTCGCTCACCCGCGGCTGGGAAGCGATAAGCGAGCCGGCGCAAATCCGGCCGTTCGCGGACGGCAACCTCTACGACTTCTGGGGCCGCGCCCCGGCCGTCGACGGCCTTTGGACCTATGTGGAAGCCGTATTCGCCAAGGGCGGCCGCCTCGATGTGTGCGGTTTCGACTGCCGCTAGAAAGGCGAAATGGCACGCGAAAACCTGACGGTGACTCTCCGTTCCACCGTCGGGGCGAACCTCTCCGACGAACAGTTCAAGGCCTTTGCCGACGGCTACGCGGCGCTGCAAACCGCCGAGTTCGCCGTCCCTCCGCCAAAGGAATTGCAGGAGGGCTATTTCGCCTCGATCGATCAGATGATCGCTGCGCTTCAGCAGGAAAACGTCTCGACCGATGCGGTTGAACAGGCCCAAGCCGAGCTGCTCAGTCTGGCGGCCTGGGCCCGGGTGGCTTGGGAGGGCCGCTCGAGAGACGAGGCGATGGCCGCCAACCTGGAATGGCTGGTCACGCAGAAATTCCCCGGCCGCAAGGTCATTGTCTGGGCGCACAACAACCATATCCTCAAGGACCCCACGGTCTATCTGGACATTCGCGACCCCGGCCCCGCTCAACAGATCGCGGCGATGAGCGAAGCGCAGAAGGCCGCCCTTTCCTATGTCGGCAGCGTCTCTTCCCGAACCTTTCCCGGCAGGGTCTGCGCCATCGCCACGACCCTGGGACGAGGTGAAACCAGCGCCCTGTTCTACAAGGCGCTGGACGGCTCGCAGATCGATTTCACCGTGACCCGCCCCGTGCCCGCCCATGCGTCGGATTCGATAGAGGCCCTGCTTTTGGAAAAGAACGCGGAGGCGGCCCTCCTCGACCTGCGCGACCTGTCGCACGCAGACTTCTTCCGATCGCGCCTGATCGATCTGAGCTATCCCGCCGACGCGCCATTTGGGCGCGGCTATGACGCCGCCATCTATCTGAGAGATGGGCGCGGGCTCGCCTGACCGGCCATTTCCACGACCGGGGACCGCGCCGGTCGTCGGCGCGGTCGTAGCGGCTCATCCCCCCTGCTCCAGAAGCTCGAGCGACGCCGTTTCGAGCATCGCCCGCTGGGCTTCGGCGGCCTCCAGTTCGGCTGCGATCTGACGCAGTTCGCGCGGATCGAGGACGCCCCGAAGCTCGGCGCGCAGTTCTTCGATATGCTGTTCCAGGGTCATTTGTGCCTCCTGTCGAGTGAAAGACAGGGGTCGTTTCCGGCGCGGGGCGGGCCGGGTCAGGGACCGCGAAGCGGCCGCGCAGCGGCGATGGGGGAAACGATTTTTCCCGGCGCGCCCGGCGTTCGATCGGGAGGGCCGTCGTCTGTCCGCCGGGAAAAATGGTGGGGCCCCGTCGTCCTTGAGGCGGCCCGCCCCGCGCCGGATGATGGGGGAGTCCGAGCGGACATCCCCCGCTCCAGCACGGGCGCCGCCGCCCTGCTTTATGCGCCGCGCCGAACCACTGCGGCCGTCGAGCCATCCAGCAGCGCGAGGTTCTCGTAGCCGAGCCGCTGACAATGCGGCAGGAGTAGTTCGAAGACGGCGAGCGCCTTCTCGAAGGCGCCGGTGCAGCACCACATCATCACCTCCCCCGGCTCATCGATGACGGTTGAAAGCACCTCGAAACGATCGCCCGGCCCCTCTTCGTCGGCATAGAAATATTCTTCAGACTTCGGCATCTCCGTCTCCCTTCGCCGATTGACGGATGCAGCGACCGGAGCGGAAGGGCCGGGTCAGGGACCGCGCAGCGGCCGCGAAGCGGCGATGGGGGAAACGATTTTTTCCGGCGCGCTCCGCGCTCTACGGATGCGCGCCGACGCCTGCCCGCCGGGAAAAATGGTGGGGCCCCGTCGTCCTTGAGGCGGCTCGCCCCGCGCCGGAGGCTGCATCCCATTGTCGACAACCCGATAGCGACGAGGCGCGCCGACCGACGCGAATGGCGTCGCAGTTAAATTCGCGCGCCACCGCGACCCTCCCCTTACGGATGGTCGCCTAGCGGCCGTCGCACCGCGAACAGACTGTCGGACGCCGTCGCCTCCGGCGGGGCGGAGGTCGACGCCTCAGGCCGGACGAGCGCGAAGAACAGGCTCTCGCCGGACAGAACGGCGGGCGGCATCTCGCGTGTCGCAGGCGCGCGGGCGAGCTGGGCGATATAGGCGCGCGTCTCGCCGGGAAGCGGCCGCCCCGTGGCCAGATGCTCGGCGTAGCGGCCAGGACCGGCGTTGTAGGCGGCGAACAGACCGGGATAGCCGAAGCGGTCGTGCATCAGCTTCAGATAGGCGGTCCCCGCCATGATGTTGTCGCGCGGATCGTGCGGATCGGACCCGAGACCGTAGCGACGGCGCATCGCGGCGTAGGTGCCGGGCATCACCTGCATCAGGCCCATCGCGCCCGCGCGCGAGGTGATCGGCCGCCCGTCGAGATGGGTCCGGCCGCCGCTTTCGGCGCGCATCACGGCGGCGATCCACGCCTCGGGGACGCCGAACCGGCGCGAGGCTTCGCGGATCAGCGGCGTCCAGCGCGCGACGGCGGGCGACATCACGACAACCGCGTCCGGGACGGCGGGCGCAGGGTCGGCGACGGCGGTCGCGCCCGTCATTCCGAGCACGACCGCGAGCGCGGCGAGCCTCAGCGCAGCCACAGCGGGGTCGCCTTTCCGATCACGGCGGCGCGCGGGACGGGTCCGAAATATCGGCCGTCGAAGGAGCCCGGCGCGTCCATCAGCAGGAGGACCGCGCCGTTCTTGAGGCGGCGACATCCGCGCCACCAGGGCAGCGGGCGGCCGAGCCGGTCCGCCTCGCGGCGGGTCGCGACGAGGCGGGCGTTGACGTAGATCCACGGCCCGAGCGCGCAGACGAGGTCGCCGTCGGCGGCGACCACGCGCTTGAGCAGCGGCACGTTCGTCGGCAGGTAGCGGCGCTCGGCGGCGAGGCGGCGGACGCTCGCGGGCGTCGCCGCCAGCACCATGTCGCCGACGCCGTAGGCGGCGTGCGGATCGATGCGCCATAAGCCGATCGGCGCGCTGGCCGACGCGTTCCAGACGAGGCGGGGCGCGGGGCGGACGCCGAAGTCGAGCGCGGCGGCGACGCCGATGAGCGTCGCCCCGGCGGCGGCCGCGCCGAGCCAACGGCGCGCACGGCGGTCCGCGGCGCGGCTTCGCGCCAGCCAGCGGACGAACGGGAGCGGGGCGCGATCAGACATCGAACCGCCCCCGCACCTTGCTGCGGTTGGTCAGCGACCAGTCGTCGAGATCGTCGATGTGATAGCGGACATAACGTCCGTGGCGGCGGGGGCGCGGCCCCTCGCCGCGCCCGCGCATATTGTCGAGGGTGCGGCTGTCGAGGCCGAGATACCAGGCCGCCTGCGCGGTCGAGAGAAAGGGGCTGCCCTTGCGGGCGCGCGCGGCGCGCGCCACGGCGTCGTCGTCATCCTTGTCGATCATGTCTGTCTCCTTTCGCGGGCCGGACCGGCCCAAGGCGGGTCCGGCTGCGCGCGAATGGAGACGGGACCGACGCCCTGCGGCAGGCCCGTTCTGGCGGACCCGCCGAAACGTCCGGGGTGCAGACCGAACGTGAAAAGAGACCCCCGCGCCGGTGAGGCGCGGGGGCTGCGACGTTCAGACGACGCTGTTGGGGATGATGGCGAAGACGTCCTCGTCATCCTGCCCGGCGGCCTTGCCGAGGGTGGCGTAGATGGGCTGGTCGCCGATCTGCGGGTGGAAGATGCGGACCGAGACATAGGGGCGTTTCAATTCGCGCCCTTCCCTCACCCACGCCCCGCCGAGTTCGCTGGGGCCGGACCAGATGCGGTAGTCCGGCTGGTTCTCGCGCTTGTTCTCCTCGTTGGGAACGATGGCGATGGGAAGCGGCTGGCGGCGGCCCAGGAGGGCGAGTCCGCCGGCGTAGCTGTTGGTTTCGGGGTTCAAGACGACGGTTCCGAGCGACATGATGCGGTTCCTTTCCGATCGTGCGTCGGGGCCGATCCCCGACGACAGGCGAACCGTTTCGGACGGGCGGGGCCGCACGAACCCCGAGCGAAGCGGCGGACCGGAGGCGCGGGCCTGTTTTGGAGCAAGCGGCCGCGAGGAGGCGGCGCAGCCGCCGGGGAAAAGAGGCCCGAGCCCCGGTTTCGGGCGGCACGGCGCGGACGTAGGTTCAAGCCCAAGTCGGATGGATCGGCTCGCCGCGCATGGTCGGGGCTACCGCCATCGCGCCGGATGACGGCGCATGACACGCCCCGCCAACGCTTCACGGCGCGCACATCGCCGGGCCGGCGCACCTTCACTCCGTGACAGGCTTCCCCCGAGGGGCGACGCGGCGTTCCGGTCAGCCGCTCGTCTTGGCCCCGCGCGGCTTGCGGCCGGGTTTGGCGGGCGCCGGCGACGCGACCGTCTTCGCCGGCCGGCCCGCGCGCTTCGGCGTTTGGCCGGACTTGCCGCCGAGGCCGATGGCCATGGCGGCGACGCGACGCTTCTCCGAATAGCCCGGCGCGACCATCGGATAGTCGGCGGCGAGGCCGTAGCGGGCACGGTAGTCGTCCGGCGTCAGATCGTGGGCGCGAAGGTGGCGCTTGAGGCTGGCGTAGGGCTTGCCGTCGATCATCGAGAGGATGCGGTCGGGGTTCGCAAGAGACTTGCGGACCGTGACGGCGCGGACCGGCGCGGGCGCGTCGGCGACCGTTTCATCCGGCGCGGCGGCCCCGGCGAGCGCCTCGTGAACCGAGGCGATCAGGCGCGGCAGTTCGGCGGCGGCGACCGTGTTGTTGGCGACATAGGCGGCGACGACATCGGCCGTCAGGTCGATGAGGCTGGCGGTCGGCGCAGCGTCGTCGGTCATGAACAATTCCCCTTCCCAGCGTTCGGAAGGGCGGACGCTAGACGAACGACGCGAGGGATCAAACAGAATCCCGGCGACGCCGGGCGCCTCCCGCCGTGGCGAGGGAACCCGACCCCGCGCCTGAACGCTTAGCGGCTGCAATTCCGCGCTCGGAAATGCATTGCGGCCCGGCGTGTCATCTCGCACCCCCTGCGGCGCACCGGGCCGCTTCCCCATGGACCTCGTGACGATTCCCGCTAGGCTCCGCTCGCCGCTGTTCCGGTGCCGCGGCCGGCGGCTCGGGGCGTCCTCGTGGGACCCGCACTCCGAGCCGCCACCGGCCCGAGCGAACGCCTCGCGGCGCGCTACATTCGTTTGCAGTCTCGCGGCGCATCCTGACCTAGGGTCATGGCGAGCGGGGAAGCATCGACGTGACGGAAACCTCGGGTTTTGAAATGATCGCGGCGGCGTGGCTGGAGCGGTTCGGGTCGCCCATGCCGGTCGCGGGCGAGATCGAACTGGCCTGGCGCATCCTCAAAGAGAGCGGCGTCGACCTGCCTCCCCCTGCGCCCCCGCCTCTGTCTCCCCCGGAGAACGTTCAGGACGACCCTGCGTCCGAAGATTGACCAAAAGAATCGCCGCCCGTCGTCCCGGAGGGGCGCGGGCGGCGCGCGATTTTCGGGCCGCTGAAACGGGCGGCGGAGGCCGCCGCCCGTCCCGTTGCTATTCCGCCGCGATGGCGTAGGGCGCAGGTTCGAGCGCCTGCGGGGGCGGCAGCCGCCGCATGGCGGTCTTGACCGCGCCCCACCGATCGACCGGGGCGTAAATCCGGTCGGTGTAGCGGGCGGGCGGAAAGGCCATCCATTTCGGCGTCCAGCCGTCCACCTTGGCGCGTCCCCCCGTCCCGGCGAGGAAGTCGCGCAGGATGATTTTCTGCGTCTTCACATTCTCGGCGATATTGGCGTCCGCGATCCGCTTGCCGCCGACGTCGCGCAAGAGAGCGTTGGCGACGGCGCGGTCGCGCAGCAGGCCGAAAAAGGCGTCGTCGGGGGCCCACCAATCGGCCATATCGACCTTGAGATAGGCCCCGACCGCCTCGACCAGCGGGCCGCCGACCGCCAGCGTCTCGCCCATGACCACGGCGGCGACGGCGAACACCTCGTCGTCGGACAGCTTCACCAGCCGCGCGAACAGTTCGACGACCGGCATCTCGCGCGCCTGCGGGCGGGCGACGGTTTCGTCCTCGGCGTCGAAACCGAGCAGGGCGAGGACGGCGCGGCGCTTGGCGTCGAAGACGGTTTCGGCGCTCGTGGTCTCGACGCTGTCGGCCATGGCCTCGTTGCGGGCCTTGCGGTCCGCCGTGCGGACGCTCCACAGCGACGACCCGGCGACGGCGTGGGCGACGAGCAGGCGGAAGGCGACGGCGGGATGGTCCGCCAGCACCGCGCGCACGGCGGCGTGGCGGTGCAGATCGATATAGTCCTGCATGACGCCGGTCGTCTCGGGCTTGCCCGCGCCGGGGGGCAGGCCTTGCGCCTGCGCTTCGGCCTTGGCGGCGGCGGCGCGGGCGCGCCGGACCTCCTTGCCCGAAAGATAGCCTTCATGAACGGTCACGTCGCCGCGCCCGCTCACCGAAATGATCACCTTGCCGCCCTTGTCCTTGGGCGTCTTCTCATGGTCGTAGCTGTAGAAATGCTCGCCCGTATCCATGATCTCGACGGCGGACCAGCCGTCCTCAAGGTAGCGGTCGCGCAGCGCCGCCACCGCCTCGTTCTGCATCGTCCAGAACAGGTCGGCGTCCTCGAAAATGCCGTCTTCCCCGAACAGGTCGGCCTTGATCCGGCCCGGATAGGCGTCGAGGTCGAAGAGGGCGACCTTGGTCGGGATCGACTGGCCGCCGAACAGCCACGCCTTCAACGACTGGCCGGTGGGCGCATATTGCTGGGGGTCGTCGTAGAGGGCGAGCCAGTCCTTCTGCTGACTGCGGCTGGCGAGCGTCAGATGACGCACGGTGGCCGCGTCGATCTTGTCGGCGGCGTAGAGGGCGCGGATGCGCGGCAGGAGATTGCCGAGCGCGAGGATGCGCCGCACGTAGAGCAGGGTCAGGCCGAAGGTCTGGCCGATCTGTTCGGGGGTGCGCCCTTTGCGGATCAGTCCGGCGAAGGTCTCCCACTGGTTCACCTCGTCGGGGTCGAGGCGGGCGATGTTCTCGATCAGCGAGGCCTCGAGCGCGGCGGCGTCGTCGCCGGGCTCCATGATGGCGCACGGCAGCGGTTCGACCTCGCCGCCTTCTTCAAGGACGGTGCGCGCCGCGAAGTAGCGGCGGCGGCCCGCGACGATCTCAAAGGTTTCGCCTTCGCCGGAGCGTCGGACGAGAAGCGGCACGAGGACGCCGCGCGCGCGGACGGTCGGCAGGATGTCGGAGACATCGGGCGGGGCCTTGCCGTGGCGCATGTTGAGCTTGGACACGCTGAGCTTGCCAAGGTCGATGTTTGCGAGTTGCATGACAGTCTCTCCTTCGGGAGTGACCGGCCCCGTCCGTTCGATCTATCTGACGGACGACGGGCGGGGCCGGGATACGCGGGAAGAGCCGCGCGCTCATCCTTGGCCGGGATCGGCGTTCGGATCGGGGGACGCGCCGGGCGGGCTGGCCCGGCGCAGAAGGGCTTCGGCGCGGATGATCGACCCGGCGCGGCGCGCCCAGGCGGACCAGACCGACAGCCGGAAATGGGTCGAGAAATGCAGGTCGCGCTCGATGGCGAGCCCGAACGGCAGGCGGACGCTCTCGATTTCCGAAAGGCTGAACGATCCGAGTTCGGGGGTTCCGAAGCCGAGGTCGGCCAGCCCGAACACGGTGTCGCCGTCTTCGTCCAGTTCGGTGGCGAGCCATGTCGCCGCGCCGATGGGATTGAAGAATTTGACGACCGGAACGGGATCGGGCTCGGGCTTTTCGGCATCGAGCGCGGCAAGCCGAGCCTCGGCGTTGGCGTGCAGGCGGTCACGCAGATCGGGGGTCAGGAGGATCATGCCGCCGCCCTCCCGGTCTCGCAGGCGACGCTCGCCGCGGCCCCGTCCGCCTCGGGCGCATAGGCCAAGAGATAGTCGGCGGCCTTGGACGCCTGCCCTGCGGCGCGGAAGATGGCGCGATTGTCGGAGCGAAGGACGGTCAGCCAGCTGGCCAGATAGTCGGCGTGGCGGACGGTCGGGACGACGCCGAGCGCGGCGCACAGGAAGGCGGAGCCGAGTTCGGCGGCCAGTTCCTCGCGAGCGTAGGCGGGTGTTCCGAGGCCGCCCGACTGGTCGCGACGGAGCCGGGTCGGGTGGCCGGTCCAGTGGGTCAGTTCGTGCAGCGCCGTGCGATAGTAGTTGATCTGGTCGAAGAAGGCGGGCTGCGGCGGGATGCGGATATAGTCCTCGCCGGGGTGATAATAGGCGCGCTCGCCGCCGATGCGGACATCGGCCCCGCTGGCGGCAATCAGGGCTTCGGCGCGCGGGACGATCTCGCGTTCGGGAAGCGGCGCGGGCCCAAGGTCGGCATTGACGGCGAGCCGGTCCAGTCCTTCGCACTGGTCGAGATTGAAGACGGTGAAGCGCTTGAGAAAGGGGACGACGCGGGCGTCCTCGCCGGTTTCGCGGGCGCGCTCCTTCTCGGCCTCGGGGGTGAAGCGGTCGGCATAGACGACGGTCGTCCCGCGCTCGCCCTTGCGGACGCTGCCGCCCGCCGCGAGGGCCTGACGGAAGGTCAGCCAGTTCTGCGAGGCGTAGCCTTCGGAAAAGCCCGCGCCCCACAGCAGCAGGACGTTGACGCCCGAATAGCGGCGGCCGGTGGCGGCGTTGCGCGGCAGGCCGGGGCGTCCCGCCCCGGCGCGGCCCCATGGCCGGACCCACGGAAAGGTCCCGGCTTCCAGTTCGGCGATGATCTTGGCGGTCACCTCGTCATAGAGGTTGGCGCGCGGTTCGGCGGCGGGCGAAGCCCGCCCCTTTCCCTTGCCCTTCCCGTTCGGGCGGCGCTGCGGCTGGCTGTCCTTACGCATGGCGATCCTCCTTCCCCGCCCCAAACCCCACAGCCTCTCCCGGAAGCGGGGGGTGGACGGCGAAGGCGTCCTGCAGGACGCGCCCTGCAAGGCGGGCGTCACCCAAGGGGCCGGAGCGGAGCGGAGGAGCGGCCAAGGGCCGCTTGGCGCGCGCCGGGGCGCGTCCAGAAGGGCGCGTCGGCCACCTCCCGCTTCAGGGAGAGGCCCAAACAAAGCCGCCGCGCGTCTGCGCGGCGACCGTCAATGGGGAGCGTTGCGGGGGGCGAAGCCTCCTGCTCGAAGGGGTAGCGGGAGACCGCGCGCGGGCTCCCGCTCAGGGGAAGGCCTTCCCCTCTTCCTGCATCAACGGCGCAAGGTCATAGGCAGCCCCTCCCTGGTCGTCATGACCCGGATGTCCTTGCGATCGGCGGCGCAGCGGACGACGGTCGCCCTTTCGCCGAGCCAGAGCAGGTCGCCGTCGCAGGGCGCGCCGTCTATCTCGGCGACGATCAGGTCCCGCACAAAACCGACCTTGACGACCTCGCCGTGGAAGGCGCCGATGGAGCCGGCCATCCAAAAGGCGGCGGGAAGCGCCGGGATGATCGTCACCGCGGCTTCGAGCCAGCGGGTATTGGGCTTGGCGATACGGGCGTCGAGAATGATCCGGGCTGCGGCGACCGTGGCGATGAAGACGAGGACCAGGCGCAGGGGCAGGCCGAGTGGGCCGACGAACCAAAGCGCGCCGCCGACGATCGCGACGATCCAGAGCGCGATGGTCACGGAAGCGCGCGGCGTCTCCCGATAAAGCCAGCCGCCCGCATAGGCGAACATGACGGGTACGCACAGCAACGCGCCGAGGACGAAGGCGAGCATGACGCTGGGAGCCGCGGTGTCGGCCATGGTGATCAGCTGAAGCCCAGACAGCCCCCATTGGCCGAAGATCGAGCACAGGAACATCATCAGGACGGTGAAGCCGCCTACCGACAGGAGCGGCAGCAACAGGAGCAGGCGCGTCAGATTGAGCGGCAGCGTGGGTGTTTCCCGGGAGGCGTCGGTCATGGCTTTCTGCTTTTGCAAAAAGCCGCTCCGCTTATCGGCGCCGCACGATTCGGCCAAGGTTAAGGATGCATCGCACCGGAATGTCGACGTCATCGATCCGGGCGATGTCAGGTCGGATCGCCGCCCCACAGGACGACATGCTCGCCTGTGGAGCGGAACGGGCGAAGCCCCCTGCTCGAAGGGGTAGCGGGAGACCGCGGGCGGGCGCCCGCTCAGCGGAAGGCCTTCCCCTCCCGCGCCTCCCGAGCGATTGCGGTTGGGCAAACATGCGCGACGGCGTTCGGCTCCGCCCGAAGGCGGCGTTGCCGATTCTTAGGCGCTCAGCTTGCGAACCTCGATCCGGCGCGAGGCCGCCTCGACGCTGATTTCGAAATGCTCCGCCTGCACGACCTCGGTGACGCCGACCGGTCGGTAGGCGACGATGTTGCATCCGCCGCGATGGCGCAGGCTGTCGTAAAGAAGCCCCGACGCCAGGGACGCCCGTACGCCTTCGCCGAAAGCCTGTGCAGCGTCGTAACTGTCGGAGGCGTAGGCTTCGGGCAAGGCGGTCTGTCGGCCGCGAATGTCGCGATAGTCGCCGATCAAGGCAGCGGTATAGTTGCGATAGGTCCGCCGCATTCCCTTCACCGATCGCGCCACAGCTTCGCGACGCAGGTGGTGGCCGACTTCGGCGGCCGCGGTGACGATCGACGCCGCCGCATACCAGGCGCCGAGGTCCGGACCGTTGAACCGCATGCCTCCGGGCGCGACATGGAGGAAGGACGCCATGACGATGCTGGCGTTGGCGCGACCGTAGACCCACTGATCGCGCGGAAGGCGGTCGATCCGTTCAGCGACCAGACGGTCATTGGTCCAGCCCGCCAGCTCCATCACCGCCGCCGCGTCGGCCGCCGTGGCGACGGTGTCGAACAGGCCGATCGGCGGAAAGCGCGACGGCACCAGCCGGTGGGCCGGACGGGGCGCGGCGACTAGCTTCTCCATCAGCTGAAGACGATCTCGCTGTCGTCATAGGCTTCGAACGCCGCATCGAGGGCGTTGGGTGCCATGTAGGCCCCGCCCCGCGCGGCGTCGAGGAAGCGGCGCACCGTCATCAGACCGTCCTGGGTCCCGTTGGTCACGAGGTTGATAGGCGGATGCCCGCCGAACACCGCCGCATCATGCGGCCGAAGCAGCCAGTCGACGCCTTCACGCTCATCGGCGAACAGAACGCCCAGGGCCTGATGGATGCCCAACAGCGCCGAGATCCGCGTCAGCACATCGACGTCGAGCGTGATCTCGCCATGCTCGCGCGCTTGCTTGCACCAGTTGTGATAGGTCGAGCGGGACGGGTAGCCGAGGATCAGGCGGCGCTGCTCCTCGTTCAGTCCCCATAGATCGGCGATGGCGGTGAAGGTGCGAAGCGCGGGCGCGCTCAGACGGCGCCGGTTCGCCGGGGCGAAGCGCGCCACATCGAGGCGCGGCAGCTCCGCTTGAGGACCGCGACCGGAAACGATGCCTATTGCCATGACCATCTCCTAACAATTCTGGACATAGTCCATATTCGGTCAGATATCAACCAACCAGCTTCGGCTCGCCCGCACGGTTCTCGGCCACGAACAACCGGAGGCGCTTAAGCGTATGGTCAGCGAGACTCACGGTCGTTACCGTGCCGCAGGCGAGGATAAAGGACGACACAGATATGCGGACCTTCGGACTGACGATGATCGCAATCGCTCTCGTCGGATGCACCGCCCCTTCGTCGCCGGACCAGGGCGTCGGCCCTGCCCCCGGACCGGCATCAGCCCGGGTTCCCGCCGGCGCGACCATCGGGGCGGACGGCTATGCGACGCTCCTGAGCGCCCCGCCCTCGCCTGCGCCGCCGCCGCGATCCCGGCAGCCCAAGCCTTCGGAGGACGACGAAAGCCTCCGCAATCCCGAAGAGGCGGCGATGCGCGACGCCCAGGCGCTCGACCGGCGTCTGAAGGCGGCCGAGCCGGGGAACTATATCGGCTACCGCGTCGTGCGCGATCCTTCGCCGCGTTTCGCCTTCCAGTTCCGGCGCGACGCCGCCGCGACCCTGGCGCGTCATACGCGCGATTCCCGCTTCGCTTCGCGCGAGGGCGGCGTCCCCACCGCCGAGCTGCAACCGATCTTCGATGAGTGGTTTCCCCGTCTCGCGGCCAAACGGCTCGTCGGCGGCGGCTCGGTGATGGAGTTCGACGGCGTCGTCGCCTTCGACATGACCGTGGACGAAGCCGCCTTCCGCGAGATCGCCGCCGCCGAGGGCTGGACCTTGCCCGAGCGGCTGCGCCTGGACTTCGGGCCGTCGCCCAATCCGCGCGCGATCGATCCGGCGCTCGCCGCGCTGGTTCGCCTCGTCCCTCGCTCGGATCGTCTGCCGGGCGCCGTCAACCAGGCGGCGCTGTCGGGCCGGATCGTCCTGCGCGACGGCTGCTTCCGCCTCGCCGATCACGGCGGCGGCGGCGAGCCGCTGGTGCTGTTCGACAGGGACGCCGAGATCGGACTCGACGCCGACAACCGCATGACCGTCACGGACGGCGGACAGACGGTTCGGATCGGCGAGAAGGTCATATGGGCCGGTCCGCGCGGCGCGAATGAAGCCGACGCCGGCGTAAAGGCGCTGCGGGCTCAGTGCGGCGCGGGGCCGATCATTCCGATCGGCGCGCCGAGCAGCGCCGCCCATTTCCCACCCCGATGACCGACATGCCGCACCACTGCGACCGCCAGGCAGACCTTATGAAGCAAGCCCTTCTCAACATCGACATCCAGTCCTCCAGCTCGGCGCGCGCGCGCCGCCTGCTGATCCTGTTCGCCTGCGCGGCGCTGACCGCTTGCGGGCAAACGCCGCCGGAGGCCGCCCCGCAGCCCCGCACCACAGACAGTGATGCCGCCGCGCCGGTCGATCGCGAGGCTCCCGCCGCGACGGTCGCCACCCTGTCGGGCGAATGGCGCGTGGCCGCGATCGACGGCCGCTCTCTCGACGAGCCTGTGGGGATCGCCATCAGCGGCGACGAGGCCTCGGTCTGGTGGGAGCCGGCCTGCGCCGGCGTCGCGCGCCGCTATCGGATCAACGGCGGGTCGGTCTCCTTCTCGTCGATCGGAGCGAACGGAGGCCGGAAGGAAGTTTGCGAGATCGCTCCACCCCCGCGCTTTGACGATGTCCTGCGCGCGCTCGATGAGGCCGATACGATCGCGCGCACGCCCAGCAACGGGGTCCGTATCTCGGGCACGCGCCACGACGTGACCCTGTTCTCGCAATAGTCGGTCAGGACGGCTCGCGCCGAAGCATTCCGGGTCCGGCGCCAGCGACGAGGCGTTCGCCCGTTCTGACGAGCCGCGCCACCCGTTTGCGCATGTGGTCGCCCGCCGCCCAATCCGAGGCGACGCGCGCCCCGCCGAACAGGGCGACAGCGATCTCGCGCTGGCTCGCGCCGGCTCGCCCGCCGTCCCAGGCCTGCAAGGCCATCGCCCACCGCCTCGCCCGCGGCTCGATACGAAAGAGGCCGGACGGCAGTCGGTTGAGGCGATGCAGGGCGACGAACTGGCCGAGCGCCTGAAGGCGGATGTCGATATCGGCGAAGCCGGCGAGATCATAGGTCAGCCGGACAGGTCCTTCGAGCAGGGTGCCTGCCCGCACCTCGAGGCGGATCGAATGCGTCCCGCCGCCGATGATGATCTGTTCGCGCCCGTCGCCAAGCCGTCGGATGACCGCACGACAGGGCAGACGATCAAGTCGAAAAGCGTCGGGGTCGGCGTCGGCCACAGGCGCTGCCCGGACGGGAAGAACCGCGGGGTGGAGGTCGGCGCGCCAGAAGACGAGCGGGGACCGCGCCCCGAGGAAATCGCCACCCCCAGACCTCCCGTTCATCCACGGCCGGGGTCTCGATGAGCCGGATCGTCGGGAAGCGCCCGAGCTGTCGGTTCGCCTTCACCGGCAGGATACGACCGGCGTCATCAGGTCGACGCCGGAGCGCTTCCCAAGCCCACCCGGCGAGGTCGAGCGCGACCATCCGGTCATAACCCTCTCGATCGCCCCATTCCGGGCGATAGCCATCGCTCCCCGCTTCGCGCATGCCCCCTCCTTGCGGCCGCCGCTTGAAAGTCAGTTGGGATGATCCCCCGCCGGTCGGCCGCGCGCGGCGCCGCTCAAATTCAGCACGGCTCCCCTGTTGGCGAAGCCAAGGGAACCTCGTCTACGCCGTGGGCTGACGCAGCGCCGCGCCGGGCGATTTCCGCCGCGATATGGGGCGCCGCCCGTATACGGCGATGGTGATAGGTTCGCAGTGCTTCGCAGAACGCTTGGGGCGCGCCTTCATCCGCCAGGACTTTTATGCGATCCGCCTCGACATCGACGTCGATGAAGACGATCCGCTCGGCCTCCAGGACCTGCCGCAACTGCACACCGACACGCTGATAGGCGGCAAGAAGCACAGCATTTCCCGAGCGCCGCACGACATCCTCGAAGATCCTCTGGAGATCCGGCGCCGCCGTGGCGTCCGTTCGCGAGCGCCGCCGATATCCTGGAAGGTCAGCAGTGAGATCGAGCGCCGCCAGCAGGCACGTCAGACGAAATTCGTAGCGATCGCGCAGGGCGCCTGCGTCAAAGCGCGGCGCAACGAACCCGCCGCACGGCCCTCGCTCGACCAGACCCTCTCCGCAAAGGCAGGAAAGCGCCTCACGGATCGGCGTCGTTGACAGACCCAACCGGCGCGCTTCGTCCGCGATCACGATTGGCTGCGCAGGCGGATAAACGCCCTTCAGCATGTTGGTCCGGATCACCTCCAACGCCCTTAGGAAGGGATCCCGCTTCTTGGCCATGGCGCCCTCCAACCACAGAAGCGCCGCGATAACGCGCGGCGAAGCTTGTTCGCCAACACGTTGCAAGCTCGTCCGATGCGAACCCGCCGGACATCGTCGGCCTCACCGCCCGTTATCGACGGGTCGCCTTTTTTGGACCCGACGAAGAACGTCGTTACGGTGAGGGCCAGTGATCGTCAGCAAAAGGAAGGCAGCCATGGATTCCATGCGCAGGCAGCCCCAGCGCGACAACGACGTGCTGTCCCGAGCCCTCAAGCTGGTGCGTCGCCACCGCGGCATGACTGCCCGCGCCGTGGCAAAGGCGATGCACATGCCGCTTCGCACCTATGAGCGTTTCGAGGCGGGCGGGAGCCGGCTCAATATCGACTACATCCATCGCTTTGCGGCGGCCACGCGCAGCGATCCCCACGCCGTCATCATGGCGGTCGCCATCGGCTCGCCTGAGCTGGCCTGGCGCAGCGCCGACAACAAGCTGGTCACGGCCTTGACCATCGGCGGCAAGCGCCTCAACGGCCTTCTGGGCGATGGGATCGCGAAGCTGGACGGTCGCGCCGTCATTTTGGCCGTGTGCGCCATGTATGATGATCTGCTGGCGGAAAACGAGCGTCAGGAGATGGCGGCGCGTTGGCTCGAGAAGGGCGTCGCGGAACTTACGCTCGCACGTCCCCAACCCGGGCGATGAAATATACGACAAATATAGTTTTGAGTACCGACGTCTAGGGCGCTTACTCTCTGGGCTACGTCTGTAGCGATCAACCAGGGAGTGACAGAAATGACCAAGCTCAAACTGCGCCTCGTCAGCTTCGGCAGCGCCAAAGCTCTGACGCGCGATGGACTGGGCATCCAGTTCATGGAAGGCGCCGTCCGAAACGGTCTCTACCCGACTGGCGGCTGACGACCCTGCGGGCGATCACGAAAGCGGTCGCCCGCAGCGTCTCCGCTACTTTGGAGGCCGCAGAAGACATGCCCACATTATGGCTCCAGCGGAATGTCCACACTGCGCAGATCGCAACGGATATCGTGGTTCTCGACGTTGAGGCTGATCGGTACAGTTGCCTGCTCGGCGCAGCGTTGTACGTCCGCCTCGGCCAAAACGGTCGCCTAGAGGCGGCGAATGAGGATGTCGCAGGAGCGCTGGAGGCTGCGGGATTTGCGACAAGAAGCCCGCTTTCGACTTCACACATGCCTCCGACGCCGGCCAACCGGGAATTGTCGATGGTATCGAATACGTCCAGAATCGAGACTGTTCGCGCCAGCCTCGCCTTCCTCGCAGCGAAGTGGATATTCAAGGACAAGACCCTAGGCGAACTTATTCGATTTCATGACGCCGTCAGGCGGCGAAGCGATCCCATCGCCGAACCTCGGCTAAGCGAGTTTGTCAGCGCAGCCCGCCGGGCGCGCCCATGGACGCCGTTCGAGGGAGAGTGCCTTCAGAGGTCGTTCCAGCTCCGCTGCTATCTCGCGTCGCACGGCGTGGCGGTAGACTGGATCTTCGGCGTGCGCACTTGGCCGTTCTGCGCGCACTGCTGGCTCCAGTTCGACGACATCGTCGTCGGCGATCGGCTTGATCGTGTGGCGCGATATACGCCGATCCTGAAGGCCTGAGCATGGGCGACTACGTGCTCGTTTGTAGACCGCACGATGAGGGGGCGATGCTCGAACGCTCGGCCGTCCTCGCCGCAAAAGCTCGGCAACAGGGTTACGCTGTGCAAGACCTGAATCCGCACGCGTGGTTCGGGGCGCTCGGCCCAAACCCGCCCAAGAGGATGCAGGTCGGAGGGTGGACCTTGATCGGCGACGTCATCAACAGACGTTCGCCTCATATTCCTTCCTGCTCGGACAGTGATCAATGGAACTACGAACGCAAACTGGTCGCCCGTTTCTGGGGCCGGTTCGTGGGCGTGCTGTTCGGAAGCAAGGACCAACCTACTGCTTTTCTCAGGGACCCGTCCGGTGCGATGGAATGCGTGGTCTGGCAGGACAGGGGCCTGACCATCGCCTGCTCATCGGCCGAAGCTTGGCTTCTACCTCCTGTCGGCGTGTGGCGCATCGATCATGATCGCGTTTCTGACGCCCTTCATGATCTCATCGCCCCCACCGGCCCGTTGATGCTCGACGGGCCTATCGCGTTGCAACCTGGCTCCATTCAGCCTCTTCCACTGCCGCAACGCGCTGAGTTGATATGGCGTCCGCGCGACTTCGCACAGATAAGTCTGGGGGCTGCGCCACGAACCCAAGAGGCCATGGCGCGCCTCGAAGGGGCGATCGATGAAGCCGTTACGGGTCTCGCTGATCTGGGCGGTCCTTTAGCAGCCGAAGTCTCCGGCGGGCTCGATTCCGCTCTTGTGGCCGCCACGCTGACGCGCCGACGTCCCGGAGCGACCGCGCTCTGGATTAACACCTTCGGCCAGACCACGGAGTCCGATGAGCGCCGCTATGTCCGCGCGCTTGCTCGGACGTTGGATTTCGAGCCGCATTGCCAGCCTCACGTCGCCAAGCCCATGACGGCTGATTGGATCGACGCGATTTCAGGCGGCTTCCGTCCAGGGCTGAATGGCATGGACTATCCTCAGGACCTCGCCTGGGCGAAGCAGATCGAAGCCCATGGAGCGAGCGCCGTCATGAGCGGCAAGGGTGGAGACAGCATTCTCCTTCAGGCCGCGACGACCGACATCTTCATCGATCTGTGGCGTCAGAGGAGATGGCGAGCGTTCGCATCGGAGGATGTTCTGGAACTGGCCGCGGCTAATGAAGCGTCCATATGGACGCTATGGCGCGAAGCTCTTCGATATCGAGGCGGCCTCACTCAGCCGCTGCGGCGCGCACACCCAATCCTCACGCCTCGCGAAAACGACGCCGGGTTGCACCCGTGGCTCGAGGAACTGGAGGCCTTTGGGCCCTCCAAATGCTTCCAGATCGCCGGCGTGGCCGACAGCGTCTCGCACCACGGTCCCAGCGCGCTCACCCGCGCCGTGGACGTCCGGCATCCGCTTTGCGCACAGCCGGTCATAGAGACATGCTTAGCCCTGCCCGCCTGGGTTTTGACCGTGGGCGGACGGGATCGTGGACTGGCGCGGCGGGTCTTTGCGGATCGACTTCCCACTGAGATTCTAGAGCGTCGGTCAAAGGGCGAGATGACGCGAGTGTACGGCCAGATGATCGTGGAGAACCTTGCTTTCATCCGATCCTGGCTGATGGACGGCCGACTAGCCGCCCTCGGCCTGATCGACCGTGAGGCCGCGGACGGCGAACTGACGCCCGAGGTCTTGATCTGGCGGGGTCAGTACGCAACCTTGTTCACGATGGTGACGATCGAAGGTTGGGTTCGGTCCTGGGAAGGGAGACTGGGGCAGACGGCGTGACCGTCTCAGTCCCTCGCAGGACCCGCTCCAACCAGCCGAAGATCTGTCCGTAGTAGTCCCTGATATTCGCCGGGCTCCACAGTAGGTGCTGTTCTCCCCAATAGGTCACCATGCGCGCCTCGCCCCCTGTGCGTAGAATGGCGCTGAACATTCGCTCGGCCTGCGTCGCCGGCGTGAAGTCCATGTCAGCCGTGAGGAACAGGACGGGCGCCCTGATCCGATCGGCCCTGAGAAACGGGCTGGAAGCGGCGTAGTCATCGGGTTTGACCCAAGGCGGCGCGCCAAGCGCCGCTTGAGTCGTCTCTGTCCACCCCTGATTGAGACGGAAGAGTCCGCCGTCTTCGGGCATGATTCTGGCGCCGGGATCGAACTCCCCCCAGACGCCTTGCATGTCGCTGTAGGACGAGGAGGCGATGTAGCCGCGGAACCGTTCGGACCGGGTAGCGATCTCCAGCGTGGCGTAACCGCCGAAGCTATGCCCCCAAAGAACCAGTCTATCCCGAGGCAGCTGCGGCTCCGCTTTCAGAGCCGCGTCAATGGCGAGGTCTACCCCCTTCTCAAAGGCCTCGCCTCGCCCCGCCGCTGGCTGGTCTGCGGGAAGGAAGGGGCTCAGATAGGCGTACCCTGCCGCGACGAAGACAGCAGGCCGCGTACTGTAGGTCATGGTCCACGGGTCCGCCCAGACGAGATTGTCCGCCCACCCCGGGTAAACCTTGACGATCACGCCCTTGATGTCTGCGCCGTCCGGCAAGAACAACCAGCTGGTCACGGGACGCCCGTGGATATCGAGATGGGAGACGGCCTTCGGGGTCGGCAGGTCGATGCCGGCGAGGCCTGCATTAACGACGTCGAGCTGACGGCTTCCAAGGCCAGTTTGGACAATCAGGTTCTCGGCGAGACCGACGCGTCGCAAGACCACAGCCCTGTCTCGCGACAGCGCGAGCACGCGGTCTTCGCCGATCGGACCGAACGGGGCGGACAGCACCCTTCCATCGGCCGAGATGACGACGCCTTCGTCGTTCTCGTCCAAACCGACCGACCACGGCCTCCTGGGCGGCTCATTCATCTTTTGCCGACGCGGCCGATAAATATCGCCGGCTTGCACCGCCTCACGCACAACCGCGTCGCCGACCGCAAGCGGTCGCACGCCTTGCGCCGTCATTTCCCAATAGCCGCCGTCAGCGAAGACATAGGCGGCGGTTCCGGTCGAAGCGGAAATCCGGCCGGGCGGAACGCGGAGCTCGGCCGTCAGAATGGCTGGAGTCCCGTCCGATGAGAGCCGGTGCCAGTCTCGTCGTTCGCTGTCGGGCGTCCGCGCTTGAATCACGGGCGAGCTCCCAATCCATTCCGCCTTAACGCCCGCCGTCACCTCTGCGGAGGTTCCCACGACGAGATTCGCCAGGTTGAAGCGGGTGGTCTTCTGCGCGCTCAAGGACCAGAGCGCTCCGTCCCGCCATCGCTCTCCGTCCTGGCGCGCCCAAACCAGCACGGCGCGAGCGTCAGGCGACCAACGCATCAGATGCGGCGCCACATCCAAGCCGGCGAAACTCGTAACATTGCGCTGTGCGTCGAGGTCGATGATCGACAGCCTGAGCCTGCTTTCATTCTCCAGCTGGACGAGTTCCGGCTCCGACAAGGGCACGGCGTCCCCCTTCCATGTCACAGCGACAGACGTCCCGTCCGGCGCCACCGCGAAATCCGCAACCCTGCCCTGCATGAGGGTTTTCCGCTCACCGGTCAGGGCGTTGAGGCGAACAAGCACATTTTGCGGAGACGGCGTCTCGGGAGACAGGACGCCATGGCGCGCCTCGATCACGGTGCGTGCGGGCTCCCGGCCCCGGGCCGTCGCCGCCCAGGCGCTCGAACGCCTGGCGGTCATATCCCGATCATAACGGAGACTGGCGGGAAGCCGCCCGTCCGCCGAGGCGAGCAGGATAACCGTGTCATGAGCCGCCCATTCGGCGAAGGCCCCGTTTGCGGGCATATCAGGGGTCAGGCCGGTCCATTGCACGGCCCGGTCCCGCAACGTCACGATTCCGTACTCGAACCGGTCCCCTTGCAGACGTGTGATCAGCAAGCGCTCGCCGTCCGGCGACCACGCCACCCGCTGCAGGCCCAGGCCCTCATTAGGAACCAGTCTCGTGGGCGGCGCATCGGAACGAAGATCGACCAGCCAAAGGTCCATGATGGTCCAGACCGACCGACCGCCGAATTCGACGCTCGGCAGACTGTCGTAGGCTCCCCGTTTTTCATAGACCAACCAACGGCCGTCGGGCGAAAGGTCCGCGCGCTCAATCGACTCGAGACCGAGAATGTCGTCCACCGTCAGCGAAGGGGACCGGTCCGTCGTCTGGGCGAAACTGGCCGAGGCCAGGCAGGCGAGCGCCGCCAAGGCTCCGACGAGCGAGTTCAGGAAGGTTCTCATGGCGCGTCACCAGCGCCGGATCAGTTGCAGCGAAACGACGCGGCCGAGGGGATTGGCCTGCCCGGCGTCGAACCCGTACCCCGAGGGAGAGTCATAGAAGGGGGGATCCTGATCGAAGAGGTTCTGAGCCGTCAGTTGGAGCCTCAGACCGCCAAGCCGGCGTCCGGTCGGGGACCAGGCGATCGAGGCGTCTGCGGTGTTCCAAGCGTCGATCCGCGAGCCGACCGCGTCACGATAGGCGTCCACAAAGTTCCATGCGCCCCCGACCTGCCATTCCCCTCGCGACCACGTCAGGCCCGTCCTGGCGCGCAGATCCGCCGGGTAGCCCAAGCGGCCGGCCAAACGCTGGACGGGCGCGGCGGGCGTTGACCGGCTCGCGTAGTCCAGGATCCAGGACACCGAGGCGTCGAAGGCCAAATCACCGTGAGCGAAGCGCCACGCATGCCGCCCGGCGATATCCACGCCCGACACGCGGACGTCACCCGTATTGACCCAACGCGTATCGACGATCGCACCGTAGGCGGTCGTCGGAAATGCCGGTGAGAATCCAGGCGATGCAGCGTAGCTTTCGACCAGCGCCAGGTCAGCTGGCACAGAGGTCGGGTTCACGAAGACGACAAACGGTCGAAGCGAGGGATCGATCAGAGCGCCATCGAAATTGGCGTTCACAGGCTGGGCGATCCGATTCTCAAAGCGCGTCTCGAACACGTTGACGCTCAGGTTCGATCCGGTGGCGAAGCGATAATCGAACCCCGCCGTGAGGGTCTGCGACGTCTCCGGCTTCAGATCGCGATTACCGCCGATGAGCAGCAGAACCAGCGCCTCAGAGCCGTCTTCCCGGTCAAGGAAGGCGGGCGACACCGCCGCTTCCTCAAAAATCTGCTGCAGAGCGCCCGCCCGAAAAGACGTCCCCCATGAAGCCCGGAGGGTCAGGCGTTCGAGCGGAGACCAGACGACGCCCAGCTTCGGATTCGTCGTGGTTCCGAAATCATCGTAGTCCTCGACCCTCGCCGCCACGGACACGTCAAGGCTTTGGAGGCCAGGTCGTGCGTTGTCCGGACCGACAAGCGGCAATCGCGCCTCGGCGAAAAGCGCTGAGACGGATCGCTCTCGCGTGGGGCTCGGAAAAAGGCGCGGCGTCACTCCGACGAGGAAGGTCTCGCCGCGATTGTCGAACACCTCCTGCCTGACCTGGGCGCCGACCGCTACGGACATTTGACCGCCAGGCAGGTTGAACCAATCACCCTGGATCAGGACGTTGGCCGAGCGGGCCTCGCTTTCGTTGTTCACCCGGCCGTAGCCGCCGCTGATGAAGTCGAGCACCGCACGGTTGTTGGCCGCTCCGGCGCCGAAAGGATTGAAATAGCCGTCGACAGCCGGATTGAATCGGGTTTCGGGATTGTCAGGGACATTGCCGAGCGCTTCGGCCAGGAAGGTGTTGTTCACCCGATTGGTGAAACCGTATTCGGCGGTCTCCGTCGCCTCCGCCAGATAGGTCTCCAGAGCCCAGTTGTCGGAAAGCTCGTAACGAAGGCCCACCGTCAGCCCAAGACTTTCCGACTGGGCGTAGCTCCGCGCCGGACCGAGATCTCGCGCGAACGAATAGCCGATCATGTGGGAGGTCGCGCCGACAGGCGACACGAACCAAGGATTGGTCGTCGAGACCGAAAACACCGATGTCGTCGCCGAAGAGGCGATCTCATTGTCCCGGCGACTGTAGCGGAGGTCCGCCGTGAGTTCGAGGCGGTCGCCAAACGCATGACGCACCCGCCCGTAAACGCTATGGCGCTCCACCGCAGGAAGCAGGTCCACGTCCAGCATGGGGGATTGAAGGTTCGGCTGTCCGGGCGCGAAATCGGCGGCGACCTGCGCGGTTCCGCTGGCGTTGGGTCGAATGCCGAAGCGGGTCACATAGGCTGAGACCGCCGGGTCGAACTCCACGATATTGCCCGGACTGCTGTAGAAGGTGCGACGATCCGATCCTCCGAACGGCCGCAGGTCGCCGTCCGCCGTATACGGGCGGTCCAGAGCGCTGAGGCCGTTGGCCGTCTGATACTCATAGGAGAGATAGGCTGAGCCTGACGCCCAGCTCTTGCCGAAAAGGTGGGACGCCTGCACGTCCTCGCCGCCGCTCCGTGCGGAAGCGATGCGAAGCCGGCTTTCCTGTCCGTCGAACGAGCGACGCATCAGAACATTGACGACCCCGGCCACCGCGTCCGCCCCATACAGAGCCGACGCCCCATCGAGAAGGATATCGACCCGTTCCACCGCCGCGGACGGCAGCGCTGAAATGTCCGTGAATTCCGCGCGGGCGCCTGTGCCGGCCAAGCGTCGGCCATTGACGAGAACGAGCGTCGACGCCGCGCCCAGGCCGCGCAGATTGACGCCCGTCGAGAACACATTGTTCGATGTGCTGACGTCGGACATCGTCGCCTGCGAGAGCGGCGTCGACGTGCCGTAGTTCTGCGGGAGAGCCGCAAGGGTTTCGGCCACTGTCCCATATCCTCGCCGATCGAGTTCGTCGCGGGTCAGGATCGTGATCGGCGAAGCGGGATCGCCCGAAGACCGCAGCAGGGTGCCCGTCACCACCACCTCGTCCAGGACGGTGACTTCGTCGTTTGTCGCTGGAGCCGTCCTCTGCACCACGAAGACGCCGGGCCGCCTCTGGGACCAGATCAGGCCGCTGTCGAGCAGCAGGCGGCTCAGAGCCGCCTCGGGCTCCATCCGTCCGCTGACGCCGGGCGAGCGGCGGCCCGCGACGACGTCCGAGGCAAAGAATATCTGCTGGCCGGACTGGGCGCCGAAGGCCGTCAGGGCGTCGCGCATCGGTCCTGCGGCTATGTCGAAATCGCGTGCGGACTGGGCGCAGGCGGGCGTCCCGGCAGAGAAGAGGCAGGCGACCGCGGCGGCGCCGGATAGCAGACTCGAACGGCTCATAGACAGGTTTCCTCCAACGCCCCCTCTGGCGTCGAAGAAAGAGACCAACGAGACCCCGGCCTACCCCGGAGCCGAAACCCAATTAATTTCCGCGGCGGACCAATCCGACGGATCCGTCCGCCTTGGGAACGGACTTCAGGCCCAAGCCGTCCGAGGCGGCGGAAACGAAGGCGTCGCGGTCTCCGACCAGAAACACGCCGTTGATCGACACCGTCCGGATGCTGGGATCGTCAAGCTCGATCTTGTCGGTCAGATAGCGGTTCATCTCGGAAACGGCCTGCTCCAACGGAATGTCGGAGAAGATCAGCCGTCCAGAGGTCCAACTGGTCTCGGCGGCGACATCCACCGCCCGGGTCGAGATCGCGCTGCGCGAGACCATGGTCTGCTGGCCCGCCGCCATGCGGCGCTCGCCTGTCGCCATTTCCGGCGCCGCGACGTCGATCACTCCCGAGACGAGCGTCACGCTGACTGTCTCCCCTGCCCTGCGGACGTCGAACACCGTGCCCACTGCGGTGACGCGCGCATCGCCCGCATAGACGACGAAGGGCCGCTCGAGCGCCGGCGCCACATCAAAAAGCGCTTGGCCATGATCAAGATCGATCCGCCGCTCCCCATTCGTGAACCGCACCCGGATGCGGGAATCGGTGTCCAGATTGACCTTGGAGCCGTCGGCGAGCCGGATCACGCGCTGCTCGCCGACATCGGTCGCAAACGCGCCCCGTCCGCTCCACAGCCACGCTCCTGCGATGATGAGCAAGGCGGTCGCGCCCGCCAGCCCCCCGATCAGGACGGACCGTCTGCCCAAGCCGCTGCGGCGGGCGCGATCACGCGCGCCGTCGAGCGCCTCCGCGATCGCCGGATCAGAGCCCAGGCCCTGGCTTTCGCGCCAGACGCGATCGACGCGGCGATAGGCGTCGGCGTTGCCGGGTTTCGACCGCCATTCGAAGAACTCTTCGATGGCGCCGGAGTCGATGGAGGTCGCGCCGAAGCGGGCATGCCACGCGACCGCTTCCTCTTCCGCCTTCTCAACCCTGTTCGGGTTGGCCATGTCGCGCCTCATTCTAGCGCCGGAGTTGGGCGGCGCAGTGGGCCAGGGCCCGCGTCATGCGCCATTCGACGGTCTTGGGAGAAATGCCCAGCCTGTCTGCGATCTGGGCGTTCGTAAGACCATCGATACGCGACAATAAAAAGACATCCCGAAGAGATTCTGGCAAGCCGAGCACGATCTGAATGAGCATGACCCGGTCGGTCTGGTCGGCGTCGATGCAGTCGCGCACCGCCACCACGGCCTCCGCCCGCATCGCCAGTTCGCGCCGCCGACGCCGCGTCGACGCCAGGTTGGTCGCTATCCGCAGCAGGAAGGCTTTCGGGTGACGGATATCCGAAAGCGAGACCGCCGAAGCCAGGCGCAGCCAGGTTTCCTGAGCCAGGTCCTCAATGTCCTGATCGCCGAAGCGGCGCTTGAGCGATCGAGCCAGCCACCGCTCGTTCTCGCGATAGAGAATGGACAATTCGGCGCCGCCTTCGCCTTCCATCCGCCTGCTTTGGTCCGACACGGGCCCGCCTCCTTTCGCAAAGAGGCGGGCCCGGCCGATGCCGGGTGTTGAGAACGTGATTGAGGCACGCGCGAGCGCCTTTAGCCCCATTGGAGCCTGGACATACGCGCCCGCCACGCCGAGCACCGGAGAGTGTAGGTCGAACAGTTCAATCGAGGTTCTCACGCCTCGGCGTCCATACGAACGCAACAGGATTCTGGTCCAAATCCCAGATCCTGACAAGGGGCGGTTTCCGACAACGCCCTCATGTCGTAGGTTGCAACGTCCGTCCGGATCGCCGTCGTCGTGTCCAAGCGCTCTGCGCCAAGGGCGGCGGCCATGCCAACAGTCATGATTTCTCACTTTTCGGGCGGACGCCTAAACCTTCCATGGCTAAGGTTCAGTCGCCCCCGACGGCGCCCACACCCCGAATGTGGTCATGCAAACCAGCCGTGCTAGAGTCGAAGTCATGAAGGACGCCCTCGATCATCTGCCTGAGCGTCAGCAGCGCGAGCTGGCCCGAATCCGGTCGATCCTGCTGGAAGAGTTCGACCGTGCGATCCATGCCGGCGGCGGCCCGACCCAATCGTGGCGTCGCGACGGCAAGATCCTGAAGATCATCCTGTTCGGTTCGTATTCGCGCGACGATTGGGTCGATGCGCCCGAGACCGGTTATCTGTCCGATTTCGACATCCTGGTCATCGTCAGCCACGAGAAGCTGACCGAGATCGCCAACTACTGGTACGTCGCCGAGGACAAGATCGAGCGCGACCCGGCCATCGGCCGGATCGTCAACGTCATCGTTCACACCATGGCCGAGGTGAACTCGGGCCTGACCCAGGGCCAGTATTTCTGGACGGGCGTCATCAAGGACGGCGTGGAACTCTACGCCCTGCCCGGCCATCCCTTCGCCATGCCAAAACCGCTGACGCCGCAGGAGGCGGCGGACATGGCGGAAAAGTACCAATCAGAATGGCTCGGAAAAATCTCTGAAGCCTTAGCTGGGGCCGAGTTCTACGCCGCACGTCAGAACGTAAAGGACGCGGCTTTCCTCCTTCACCAGGCGGTCGAGCGCGCCTATGCGTGCTTCCTCCTCGTCCACGCCTTCTATTTCCCGCGCTCTCACAACATCAAGTTCCTCCGCTCCCAGGCCGAAACCCTGGACAAGGCGCTGATCGCCGCCTGGCCGCGTGAGCATCGCGCCGACCGCCGCCGGTTCGAGATGCTGAAGCGCGCCTATGTCGAGGCCCGCTACTCCGACCAGTACGACCTCAGCGTCGAAGACCTAGCCTGGCTAACGGACGGCGCTCGTCGCCTGCGCGATCTCGTCGAAGCGACCTGCCGCAATCGGCTCGCCACGCTGCGACGCGAGGCCGGACGAGACTGAAGGCGCAGCGCTGCGACTCAGGAGGATTTGGTTCTCCATCTCGGGCAAGCCGTTCGCGGCCTGCGGGTTGAAGCCGGCCTCACTCAGGAAGAGTTGGCCTTCCGATCCGGAATGAAGCGGAGCTATCTCAGCGATCTGGAACGCGGCGCCCGCAATCCGACAGTGCGCGCGCAGAGCCGTTTGGCCAAGGCATTGAACGTACCGCCAACCCGTCTTCTAGAATAACCACTCCGCGCGCTGGATTGGCCGCAAGAGCAACTCAAGCGTCCCGTTTGGGTCGTCGCGCGGCGCCCCGGAGAGAGAGCACAACTCCGACATCAATCTCCTTCGCTATTAAAAGACTTGATGCTTCGCGAAGAGCATAAGTCGCACCCGCCAACCTAACATTCCCGTGAATATCGCGCCCCAAGCTTGACCATTCCCTTCCCTCCAGAGAAACCGTGATTTCTGAGATGGGAGGGCGAAATGATCGGTCGGACAGCATTTCTGGGGGTTGCCGTGCTGGCAGCCACTGCGGCAAGCGCTTCTGCGCAGCAGACGCAGACCTACGCTTACGACGTGCATGGTCGCCTGACTGGCGTCACCCGTACGACGGGCTCTGCGAGCCAGACGACGACCTATGTTCTCGATAAGGCCGATAACCGTGCGAGCAGAGCGACGGGAGCTTCGACGACCGCCTTCACGAACCCGGCTCAAGTCCAATCGGTCGATCTCCGAGAGACGTCGGCAGAGTTAGAGGCAGAAGCTCCCGCTCACCCCGAGACTGGAACCCCTTCGACCTCCCCCGACGCTTTGGGAGGCGTACAATGAAGACCACGCTCAAACTCGCCTTGCTGGCGAGCAGCGCTCTTTTCGCATCTTCCGCGTGGGCCCAGCAACAGCCGACACCGCCCGAACACTATACGCTCGACGCCAACGGCGTGGATCTGGTGACGGGTCAGTTCGCCTATCAGGTTAATGACATTGTGATCGGCGATCCGGCCCAGGGCGGGATCGCCCACGGCCGTATCTGGACCAACGGCGGCTGGCGCGACACCCTGGCAGGGACGATTCGCATCGCGGGATCGGTCTATACGGCGTCCCTGGGCGGCGTCTCTGAGGTCTTTACGAAATCCGGCTCAACCTTCATCCCAGCCTCGAATCGGGGAGCGACACTGACTGAGTCGGGCGGCATATTGACCCTAACGACCTCAGACGGAACGAAGGTTGAGTACACGACCGGGTATAGTAATTACACATCACCTTACGCCGCAACCAATGGCATGATCAGAAGCGTTAAACGCCCTAGTGGGGAGCTTCTGACCTATCACTGGAGAGGCGCGACCTATTGCACCTTTCGGGATCGCATCGTTGGTCCCGACGAAAGTCTTCCGCCCTGCCTGAGATGGGCAAGCGTGGTGCGTCTGGAAGCGGTCAGCAATAACTTCGGCTATCAGATCAATTTTCAATATGCCGCCGACGACGTCCCGGAGACGGCGAGAGAAGTCCATTCGACCTGGCTGAGGCGTATCGGCGCAACAGGCATTAATTTAGCAGTTTCCGGCTGCTCTCCTAACGGCGGCGGTTGCCCAGAGACCGGCAACTGGCCGAGCGTGAGCTATGACTCGGGCGCATATGGCGGTCGGATCACGACCAGCACGGATCAAGTCGGCAGAACGACCAGTTACGGCTACGACAGCACCGATGGGCAGCTGATATCTGTCCGCCTTCCAGGCTCTGCTGTCGATGACCTGACGATCGCCCACGCAGCTGGCAAGACATCTTCCGTCACGACGGCGAGCGGCACATGGAACTACGCCTACGCGGATGCCGGGACGACGCGGACGACGACAGCCACCGGCCCGCTGGGGCAGATGCTGACGGTCGTTTCGGACCAGACGGTCGGCCGGGCGACATCGGTGACCGAAAGAGTTTCTACGACGCCGGCCGTCAACCGCACCACGTCCTACACCTACGACCCCCAGCGCCGCCTGAAACGGGTGACGCAGCCGGAAGGCGACTACGGCGAACTGACGTACGACGCGCGCGGCAACGTCACCCAGGTGCTGCACGTCCCGAAGCCAGGAACGGGGCTGGCCAACGTCACCACCTCGGCGGTCTATCCGGCGACCTGCGCCAATCCGGTGACCTGCAACCAGCCGACCTCGACGACGGACGCGCTCGGAAACACCACCAACTACACCTACGACGCCACGCACGGCGGCGTGCTGACCATCACCGCGCCGGCGCCCACCGCAGGGGCGGCGCGGCCGCAGACCCGCATTACCTATGCGCCGCAGACGGCCTGGCACAAGGACTCCTCAGGCGTGCTGGCGGCTGCGACGTCGGCCGTGACCTTGCCGGTGTCGGTCTCGGCATGCACGACCGGCACGACCTGCGCCGGAACTGCCAATGAGGTGAAAACGTCGATCGTCTACGGAGCCTCGGGCGTGGCCAACAACCTGCTGCCCACCTCGGTGACGACGGGGGCCGGGAACGGTTCGCTGAGCGCCACGACCACGATGACCTATACGCCGAACGGCGATGTGGCCACGATCAACGGCCCCTTGGCCGGGACGGCCGACACCACGATCTATCGCTACGACAATGCGCGCCGATTGATCGGCGTCATCGGCCCCGATCCGGACGGAACCGGTCCGCTGCTGCGACGGGCCGAGCGCTACACCTACAATCCACGCGGCCAGGTCACACTCGCCGAAGTCGGTACAGTGACGGGGACGAGCGACGCCCTCTGGGCTGCCTTCGCCCCGCTTCAGAAGACGACCACGACCTACGACAACTATGGCCGACCGACGCATCAACGCCTGCAGTCCGGCTCGACCACCCATGCGCTAGTGCAGACGAGCTATGACGCCGCAGGCCGGGCCGACTGCGTGACGACGCGCATGAACCCGGCGATCTTCGCCAGCCCGCCTGCGGCCTGTTCGGCCGGGACCGTTGGAAGCTTCGGCCCGGACCGGATCACGAAGTACGGCTACGACGCCGCTTCGCAGTTGACCTCGACCATCTCGGGGGTGGGCGTGGATCCGATCACCGAGCGTGCGACCTACAGCCTGAACGGCAAGCCGATCAGCCTGACCGACGGCAAGGGCAATGTCACGACGCTGATCTATGACGGCTTCGACCGGCTGGCGAGGATGAACTATCCCAACGCCGCAGGCGGCGGAACGTCAGACATCTACGACTATGAGCTGTATTCCTATGACGCCGCCGACCAGTTGCTGACCTATCGCAATCGCGGCGGCAACACCTTCACCTCGGGTTACGACGCCCTGGGGCGCCAGACGTCGGTGACCGGCGGCAGCATGGCGGCGCGCGCTTACGCCTATGACAACCTGGGCCGTCTGACATCGGCCTCGATCACCGCCGGCGGATCGATGACCCGGACTTGGGATGCGCTCGGCCGTCTGACCAGCGAGACCCAGAACCCGCTCGCCAAGACCGTCAGCTATCAATACGATCTGGCCGGACGCCGCACCCGCCTGACCTGGCCGGACGGCTTCTTCGTCAACTACGACTACAACACCGTCGGCGACCTGACCGCCATCCGCGAGAACGGCGCGACCGACTGGACCCTCGCGGCGTCGAACTACGACAATCTCGGCCGGCGCACCGCCATGACCCGCGCCAATGGGGCGAGCACCACCTGGACCTATAACGCGGCTGGACACCTCAGCCAGTTGAAGCACGACCTGCCGGGCACGGCCGATGATCAGACCCTGACCTACACCTATAATCCCGCCGGGCAGATTGTGACGCGGGTGATGTCGAACACGGCCTACGCCTATGCGCCCGCTGCAGGTACGGTCAGCTACGCCAACAACGGCCGCAACCAGGTGACCAACGTTGGCGGCTCGGCGGTCGCTTACGACGCCCGCCAGAACATCACCTCGGCCCCGTCCATGGGGACCTATGCTTACGACAACCTGAACCAGATGACCTCGGCCACGGTCGGCGGCACGGCGACGAGCTTCGCCTACGATCCCGCAGGCCGGATGAGCCAGATGGGAACGACCCGCCTGTTGCACGACGGGGCGCGGCCGATAGCCGAATACAACGCGGCGGGCGCCATCCTGCGCCGCTATGTGCCCGGCCTCGCCATGGACGAGACGGTTACGGCCTATGAAGGCGCTGGCCTGACCGACCGGCGCTGGCTGCTGGCGGACGAGCGGTTTTCGGTGACGGCCTACACCAACGGAACCGGCGGGATTCTGAGCCGCAACACCTATGACGAGTACGGCCAGCCAGGCTCGGGCAATGCGGGCCTGTTCCAGTACACCGGCCAGATATGGCTGCCTCAGGCTCAAACGTACAACTACAAGGCTCGCGTCTATGCGCCCCAGCTCGGGCGCTTCATGCAGACCGATCCCATCGGCTATGGCGACGGCCCCAACCTCTACGCCTATGTGGGCGCAGATCCACTAAACTTGGCGGATCCGTGGGGGCTGTGTGAAATCGTAAGCATGGATGGCTTTGATAAGATTGACCCATCTTCCCAATCTGAATGCACGGTGACCGCGAAACGATCGGTAACCATCGGCGGGCCTAGCATTAGTTTTGGCGACGCCGGCCGCACTGGAAGCGGCGCCACCGGTGGAGGCGGAATGGCCAAATGGCTAAAGGAAACAGTTCGAAAAGAGGTTTGCCGCCTACCAGAGTTTGATCTGGGATATGGGGCTGATGCATATCGTGGATTCGGTTTCTCAGTATCTGGTGGTGGTACCATTGATATTGCGAACGGTAGAGTTGGCCTATCTGGTTTAGTAGGTGTTGGTTTAGGCTTGGGCTTGACTAGAGGCCCCCAATTCCAATCCGGCACTAATTGGAATATGGCTCCCCCCAGCGGACGAGCTGTTTCAGCAAACGTAGGCGTATCTGCAACGGTTGTCGCTCTCGCTGGCTTCACTGGAAGCTATAATTTTATAGGCACCGATCCGGGATTTAGTGGTGGATCGATCAATCGAGCTGGCGCGGTTGCAAATGCAAATTTGAATGCAAACGTCGCCATGCGAACGCCAAAGCTTTACGATCTTGGATGCGAATGATGAAAATCAGTAAAAACATATTCGCAACAGCCGTTGCTTCAATGATTATTTGGGCAGGATTTATAAGTTACATTGTTAGCGATGGGTGGATCGCGAGAATAGTTACTTTTCTATTCCTAACAATCCCATCCACTTGGCTCTCAATAAAGCAGTATAAAAAATCCCATTTAAGCAAAGGAAATTCAGCTAAAAATGACTCGCCTCATCGCTTTTAGCGAAAACTAGGAAGCGACCACCAGCAGATCTAGCTTAGCGGTAGAGATGGTCCTCATCTTCCACTCTGCCTGGATTCGCCTCGCCGCCCAGAATATCCACGGATCTGCACGTTGTCGTGACTGCGCGTGCCGCGGATTATCGGCCTGTGGCTGACGCGGATCGAGTTGCTTGCGCATACGCAACCACAAGATCTGGCGATGCAGTCCCCGCCGTCCCTGAACCAAAACGAGCGGACCGTGCGCCGCACGGGTTCGGACCCGCTAGGCGAGGACGAGATGGATCTTCCCGACCGCCGCTCGTTATCCACAAATATCAGTAACATCACTTTTGAAAACTGAGGTTCTGTCGCCTACACCTGATGCAAGCGTAACAGTGTTGGGGGCGTCGGTATGGACTTCGATTACAGTCAGCTCGTGCGGAGGCGGCTGCCGATGTTGATGGCCGGCATCCTAGCCGTTGCTTCATCGAGCGCCGCCGCACAATCCGCTGCGACCTACGAGTATGATGCACTCGGCCGCCTCGTCATGGTGGCTCGTTCCCCCGGGCTTACAACGACCTACGTCTACGACGCCGCCGGCAACCGCACGCAGCGAACCACGGCGACGGCGGGTGTGACGCCTCAGCCCTTCCATCTCGGCGGACCCACGAGCGCCGCCTCTGGCGCCTGGGCGGCCTCGAACACGATTACGGTCAGCGGCATCAGCGCCGCCGTGCCGGTGACGATCTCGAATGGTCAGTACCGCATCAACGGCGGCGCCTGGACCAGCGCCTCGGGCACAGTCACGGCGGGCCAGACGGTTCAAGTCCGCGCCCAAGCCCCAGCGACCGGGGGCGGCAGCGTCACGGCGACGCTCACTATCGGCGGGGTCGCCGGAACATTCCAGGTCAAGGCGCTCGTGGACACCACGCCGAACGCCTATGACCTAGGGCCTGCTCAAACCGTCGCGCCCCATACGTGGGCGCAATCCCTGAGCCCGGCCATTTCAGGCATCAACGCGCCGACGCCGATTTCCATCTCCGGCGGCGAGTACCGCATTAACGGCGGCGCCTGGCAGACCTCCGCAGGCACAGTGACGAACGGCCAGACGGTTCAAATCCAGGTTCGGGCCATTGCGGCCGGCTATTCCACCTCCGGCACGCTCACCGTCGGCGGCGTCGCGCGAACCTTCCAGGTGACCTCGACGGGGACCATCACGCCTCCTCCGGGCTGCACCCCGCCGCCGGGGAAGGATCACTGCATCCAAGTGTGACCCGGTTCGAGGCGGGGCCCGGAAAAGGCCCTGCCTCGACATCGGCTTCCCACCAAACCAGGCAAGCGCCGCGCTGTAGCGCGCCTTCAGCCTCCCCGCTGAACAAATCAAAAAAGGGCGCATCATGAAACGCCTCGGCTATCTTATCGGAACATCGGCTCTAGCGATCACGCTGGGCGGGGGCTTTGAAGCTCAAGCTCAGAACGCCATGCTGACGCCGCCGCCGACGGACTACAGCGTCGATGGGCGCGGCGTAGACCTGCTGACAGGACGTCCCGTCCGCAACACCAGCCTGATTTCGATCGGACAGCCTGGCGCAGGCGGGCTGTCCTATGACCGTACATATGTGAGCGGCTTTTGGCGCGACAACGTCACCGGTACGATGACGGCGACAGGCACGAACCGTTCCATCCTGTCGATCAGTATCGGAGGCGTCACGGACGTCTTCACCAAATCCGGGACAACCTACACGCCGGCCCGCAATGTCGGCCAGACGCTCACCCTATCCGGATCGTCCTACACCTATCGAACCAGCGACGGCGTAGAGTACCGCTTTGATAAGAATCTGGCTGATCAAAGGCTGGGCGTCCGTGTTCACCTCGCCGATGAAGCACGCTTAGCAAATATCCGCCGACCGAATGGCGAGACTATCTCCTTCTACTATGAAATAGCCGAGGAATGGGGCGAGGTTCAGGGCACCCCGGAAGACCAGAAATTCTGGGTTATCCGCCTGCGCGAGGTCAGCAATAACTTCGGATACGCGCTGCGCTTCGACTATCAGCTCGCCTCAAATCCCAACTACCTCACCTATTCGCAGTGGCAGAACCTTAAAAGCGTCACCGCCTACAACAAGGCTCAATGCGGCGCTGGTCCGACCTCTTGCGCGGAGACCTGGCCGAGCGTGACCTTTGACGGCGGCAAGATCACGGACCAGAGCGGCCGCGTCACTTTCTACGGCTCGAACGGGACCAACCAGCTTGTCCTGCGTCTGCCCCAAAACCCCACGGTGGATGCAGTCAAATACACGATCGACAGTACGCGCGTCACCTCGGTGACGCAGGGCGGGTCTGTCTGGAACTACGCCTACAGCGAGGCGGGCGGCGTCCGAACGGTAACGATCACCGATCCGAACGCCGGCGTGACGACCGCCCTGGTCAATACGACGACGGGTCTGCTGACGTCCCTCAAGGACCCGCTTAATCGCACGACAAGCTACGCCTACGACTCCAATCGCCGGGTCACCAAGGTGACCTATCCGGCCCTGAACGCCACCAGCTACACCTATGATGCGCGCGGCAACGTCACCCTGACCACAGCCACCCCGCCGCCCTCGGTAACGGCGACGCCGCTGACGACGTCTGCGACGTACCCGGCCAGTTGCGCCAACACCGTCACCTGCAACCTGCCGACCTCGACGACCGATGAGCGGGGGAACACCACCAACTACGCCTACGACCCGACCCACGGCGGGATAACCAGCATCACCCTCCCGGCGCCGACCAGCGGCGCGGCGCGGCCGCAGACCCGCATCGCCTATGCCCCGCAGACGGCGCGATACCAGAACGCCTCGGGCGCCCTGGTCGCAGCGTCATCATCCGTGACCCTGCCGGTTTCGATCTCGGAATGCACGACCGGCACGAGTTGCGCGGGCGCGGCCAATGAAGTGAAGACGTCGATCGTCTATGGCGCGGCCAACGTCGCCAACAACCTGTTGCCCACCACGGTGACGACGGGTGCGGGCGACGGCTCGTTGAGCGCCACGACGACGATGACCTATACGCCCAACGGCGACGTAGCCTCCGTCAACGGCCCGCTGGCTGGAACGGCGGACACCACCCTCTATCGCTACGACAACGCGCGCCAGCTGGTGGGGGTCGTCGGCCCCGACCCCGATGGGACCGGTCCGCTGCTGCGCCGATCGCAGCGCTACGCCTATAACGCCAACGGTCAGGTCACGCTTGCCGAGGCGGGCACCGTGACCGGGACGAGCGACGCTCTGTGGGCCGCCTTCGCCAGCCTCCAGAAGTCCGCAACGACCTACGACACCTATGGACGGCCGACGCATCAGCGGCAGCAGTCCGGCTCGACGACACACGCGCTGGTCCAGACAAGCTACGACGCGCTTGGGCGGGTCGACTGCGAAACGGTTCGCATGAACCCGGCGACCTTCGCCAGCCCGCCCGCCTCGGCCTGTTCGGCCGGGACGGCGGGAAGCTTTGGCCCGGACCGGATCACCAAGTATGGGTACGACGCCGCCTCGCAGCTGATTTCCACAACGGCCGCAGTGGGCGCCGGCGATGTCGTCGAACGTGCGACCTACAACGCCAACGGCAAGCCGGTTACTCTGACGGACGGCAAAGGCAACGTCACGACCCTGATCTATGACGGCTACGACCGGCTGGCGAGGATGAACTATCCCAACGCCACGGGCGGCGGCTCCAACATCAATGACTATGAGCTGTACTCCTACGACGCCGCCGGCCAGTTGCTGACCTACCGCAATCGCGGCGGCAACACCTTCACCTCGAGCTACGACGCCCTGGGGCGCCAGACGTCGGTGACCGGCGGCAGCATGGCGGCGCGCGCCTACGCCTATGACAACCTGGGCCGTCTGACCTCTGCGTCCATCACCGCCGGCGGCTCGATGACCCGGACTTGGGACGCGCTCAGCCGGCTAATCAGCGAGACCCAGAACCCGCTCGCCAAGACCGTCAGCTATCAATATGACCTGGCCGGACGCCGCACTCGCCTGACCTGGCCGGATGGCTTCTTCG
>NZ_JBSHMV010000006.1:0-102271 GCF_053645695.1 Brevundimonas sp. NPDC055311
ATGAGCCAGATGGGAGCGTCGCGCCTACTCTATGACGGCGCCCAGGCCATCGGCGAGTACAACGCCGCCGGAACCCTGACCCGCCGCCATATCCCCGGCGCGGGGCTAGACGAGGTGGTGGTCACCTATAACGACGCCACCCTGACCCATCGCCGCTGGGCGATGATGGATGAGCGCGGCTCGGTCGTCGCTCTGACCGGCGCCACGGCCGCCGGGCTCAACATCAACACCTATGACGAGTACGGCCAGCCGGGCTCAGGCAACACCGGCCTCTATCAGTACACCAGCCAGATCTGGCTGCCGCAGGCCCAAGCCTATCACTACAAGGCCCGCGTCTACGCGCCCCAGCTCGGCCGCTTCATGCAGACCGACCCCATCGGCTATGGCGATGGGGCCAACCTCTATGCCTATGTCGGGGCGGATCCGGTGAATGCGGCCGATCCATGGGGGCTATGCACTTACCGTTACGTCCGGGTTGGCGGAGAAGGCGGCATCCCACAAGGGGGCGGCTGGAGAATGGTAACGTACGAATGCTTGACCGAACACTTTGACCCAGATCGCTCAATGAGAGAGCGCGGCGGCACAGGCGGCGGCTTTCGAATTCCTAGAATTATACCCTCCCAGATCTACAGAGAATGTTTCGGCAAAGCTGTAGGAGGTGACGGCACCATTCTGGGGAATCTCGTCGCGGCAACGGGACTTGGACTGGCGAGTACTCCAATAGTAGAGAAACCTCGAGCTGGTTTTGGTGGCGGAGGTCCTAGCGGATCGAGAACTTCAATGATATCTGACTCCGTTAGGCGAATGCCGATTTTTAATGTCAGAGCACCGAGTTGGTTGCGTGGAGCGGGCGCTGCTGTATCCCCAGAAAACTCCAGCTCTCCCAAAATTGGGGGGAATGTAGGTCGCATCGCTAGCCGTGGATCTGGGATGCTAGGAGTGGCCCTGCTAGGCGAAGCGGCCGAACGATTTTCAGAAGCCGCCCAAAGGTGCGAGGCAAACGTTGGTCGATAAAATGGATAATAAAGAGCGCATATTAAATTTCCTGCAAAAGGATATGTGTATTGACCATGAACTTCTAAACGACAACAATAGACTGTATCATGATATAGGGATATATGGAGATGATTATTACGATATAATGGTGTGGATATCGAACGAGTTCAGCGTAGACTTAGATGGATGCGATATGAGGCAATTATGTCCTTCGGAAATTGAACCAGAAAAACTTTTCTTTAAAAAGAAATATATCCCGCTAAGAATATTAGATATCGTCTCTCTCTCTCATGTTAAATCCTGGAAAACATACCGACAGCACCTTTCTCCGCCTGAATAGGTAATAAAGATTATGATATTAACGAATTGAACCATACTCCTTTAATTTATTTTAAAGAATATCTACTTCGAAATCTGTGCGCGCGTATAATTTCATCAGCAACTTAGGCGGCTTCGTTAAGCGTTCTAAGAGATGCATCGCCGCACCTACGGTCTGCGAGACCACGGAAAGCCAGCCGAGGTCGCCGCTGAAAATCAGCTGCAGCAGCGCAAGACGTCGCCAATGCGCCGATTTCGTTGAAAAAGGCCGCCTAGACAATTGGCATGGGGGCGCCGCGCTGATTCACTCTGGTCGTTGAGACGGGAGTTGCAGCGATGATGGGCGAGCGTCGGATCGATCAGTTAGCCCTGTTCTACGAATTCTCGTTGGAGCGGCATTTGCCAGCCGATCACCTGCTGCGCGCGATCGACCGGTTCGTGGCGTTGGACGGCCTGGGGGCGCATCTGGCGCCATTCTACAGCGCCATCGGTCGCCCCTCGATCGATCCGGAACTGCTGATCCGGATGCTGCTGGTCGGCTACTGCTTCGGCATCCGCTCGGAGCGACGGCTGTGCGAGGGGGTCCACCTCAGCCTGGCCTATCGCTGGTTCTGCCGCCTGGGCCTGGACGGCGACGTGCCGGACCACTCGACCTTCTCGAAGAACCGCCATGGCCGTTTCCGCGACAGCGGTCTGCAGCGCGAATTGTTCGAGACAGTGCTGCGACGCTGCATGGCCGAGGGCCTTGTTGTCGGCGAGGGCTGACGCCTCGACGCTTCCAATCAGGCGAGAAGGACAACCCCGGGCGCACCTCCCACGCCGCGACTCCGACGTTCGCGCCACCCTCCGCTCGCAAGGAGTCATCCAGACTGCGAAGAGAAGCGTGACCCGCGTGATCGATCAGGCCGGCAAGGATCACAAACCAGCTTGACCCGTATGCCCGATTAGAGAAGCGGTCATTGCCTTTCGACCAAAACAGGACCTTCGACCGGCAGCCCCTAGCCCAGACAACCGCAGAGATGCGTCAGGCGCGTGAGCCATCCAATTGGTGGAGGACGAACAGTGCATATCCGTCGAGTTGGAAATGGGCGATCGTAAGCATGGCCGCCAAGTTCATTGCGCTCGGGCTGTGACAGTTCGACGGCGCTCGCCCGCATGACAAACTCACCGTGCCCAAGCACGGCCATGGGGCCAGGGCCCTGCTCCGCCGAGTGTTGCAATCAACGACAAGGCGGGAACTTCATGGCTTGGCGCCCAACACCGCGTCCGCGGCGCGATGGCCGGCGAGAACCGCGCCGGCGAGATAGCCAGCTTCCGAGCAACTGGTCTCGCTGCCAGCCATGACAAGGCGCTGACGCCACACGCCCTCGACCCAAGGGCGCTCGCTTGAAGCCTCGTGGGATCCGGCGACCTGGTCAGCGGAGGTCGCCGTCAACGGATCGGCCGCCCAGTCCTTCAGTAGAGTGGAACGGGGTTTAAGCGCCTCCTCGCCGAAAATACGGGCGAACTGAGCCAGACACGCGCTCTTCAGAGCCTCATCGCCGACGGCCGCTCTCTGGTCGGCGGGCAGGCCGATAAAGCCGAACAGCGCGGCCGCGCCAGATGCTATGGTTGCGTCGTGAATTTCCGGCATCGGGCCGACCATGCTCTGCGCTGTCCCGGATAAGCCGGCCTCTCGCCAAAACGGTCGGTCATAGATCGCGAAGAATTTCGCATGGGGAGCCATCCAGGTGGCGGTGTCGCGCCAGCGGGCCGTGGTGCTCGCGTCTTGCGGAGGGGCGAACGTCACGGTCGCGTCCAACAGACGCGGAGGCAATGCGGCGATGACTCGGTTCGCCTGCACGCTCGCGGCCCTTCCTGACGGTCCGCATACGCTCAGTTGCACCGCGCCGTCCGCGAGGCGCATCGCTGTGACGCGCGAGCCTCGGACTATGCGGCCGGCGGGCAACGATCCCTCAAGGGCGCTGATCAGCGCGGCGGAGCCTCCGACCAAGCGCATCGATGGCCCATCCGGCGCACTGCCGCGATACCGCTGGGCGGGCTCGCGAGACATGCGTTCGAAGATCACATCCCCTTCGCTGTTCTGGGCGAAGGCCTGCAGGCCGAGGTCTTTCACCAGGTCGCCGATCGCCAGCTGCAGGCGGGGCCAGAACCAGGAGGGACCCAGGTCGAAACCATCAACGGCCGGCATGCCTCTTTCATCAACCGTCAGGATGCGACCGCCCAGGCGCTCGCGGGCCTCCAGCAGCACGAAGTCCGCGCCGTGGGCCTGCAAGACACGGGCGGCCGAAAGTCCGGCAAGACCGCCTCCCACGATGGCGATGTCCGTGCTTCTCATCCAGCGAGACCTTGCGACATCCCGGCTGCGAGGAGCAACGCGGTCAGATACATGCCCAGGCCGAAGATGGTGTGACTCACCACGCTCTTCAGACGGGCGGCGTTCGGTCGCGGTGTTCGCGATGCAGCGATGCCGGAGCCCATGCCGGGCATCATGATGAAGAAGGGTGCGATGAGCAGAACCCAGGCGACGACCAAAGCCGGCGGCAGCCTAGGTTGTTCAAGCCATTGCGCCCCGAAGGTTGCGACGAGCAGCAGCCCGTAACCCGCTCCGATGACGTAGTGCGCCGTCCAGCCGATGGCCGCCTCTCCAGCGACCGGCGGGGCGGCTCCCATGGAGCTATGACTGAAGCGCCCTCGCGGCATGTTGCCGATCCAGCGGCCCACCATGGACCAGTTCGGCGCGGGAATTTTCAGTATCCGGTCCAACGCTAAAGCCCAGACGTCGAGCACTGCTGTCCCGCCGATTCCGATCAGGATCGCCTGCCCAAAGGCTTCCAGGTCCATCATTGAATTCGTCCTTCATTCTCGAAAGCGCACACATCTGCATGCAGAAGCGCACCCGCCTTCATCCAGACCTGCGCGCCGTCAGGGCCGACTGACGCCCGGAGATGCCGGCCAGCGGGCAGGCGGAGCCAACTCCACCGCAAGAAGGTCTCCGAACCGGCGGCGAAGCCGCCCTCCAGAACCAGCACCTCCAGCCCCGTACTATTCGACACATCCACATTTGCGCCGGGCGTCCAGTGCTCGATGACGACCCGTTCATCGGCGCCGTCGACCAGGAGGCGGGCGGCATGCGCACCCGGCCGAACCGCAGCGCGCTTCGCCTCGTCGGGCCGCGCAATGATCCGGGCGCGGTCATCCCGACGGAACTGCCAAAGCTTGACGAGGATGACGCAGCCTTCGTCGCTGCCTGGCGAATGGGCCGTCCCCGGCGGGTTGCGGACGTAGGTTCCAGCCGGGAAGTCGCCGGTCTCGTCCTGAAACGTGCCTTCCAGAACGAGAAACTCTTCGCCGCCGGGATGGCCATGGCGGCCGAAGCGGCTGCCCGGCGCATAGCGGACGATCGAGGTCGCTCGCGCCTTTTCATCGCCGATCCGGAAAAGCATGCGTCGTTCGACGCCCCTGATCGGGCTCGGGATCCAGTCCGCTTTGCCCGCGTGAACCACGGTGCGGACGGAGACATCTTCGTTCAGCAGCATGTCACAGCTCCGCCCGCCCGCCGTCGACCACGATCTCAGCGCCCAGCATGTAGCTGGACGCGTCACTGGCGAGGAACAGGACCGCCGCCGCGATTTCTTCCGGCCGGCCCATTCGGCCCAATGGAGCCTGCGCGCCGACGCGCTCGGCGTACTCGCGGAAGCTTTCCTCGGACTGGTCGGCACTGCGATGGATGGGCGTTTCGATCGAGCCGGGGCTGATCGCGTTGACCCTGATTTCCCGATCAAGAAGTTCGGCCGAAAGGGTGCGTGCGAAGGATCGCACTGCGGCCTTGGACGCCGAAAGGACAGCCCGTCCCGGCGCGCCCACCTGATTGAGCCAGGAGGCGTTGAGAACGATGGAGCCGCCCGCGTGCATCAGCGGCAACATCGCCTGCACGCTGAAAAGACGCCTTTCACATTGGCGTCCATGATGCGGTCGTAGGTCGCTTCGTCGGTCGTCACGACAGGCGTTCCCAGCGCCACGCCGGCGTTGGCGAACAAAATGTCCAGTCGACCGAACGATTCCTGAAGGGTTTTTCGCGCTCGAGCCAGGTCGGAGAGCGTCGTCACATCGCCCTGGATGGCGAGGACGTCCGGGCCGAGCTCAGCCTTCGCCTTAGCCAGACGAGCATCGTCTCTACCCATGATCGCTACGCGCGCTCCGTGCTCTCCGAACAGCCGTGCCGTTGCGAGACCAATGCCGCTTGATCCACCCGTGATCAGGGCGTGCTTGCCTTCAAGGTTCATGGGGCCCCCTTTCTTGTCCTCATGCTGCCCGTTCACGCCTCGGTCGGCGACGCAAACGACCCGCATCGAGGCGAAAGAAAATCTATCCCGTGATATGCGTTAGGAATGAGGTCTCTCACTCGGCTCAAATCCCTTCAGGCTCTTGACGCCGCAGCACGTCACGGCAGCTTCGTCGGTGCTGCAACCGAGTTGGGCGTGACGCCCGCCGCCATAGGTCAGCTTGTCCGTTCGCTCGAAGACTGGGTCGGCTATCCCCTGTTTCACCGCGCACGTTCGGGCGTGCAACGCCTCACGCCTACTGAAGAGGCTCGCGATGCGCTGGATGACATTGCGGCCGGACTCGATCGCCTGGAGGCAGGCCTGCAGAAGCTGCGCGGTCGAAAGGCGCGGTCGATCGTCGTCGTGACGGCGTCCCAGGCGCTGGTGGCGAACTGGCTCTTGCCACAACTCACCGACTTCGCGACGAACCATCCGTTGATCGACGTGCGCCTGGATGTCTCCGACCGCGTCATTGACCTGGCGCAGGGCGAAGCTGACATAGGCATACGCTGCGGCCTAGGCGCCTGGCCGGGCGTCGAAGCCAGATTATTGATGGGCGAAGAAATCATCGCCGTCTGCAATCACCAGCTGCTGCCGACCAGCCATGAAGTCACCGCCGGGTGGATAGCGGAGCAAACCCTCATCCACGACGGAACGCCGCACCCCGACGGCGATTTCCCGACCTGGACGCAGTGGCTGGCGAAAACGGGCGCCAACCACGCCCCTGCTGACCGCGGCTTGCGTATCAACTCGACTGCGGCCGTGATTAACGCGGTGATCGCCAGTCAAGGGATCGCGCTCGTCCGGCGGGCCCTGGTCGAGCAGGACCTGGAACGCGGCCGTTTGGTCCATCTTCTGCCCCATGTGCGCTGGCCGGTCCGCTGGGCCTACTACGTTGTCGCCTCTCGGCGGGCAGTGCAGCGCGGAGAGGTAAGAGCGTTCCGCGACTGGCTAGTCGGCACTCTAAGGATCGCCAGAGAAGCGCCCGGGATCGGTCTGACAACGGCCACTGGGTCAGGTCCGCGCCAGCAGCGGACATTGGCCGGCGACCAAATAGCTGACCTTCAAAGCGCTTAGTTCCGCTTATCCGCTTTCGACAGCTAAGCCGAACGTTCCTTGGGCCAAGACCATACTGCGGACCGGGACTCGGCCAGTAGCCTCATTCTTTGGAGGACGTGCCTTTCGTCGCCCTGTCCGACGCTTGGCCCCGTGAGCTGAAGGCTGACCGCCGCCGTTTCGAACTGCTGAAGCGCGCATATGTCGAAGCCCGCTATTCCGACCAGTATGACGTTTCCGCTGAAGACCTTCATTGGTTGACGGAAAGGGTGAAGCGGTTGCGCGACCTCGTCGATCAGACCTGCGGCGAGCGTATCAAGGCCTTGAAAGCAGCTCTCTAGCCCGCACCGGTAAGCCCAATTTAACCCGCAGGCTGGACCCTTTGTCGGCATCCAGCCCGCCGGAACACCATGACCGAGAAGAACTTCAACTACATCTCGATCGGGGGCTGGACGGGTCAGGCGGACGATACGGCCGCAATGACCCGCGGCCGGATGTTCGAATATACGCCGACCGACATCGAGAGACGCCTCGAGCGTCTGGACAGCGCTGCCGTCGCCTTCCTTCAATCTCTGCCGACCTTTCTGTGCAGCGAGGTCGACCAGAGCGACGATGAAGTCGCCATGTTCATCCGGTACGGTCGGATCACGGGCATGGAACACGTCGGGCGTGAGGTCCGGTTCAACTTCGACACTCAGGTCGATTTCGGGCGCGTCGTCTTCCCTGATCTCGACACCGCCTGGTCCACCTTCGGCGCCGACCGCCTCCAGCTGTTTCGCACCCACTGGGCGGTTCGAAACGGGAATGCGCGCGACGTCCTAGATGGTCTGGCGCCTTTCAGGCCTGCCCTCGAAAGCCGGATCGACGAAGTCACCGAGACCGCGCCGGCCGAGACTCCTGTCGAGCCGCCGCCCCGCGCCAAACAGATCCTCGGCACGGCGGACAGTGTGGAGTCCTTCCTCCGCCTCCTCTTCAACTCTCCCGACAAGGAGGGCGCGGAGACCTTCTTTCGTGGCCACGAAGACGCGCGCTTCGAACTCACGCCGTCGCTTCTGCGCCGGTGGCCGGACGGCGGCTGGCAGTTCATGCCGAATGAGGACCGACTGTGTCAGGAACTTCTCATCGGCCACCACGACGAGTTCCAGGGTGACGAATACTGCTTCGACCGACTGGTCCGGATGCAGCATTACAAGCTGCCGACCCGGCTTCTCGACATCTCGGGCAACCCCCTCGTAGCGCTGTTTTTCGCCTGCCATTCTAGCCCGGCACCGTTGGAGGCCGATGGAGAGGTGATCGTCTTCCAAGTGTCGCCGGAACGGGTGAAATACTATGACTCAGATACGGTGAGCTGCCTCGCCAACCTGTCGAAGCTCACCTACGCGCAAAAGAACGATCTCGATCTCGGGCTCGATCTGGTCGCTTTCAATGAAACTGGGGTCGCCGGGAAACTTCTTCACTACATCCGGTCGGAAAAGGGCTTCTTCGAGAAACGTCTCTCGCCGGACCACCTGGGATCCATTCTTTGCGTGAAGGCGAAGCGCACCAACAGCCGGATCAAGTCGCAGTCGGGCGCCTTTCTCCTGTTCGGCCACGAAGCCGTTCTTCCCGACGAAGGTCAGGATGGCATCGCAATCAGCCGCATCACCATCACGAACAAGCCAGAAATTCTGAAGCAGCTGGATCGCCTCAACATCAATGCGACTACGGTCTACCCCAGCATCGAGCAAACGGCGGTCCATCTGAAAGAACAATATCGGACTGCCTTGACGCCTCGAATTTCCGCCTCAAGCTAAGGGGCAAAAATTAGTCAAAGGCAGAGCGAACAAACCCGCACAGAATTGGGATTGGCCAACGGCGTCTTCGCGCCATGAGCAGACTTTGGCACCAGTCCTGAAATCGGACGTTGAGCACGTCGGTCATTGAAGTCCGCTTTCGAGCCGTAGCGGACGTTTGAGTGTAATGGGTGCCCGCCAGCGGTTCGCATCAAGATCGAGCATCGCGATAGCTGCGTGCGCGCAGCCACGGACAATTCCGTTAGCTGCAGACCTATCCAGTCTGATGGGCGGGCCATCTCGCGCAACGCCTGATCAACCCGGCCAACCTATCGCTAATCGATCACGAACGACGGCTGATAACTCTTGTTTCCAGCTCGATCGAAATCGAACTCGTAGACGATGCAGGGAGCGATCCCGCGATACTGCTGCCCCAGATAGAAGAGCAAACTATTTGGGCAGGCGGCGAAGATGTGGACCGTGCAATCAGGGTCATCCACCTTCAGAGCACGCACTTCATTGGCGATCTGCTCTGCCAAGGCGGCGGCATGTCCACCGCCGACAATCGTTTGCTGTCCAGGGCCGGCCGGAGGGGCAAACGAGATCAACGTCCCGACAGTCGACAGCTCTTTGCCGACATAGGCCCGGGCGTGAGCATCGACGCTTTGTGAAATACCGATTGCCAAGGCGATATCGGGCCCGGAATCGATACTGATCGTCGTGCTGGTCAATCGAGCCGCTTCCTTTTCGGTACCGTCGTCCGCGCGCCAAGTTCTCGAACCTACCCGACCTTTCTGGACCAACGAGCTGTCGACCCCCGATTTCAGATCGAGGACGGCGCCTGTGAGGAATGCAATGGAGGCGTGCGCATCGAGAATGATCCTCAGCACACCCGAGCGTTTTGCAGCCTCTCTCAGGAACGTCTCGACCCGAGGACGAATGTCGCCCTGCCAAGACCGGTCATCCAGGAGATAGCGCTGATTGAAGCTATCGGTCAGCGAGAGTGTGTTCTCCGGCGACGTCCCACCCAGATCAGCCGCTACGCCCTGGAACGTCCGGATCGCGATCGTCAGCCCAGGAGGAAGGGCTGGCGCCTTATCGGTGAGAACGCCCTCCTCCCGGAGAACCTGCCGTAAAGCCTCTCGCGTGAAGCTATTCAGCTTCCGCGATTTCAGCGCTTGAGCAAGCCCGTCATATCGGAAGTCGGATTCGGTCGAACAGGTCAGCGCGCCTACAATCTGGGCCCGCACGTTGACGTCCTCGCGCAGCTGTTCCAGCGAGCGCTCGCCATCCATAATCCGGAGGCCCGTCACGACCTCCTTGAGTTCGTCATCAGACGCTAGCTCGAGATGTTCGCGCCATAGCTTACGGACCTTGCCCATACGGCTGCCGTCCTTCGTGCCATCGAACAGGCGGGCCAAAAGGATGGACTTGTCGGCACCCGATTGAACATAGCCCAGCGGGTCATCGTCCTTGATGCGATACGTCGTGATGAAATCAAACCGCGCGCCCAACGGTGCGTTCTTCTTGGCGTCGCGCAGGCGCTGAAGTAGCGACACCCTCGTCGCCCCGATAAACTCGGGATCGACGAAATCCTCGTAGCCGAACCGCCCCCCCGTATCGACGTGCCACTTCACCTGCTGATAGGCAGCTGAAACTCGTTCTGGCCCACTTCCCGGGATAGGCGGATCATAACGCACAACAACGTCGTCGAATGACTTCGGCGCATCGGCTTCGAAGGTCACTTCCACTACGACCGAGTCATGCGCGAGCATGCTCAGCGCGTTCTGCCAGAAAACCCGCGCCTGATATCTGTCGCCATTCCAGCGCGCGTTGACGGCGTCAGCCATTGTGCACCCGTTTGGACGTGGAGTTCGTCTTGCGTTTCATGAGAGCGGGAACTTCGGGCCGAACAGCGCCCGCCATGCCTTCAAGGCCTCTCCGTTCTTGCCCTGTCTGGCGAGATTGATCGCAAGGCTCGCTTCACGGCTCGCCGCCATCAGAAGCGAGCGCGCACGCTCCTTGCGCGCATCATCCATCCCGTCACTTACCGCCGGCCCCAGGCCCGCCGGGTCGGGCCACGTATCCAGGATACGATCTGCCAGCGTGGCGAAGAAGGATTGGAACTCATAGGTGAAGCTGCCCTGCCAGCCGCCATACAGGCACTCCAGCGCCATCACCTCGATAAGGAACGACGGTTTGACCGGCTTTTCTCCGTGGCGGGGCTGGTTGTTCCAGTACTTCACCATGCGGACCAAGCCTTTCCACTCACTGGAGTAGGCTTGATGCGCTGCCGTCGCCTTTGCCGCATGGGTCTCGGGGTTGGTCTTAATCCACTTGCCCTTTTCGGTGTCGGGAATCTCGTAGTCCGACGCCGATGCGAAGGCAGGCACCACGTCCACACTGAGAACACGATAGTCGGTGTTGTCGTCTGAATCGACGACCACCCCGAAATCGACGTTGACCGATCGCCCCTGTTTCCGAACCGCCTTGGAGCCGTATTTCTCAACCAACGCATCGTAAAAGTCGCCGATCACGACCGACGGCGCCTTGTCGTGATATTTGCCCTTCTCTGTGTCCTTGAGGACGAAGAAGATATCGATGTCCTTGAGCGGCTTCGTCTTGGTGTGTCGCTTATAGGATCCGGTCAGGAAGCTCCGGTCGATCGCGAACTTCGTGACCAGATAGTCCCGCACCTCGTTCTGGCGATCGGACGCGTTCTTCTGCTCCTTCTCGTTCAGTTCGAGACGGCTCTTAAACTTCCGAAACGCTTCGTCGACGGTAATCATCCGGCTTGTCTCCAGTAAGAAGTGTTTGCGCCCAAGCCGCTATGGTCGATGGTCGTCCCCAGCGATTGCCGGGTGAAGCCGGATGTCGATCGGGCCGTGACTTTACTCCAGCCGTCGACATCAGGACGGCCGGGCTTGGTGCGAACCAACAAACGGTACTTCGCCTGGCTGGGCACTAGCCCCGCCTTTCGGATCGCGTACCTGAGCTGCTCGGTATCGACCCAGAAATTCCCGTCGCCAGAGCTCCATCCGTAGACAACATCCATGTCCCAGCGGAACAGAAGCGCATCGGTCTTTGGATCGTAGATCTCCAGATCGACACGCTGCAGGTCCTCGGTCTCCAACCAGCGCTTGATACCGCGCATGTTGATGTCCCAGTCCTCGATGAAGTTGGTCGGGTCGAGACCGCTCAGCCGGATGATATCCTTCAGGCTCTTGAGCATGTTGTCGGCGACGTAGGTCACCGAATGGGTATAGGTGTTGACGCTGACGGTGCTCATGAGTTGAGAAATCCTTTCGGATCAAAGACCAGCGCTGCCGGCCCCGCAGAGCTTTTGGCGGCTTCCGCCTTTGTCGTTTCCGACTTGTCGCGGGCGGTGATGCGCTCGCTGTGCCCCTTGAGCGCGCCCTGAACCCAGGCGAGGTCATCCGTCTCGCAGGGAAGCGAGACGCGCCAGTCGCCATCAAGTGGGTCAAACCCCAACGCGTCTTCGTTCGCGTCGGAGCCATCCGTCGCGTCTTCGTCGTAGACGCAGTAGATACGGGTACGAGGACCGTCGCATGTCACGACGATGGCTGCGTCCTTTGGAGCCTTGTCCGCGATGATGCTGGACGCGATGCCATGCACGGACAGCAGTTCGTCACACTTGGCTCCGGTTTTGCCCTGCGTCAGCAGGTCGACAATCGCGCGCCAAGTCTCTCCCGCGTCGCGGTGAGGCGTACTGCTGAAGGTGCGCCGGACGACGGTGGTCATTTCGTCTTCACCCCCGAGTTGCGATTCAACTTCGCCTGCTGCGCCGCTCGATAGATGTCGTCGAGGGTCACCTTGCTCGGGTCCATCGCCACCTCCGGCCGACTGGCCAGAGCGTTCGCCACCATCTTACGGATCGCACGCCCATCCAGGCCGACGCACTCCCCTGCACAACGGTCGAACCCGGGCTGGGAAATTAGCGCGGAGATCGAAGCGTAGGTTTTGCCGAGCCCGATCAGGCAGTCGCGCAGGATATGCGCACACGCAGCCCGGTCTGGCAGAGGAACTCGCAGAACGAGATCGCAGCGCGACGTGAAGGCGCTATCGACGGCATCGGGAAAATTGCTTGTCGCCACGAAGAGAAGCTGAGGGAAGCGCTCGGCCAGCGCATCGAGCTGAACCAGAACCGCGTCGGTCGCCCGGTGGATGTCGATGGGGTTGGCTTCAAGGCTCATCTTGGACCGATCAGCCGCGAGCGTCTCCACCTCGTCCAGAAGCACGATCGTGGGCCCGCTGCTGGCGGCCTCAGCGATGGATTGGGAGAAAAGATCGGATACCGCGCGCTGGGTTTTGCCCATCGCAGAGCTGGTCAACGAGTGCGGTTCAACTTCAAGGAGCTTGAACATTCCGCCGGAGAAAGACGCCGCAGTTCGGTGCGCAAGCCCCCGAGCAAGCGATGTCTTTCCAGTACCCGGCTCCCCCGTAAGCAAGATTACGCCGTGCAGGGGAATGATTGTTCGATCGACCTTTCCCCGGACCGAGAAATTCAGCATCGCCTGAGAGAGCAACTGCTTTTTCAGTCCCTCATCGATGAAAATCGAGTCCCACAGCGCTCCGAGCGCCGCGTCGGGCAGAGCGCGGGCCCTGCTGATGCCCTTGGGCAAGTCGGTTCCGAACATCGGATGGATCGCAGCGCTCATTGATCGTTCTCCGTCGCCGGCAACGTCTGCGGCGCGAGGGGTTGGGTGTCCGGCACGGAATTTTCATTCCCCGCCAACTGGCAATTGGCAGCGGCCTGTGCCCATAGACACGGCGGAAGGTTCCAAGAACCGCCCACAACCGCAACGAAAGCCGCACCAGCAATAGACCGATCTCGACGCCGCCTTCGAAGTTAATATAGGACAACCGCGACGATGCGTCTATTTATTAGACGCATTTTGGATGTGGATAACTGACAATTGTATCGATCATGAACGACATGCCAGCCGACAAGCCTAAGTGGGCCGTCCTTAAGAGACTGGAATATATAGACTTCCGGCTTTTCTGGGATCGCGTGCTCAACCGAGCCGACATGGCGGAGGCCTTCGGCATGTCGGCCCAACAGGCTTCGGCCGATATTGCGACCTATAGCGACGCCGCCCCCGGGAACCTGATCTACGACGGCAGCGCCAAGACCTACCGGCGCGCTGGAGCGTACCAGGCTCAGTGGGCGGCCAAGGGTGTCGATCGGTATCTTCTGCAACTGGTCGGTTTGAAGAGTGGGTGGCTCGACCCGGAAGCGACGTGGTTCCAAGCCCCCCTGCCTCCGGTCGAGGTGGTTTCCGTGGGACGCCGAGCGACCGACCCTGAGCATTTGATGGCCGTCCTGGACGCCATCAAGGATCAGCAACGGTTGAGGATCGACTATCGCTCACTGACCGGATCACCGCCGAGCTGGCGCACAATCGCCCCACACTCGATCGCTCACGCGTTCGGGCGCTGGTATGTTCGAGCATGGTCAGCCGAGCACAACGATTTCAGGGACTACCTTCTGAACCGCATACGCGATGTGGCAGGGGATGGGCCTGCCGGAATCGACAACAGCCTGGACTATGAGTGGAGCCACTTCATAGACCTGTCCCTTGTTCCCAACCCGAGACTCAAGCCTGAGCAGCAGGAAGCGCTGATCGAGGAATTCGAAATGGTCGAAGGTGCCCTGACCATGCCTGTAAGGTTGAGCATGAGCTTTTACCTGATCGCCCACCTGAACCTCGACCTCGATCCGGAAACCAACAAACCGGAGAAGACTCAGCTCGTTCTGACGAACGGCCCTGAGATTGAAGCTCAGCGTGGCGTCGCAAGAAAGATGTCCGTTCGGGCGCTCGCCGCTCGCGGCGCTGAAACGTGAGCATGAGCAAGGCATACCAATGGCGATAGCCGCCGTCGCTCTTTTTGGCAGTCGCGCGCGAGGCGACCAATCCCCTGACTCGGACACGGACCTGCTACTCGTCTCGACCCAACCGGGGCAGCCTCTGCACACCAGTATGGGGCCAGTCTCCCTGTCCACCTACGGCATCAACGATCTGACCGAGAAGGCCGAGAACGGCGACCTGTTCGTTTGGCATTGCTTGTTCGAGGGGCGAGCGATCCACGATCCGGAACACGTGTTCGACGGTCTTCGCGCCCGGTTTCGCCTTCGATCTTCCTATGAGCTTGAGATAGGGCATGGAGCGGCCTTGGCCTGGCTTCTGGTTCGGTTCGGACGAACCATGCCCAACGCCGCCTTGGCGGCTAGGCGCGCAACATGGGCTGTTCGAACGATCTTGATTGCTCGATCAGCAGAATACGGATCGCCCAAATTCTCGGCCCATGAGCTTGAAGCCCTGGCGCCGATCGACGAGACGCCACGGTTGATGCAGTTGAAGAACACTCATGTCTTCGACCGCTCCGCAGCCAAGGATTTGCGCCACTTTCTTGAATGGTGCGATCTGGCGGACCCTGTGCCGGACGCAAGAGTAGAGAGCGACTTCGATCCGCTTTTCATCGCGTCGGGCAACTCCGTCGGATTGCATTTGCTAAGCCATTCGCACGAGGACCGGCTCGGCTACGGCTAGAGGCTACGGCCTCGACTTACCGCCGCAGGACTTTGGTCTTCGACCGGTGCCGTTCTCAACGTCGACTAAGGGTCAGACATGCACATTTGCCAGCTGACCGACATCTTGCCTGAAAGCAGATGTCGCCAAGGACCGAGTTGAGTCACGTACGGCGGTTGATCCCTCAAAGGACCGAGAAGCGCCAGTAGCGGTCCTTGGCTTCATGGCCGAAACCCCACACTGCCCCTCTGCGTCTCAAAGCGGCAAAGCCTTTCGGAGACTGGCCGTCAGCCTTTCATCGGGTCCCAGAAGCGGTTTTGGCGGCGACGCTTCGGTCAAGCCCAGCATGTTCGCCGCCGCATACATCAACCTAAGACTGCCGTGAGCGCGGAACAGGTCCCACAAGCCGGCGAAGGCGGCGTCGCATCGGTCCGCTTCCTCGCGATCGCCTCTGACAGCCGCCGCCGCGAGCGCGGCGGCCTGTTCAGGAAACACCCCGCCAGCCACGCTGTACCAGCAGTCGGCGCCCGCCAGCAGTGCGGCCTTGCAGCCCCAGTCACCGCTGTAGCCGATGGACAGGCCCGGCGCCGCCTGCCGAAAAGCCGCCAGGTCGGCGGCGATGTCGCCGGACGCCGGCAGCGGCAGCTTGATCGCTGCCACGGTCGTGATCGCCGCCAGACGCGCGACCAGTTCCGGCTTGAAGGTGAAGTTGGTCGTTCCGGGATTGCTGTAGATGCATAGCGGCAGCTCCGTGGCCGAGGCCACGGCGAGGAAGTGCTGAAAGACCTCCTCCTCCGTCAGCGGCGTATAGCTGACCGGCGCCAAAAGCAGACCGGACGCGCCCTCTGCCGCCGCATCGCCCGCCTGGGCCTGGGCCTCATCGGTGCGCATGGCGCCGACGCCGACAATGATCGGGATCGAGACGACGGCTTCAGCGGCCGCCGCCACGGCGCGTCGCCGTTGGTCGCGGCTGAGAAACATATAAGTCCCGGTACTGCCGAGCAGACCTATGGAATCGGCGCCGCCCGCCTCAATGCGTCGGATTAGTCGCTGCAGGTCAGGCGCAATGACCTCGCCTTCGGACGTCATCGGAGTGATGGGAAAGGCCGAAAGACCCGAAAACAGCGCCATGCTCTGCTCCAGAATATCGCCTTAGTGAGGACCGATGCAGCGGTCGGCTCAAATCAGGCTTGGCTTCAGTTTGTGTCATTCCAGCCGATCAGTCGGGGCGCTCTATTAGAAGGCTGCTCGCCTGCAGCGACGGACTGAGACGCTTCAATCCGGCGATCAGTTCGTCGCCCGCCTGCATCAGCGCCGAGATCGGCATGGGGGCCAGGCGCTCGAGGATGAACCACATGGCGGTGCTGTCGTCAGTGATCCGCGTCCGTACGCCCTGTCGCCAGTTCCATCGTCGGCAGGTCGCGCCGTGGTCATCGCGCCAGATAACCTCGCCGGGATCGATCACTTCGATCTTCGGTTCGCCGTTTTGGGCCGTGTCGAAAATCTCGCCGCCCTGCGCGACCACCAATCGAGGCGTCCCGGCGTAGGCGTCCGCATCCTCGCCGCCGATCGGAAGGGCGTAACGAAGGCTGACCGCATTGTAGAGATCGACGACGGCGTTCACCGGCGGAAGGGTCCCGTCCCGCTGCGCCCGCTTGCGCAAGGCCTCGACCGAGCAGGGCGTCCGCTGCGGCTTGGCGCCGAAAGCGCGGTAGGCGTCCCGCCAGGCGTCCAGGTGCGCCTCGGCCCACTCAGGCTCCTGCGCCTCACATGCTAGACGCAACTGTTCTACGCCATAAGGATCGCTCGGCCCATTGCGCGCGCCAGCGACAAGGATGCTGAGCGCCGCGAAATCCGGGCGCAGGGCGTAGATTTCCGGGGCGATGACAGGTGGGTTCATGGGGACCTCGATGTTCTGAAATGGCGTCAGGCGAAGACGCCGCGCACCAGGACTATGGCGATGACGGTCATCATCAGACCCGTGACGACATCCAGCACGCGCCACGCGACCGGATGGGCGAAGTGCGGCGCCAGCAAGCGTGCGCCGAAACCGATGGATGCAAACCAGACAGCGGCGAAGGTCGAGGCTCCGATGATGAAGAACAGCCGCTGGCTCTCGGGCAGGCTGGACCCGACCGCTCCCATCAGCATGACGGTGTCGATGTAGACATGCGGGTTCAACAGGGTGAAGGCGGCGGTGGCCGCCAGGGCCGCCCCGAGCGACAAGCCTGCTCCGTCCTGAACGACCAAAGCCTCCGAGCGCATCGCCCGCCGAAAGGCCCCGAGGGCGTACCAGGTTAGGAAGGCGGCGCCGCCGAGGCTCAGCGCCGCCGACAGGCCGGGAGCCGCCGACAGTAGTTGGCCCAGACCATTCACACCGGCGATGACGAGAACGGAATCCGCCACGGCGCAGAACAGGACGACCGGGAGGATATGCTCGCGCCGCAAGCCCTGCCGCAGCACAAACATGTTCTGGGCGCCGATAGAAACGATCAGGCTGGCCGACAGGGCGAAGCCCTTCGCCAGGGGCGGAAGAATGGAAACGATCATAGAATGCTGATCGCACGGTATGAGACCGTAGCCGAACTAATCCTGCTTAGGGTAGATTAGCGATCCTAATGCTCGACTATCCCGCCCTCGCCGCCCTGGCCGCCGTCATTCGTACCGGATCATTCGATGCGGCTGCCGAAGCCCTGTCGGTCACGCCCTCGGCGGTGTCCCAACGCGTGAAGGGCCTTGAGGAGCGCCTGGGCCTTCCCCTGGTCATCCGTGCGACGCCATGCCGACCGACCGAGGCAGGAGCGCGACTGGCGGCTCACCTCGATCAGGTGGCCCTGCTGGAGCACGACATGATGGCGGGCGATCCCGTCTGGGCAGCGGCGTTCGGAGGGGCGCGCCCGACCTTGAAGATCGCCCTCAACGCCGACAGCCTCGGCACATGGTTCCCTAGCGCGGCCGCCCGCTTCGCCGCAGACCAGCCGAACACCCTGTCTCTGGTGCTCGACGACGAGGCCGACACTGCCGAGCGCCTGCGTTCGGGAGAAGTGATCGCGGCAGTGACCACGACAGGAAGGGCCGTCGCAGGATGTCGCACCCTTCCGCTAGGCTCGCTTCGCTACTTGGCCGTCGCGACACCGGACTATCGCGATCGTCATTTCCTCGACGGCGTGACGGCCGAACGGCTCGCCGAGGCGCCGGTGCTCCGCTTCGGCCCGCGGGACCGACTGCAACTCCAGTGGGCTGAGCAGGTCGTCGGAAGCCCGATCGAAGGCCCGACCCATTGGGTGCCGTCCACTCAGGGGTTTCTGGATTTCACTCTGGCGGGCGTCGCCTGGTCCCTGACGCCGGAACGCTTGGCCGCTCCGTTGATCGCGTCAGGCCGCCTAGTCGATCTTGCCCCCGGCGTCATCGTCGACGTGCCGCTCTTCTGGCAGCATCTACGCATCACCACCCGCCTGATCGAAGACTTGACCAAGGCGGTTCGCGCCGGGGCGGCCGACTGGCTACACATCGCTTGACGGCAATGCGCCATGAACGGACGTTGGTCCTCGTCCTAACATCGGACGTTTAGCGGTCCTGTCTCCTCTGACGGCCTATGGGGCGGCTCGGCGGGCGACTGTGCTGTACCGTCCCGGGGACACGCCATGGACACGGCGGAACGCGGCCCCGAACGCGCTGTCCGACAGGAAGCCAAGTTCCTGGGCGACCGCCGAGACCGTACGGCGGCTCTCTCTCAGGCGACGGGCCGCGACCCGCATTCGCCAGGTCGCGGCGTACTCCACCGGAGGTCGGCCGACCCGAGCCCTGAAACGTTCCGCGAAAGCCGTCCGTGAGAGGCCCGCTTGGGCAGCAAGCTCAGGCAGCCGCCACACGCGGGCCGGCTCTGCGTGGATCGCTCTCAGAGCCGCAGCCACCGGAGGATCATTCAGTCCCGCGAGCCAGCCGAGCGCGCCGGCGTCCGCCGTCGCCAAGTGCGCTCGAAGCGCGTGAACGAACATCAGCCGCAGCAGGTCGTCGCATGCCGCCCGGGCGCCCGGGCGGTCCTCCCGCCATTCCCGATCCAACTGATCCAAGAGCCAACCCATCGGCGCGGCGCCATCCGCCTCGGTGCGGATCACCAGGGACGAGGGCAACAGGTCCAGAAGATAACCCGCGTCGGCCTCGGCGAAGGCGACGCTGCCTCCCAGCAGAGCCACATCCTCGCCCACCCCATAGGTCGCGGAGAAGGGCGAGCCGGCGAAGGCTGAAGCCGCGTCCACCGCCGGCACGCCAGGCGCGCTGGAAAGGACGAACGGCCGACCCGAGACGATGAAGCAGTCGCCCGCGTCCAATCTAGTCGCGGCTTCGCCCTCCGGGGTAAGCCAGCAGCCGCCATGAAGCACTGCGTTGAACTTCAGCGCGATGGGGCGAAACCGGAGCGCCCAATCGCCGCCCGCCGTCAGCCGTACGGAACAGGCGGCGTTGAAACCGGCTCCGGTCAACACATCGGAAAGCGGATCGGTCTGCGCATTCTGGATGATCACGACAGAAATCCGAACTCTGAAGTCTGTTTCATCCGGCGTTGATAGCTGAGTGTTCCGGTCGACCAAAGGAAGGATCTCCCATCATGACCACGCCCCAGCAGCCGATCGGGTCTCTGTTCACCGCCGCCAGCACGGCCGACGAGGTCATGCAGGGCGTAGACCTGATTGGTCGCGTGGCGGTGGTCACCGGCGGCTACTCCGGCATCGGGCTCGTAACGGCGAAGAGCCTCGCGGCCGCCGGCGCCAAAGTGATCGTGCCCGCGCGGGACCGAGAGCGAGCCGAAGCCGCACTTGCGGGCGTGGCCGGCGTCGAGGTCGAGGCGATGGATCTCACATCCCCCGCCTCCGTCGCCGCCTTCGCCGCCCGTCTGCGCAACCGAACAACCTCGATCTCCATCCTAATCAACAGCGCAGGCGTGATGGCCTCTCCGCTGTTCCGCGACGGGGACGGCCATGAAGGCCAGTTCGCCACCAATCACCTCGGCCATTACCGCCTCACGTGCGGCCTCTGGCCCCTGCTGAGGGCCGAAGGCGGGCGGGTCGTTTCCGTATCCTCGCGCGGGCATCAGATCGCCGGGATAGACTTCGACGACGTCGATTTCCGGCGACGTCCCTACGACAAATGGATCGCCTACGGGCAGTCCAAGACGGCCAATGCGCTGTTCGCGATCGCGCTGGATGCACGCGGCGCGGCGCATGGGGTACGGGCGTTTTCGCTCCATCCCGGGCAGATCCTGACCCAGCTGGCGCGCCACCTCTCGGCGGAGGAGATCGCCGGCTTCGACGCCCTCGACCCTGAAGGTCGCCCAATCATCGATCCGTCGCGAGGCATGAAGACGGTCGACCAGGGCGCCGCCACCAGCCTGTGGTGCGCGACCAGCGCCGCGCTGGAAGGACAAGGCGGGGTCTACTGCGAGGATTGCGATATCGCCCCGATCAACACCGGTGAACAAGGCCGCAAGGGTGTGGCGGCCTGGGCCTGCGATCCAGCCCTATCAGAACGGCTTTGGTCCCTCTCAGAGGACCTCACGGAACTTGAGATATAGGTTCGGATAAGGCCGAAGAGCGCCGGCCACCCAACGCGGCTTCAGCGCTCCGCGTCGACGGGGCGACAGCGCGGCGCCCCTTGCGGAGGCGCCGCGCCGGCAATCAGGGTTGCGCCTTCACCGGCAGGCGGAAGGGCGCGCCCAGCCGGTTGAACGCGTTCATGGCGGCGATGGCGATCGTGAGATCCACCAAATCCTTCGGCTCGAAGACCGCGGCGGCCACCGCATAGGCCTCGTCCGATGCATGGGTCTCGCTGACCCGGGTCACCTCTTCGGCCCAGGCCAGCGCCGCCCGATAGGTCTCGGGGAACAGGTGGGGGACCTCCTCCCACACGGGGACCAGGGTCACCTTGTCGATGGACATGGTCTTCAGAAGGTCGCGGGTGTGCAGGTCGATGCAATGCGCGCAGCCATTGATCTGCGACACCCGCAAGAAGACGAGATGAATGAGTTCTTCGGGCAGATTGGCACCGGTCATAATGTAATGATGTACGCCGTAGAGGGCTTTCGCGCCCTCCGGGGCGACCGTATGCCAGGTCAGGCGGTTCGGGGTGGTCATGGGGGAGGTCTCCGTCTTCGGCGCCGTTCATCGGCGCTGTACGGACATGACGAGGCGGCCCGTCGGAATGTGACATGGCCGATTTCACATCACGCCTGTCACATTGCGGACGGCTCGCTCGTCATCCATTCGATGTCCAACGGGATTGCTGTGCGATGACGCAAACGGACCTGAAAACGGAAGCCTTCGAGGCGGAGCGCCCCCGCCTGCTTCGACTCGCCTACCGAATGCTCGGCTCGTTCAGCGAGGCGGAAGACGTCGTCCAGGACGGATGGTTGCGATGGACGGGCGTCGACATCAGCGTCGATACGCCGGGCGCCTATCTCACCCGCATCGTCACCCGCCTGTGCCTCGATCGGCTGAAGTCCGCCAAGGCGCGACGGGAAACCTATGTCGGGCCGTGGCTGCCCGATCCCCTGGTCGGCACCGTCGATCCAATAGAGACGATCGCCGATGACGTCACGGTGACCCTGATGCTGGCGATGGAACGCCTCTCGCCGCTCGAGCGCGCGGCCTTCCTCCTGCACGACATCTTCGAGGTGCCTTTAAAGGACGTCGCCGTGACGCTGGACCGCGAGCCGGCGGCGGTGAGGCAGCTGGCGTCCCGCGCCCGCAGAAACGTGAAATCGGAGCGGACCCGCTACGCGCTCGACACAGCCGAGGCCGACCGGATCGCCCGCGCCTTCTTCGAGGCCGCGCACGGCGGTGACACGACTGCCTTGGCGGGACTTTTGGCCCACGACGTCGAGATTCATGCCGATGGCGGGGGAAAGGTTTCGGCGTTCCGCAACATCATCCGCGGCGCCGAGCACGCTCTTCGGCTGTTCGCGCACGTCTCCGGCAAGGACGCGCGTCGGCCGATCCTCGTCCGCACCGCCATCATCGACGGCTTGCCGGGTTATATCAGCTACAATCCCGACGGCCGTCTCCAGACCACCGCGCTCGATATCGATCAGGGGCGCATTCGCGCGATCTACATCGTCCGCAATCCCGACAAACTCACGCACATCTCAGCGGGCTGATCTGCGAAAAGGGGCGGGAACGCGCCACATGCGGTCATTCGCTGCCCTCCATATACTCGACATTCGCGGCCCGACCTCACCTCGCAAAACAATGATCGATGGTTGCAAAGATCATTGATCGGAGGCATGAGGCTCTAGGGCGGGAGGGGCCCAATGCGACGCTCGATACAACTGGACGCTGATAGGCGTCGGGTGCTCGTCACCAATGACTTCGGCGACTACGCGGTGTTGTCCGCTGCCGAGCACGAGGCCCTGACGGCTGACGCCCTCCTTCTCGAGCACCCACGCCACGCCGACCTCGAAGCGCGCGCCCTGCTCCATGACACCCCTCGCGAGCATTGGAGCGATCTGGAAAGCGCCGCCTACGCCACGCGAAAATCCTTCGCCCTGGACGGTCCTTCCCTCCACATCTTCGTGGTGACACTGCGCTGCGATCACAGCTGCCAGTATTGTCAGGTGTCGCGCGCGGCGGTGGACGCGGCCGGTTTCGACATGAGTCTCGACGACGCCTATGCGGCTCTCGACCGGGTCTTCGAAGCGCCCGCCCCAGCGCTCACCATCGAATTCCAGGGCGGCGAACCCGCGCTCCGCTTCGACCTAGTTCGGGCCATCGTGGAGCGCGCCCAAGCGCTCAACGAGACTCATGACCGCAAGCTCAGCTTCGCCATGGTCTCAACCCTGCACCATCTTTCGGACGACGACCTCGCCTACTGCCGTGACCATGAGATCCGTCTCTCGACTTCGATCGACGGTCCTGCGGAGTGGCACGACGCCAACCGGCCCAATCCCGGCCGCGACAGCTGGGCCCGCACGCTTAACGCCCTGGCGCGGGCGCGGGCCATCCTAGGCGACGACGCCGTCAGCGCCCTCCCCACCCTGACGCGGCGCGCCCTGTCCGACCCCAAGCGGTTGGTCGATCACTATCGTGAGCTCGGGTTCCCCTCGATCTTCCTGCGCCCCATCAGCCCCTACGGCTTCGCACTGAAGACCCGGCGCGCCATCGGCTACGAGATGAGAGAGTTTCTCATCTTCTATGAAGAGGCGCTCGACTACATCCTCGAACTCAATGCGTCCGGCGAGCCATTCGAGGAGACCTATACGGCCATCCTCCTGCGCCACATGCTCACGCCCTTCCATTCAGGCTACATGGACCTGAGATCACCTGCCGGCGCGGGCCTGGGCGTCCTGGTCTATGACTACGACGGTCAGGTCTATCCGGCCGACGAAGCCCGCATGGCCGCACGTACAGGCGACGAGCGCTTCGCCATGGGCCGGGTGACGGACTCGCTCGACACCCTGATGTCGTCGCCCGCCATGCGCTGGCTGGCAACCGGCTCGGTGGCGGAGACCCTGCCTGGCTGCGACACCTGCGCCTTCGTTCCCTTCTGCGGCGCCGACCCCGTCTATCACGCCGCCGCCCACGGCGATCCGATCGGCGATCGCACGACCAGCGAATTCTGCTTCAAGCACAAGAGCCTGTTCACCCTGCTCTTCGACCGTCTGGCCGACGCCGACGCCCCCACCCTGACCACCTTCCTAGCCTGGGCCATGGGCAAGCCGCGCAGCGACATCCTCGCGCCAGGACATGTCGATCGATGAGCCTTCCGCTTCACACCCATGCCCGCATCAGCGGCGTCCGCGATGTCGAGATCCTTAAGGTTCTGGCCGCCGAGGAAGCCCTGACGAGCGATCTGCCGCCGTCCGCTATCCTGCTCTGGGAAGCGGAAAGCGACGCCTTCGCCGGCTCGGTTGGCCATGAGGCTTTTCCCCAAGCCCGGATCTCCGTTTCCGGCCTGCGCAATCTCCATGCCGTCCAGCCCGGCGACGTGGTGCGGCTGAGACCGAATTCCACCCAGATCTCCGTCCTCTATCGGCGCGGCTCCGGCGCGAACACCCTCTTCGTCACCGAGCGCTGCAACAGCCGCTGCCTGATGTGCTCGCAGCCGCCGCGCGACGAGGACGACAGCTGGCGGACGGACGAGCTTCTCAGACTGATCCCCCTGATCGACCGTGACGAGGTCCAGCTCGGCGTGAGCGGCGGCGAGCCCACCCTTCTGGGCGAGGATCTCGGCCGTCTGATCGACGCCTGCGCGCTGTACCTGCCGGACACCGGTCTCCACATTCTGACGAACGGCCGCCTGTTCGCTTCGCGCACCCTGGCCGAAAGCCTAGTTCAGCGCCATCAGGACAAGGTCGTCTGGGCCGTGCCACTTTACGGCGACGTCGCCGCCGATCATGACCTCGTAGTCGACGCGCCCGACGCCTTCGATGAGACGCTACAGGGCCTCTTCGAACTTGGGCGGCTGGGCGCCCGGGTCGAGATCCGCGTGGTCCTGCACCGCCTGACCGTGGACCGCCTGCCGCAGTTGGCGTCCTTCCTGTATCGCCGTCTGCCCTTCGTCGAACACGTCGCCCTCATGGGGCTGGAGCCCATGGGCTTCGCCAAGAGCAACCGCGACCGCCTCTGGATCGACCCTGTCGACTATATGGACGCCCTCGGCGAAGCCGTTTTCCACCTCGCCAATCGCGGTATGGCGACCTCCCTCTACAACCTGCCGCTCTGCATCCTGCCGCTGTCCCTGAGGTCGTTTGCGCGCCAGTCTATCTCGGACTGGAAGAACGCCTTCGCGCCCGAATGCGAGGGCTGCACGGTCGCCGCGGACTGCGCCGGCTTCTTCGCCTCGGCCGGGCCGACATGGCGGAGCCGCGCCATCACTCCTATTCGTTCTCTGGAGACGCACCATGAACTGGCGTGACCGCCTGACCCTTCTCCTAGGCGTCGCAAGCCCCTTCGTCGCCCAGCAACCGGCGATGGCGGCCCCGCAGACCGACGCCAAAGTCGCGGCAGACAAACCCGAGGTGCAGCGCAACGTCACCTACTGGCGCGACCCCGCCCAGGCCAAACGCCTGCTGCAACTGGCTGGCCACGGCAGCCATCGCAGTCACAGGAGCCATAGCTCGCACCGCTCCCATTATTCCGGCAGCGGCGGCTATCGAGCGCCCCGCTACACGCCGCCGGTCTACACCCCGCCGCGCACGCCCGCCCCACGCACCACGACGCCTCGCGCGGCGCCGCTCTACAGTCCTCCGGCCACGGCCTATTCGACGCCCACGACCACGCCCTTCGTGTCGAGCGCAACCTCGACGCCGAGCGATCGCATCAACGGCCGCGCCTTCACCCAGGCCGAAATCCGTCAGGTGGTGCGTAGGGTCCAGACGGCCTTAACGGTACGTGGCTATGATCCGGGCGGCTTGGATGGCCTCCTCGGCGACAAGACCCGGACGGCGCTGAGGCAATACCAGGCCGCCAACGGCCTGCCCCAGTCCGGCTATCTCGATCTGGCGACCCTCGACGGCCTGGGCGTCACCGTAGCCACGCCCTCGCTTGGCGCGGCCCCAGCTCCTGCTACGGCCGCCCCGCTCGCCCCTGCGGCTCCGGCTGCGGTCGAACCCATACCGACCGAGCCCGTCTGGCTCGACCAACCCACTGCCGCTGATCTGGATCGCCTGCGCCCCTCCGGCGCCCCGCGCCACCCGCTCGGCAGCGCCGTCATACGTTGTATGGTGGCGGAAGACGGAACCCTCTTCGCCTGCTTCGCCGAGTCGGAAACCCCGCCCGGCCGTCGTTACGGCCAGGCCGCCGTACGCGCCGCCGCTCTCTACCGCATGCGGGTCGACGGCGCCTACGCCCCCTTCGTAGGCCAGGCGATCGAGGTTCGCATCTCGTGGACCTAGGTCAGAAGCCCCCCTCCTCGCACTCTGTCCCGCCTTCGACGGAGGACAAACGTCCGTCCTGGCCCTGGCTTCTCGGTCTGGTCGTGCTCGGCGTCGTCGTCGCCGCGGTCGCCGGAGGCGAGAACACCCGCAGCCGCTCGCTATCCTCGCCGCTTGCGCCTGCAGACGAAGCCGTTGCCCCCGTGCCCGACACGAACGCGGAAGGGCAGTGGATCGAGTGGAAAGGCGACGACCTCGCTCGGACCTACCGCGTCGGCGGCTACAGCCTGGCGGTCGCGCCAATAGTCGACAGCGAAGGTCTCCCGGCCGCGCAGCTCAAGATCATCGCGCCTGACGGCGCGCCCCTGGATCACCAGACCTCCAGGTCCAGTTGGGCGAACCTGACCTTCATGGTCGTGCAGATGGATGCTGGAGACCCCGCGCGTCAGCTGATCGTCGCTGACTACAGCGGCGGCGCCCATTGCTGCACCCAGGTGACGGTGTTCGAACGTCGGGACGGACGCTGGAACCGTTCTGAACTTGGATCTTGGGACGGAGACGTTCCGGCGACGCCCAAGGACCTCGACAATGACGGCCGCAAGGAGATGGTCTTCGTCGACCAGGCCTTCCTCTACGCCTTCGCCTCCTACGCCGAGAGCGCCGCTCCGCCTGTTATCAAGCAGGTCCATCAGGGTAAGATCTCAACCCTCTCGACAGAACGCGCTTTCCGCCCGACCTACGCCGCCTATCTGGAAGAAGTGCGACCGGATTGCCTGGCGGGTTCGAACGGCGCCTGCGCAGCCTTCGTTGCGACGGCGGCCCGGCTCGGCCAGCTCGATGCAGCCTGGAGCCTCATGCTCGGTGCCTATGATCAGGCTTCCGACTGGAACCTCCCCAAGGCGTGCCGGATCCGCACCCAGGACGCCTGTCCGCCCGAAGCCGAACTGACCTTTGCGACCTATCCGGAGGCCCTTCAGTGGTTCCTGGGAAAGAACGGCTACGCCTCGCCCGTCTATATCGAACCTCTCAATGCCGCTGGCCCATCCTTCGAGTGCGGAGCAGCACGCACAGCAGGCGAGCAAAGCGTCTGCACAGTGCCGGCGCTTGCTATGCAGGACCGGATGCTGGCCATGGCCTATACCCGCGCCTCGGCTCTCAGCCGGGACCGCCAAGCCCTCCGCGTCTCCCAGCGAGCGTTCCTCTCATCGCGAAACAACCTCGGAGATTCCGCCGCCCTTTCGGCGCTTTATCAAAACCGCATCGAGCTGCTCCTGGCAGTGGATTGACTATGAAGATCCCCGGACCTCGCGATTGGCGGCGATGCGCCAGGAGCAGTCATTTCTGCCTCGCCAGAAACACGACATTCAGAAGGGATTCTTGTGCCTATCGGAAAGTCCGCTTCCTGGCTTCCTGGCCGAGTGCTGAAAGCTGAATTCGATCTGTTGCAGACATGCAAAACACCCGTGGGCTAGGGCGGGCACAGCATCGTTCAATCTGATGCAGCAGGATGATGACCGACCCATGGTCGCTATCGTAGAGTTGGGCGATTCTCGGGAGGGGCTTCCATTGGACTTACGCAGCGCTGCGAGGCGGCACTTTCGCTCAGCCGTTCAGCTAGCCGAAAAGAGAGAGGAAGCCGAGGCGTGTTACCTCATCGGCCTCGCTGCTGAGTGCGCCGTTAAGGCACACCTTCAGGACGTTGGATTTCCGCTGGAGCGGAAAAAGCGCAAGGCAATCAAGGACCGAAAAGATCCTCTCTTCATTCACTTTCCGGAGCTAGCCACGGAACTTCTCGAGCAAGGAGAAGGGCTCCTTGGCCGCTCCGTACTCGTGATGATAGGCGATCGAGACCTTTTGAATGGCTGGCATGTTCGAATGCGCTATCGCCACCAAGCGTCGAGCCCTGCTATTGCGAAACGGTATGCGACCTGGCGTCTGCAGACCGAGCGAATTTTTGCGGAGTTCCAAATATGACAGCTACGAATTTGGAAGTCCGCTTCGACACATCGCTCCCAATTTTGGCAACGATGATAATCGAGTCCCTGAGCCTAGACGTTGAGAAGGATGGGTACTTCCTCAGAGATGGCTTCGGGCGAGTTGCCTTTTACTCCTTCAAATCCATCACAAAAAAAGAACTATCGACTTTCAACGTAAAGGCTCTTCGAGCGCTTGGTAACTCCTGCTTTCCTGCTGGAGCTATTCAAATCGCTCCCGGTGACACTCCAGTCGGCGATGCCGTTATTTGGAAAGCGATGCGCGCCGGCCCTCACGATTTAACGATACAGCTAGTCGATAGAAGGTTTTCGGGTCGAGATTGGCTTTCGCGCCCTCGCGCCCCCATACCCGGCGCTCCGCCGATGATAACGTTCGGAAGCTTGAAGGGTGGCGTGGGGCGAACCACGGCACTGTTCGTTTTGGCAATGTTTCTCGCTCGACAGGGCAGAAACGTTCTTCTGGTAGACCTAGACCTTGAGGCACCGGGCCTCGCCTCTATGGTTTTCCGCCAAGATGAAATGCCCCGCTTTGGCGCCCTAGAGTACCTAGTGGAGACTAGCTTAAACGGCATATGTGACGATCAGCTGCACGACTTTATAGGGACAAGCTCCTTGACTGACCGTGATCGCGGTCAAGGTCGTGTCGATCTGCTCCCCGCCACTGGGAAAGAGACGCTATCTTGTGCTCACACCATGATGGCTAAGCTTGCGCGTGCGTTGATTGAAAGGCCATCCCCGACGGGCCCCATTTCTCTTGCCGTCCAAATTCGGCAGATGGTCGAGCGCTTTGCGTCTACATCTGACTACGATGTCGTACTGATCGACGCGCGGGCCGGCCTGGCGGAACTCACCGCGGGGCCGCTGCTAGGTCTAGGCAGCACCGTCCTCTTGTTCGGCACGGATCATCCCCATACATTTGAAGGTTATCGCTACCTCATGGGGCACTTGGGGCTTTTGCCTACAACCGAGGGGGAGCCCGATTGGCGAGAACAAATCCACTTCGTGCATGCCAAGGCGTCCACCAAGCCTGAATCGCTAGTTGCATTTAACGACAAACTTTATGACGTCTTGTCGGAAGCATTTTACGAGACTGACATTTCTGAGGACGTTTTCAACTTCAGCTTAAATGATCAAGAATCTCCGCATCATGCATGGGTGATTTACCATGATAGCCAGTTCTTGGATTCTGAATACCTTGCAGACCCCGCCAGTTTTGATGGTCCAATCCTAGAAGCCGTATTCAGCGATTTCCTTGGTCGAGCCTACAATATTCTGAACCTGCCAGCGTTTGGCCTTCGGACGATCTGATGGATCAGCAAGACATTCTAATTCTACGCGAATGCCTTTCCAGCCTGGAGGCTGGGGCAGCTTGGCCCGCCGGAAGGACGCCGCTTCCACATCAGATCTATACCCCTACGCGGCATAGAAATGTTCTTGATCTGAATCGCTCAATTGTCGTTGGCAATCGAGGCGTAGGAAAGACCTTCTGGTCTCATGCGCTTCACTCCGTGGCAGGACGCGAAGTCGCAGCTCAGGCATATCGCCTCCCGGCGCTTCGCAATGTAACGGCGCAGTTTGGATTTGCAGGTAGTATCAGCGATGGCCTGACTCCGTCTCAGGCGGTCCTTAGCCATGCCATGGAAACGGTGCCCGACCCTCTTGTCGTATGGAAGGCGGTGCTCATTCGTATCCTGCTCGGCACACACGGGAATCAACCCCCCGGCGCCCTCGTCGACGTGGCCAGCTGGCTTCAGTCTCACCCGGAAGAGGGGGAGCGTACCATAAGGATGGCTGACAACGCTCGCCCAGGCCCCCTGCTGGTCATGTTCGATGCGCTCGACACGTTGGCGAACGATTGGTCCCAAATCCGCTTACGCACAATCGGGCTTTTGCAACTCGCCCTTCTTGCTAAGGGGTTGCGCAATGTGAAGCTGAAGATCTTTATGCGCCCCGACCAACTCGAAGACGCGTTTACCTTTCCTGACGCGTCAAAGTTACGTGCGGAACGTGTGGAGCTTCAGTGGGGACCGCAGGATCTCTACGGACTTCTGATGTTTCACATCATGCGAGACGCCCAAGCCCAACCATCTCTAGTTAAATTGTTGAACGACGTGTCTCCCGGTGTCGTAACTTCGACAGGTGACATACAAGATCAATTCTTAAACTATGAAACCATTCAGCGATCGCTATTCAATCGGCTTGCTGGCGAATGGATGGGAAAAGACCGGAAGCAGGGAGCCACCTACTCATGGCTGGTCCAGCACCTTGCAGATGCCAACGGAGAAACGACCCCCCGTGGCTTTTTAACTGCAGTTAGAAGCGCAGCGCAGGCAGCAACTAACGAAGAAACCGTAATAGACTACAAAGGTCTACATCAGGGCGTTGGAATTGCTTCTGAGAATCGCGTTGGAGATCTTCAGCAAGACTATTGGTGGATTGATTATGTCAGCACGGGACTAGCTGGACTTCATACCCCGTTAGAAAAAGAAACGCTATTCCAGGTTTGGAAGGAAAACGGCGTAGTCGATGCAATCAAAAGGGCAGCTCCCAACCGAGGGCTGGAGCCGGTTTATATTTCTTTGAGGAGATGGTACGAAAATCTTCCCCCCGAAACCGCTAGACTAGTTAGAACCGACGAAGATGCTCTTCTTCTGACCCTTCAACTTGTAGGCGTGGCGGAGGTGCGATCAAATGGGAAGGTAAATTTCCCTGACATATTCCGTGTGGCCTTCGGAATGAAACGGCGTGGCGGCGTACCGCCTCGGAAACGGTGAAACGCTTCAGCTGCGTGCAGGGAACCGCGGGGTTAACGCCGGTCAAGGACCCCAGAAACGGACTCTCGGATTGACCGGAATGAGTCAAAAGCCGTACTGGAATGGGCTCCCGCGTCCCGTCGAGTTCAGCACTCGCGATCTGCTGCGAGAAGTACAGGGTGAAGACCTCCCCCACGGCTGAAGACCTCGAGCGCCTTGGGGACATCCACCGGCAGCTCCAAAAACTCATGGTCGGGTTCCACCCTGCGGCCCACGGCCATGCCCCACTCTTCGCGGCCATAGCCGCCGTGCAGGCTTGTGGCCAAGAATGGAGCGGCCAGCCAAACATATGGCGCGTGAGGGATTCTATCGGCCACGGCCCGCCCAGGGATTGAACGTCGCTCGGTCAGAGTTGAGGATGCGCCATGTGCAACAACTATCGCCTGCACGTGCTGGCCAACCAAATCGCCGCTCCGTTTCGTGACGCGGGCCGGTCGCTCGGCTTTCCGGGCGGCCTACCCAACCTGCCTCCGGCCGACTATTGCATCGGCGACATTGCGCCCGTCGTCACCCAAGGCGCCGATGGCCCGCAGCTGACTATGACGACCTGGGCGTGGAAGAGCCCGACCGGGAAACCCGTCTTCAACTTCCGCTCGGACGGCCGGTCTTTCGCCAACTCCGTCCGCTGCCTGATCCCGGCCGACGGCTTTTACGAGTTCACCGAGCCTAAGGCGCAGGGCAAGAAGACGAAATGGCTGTTCACCATGGCCGGCCAGCCATGGTTCTGGATCGCCGGCATCATTGAGGACGGGGCCTTCGCCATGCTGACGACCGAACCAGGCCCCGACGTCGCGCCCTATCATGACCGCCAGATCGTCCTCTTGCCGCAGGGTGCTGGCGTCCACTGGCTGGATCTCAGCGCGGCCGAAGACCTCATGCTGCGGCCCTGCCCGGCCGGATCGTTGACGGTGCAGAAAGTCTGGCCGGAATCGCCATGACAGCCGAGACCGATCTGCACAAGGCGGCCCGCTTCGAAGCCGAGGCCCATGACCTTCACCGCCGATCGCGCGCGGCGGCCAACCTGCCCGCGTCCATCATCCTGCGCTTTCGGGCGCTGTGGAAGGAAGAGGCGGCGCGCCTGCTGCGGCGCCAACGCTAGGCCCCGACAGGGCGACTCAGCTACACGCGGCGCCATGACGCCCGACGAACTGAACGACACTCTCGACGCTATGGCCGCAGCGGCTGGCGATGACCCCAACCTTCTGCCGGGCCTGATCACGGTCGAGACTGACCATTGGGTCAATGTGTTGTCTGCTGTGCGAGCCAAGTGCACGGCCCTACACGACGGCCTGCGCCATCGGGACATCGTCATCCACGTCGGATCGCAGCAGGAAACCAAGGTGCTGACTAGAGCCGAGGCGGGCGATCGAGGCGAACCCTATCGAGATCTTCTGCCCAGCGGTTGAGCGCCACTCCGCCGCCAGGATAACAGCGGAGGGCGCTCGTCTCCCCGGAGCGCCGCACGGGGCCAGCAAGCGCGACGCTGTGTGCCAACCGGCCCAGCGCGGAAGAGTTCCATCCGTGGGAACCGTCTATCGCCTCCCGAGCTTTATCGGCTCGTTCAGGAGGTCGATCATGGTCGTCAGTTCACGCGCCACCCTGCGCGATCAGGCCGGGGTGAAACTCGTTCGGATAGAGCGCCTGGCCAAGCAGCAGCGCGAGATTTCCTTTCGGCTGTCGTCGCATCGAGACGGCAGCAAGCGCCTGATCATGGATGAGGCAGAGGCGCATCGCGCTTTCGCGCGAGAAGTCGCCGCCTCCCTTCAGGACCCCGTCGTCCTCGGCCTCATCGAGCGCGGCGTCCTGCAGAACTGAAAACCCCTCGCCGGCGCTTGGGGCATCCGGCGAGGGGCTCGGCGGTTCTCAGACGGCAGCCCCGAGGATGGGGTGGGCTGCGAAAGGCCAACTGGCGGGCGCTTGCCGGGTTCCAAATGATCGCCAATGGACGTCGCTGCAAAGTCGGATAGCACGGTTCCAGTCCCTCGGAACGCTCAAGCCTCCGATACGTTGGCCGACGGGTGGAGCGGTCGAAGCGGAGGCGTCGACGTTCACGCCGTCATCAACACGCCAGAGGACCATCCATGCTTCGTTGGGCCATCATCTTCTTCATCATCGCCCTGGTCGCCGCCGTGCTCGGCTTCGGCGGCATCTCGGGCATGTCGTTCGAGATCGCCAAATTCATCGCCATCATCGCCGTCATTCTGTTCGTCGTCTCGCTAGTTGTGGGCGGCATGCGCGGCCGTGGGCCGCGTATCTGACGCGTCATTTCTAGAACGCGTAAAGGCCCGGCCGCCGGTCGGGCCTTCTTGCTGCCGGCGCCTCACAGCCTCCGGGAAGTCAAAGCGTCTCTAGAAACGAGAAAGCCCGCCCTCCTAAGAGAGCGAGCCTCAATAGCGCCATTAAACTGGCGCGTTCGCTTAAACGACCTGCAGCTGACCTGCCGAAGTCTTACCCGAGCGCTGGTCGCGCTCGAGTTCATACGACAGCGCTTGGCCTTCGTTCAGGCCGCTGAGGCCAGCACGCTCGACAGCCGAGACGTGGACGAAGACGTCGCCGCCGCCAGCGTCAGGAGCAATAAAACCGAAACCCTTGGTAGGATTGTACCATTTGATAATGCCAGTAGCCATTTCCATGACCTCCGAGAAAGATTGCCCTGAGGAAAAGGTCCTGAGAGCTGTCGGGTCTAAGGAAACGGAAATCTCGATGCGTCGCAAAGAAATAGGGCGTTACGCAGAGATATCGACATCCAGACGGTGAGCTACAAAGACGGGACAAGCAAGGGTAAATATTATTTGGTTCGAGTTGAGCGCTCTACCAGATTTAATATCGAGCAATTACAGGGCGCTTCTGGAGCGCACAGAAGTTTATCACCTGCGGCTTCACAATGGTGCTACGCGTACTGTTCGCTGGCTACCGCCAACGGAGATTACGGACCAATGGATCATCGGAGGCTGACTGCGGCTGAAAAGCGCCTCGTAATCGCCGCCGCGTTTGGGGGTGTGATCGCACTGGCCGTAATCATCTGGGCCGTTCTGACGATCATTGCAGGCGGTGCTGATTAATTTCTTGTGGGCCTTGCGCTTGTAACACTGGCTCCCACTTAAGCTACGAGCCTCGGCTCATTAGGCCCGTCTGAGTCCCAATGTGGCAGACGGGTTTTCTTATGCTCGTCAGCCAGGCTTTGGCGGCAACTCGGCGGCGCGTTAATTGGGGCGGGCCTTCCGGCTTCACTTCAATGCGCGAGTGATAGACGCGAGCTCTTTCTCGCCCCGCGCTTCCGCCGCAAGCCTCAAGCCTCAAGCCTCATGCGAGCCTTATAAGCCTTGTTTTCCTTTGCTGCGTGATTTCGAGCCTGCTCCGCAGTTATTGTTGTACATGCGCCAAGAGGTTTCACCGGTCGACCATCCAGCTTTATCAACTTCCGCAGCTTCATCTGAAACTGCCCGAGAGTTGTTTCGCGACCTGGATGGGCGTGTCGGTCATTCGATATCCTCCGAGCGGCGCAGCGACGCGATCACCTGTTGGAGTTGGCGGATCTCGCCTTCCTTCTGCTCCGCCTTCTCCAGAGCGGCGTCTCGTTCCTGTCGTAAAGATCAGCTGTGAGCTTCCTGACCTGGGCGTCGAGCGCCACCGCGCGGTCATGCGCAGCGGCGAGGTCGGCCTGCCTATCCGGCGACGCCCCACAAGGACTGCATGGTTACGGTTGAATCTCCTGAATCTACACCGCCCCTTTGCTGAGGGTGCGATTAGGCACACAGCCAACCCTAAACCGCGCGCTGCGTTGTGAAGCTATCGGCTTAACTGCAAGGACGCGGAAAGATGAAAGCACCCCCCCATCTTGCGGACCTGAGTGCTCTGCCCAAGCTGGCGACTGTCCCGCCTAAAATACGCTTACGAAAGGTAGAAGCTCTCGGCGTCACGCTTATCGCAGCCCTGGTTTTCCTCGGAGCTGTCGGCGTCATCGAGCCGGAGGAAAGCAACGGTCTGGATTTGATCGTGCGGGTCACGATCATATTCGTCGCTCTAACAGCGGGGTTTCGGTTCCTTGGCAAGCGTGAGCTTAGCCAGATGTCGCCGTTCGAGATCGTCACGCTTCTGATGATAGCCGAGATCGTATCGCCGTCCCTGACGGCTGGCGACGAGTCTATCCCAGGAGCCTTGGTCGGGGCCGCTACCCTTCTGTTCCTGACCTTTATCGACTCGGTGATGACCTACCGGCTGAAATGGTTTCAAACCGTCAGCGAGGCGCTGCCTGCGATCGTGATCAATAGGGGCAGGCTCGTCGAAGATGCTTTGCACAAGGATCGCATCAGAACGGACGAAATCCTGTCGGAAATGCGCAAGGCCGGGATCGAGCGGCTGGATATGATCAAATGGGGCGTGCTGGAGCCCGATGGCCGGCTATCGTTCGTTCGATACGACGGGGAAGACACAGGTGCAGAAGAGCCATTGGTTAGCTAGGCTAGAGTTTGGAACCTAAGGGGCAGCCTGCTGGAACGGGATCGGCGCCCACCGCTTGGTTAAGGGCAACCCTAGAGAGGATATGACCATGACCGACGTCCCGCCAAACGACCCAAACTCTCGCGGCCCCGCCGATAAAGACAGCCTCCAGGAGCAAGCCAGACGCGAGACCGACGAAGCTGAGCGCCGGGAACGGGAGCCTGATCCCAGCGTCACTACGCCTCAACCGGATGAGAACCCCGACCAGCGCCGAAAGCTGGAGGAGGAAGCGGCGAAAGCTCCACCGGCGACGCCGCCGATCGCTAACCCAGACTGATCAACCGAGGTTCAGTCGGACGGCGGCCCGGGCAGAGCCGCCGTCCAAGCTTCAGTTCCTGCCCTGCACGATGTCGCGGTTAGCCGCCCTGGTCTTGGGGCCCTGAGAATCCATGGTTTCGGTACGGTCGGGCCGGTTCGCGTGATTGGCGCCCTGCTGAACGGCTTCTCCGTCCAAGGCCTCCCCTTCGTCCATATAGTCGGACACCTCGCCGGCGGCGGGCGGGGCTAGCGAGCTGTCGGAAACATCCGATGCCGCGTAGGAGCGAGGTTCTTCTTTGCGGTCCTGATCTGTCGCCTGGTCGCGTGGAGCCGCCGGATCGGTCGCGGCATTCTGAGCGGTCGCGCTGGACGATGACGTGTTCTGGTGTGGCATGTCTTGCTCCTTCGTTGTGTCTATCGAAAGACGCGCGACGCTCTCTGTTCCATACTGCTCAGGCTAGGTGACCTCTTCATTCAATTGGAAACGGCGGCCCCGGATGGAGCCGCCGTTCTTCTGTCGAGCTCCTACTCCGGACGACCGGTCGCTGGCGCGCGCTCTTGGCTGAGATCCACGTGCGCTGGGTTCGGCGTCAGATCGAGCATCGCGCCGGTTCCCGCATCGATTCCGGCGCCAAGGATGCCCCCGACGAGGACGTTTCCGGCCATGGCGACGCCGCCACCGGTGGAAACCTTGTTGGTCACGGTCACAGTCGCCAGCTGATACCCCTCCAGCGTTGAGGTCGCCACGAACTCCGACTTGCGCGGCATCTTGATGGCGATACCGTCACTCTTCGCGGGACAACCCAAAGCGGACCTTTCGACCCACCGCAATGAGTCGCAAGCCGTAGTGAAATAGACTCCCGAGTCCGATCCAGGCCCGCACTCGCGATTTGCTGCAAAACGTACAGGCTCCTGGGCTTGGTCGCGACAACGCGCTACGAGAAACATCAAGCCTCGACGGTTTGCTGATGCTGGATGATAAGCCAACGACCTTCGGAGAGGAGGTAAGTGGACGTGCAGACGCAGCGGTAGGTAGGAGCTTCTGGTCGATCAGCCGCCGCGCGATAGCCAATAACAATAAGGTCGGCGCTCGCTTGGGCGATTGTGTAGTCGCTGGGTGTGACCTCGCGCCAACGCGGTCCGGTGATGCTATCGATGACAGTCTCAGCGTCCAGGATTCCAACCTCGGCGAAGGCCATCAGGCAGCGCGGATGCAGGAGCGCTGCGTAGGTTTCGCGACCGCCGAGCCAGAGGCTTTTCTCAAGCGTCCAGATTTCGTCAAACGTCATGCCGTGCTCTCTTATTCTGAGGAACGCCTCGGATCCGTTGTCGATCCTGCTAACGTCGCGGGACTAGCGAAAATCCCGCGGCTTGATACGCAGACCCCTGCCCTCGCGCGCATCGGAGCCGCTCGATCCGTGATGGAACTCGTCGCCACGTCCGTGCGGCAACGGGAAAGCGTCATCCTTCTCGCCGATCCGGCCCAGCCGGTCCGACAGGTCGAAGAGTTTCGCGGCAACGAGGTGAACGACGTCGCCTTCGCGTTGGACGCACCCCTGCACGGCGATCATGCTCGAGCCGAGTATCACGCGGCGGTGCTTCTCGTAGATGTCGGGCCAGACGACCAGATTGGCCACTCCAGTCTCATCCTCGATGGTGATGAACATGACGCCCTTCGCGGACCCCGGCTTCTGGCGCACCAGCACCAGACCCGCGATCTTGGTGAGGCGGCCGTCGCGCGTCCCCTGAGCCTGGGCGCAGGTGACGATGGCTTCGCCGGCCAGTTCGTCGCGCAGGAAGGCGACCGGATGGCGACGAAGCGAAAGACCGACATGCTGATAGTCCTCTACGACCTCCCTGCCCGCGGTCATCGCTTTCAGCGCCACCGCCTCCTCGTTGATCTCAGGCGGCGGCCGTCCATCGTCGCCGGCCGCCGCCGCGAACAAGGGCAAGGGCTCGTCGCGCAGCGCCTGGATCGCCCATAGCGCCTCGCGCCGCGCCAGACCGAAGGCCGCGCGGAAACCATCCGCCTCCGCCAGCCGCACCAACGCGGACACCTTGGCGTCCGAGCGCCGCCATACATCGTCGATGTCGGCGTAAGGGCGATCCCTGCCCGCCACGAGCGCCGCCCCGTCCGAATTGGCCAGCCCTGTGACCATGCGCAGGCCGAGCCGGACAGCGAAGGCGCCCGGGCGGTCCGTGGACTCAAGCGTGCAGTCCCAGCGCGAAGCGTTGACGCAGACGGGTCGCACCTCGACGCCATGCTCACGCGCGTCGCGAACGATCTGAGCCGGGGCGTAGAAGCCCATCGGCTGCGCGTTGAGAAGCGCCGCGCAAAAGACGTCGGGGTGCCAGCATTTAAGCCATGACGAGGCGTAGGCGATGAGTGCGAACGATGCGGCATGGCTTTCCGGAAATCCGTAGGAGCCGAAGCCTTCGAGCTGGCTGAACGTCCTGGTGGCGAACTCCTCGGTATAGCCGCGCGCCACCATGCCCTGGATCAGCTTGCCTCCGAAGGCCGATACGCCGCCGGTGTGCTTGAACGTCGCCATTGCGCGGCGCAGTTGGTCCGCCTCGCCGGGGGTGAAGCCGGCGCATTCGATGGCGACGCGCATCGCCTGTTCCTGAAACAGGGGCACGCCGAGCGTCTTGCCCAGCACCCGCTCCAGTTCGGGCGTCGGATAGTCGACGGGTTCGCGTCCCTCGCGCCGCCGCAGGTAGGGATGGACCATGTCGCCCTGGATCGGACCGGGCCGGACGATCGCCACCTCGATGACGAGGTCATAGAAGGTGCGCGGCTTCATGCGGGGCAGCATCGCCATCTGCGCCCGGCTCTCAATCTGGAAGACTCCGAGGGTATCGGCCTTCCGGATCATCGCATAGGTGCGCGGGTCCTCCGCCGGGATGGTCGCGAGATCGAGGTCGACGCCCTTGTGCTCGCGAAGGAGATCGAACCCCCGGCGCATGCACGAGAGCATCCCCAGCGCCAGCACGTCGACCTTCATGAACTTCAGCGCGTCGATATCGTCCTTGTCCCATTCGATCACCTGTCGGTCTTCCATCGCGGCGGGTTCAATCGGGACCAGTTCGTCCAGGCGGTCCTCTGTCAGGACGAAGCCGCCGGGATGCTGCGACAGGTGGCGCGGCGCGCCGATCAGTTCGCGCGCGAGTTCGAGCGTCAGCCGCAATCGGCGGTCGGCCATATTGAGATTGAGTTCGCTCGCAAGCTTCTCGCCCGCCCCCTCGGTCGCCCAATGGCCGAGTTGCTTCGACAGGAGGCCGATCATGTCTTCGGGCAGGCCTAGCGCCTTGCCGACGTCGCGTAGCGCGCCCTTGGCGCGATAACGGATCACGGTCGAACAGAGGGCGGCGCGGTGACGGCCGTAAGTTTCATAAACCCACTGGATCACCTCCTCGCGCCGCTCATGCTCGAAGTCGACGTCGATGTCCGGGGGCTCCTTGCGTTCCTGGCTGACGAAGCGCTCGAACAGCAGGTCGTTACGGCCTGGATCGATCGAGGTGACGCCCAACACGAAGCAGACGGCGGAGTTGGCCGCCGATCCGCGCCCCTGGCAGAGGATGCCGAGCTTGCGCGCCTGCCGGACGATGGCGTCCACCGTCAGGAAATAGGGTGCATAGTCGAGGCTGGCGATCAGGGTCAGCTCATGACGAAGGGTCGCGGCGACCTCGCCCGGGAGGCCCTCGGGATAGCGCTCGGCTGCGCCTTCCCAGGTCCGTTTCTCCAAGGTCGCCTGCGCCGACAGACCGTGCTCGACCACCTCATGCGGATATTGATAGGCGAGTTCATCCAGGCTGAAGCGGCACCGCTCCGCGACCTCAACGCTGCGGGCGACGGCTTCGGGCCACAGGCGGAACAGCCGGGCCATTTCCTCGGGCGGTTTCAAATAGCGGTCGGCGTGGCGATTGCGGACGAAACCGGCGTCGTCGATCGTCACGCCCTCGCGGATGCAGGTCACGACGTCCTGCAGGACGCGGCGATAGGGATGGTGAAACAGGACATCGTTGGTCGCCACGGTCGGCACGCGCGCCGCCGACGCCAGATTGGAGAGGCCGTGCAGGCGAAGATAGTCTCGCGGCCGCCGACGCAAGGTCAGGGCGCAATAGGCGCGGTCGCCGAAGAGATCGGCGAGCCTTCGCAGCCGCCGCGCCGTCAGGTCATCGGCCTCGTCTGGAACCAGGACGGCGATCAGACCCTCGTTCCATGCGGCGACGTCGTCCCAATGGAGTTCGCATTTCGCCTTACCCGCACGACCCTTGCCGAGGCTGAGCAAGCGACACAGCCGGGCGTAGGCGGGCCGATCGGTGGGATAGACCAGAAGCTCGGTCCCGTCGGTGAGCACCAGCCGGGCGCCGACGATCAGGCGGACGCCGGTCGCCTTGGCCGCTTCGTGGGCGCGCACAATCCCCGCAAGCGAGTTGCGATCGGTGATCGCCAGCGCCTCGATCCCCAGCACGGCGGCCTGGCTGAAAAGCTCATCGGCCGACGAGGCGCCGCGCAGAAAGGAGAAATGCGAGGCGCATTGCAGTTCGGCATAGCGCGCGCTCATCCGAACAGCCCGTGCAGAAACCAGCGGTGCGAGCCCGTATGCGGGTCCTCGCCGTCGCCGGCCCGGTAGAGCCAGAAGCGCTCGCCCGCTTCATCCTCGACCTGGAAATAATCGCGCACCGCCTCCAGTTCGGCGTCGCGCGTCCACCATTCACCGAAGATCCGCTCCGGACCATCGGCGCGCATCACCCGTCGCCGCTGGCCGCGCCAGGTGAAGGCGGCGGGCGGATGGTCGGGCAGCAGCGCCATAGCTTCGACCAGCTCGGGCGGGTCGAGCAGCCGCGAGGGCCGCGGCCAGTCGAGAGGCCAGGTGCGCCCATCCGCCGGAGCCAGAGGTGCAAGGCGGCTCAGGCAGCGCTCGGGCACATCGCTCTCGCGCGGGGCGAGGCGATAAAGACGGTCCGCACCGATGCGGTTGGCGAGGGTGTCGATTAGCTCGGAGACATCGGCGGGCGCGGCTTCGACCAGGCTCGATGCGCCCGCCCGGTAGTGCAGCGGTTCGGCCACGGCGGCCGTCAGCGTCATGCGCTCGATTCCGAACCCCGGCGCTACGGTCTCGATCTTGTCGCAGAGGAGCCGGGTCAGGCGCCGGACGTCGCGCACCGGCTTGGCAGTCCCGATGCGGACCGCCTCGACCCGATTGTCGACGCGGTGAAACAGCAGGTCGAGCTTGCGCGCCCCGAGCCGCTTTTCCTCCAGCGCCTCGCAAAGCTGGACGACCAGCTTGCCGGTGTAGCGCGCCAGGGTCTCCGGCGCGCCGATCGGCTCGGCGAAATCACGCACGACCCGCACCAACTCCGCAGCCGTCATCAATTCGAACGGCTCTTCGACGCGGCCATAGGCCTGATCGAGCCGCCGCCCGACCTCGGGTCCGAACCGAAGGGCGAGCGGCGCGCGCGGCGCGGCGGCCAATTCGCCGATATGGTCAAAACCGAGCCGACGCAGAGCCTCAAGGACAACGGACGTCAGGCGCAGCGCGGCGATCGGCAAAGGGCTCAGCCGGTCCGCGACCTCATCGTCAGCGACCACGCTGGCTCCACCGCCGAACCGCGCGAGCGCATGGGCCGCGCCGTAGGAGGGTGCGACGACCGCCCGCGCGTGGATGCCCGCCGAGGCGAGCCGTCCGGTCAAGTCGTCGAGCAAGGCCGCCTCACCGCCCTTAAGGTGAGAGGCCCCAGCAATGTCGATCATCAGGCCGTCGGGCGGATCGGGCGCGACGATCGGCGCATAGCGCCGCAGCACCCACAGCGCGAGCCTGTCCAGCGCGCGATCATCGGCCTCCCGGTCGGCGTCCATCACGGTCAACTCCGCGACCAGAGCCTGAGCCTTCGCTACCGCCATGCCAGGATGGAGTCCGAGTCCCTGAGCGGCCGCATCGGCCGCCAGCACCATGCGTTTGCGGCCGTCGCGACCGACGAGCACGAGCGGCGCGTCAGGCGGCGGCGCGGATGCGCCCATCGACCGGCGCAACCGATCGGTCGGCCAAGTCGGCAGGGAGAGCGAGACGACCCTTCTCATCACAGGCTTCCAGGACAAAATCCGCGCATTCGCCGGCGCGGGACCGGATCAACTCGACCAGCCAGCGGGGGCGGCCGACACCCGGTACAGGCAGGGGTTCCGAAGGCAGGGCCGAGACTCGCCAGCGCGTGACGGCCGCGGTCGGCTGGCCGAAATCGCTGGCGTCTGACTGTCTGCGCCAGCGGCGCACCGCCAAACCCGGCACGCCCGACGCTTCCGCCGCAAGCTGCAAACGCCGCGAGGCGGTCATCGGCAGTTTGGACAGCTCAGCGACGACGCCGGCGAGGCCGCCGTGACGCAAGCCTTCTTCGAAACAGGCGAGCATGGCCTTGTCGTCGCCGATCTCGGCGTAGATCACCCTGTCAGGATGAAGCCCTGCTTGGGCCAGCGCCGGCGCGAAGAGGTCGCGCTGGCTTACGCACCACAGGACCGGCCCCTCCAAGCGAGCCATGATCCCCGCGGCGAACAGCGCCGCCGCCGCGCCGTTAAGCGCGCCTGCTCCGCCGCCAGCGACTTCGTGCAGCGCGCCCAGCGAGAGCCCGCCGCTAGGCAGCCGGCGATCCACCGCCTCGATCCCGAACGGCAACACCCCGCGGTCCCGCTTCTCGCTCGTCTCGATCCGACGAATGCGAGTGCGTAGCGCATCGAGAAGGGGTTTCGAGGGCGATGACATAGACTCCCAATTCTGCCGCGGGCTAAATGTTCCCCTTCTGTTCTACCCGCAATCGTGAAGAGTCAACACGGATCGCATAAGCTGCTGAAATCCGTTGGGGGTCGCCGGGCATGGGCGGGAACGAAATCGCCAAAGCCTGATTGTCCTTTTAGGAGATCAGGAATGGCCAAGACTTTCGACGTTGGCGATCGCGTCAGCTGGAACTCCGAGGCGGGCCGCGTGTCGGGCCGGATCATAAAAATTCACACCCGCGACTTTGATTACAAAGGTCACACGCACCGCGCGTCGGAAGCCGACCCCCAATACGAGATCAGGAGCGACAAAACGGATCACATCGCCGCCCATAAGGGCAGCGCTCTGGATCATGTGCGACACGACGCGTGACGCTGCCGTTCTACACGATCGGACACTCCAACCGGAGTTTTGAGGATTTCGTCGCCCTGCTGCAGGAGGCGCACGTCGAACGGGTGGTGGACGTCAGGAAGATTCCGATGTCCCGAACCCATCCTCAGTTCAACAAGACAACGCTTCCGGACATCTTGGCGGATTTTCAGATTTCTTACGAACATAGCGCCGCCCTGGGCGGTCGACGCGGGCAGGTGAAAGACGTGCCCGCGGACGTGAACGCATATTGGGAAAACAAGAGCTTCCACAACTATGCCGACTACGCCCTCTCACACGAGTTTCGTGACGGGCTCGAACGACTGATCGAGGCCGGCCGCCAGCAGCGCTGCGCAATCATGTGCTCCGAAGCGGTCTGGTGGCGATGTCACCGCAGGCTCATCGTCGACAATCTGCTCGCGCGCGGCGAGCCGGTTCTACACATCATGGGACGCGGTCGTCTGGAACCGGCTCGGCTGACAGGCGGGGCCGTAATTGGTTTGGACGAGACCGTCACCTATCCCGCTCCGATGAGCATGGACTAGGCCTGCCAATCAGCAGACGGCACCTTTCGCTCCGATGGCGCGTTGCGACTCCCGAGAGGAGACTTTCTATGTCCAAACGTGAGTTGATCGATACGGGCTCGGACAAGCGCTACGTCCGGCGCGACGAGAAGGGACAGTTCAAGGAATCCGACGATGTCGGCCGCTCGCTTGCTGCGGACCGCCGCCAGAAGGCGAAGCACGAGAGCAAGCCCGGCCAGGGCGACCGCGGCGATCGTCGGTCCTGACCATGGCCCGCGCCGTACGGCGCGCCGCCTCGGCGTCGTCCGTTTCCGTACCCGCCTTCCGTCCGGTCCAGCTCGCGACGCTGGTCGACGCCGTGCCGAGCGGAAACCGCTGGCTGCACGAGATGAAGTATGACGGCTATCGGCTGGAGGTCGCCATCGGAGGCGGACGCGCCCGCGCCTTCACCCGCTCAGGTCTCGACTGGTCGGAGAAATTCGCCAGGATCGTCGACGCCGCAGCCTCTCTAAATATCGACTCCGCCGTTCTGGACGGCGAGGCTGTCGTGTTCGACGCCGAGGGACGCTCGAGCTTTCAGACGCTTCAGGGCGCATTGAAAGGCGATCCAGCCAGGATCGACTATGTCGCCTTCGACCTCCTCGAAGTGAACGGTGAAGATCTGACCGGGCGGCCTCTTCTCGAGCGCAAGGCGCTTCTGCGCGACCTGCTGCCGACGAAGGCAGGACGGCTCCGCTACTCCGACCATATCCGTGGGAGCGGCGAAAAGCTGTTGAACAGCTTCTGCGCAGCTGGCCTGGAAGGCGTGGTGTCGAAGCTGGCCGACGGCCGCTATGTCGGCGCGCGGTCGGCGGGATGGGTGAAGACCAAATGCATCCAGCGCCAGGAGTTCGCCGTGGTTGGATGGACGCCTTCGGACAAGGCGCGCGCCTTTCGTTCCCTGATCCTCGCCGTCAACGAGGACGGCGCCCTGCGCTATGCGGGCAAGGTCGGGACAGGATTCGACGCTAAGGAACTGCAGCGGCTCATGTCCGTCATGGGCCCGCTCGAACAAAAATCGCCGACCGTCAAAGCGCCGCGCGCAGAGGTCCGGGGCGCCCACTGGCTCCGTCCCAAGCTCGTAGCGGAAATCGCCTTCACCGAAATGACCAACGAAGGCACGCTGCGTCATCCGAGCTATCTCGGCCTGCGCGACGACAAGAAGCCCGAAGCCGTTGTGGTCGAGAAGGCAGGGTCGGCCAGACAGGCGCAAGCGCCAGTGATCGTGCCGATCACAAACGCCGAGCGGATCATCTATCCCGAGAGCGAGATCACCAAGGGTCAGTTGGCGGAATATTACGCCGCCGTTGCGCCCATCATGCTGCCCTGGGCGGCCTCGCGGCCGATCAGCCTCGTTCGATGCCCGCAGGGCCGGGCCAAGAAATGCTTCTTCCAGAAACACGACGCCGGCAGCTTCGGGGAAGCGGTTCGCCATGTGGCGATCGAGGAGAAAGACGGCGAGGCCGAGCCCTACCTCTACATCGACACGGACGAAGGGCTGATGACGTGCGTGCAGATGGGCACGATCGAATTCCACGGCTGGGGCGCGCGCATCGAGGACGTCGAGAAGGCCGATCGCTTGGTCTTCGACCTTGATCCGGACGTCGGCCTCGATTTCGAGGCCGTGCGCTTCGCCGCTTTCCGCTTCCGAGACATCCTGAAGACGATCGGGCTGGAGACCTTCCCGATGGTTACAGGCGGCAAGGGCGTTCATGTCATCGCGCCGCTGACGCCGCGGGCCGAGTGGTCCGAGGTGAAAGATTTCGCCCGGCGGCTCGCCGTCGCAGTCGCTCAAACTGAGCCGACCAAGTTCACAGCCGCCCTGCCGAAGGCCCAGCGGAAGGGACGCATCTTCGTCGACTATCTGCGCAATCAGCGCGGCGCGACCGCCGTCATGCCCTACAGCGCCCGCGCTCGCGAAGGCGCGCCCGTCGCCGCGCCGATCACCTGGAAGGAGATGGAGACGATCGTAAGCCCGGCCCGCTTCCATGTCGGCGATCAGACCGAACTGCTTAAGCGCGCTGGTCTGAAGACGCTGTCATCTTGGGGACGCGCCGATCAGGCCTTGCCCGACCTGTGAAGATAGCGACTTACAATGTGAACGGGGTCAACGGCCGCCTGCCGGTGCTTCTCCGCTGGCTTGAGTTGGCTGAACCCGACATCGTCTGCTTGCAGGAATTGAAATCCCCTCAGGAAAAATTCCCCGAAAGCGCAATCCGCGATCTTGGCTATGACGTGATCTGGCACGGTCAGAGCCGGTGGAACGGCGTGGCGCTCCTGAGCCGGGTCGGCGAAATCCACGAGACCCGCCGCGGATTGCCGGGCGATCCTGAGGACCTTCAGAGCCGTTACATCGAAGGCGCCGTCAAGGGCGTGCTGATCGCGGGCCTCTATCTGCCCAACGGCAACCCTCGCCCTGGCCCCAGATTCGATTTCAAGCTGAGATGGTTCGAGCGCCTGCAGACCCATTTGGCGAGCCTCATCCGTCTCGAGGCCCCCGTGATCGTGGCTGGGGATTTCAACGTCATGCCGACGGACAGGGATGTATACGCCCCCGAGCGCTGGCGCGACGACGCCCTCTTCGCTCCCGAGGTGAAGGCAGCCTACCAGCGGTTGCTTGATCAGGGGTGGACGGACGCGATCCGCCGCCTTCACCCTGACGATGTCATCTACACCTTCTGGAAATACTGGCGCGGCGCGTTCGAGCGGAACGCGGGCTTGAGGATCGACCATCTCCTGCTGAACCCGCCAGCCGCCGCGCGGCTTGTGGCGGCCGGAGTCGATACCCGTCCGCGCGCCTGGGAGAAAACGAGTGACCACGCGCCGGTGTGGATTGAGATCGGCGAGCCGAAAGTCAGAAGGCGAAAGCCTCCTGTTCAGGAGTTGGGATGACGAAGACCGAAGAGTTCATTCTTCATGAGAATGACGGCTGCCGAACACGAGCGGTTTCCGGCTTCCTTTTTTGGGCATACCGGATGAGATCGCTGTGCGGCGGCTTCCTTGGACGCGCGGCCCAGCCTCGCTCCGTTGAAGCCGTCGCCGCCCTACGCCAGCGCCGGAACCTCAGCAGATGCCTCGCCGAGCCGAACCTGACGGAGGAAGATATCCCGCGTCAATTCCAATGAATGGAGATGAGCGAAGATCATGGACAAGACGCCGGTCTGGTTCCAGTTCTTCAGCACATCACCAGGCAGATCGGGCAATTTGGCTTGGTTGACCATCTGAAAGCCGCGGTAGACGAATGGACGCTCCGCTCCATCCTGCTGAATTGCGACCTCTCCTTCCATGAGCAAATCGTGTTGGATGAGTTCTGCTATGAACGCAGTAGTCTTTTGTCCGGCGGCCTCGAACTGCTCACAGAAATAGAGCGCCGCCTTACAAGCATCTGTTGGTGTTACGCCGTCAAACAACGCCTCTCCCTCAGCAAAATCTCCCACAAGGTTGCTCGAGGGATCGAAACAAAGGGAAAGCTCACTCGCTTCCGGCGTCAGCTTGGCCAGAATGAAGGGATACCGTCGCGCATAGGCGGGAACGTAAAAGGAGTCTGGTAAGGCGCCCGCACTGTCGACAAAAACGTTTACACCTTCATTCATGCCCATCAGGGCCAGCGGTATTGGGTCTCGACCTGAAGAAAAAATGACCGGGAAGTGTCGCTGCGCCTGCGGAAACTCCTCGACCGTCAGTGGTACCACGTGTTGGTTCGCGAGCCAGCTCGCCTTGTCCGTCGTCCGCCTACGCCACGACGCATGATCACGGCTGTTGAGCGCCATAACCCCTTTGTAGAATACAGGCAGTTCAACTGATTGCGGCGCCGTTGTCATTTGCGTCTCCAGGATATTTTTTCATGCGTTCAGCCATCGCCGCCTTTGCGGCAGGGGCGAAGATTCTTTCCGAATATTGGGGCGTCGCCTTTGGAAGGCGCCGCCCCAATATAATCAGAATGCAATGCGCAGGCCGGCATTCGCCTTCAGAATGTAGCTGTCCCCGAAGTCCTTGACGGAGCTATTGCCCGAGACTTCGCCATAGAACGTCATGCCGTTCATCCAGCTTATGCTCGCCCCCAGACCGACTTCAGTCCACAGTCCCTCGTTTTCATAGGCGATAGGCGTGCCGGAAACGCGCGTGCGTGTGCCGTCCAGCCACTCATAGCTAAGATTAACCAAGCCATAGACATGGCTGCGGCCGCCGTCCCATTCGTCCTCATGGTCGAGCGAGACGCCCCAGCGGGTCTTGAGGCTATCGCCCTTGTCTGCCGCGACAATGGCCCCGGCCGCATCGGCGAAACGATCAAATCGGACATTGGAGTACGCCATCTGAATCTGCGGCGTGACGCTGAGTTTGCCGCCAATCGGAGACTTCTTGCCGAGTTCCAGGCTGAAGGCCTCGCCGCTACCGCTGTTGTTGGCTGACAGCTTTCCGAGCGTATCGGAATTGAGGTCGCTTTCATACCAGCTGAACTGCACCTGTCCGTCGGCATAGAAGCCCTGGAGCCCGTACCAGGTCAGCGTAGCGCCAACACCATAACCATCGGTCTTGAGAGAACCGTTGCCGAAGATCGACCGGACATGACTGCTCGCCTCGCCATAGTAGGCGGTAACCCCAGCGACTAACCGCTCGCCCTTGTCGGATCCTGCAAAGACCCGATCGGCACCGATCTGCATCTTCCAGCTGTTGACGTTCTGATCGGAAAGGCTGGTTGAAACTGCTGCATTAGCCCGGCTCTGGACACCTTCCATTCGCCCCCAGATGCCGTTGCCCTCAGGGTTGGCGCCGGCTGTCCAGCTGCGGTTACCGACACGCTGCTGAAGCGTGGAAAGACCGTTCAACGACTGCAGGTTGGCCCCATACGCTTCATAGATGGGCACCCCGGGCTGATATAGCGGCGGGCTCGGTTCGACCGGTTCTTCGGGGCCGCCCGGTTCGCCCGGATCGACCGGATTCAGTAGGCTGGAACGCAGATACCAATCGCCATCCGTAGGACTGGAAACGCCGCCCTTATACAGACGATATCCGAACGCGCCGGCGATGACCGCCTGTTCGCCCTGGAACACGTAGTCACCGTTGAGAACAAACGTACCGCTGGATGCGCCGGCGACATCGATGATCTTGATGCCTTCGACGGTCTGCGCGCCGAGTCCTTCACGGTTGATGACGTTGATCTGGGTGTTGCCGGAGGTGCCGCCCCCCACCACGAGCCGATCCGTGGTCGAGTTGTCTCCGGCAAGGACCGCCTCGATCTCGAGCGTGCCGCCGTTGCCGACATAATCGCCGGCGACAGTGAGCGTGCCGATGCCGCTGCCCGGCGCAACCACGCCGCTATTGGTTACAGCGCCGACCTGTCCGGTGCCTTCCAGACGTCCTGCTTCAGAGACCGTGACCCTGCCGCCAAGCACGCCGCTCACGGAAAGCGTACCACGGGCAACCGTGGTGGCAGCGGTATATCCGGTGTTGTTTCCGGCGACCACGAGCGTGCCTGCCCCGTCCTTCGTCAGGCCGCCCGCACCGGACAGCAGGCCATTCAGCGTGAAGGTCGTACCCTCGTCGGTCAGCAGCGTGCCGTTACCTGCAAAGGACACGGCCCGATCACTTTCGATATCAGCCGTCGTCTGAAGCGTGCCGCGATTGAAGGTCAACCCGCCTGCCGTATCGCCGAGATTGACATCGGCCGACACCGCCAGCGTACCGCCCTCGATGGCCGTGCCGCCCGTATAGCTGTTGTCGCCTGCGAGAACGAGCGTGCCCGCGTCGGTCTTCACCAACTGTGTATCGCCGGTAAGGTCGGCCGCAATGGTGGCGATGAACGCGGCGCCCGCCGTTGAACCATCGCCCACGCGGATCGTGCTTTGGGGCCCGACCAGCGTCAGCGGCTCCCCGCTGATTTCATAGCCATCGGCAGCAAACTGCATGCCCGCCGTACGCACCTCGCCCAGACTGTTGTCGATCGTGACGGTCCCGCCCGTGCCAGCGAAGATCGCGATAGCCTCATCGGCGTAAGCGGCATTCACCACGCCGTCGGCATCGGTCCAGTTATCGTTGCCGGTGCTGTTCTGCCACACGCCGTCACCACCATCGACGGCATTGTTGAACTTCGGACCAGCATTGCCGTCCCAGAAGTTGAGCAGAAGTCCATCGGTGTTCACGAGGTTCACCTGACCCGCGATCGATGTCTGCACGGTGCTGGCGCCGCCTGCCGGCATCACGCCCAGATCAAGACCATTGTCCGTCAGTGCGCCGCCATAGTTGATGACGCGGTAGATGCCAGGGCCGAACGTGCCGCCCGCGGGAATGGTCACATCCAGCGTGCCGTCAAGAACCAGGTCGCCGCCCACCTCGATCAGGTCGTTGAGCGCGCCACCCACCGCGTTGGCCTCGCCGAACTGCATGGCCAGCGTCGAGCCGGAAGCCAGCGACAGGCTGCCGCCGATGGTCAGCGTGCCCGGCAGGCCGTCGCCGCCGCCCGGATTGAGCGTTGCGCCATCGGAGATCGCGACGTCGCCGCCGATCACGCCGTTCCCGCCAAGCGTTGCGCCCAGGTCCACGCGCGTCAGGCCCGTGGCCGCAGACTGGTCGCCGTTCACGAACAGGGACCCCGCGGTGACTCGCGTGCCGCCCGTGTAGCTGTTGGCTCCCGATAGCGTCAGTATGCCCGCGCCGTCTTTGATCAGACTGCCTGCACCACTCACCACGCCGGTGAGACCCAGGGTCGTGCCGACGTCCGTCAACAGCGTGCCCGCGCCAGTAAGTTCAACCGCCCGGCCGGTTTCAAGGTCGGCTGTCGTCTGCAACGTGCCGCCGTCGAAGGTCAGCCCGCCTGCCGCATCGCCAAGATTGGCATCGGCGGACACCACCAGCGTACCACCCTTGATCGCGGTGCCGCCGGTATAGCTGTTGTCGCCCGTGAGGATGAGCGTTCCGAGATCGGATTTGACCAGCTGGGCCGCGCCCGTGAGCTCGGACGCGATCGTTGCGCTTGTGCCCGCACCGGCCGCCGTGCCGTCGCCCACGCGGATCGTCGCCTGCGAACCGGCAAGGGTGATTGCGTCGCCCTCGATCACATAGCCATCGGTGAGGAACTGCATGCCGGAGGCTTCGACTTCGCCGAGGCTCCGATCGACCGTTACCGTGCCGGCAGCTCCCATGAACACCGCAAAGGCAGCGTCTGCAAACTGCGCATTGGGGATATTACCGTCATCGACCCAGTTATCATTGCCGGTGGAACGCTGCCACAGGCCGTCGCCACCGTCGATGACACCGTCATTCTTGGTGCCGACGCCATCCCAATAGCGGAACTGCAGGCCGGCCGTGTTCACCAGGTTCACCTGTTTGTCGACCGAGGTCTGAACATAGAAGTCGGGCGACGGGATCGTACCGATTGCCAGCCCCTTGTCTGTCAGCGTTCCGCCATAGTTGATGACCCGATAGACGCCGGGATCGAAGCTTCCGCCTGCCGCGGTCTCCACATTGAGCGTCCCGCCGAGCGTCAGGTCTCCGCCGACCTCGATCAGGTCATTGAAACCGCCACCGACGACATTGGCTTCGCCGAAGCTGACGTTGATCGTGGAAGAGGCCGCCAGATCGAGATTGCCGTTGATGGTGAGCGTTCCCGGAGCAGCGTCGAGGTTGCCTGGATTGAGCGCGCCATCGGCCACGGTCACATTGCCGCCGATGGTCCCGATTCCGCCGAGCGTACCGCCCGTCGCCACGGTGACATCGCCACCCAGCGCGTTGTTCACGTAGAGCCCGCCGCCCGAAACCGACGTCAGACCGGAGAAGCTCGTGCTGTCGCCGCTCAGCAGCGTGACCCCCGCAAGCTGGTTGATCGCACCGGCGCCCGACATGGCGGCGCCGAAATCATAGGCGGCAGCGGTATGATTGAAATTAACGGTGCCAGCGCCCGGACCAAAGGCGATATCCGCCACATCGACCGTGCCGGCCGCTGCGGCCGTGTCGCCCGCCGCCGCACCGATATTCAGCGTACCGCTACCTGCTGCGATGTTGGCGAGGGTCAACAACCCGCCCGCATTCAGTTGTCCCCCGTCGGCAACGGTGACAATTGCCTCTTTCCCGCCCCCGCCAATATCCAGGGCGCCCGCGATCGCAAGCGCCGAGCCTGCGCCGGAGATGAGAACGCGGCCTTGGCCATCTTGAGTAGCGCTCGCGGCGGTGATCCGCCCAGTGGCGGCGTCGAGCCGGCCGCCATCCAGCAGGGATAGTGTTCCACGGAAAACGGAAAGGCCGCCTGTCGTCCAGCTGGAACCCGCGCCGGAGATTGTAATATCCGAGGGATTCGTCATGGACAGCAGAGCCGGGCCCATCGAAAGGCTACCCGAACGGACCGTCGCGCCATCGGTGACATTTACGCGCGCGGTTGACGCAGTGTTGAAGCCGACAGTGACATTGCCGCCCACCTGCCACAACGAATTCGCGCCGGACACGTTCACGGTGACATCGTGCGCAGGGTTGCCGGCTAAAACGGCGCCGCCCAGCGACACCTGCGACGTTCCCGTCGCGATAACCTGACCGCCATCCTCGATGTTGAGCGTGACGTTCCCGCCGGTTGGGGCTCCCAGCCTCAACTCCGTCGTGATGAGCGAAGAACCTGCACCGGTGACGGTCAGGGTCGAGTCAGGTCCGGCAAGCCTCGTTAGGCCGCTGTTGACGCTCCCGCCATTCTCCAACCGCAGCTCGCTGCTTTCGATGAGGGTCGTGCCGCTGAAGTCGCTTGCGCCTGTCAGGCGCAGAACGCCGCCGCCCGTCTGGGTGAGACTGCCGGTGCCGGTAATCGCGCCCGCGAAGCTGGTGTCGTCGGAGCGGTTGAAGATCAGTGAGGCATTGTTCAGCACATCGCCGGTCAGACTACCGATGGTGCCGCCATTGCCGACCTGAAGGGTTCCCGCCGCGATGGTGGTGCCGCCATCATGCTCGGCATCGCCGGTCAGAATAAGCGTACCTGCACCATCTTTGGTGAGAGCGCCCGCCCCCGCAATCGGGCCGGCAAGTTCTAACGTCGTGCCGCTGTCGGTCAGCACCGTACCCGCGCCTGCCAGGGTGACGTTTCGGGCGGAAGCGATGTTGGACGTGGTGTTGAGCGTGCCGCCGTCGAGGGTCAACCCACCCGCCGCGTCGCCGAGATTGGCGTCGTTCGAAATGCGGACCGTGCCGCCCTCGATCAGCGTGCCGCCCGTATAGCTGTTCGTGCCCGACAGAACGAGGATGCCCGCGTCGGTCTTAACGAGCTGAGTGGCGCCGGTCAGATCGGCATCGATGGTGGCGGTGAAGCCTGCGCCGACCACGGAGCTGTCGCCCACCTGAATCAGGGACTGCGGACCGATCAGGGTGAGCGCATCCCCGGTGATCAGGTAGCCATCGCTCGCGAACTGCATGCCGGACGCCGTGACCTGCCCGGAGCCGTTATCGATCGTGACGGTTCCGCCGGTTCCGGCGAAGATCGCGAAGGTGCCGTCCGCATAGGCAGCGTTGATCGCGCCATCCGACCCCGTCCAATTGTTGTCCGTTCCGCCGAGATGCCAGGTGCCATTGCCGCCGTTGACAGCGTCGTTGAACTTCGGACCGCCGTCGCCGTCCCAGAAGCTGAGCGAAAGGCCGGCCGAGTTGACGAGATTGACCTGCCCGGAGACCGCGGTCTGCACGGACACGTCGCTTCCACCCGGCATTGCACCAAGCGCGAGATCATCGTTGAGAAGGTCGCCGTCGTAATTGAATACGCGGTAGATTCCCGGCCCGAAGATGCCGCCGGTAGGGACGCTCACATTGATCGTGGCGCCGTCGAGGGTGAGGTCGCCGGCGACCTCGATGAGATCATTGAGCCCGCCGCCGACGGCGCCGGCCTGTCCGAACTCCATGTTGAGGACCGAGCCCGAATCCATCGTGAGGCCGCCCGCAATGGAGAGCGTGCCAACCCCATTGCTTCCGGCAGTTAGGATGCCGCCTCCGGCGATGTTCACATCGCCGCCGATCGTGCCGATACCGCCAAGCGTCGCGCCCGAAGCCACGCTGGTCGGGCCGGTGGAAGCCGACTGGTCGCCGTTGATCAGCAGCGTACCGGCGTTCACCGTCGTCGCGCCGCTATAGCTGTTGTCAGCCGTCAGCGTAACGATGCCAGAACCGTTCTGCGTCACCGCGCCCGTGCCGGAAATCAGACCGTCGAAGCCGACGCTGTCCGAGCGATCGAATATGAGCGAGCCGTTGTTCGCCACGTCTCCGGTGACGAAGCCGCTGGTTCCGCCATTGCCGAGCTGCAGTGCGCCATTGGTGATGGTCGTGCCGCCAGTGTAGGCGTTGTCGGCCGTCAGGATCGTTGTGCCCGATCCGAGCTGCTCAACGGAACCGGTTCCGGATATCTCGCCCGCAATCGTCACCGTGCCGGAGCGATTGAACTCCAGCGCAGCATTGTTTGCGATGTCGCCGGCGAGCGTGCCCGACGCACCGCCGTTTCCGATGCGAAGCGTACCGGCGGCGATTGTCGTCCCATCGCTGTAGCTGTGATCACCGGTCAGGGTCAGGACGCCGGTGCTCTGCTTCGCGAGGCTTTCGAACCCGGAGACGCTTGCCCCGTCGAAAATCCGGGCGGCCGCATTGTCGACGATCAGGCTGTCGGTGCCCGCGCCTGCATTGACGCCAGCGCCGGTGATCACCCCGCCATCATTCAGCATGAAGACGTCGTTGCCGCCGCCCAGGTTCAAGGCGGCGCCCCCCGTATCAAGCGTGCCCGCCAGAGTGAAGACGTCATCGCCGTCGCCAAGGTCGCCGGTCGCACGCAACGTGCCACCAGCGTTGACAGTGATCATGGACGCCCCGACATCGCCGGTGAATGTCGAAACCGTCCCGGCCGCGCCCTGCACGGTGCCATTCACGACCAAGGCGCCGTCGCCATTCATGGCGAACGTCGCGGTGCCGAGCAGGCCGTCCACCTGCAGCGTACCATCGTCGACCCGAGCTGCACCGATGCTGTTCGTCGCGGTCAACACCGTCGTCCCGCTGCCGATCTGCGCGATGCTGCCGGGGCCGCTGATCGCGCCGGTGAAGTTGAAGGTGTCCGAGCGGTTGAACGACATCGTCGAGGTCGCCGACGTCACGAACACATTGCCGGTTCCGGCATTGCCGGTCGTTCCACCATTGCCGATGATCAAATTGCCGTCGTTGATGACGGTATTGCCGGAGAATGTGTTGTTCCCGGTCAGAATCCAGTTGCCGCTGTCGTTCTTGGCAAGCGTCGTGACGCCGGTTCCCGCATCCCCGATGGCGCCAGCCAGCGTATTGTCGCCGGTATTGGTGCCTCCGAGCGCAATGGTCCGCGCCTGATTGGTCCCTGCCAGAGTGACCGGCCCGGTGTCAGTGAAGATTATCGCACCAGTGCCCGAGGACTCGATGAAGCTGGTGCCTGCGGCCAGCGTGAACAGGCGATTGGTTGTATCGCCTGCCCCGGTATAGCGCAGCGTCGATCCACTGCCGATTACCAGATTGGACGCGGCCGCCGACGACGCACCGATGCTGCTCGCAACTCCGCCATCGGCCAGCTTGTCGACACCGAGAACGCCGCCGCTGATCGTCGTCACACCCGTATAAGTGCTGGCCGGATTGGTGAGGATCCAGGTGCCGGCCTCGGTTTTCGTCAATGACGTCAAACCTGTGCCGTTATCCGTGATCTGTACGGCCAGGATATTATCGTCGGTGTTGGTGCCCTTAAGGGTCAGCGTTTGCGCGCGGTCCAGCACGCTGAAGGTGAGCGGCGCGGTGCTGGTGAAATTGATCGCACCCGTCCCGGATGCGTCGAGTCCATTGCCGGAAACAGGCCCCAGCGTGAACTGGCGGTCGGTGCTGCCCCCTGCGCCGGCGTACCGCAGCGTACCGCCATTCAGGATCAAGCTGCTTGCCGCAGCAGTTGACGACCCCATGGAGCTCGCCAGCCCCCCATCGGTCAAGCATGTGACCTCGAGGATACCCGCGTTGATGATGGTGGATCCAGTGTAGTCGCTATTGCAACCGGTCAGCCGCTGATACGATCCGCCATTCTTGACGAGATTGCCGGTGCCGGTGATCGCTCCCGCATAGATCGCCCCGCCATAGCTCCCTCCGTTGGAGATCGTCAGGGTACCGCTGCCCAGATCGATGTTACCGCCGGTCGCGCCACCGTCGAGCAGATATCTAAATGACGCATCATAACCGTTCAGGTCGAACAGCGCCCCTGCGACATTGGACATCTGCAGGTAGCTGGTGCCCTGATCGAACGCGTCCGACGAGCCGGCCCGAAGCGTCCCAGCCTCAACCGCCACCGCGCCGGCAAAAGTGTTTGCGCCGCTCAGCACCAATGTGCCGCTACCACGTTTCGCGAGATGCCCAGGCCCTTCGACAATTCCGCTGAAATTCAGCGTCGTTGCCGCATTGCTCACATCGACGTAGCCCCACGAGTTTTCCAGTGTGAAACCGCGGTTCGTCGCTTGGTCACCGCCCGTGTAGCGAAGTATACCGCTGTCTCTGAGAACGAGGTTGCCAGCATCGGCGCTTGCCGCACCGATTCCACTCGCCTGTCCCCCGTCAGCGAGGCAGTCGACGCTTATCGTTCCCCGGATAATACTGGTGACACCAGTATAATCGTTGCTGCAGCCGACCATTGTCTGAGTGCTGGTGTTGTCTTTGACAAGGCCGCCGGAGCCGCTGATTCTGCCATTGAATGTGGCGTTTGAGCCTCCGATGGTGAGCGTGGCTCCTCCGAGAAGCACGGTACCACCAGCCGCGCCTCCACCCGACAGGCCGCCAATCTTGTTGTTGAAACCATCAAGGTCGAGCGTCGCGCCAGCGACGTCCGCCAACGTCACAAGGCTTGGACTACCAAACGCCTGCGTTGAACCCGCCCGCAACGTACCGCCGTTGATTCTCGTAGGGCCCGAGTAAGTGTTGGTGCCCGCCAGAACCAATGTGCCGGCGCCCTCCTTGGTCATCGGAGCAGCGCCGATACCCACTACATTGCCTTCAAAGGTGAGGGTCGTTCCCCCATTTGCAACGTCGACCGCAGCGCCCGCGATCCCGTTGATCGTAAAGCCGCGGTCGGTCGTCGCCGTGTTCCCGGTGTACCGCAACATACCGCCGGTCTGGATGACCAGATTGGAGGAAGCGGACGAAGATGCGCCGATCCCGCTGGCGACGCCGCCATCTGCCAACGCGTCAACCTCAAGGGTGCCGCCGCTAATGGTCGTGACGCCGACATAGTCGTTGGCGTCGTTCGACAGAACCAATGTGCCCGAACCGACCTTGGTCAGACCGGCGTCATCCGGACTCGTCACCTGGCCGGCGAACTCTACCGAACGTCCCGCTCCGACTTCGATAGCGCGCAGACTACCTCCATTCACCAACGTGAAGCCGCGGTCGGATACGACGTCCACGCCGCCCACATAGGCAAGCGTGCCGCTTTCCAGCACTAGGTTCGACGAGCTGGCGCTCGACGCGCCAATGCTGCTGCTTACCCCGCCATTCGCCAGGCTCGCCACTTCCAACCGGCCACCGCTCAGCGTCGTGCCCCCAGAGTAGCTGTTGGCGCCGTTGAGGCGAACTGTGCCGCTGCCGCTCTTGACGAAGCCGGTGCCGCCATTGTCGACGATCGTGGAATCGATGGTGAACGTACCAGTGCCGTTCTGCTGGATGCCGAACGTCCCTCCACCGGCGCCTCCAGTGATGGAGCCGCCCGTAATACGCTGGTTCGTGGCGAGCGTGCTTGGGGCGACGATGATCGTACCGTCGATTCCAAGCGTGTTTCCGGCGCCGATCGTGACGACCGAATCTGCCGCAGCGGTGTAACGAAGGCCGCCGAGTTGGAGGTTGCTGCTCACCGTGCCTTCAAATGGCGTATCTGCCGCATTCGCGGAATCGCTGACGATATCGCCAGTCACCCAATCACCGGCGTCGTCCTTATTGACGTAATCGCTGTTGTCGAATGCGATAATGCCGCCGTCGACTACCTTGGCATAGTCGGTTCCGTTGATGGTTGCCCAGCCGCCCAGGACGCCGTCGGCGTTGGTCGTCGTGATCGCACCGCCGCCCGGCAGCACGAAGTTGATCAGACCGCCTGCCCGGCTTATCGCTCCAAGATTGAGATTGACGACGCCGCCCGCCCCGCTTACCGCGCGAACAGTGTTGCTGCCAGCGGAGACCGTCATACCGTTGAAGGTTTGGTTGTTGGTTGCTCCTGTCGCCCCGATAACTTCGAGCGTGCCGCCCGAGAGGACGAGCGACGACGAACCGGAAATGATATTGGCCGCCGGGCTACCAGCACCGGAAAAATCCAGGGCGAGCTTGCCCCCGGCGATGGTCGTGGCACCGGTATAGCTGCTCGCCCCGGTCAGCGATAGCGAACCGGCGCCCACTTTGCGGAGCCCCCCGGTCCCCGTGATGCTCCCCGCATAGCTTTGGGCGTCCAACGCCTCGACCGTCAGCGTCGATGCGCCAAGCGCGACCGAGCCGCCCGTACCCGTCAGTGATGGAGCGGTCAGATCATACCCGCCCAGGTCAAGCGTGCCGCCGTTTACGATGAAACCCGTTGCCGCTCCGAAAGCCGAAGCGCTGCCGGCCTGCAGCGTCCCTGCGTTAACTGTGACAGTCCCAACGAAATCATTGGCTCCGCCCAGAACCCATGTACCGGCGCCGTTGCCGATCAGATCGCCCGTGCCCGAGATGATGCCCGAATAGTTACTCACTCCGGCAAAGCTGCCGCCAAGCGTGAGGCTATCTACCGGATTACCGGGCGTGAATGAGGCTCCACCGCTCAGATTGAGCGAACCGGCGCCATCGTTCAGGATGCCGGAAGCACCGCTGATGGTCCACAGACGGTTGCTGCTCGCGCCCGTGCCCGTGTAGCTCAGAGTTCCAGCATCGAGGGATATGTCGCCGCCGACCCCGAGGGAACTGACCGTTCCGTTGTCCGCCAGAACGAACGCCTTGACGAGCCCGCTTACGCTGACCGGTCCTGTAAATGTGTTGGCGCCGCCGCCCACCGTAACGGAGTGCCCAGCAAGAGAAGTAAAGCCATAGTTGCCGCCGCTGAGCACGCCCAGAAGCTCAATGTCGGCGGTTTCGGCGCTGAAGTTCCCGCCGCCGGAGATGTCGATATCGCCGGTGATCGATAGTGTGCCGCTCCCCTGGTTTCGAATGATGCCGGCGGCGCCGTTAATGTCCCAGTTCCGGTTAGAGCTATCGCCATCACCGATATAGATGACGCTGTCGGAATACTGGCTCGATTGGTTGAAGATAATCGTGGAGTTCGCCCCCGTCGCCGCGCCAAGCGAACTCGCCTCCCCAATGTTCCCGATAGAACTGAAATAGGCGCTACAGACGCCGTTACAGCCGTTGAACGTCGTGCTGCCGGTGTAGCTGTTATTGTCGTTGGTCAGCCGGACGATCGTGGCGTCATTGTTCGATGCTGCAACGTTGACGTTACCGTTCCCGCTGATGAGCGCCGAGCCGACGCCCGAGCCGGTGACAGTAAGCGTGCCGCCATCGCCGATGACCACGGAACGAGCAGTGTTCGAACCTTCGATTCCAAGCCACACGGACCGGCCGGCGGCCGTGAATATGCTGTTCGAAGCCGCCCCCAAGGCGGCGTCGCTGGACGCATAGATCCTACCGTCCAGAATGGAGATATCGCCGCTGAACGTGTTCGCGCCCGAAAGCCGAAGACTTCCCGTCCCCGCCTTGGCGAGTCCTGCGGAGCCGGAAATGACGGACCCGATGGTCGTTACGCCGGCTGCGTTCGTGTTTGTGGTAATGGTAGGGGAGATGCCGCCCAGGGTGAGCGTACCGCCGGTGAGCGCATAGCCGGCTGTGTTGAAGGTCAGATTATGTACGGTGATAGGCGAGCCCACCGTAACCGTCCCCGCCGTCCCGCCAAAAATGGCGTCGTCGAGTCCTAGATTAGTCCATGGCGCGTTGTACGGGCCGCTAACGCCGTCCGGGCTTGGGCTCCAGTTGAGGTCGCTAAGATTCCAGGCCCCCGTGCCTCCTGACCCGACGGCGGTGCCGTTCGCGTCCCAGTGCCGTTCTTCCGAGCGCGCCGGAGAAGCGACCGTCAGCAGCATGAGCGCCGCGAAAGAGCTTCCCGAGAGCAATCGCGACACTCGACCGGAAGCGCGGTTGTGGGCGATTGCCTTGCTCATTTGACTCTCCTCAAACACAAACATCCCGTCTCCAGCTGCTGCTGGCGGGACCAAAGAACGAATTTAAAAGTGATTTTCGGGGAAGCTCGAACGCACAGCTCGCCGCGCGCCCTCAGAATCAAGTGTTCGCACAACCAGTCACGCCCCCCTGTCGGCAGCCCCGCTAACTCAGTTGAGCCGGGAGGCTCATCTGCCGTCGCTGAGAGGCCAGCTATTCTCCACGCCCCCAGCGAAGCGCGAGTAAAGCGACCGTCGCCGGCATATTAAAGCGACAGCCGGAAGCCGATACTCGACATGAGATCATCGGCTCGCTGATCCCTATCAGATGTTTGCGTAGCGGTTTCAACCCCCGTTTTCAGTTAACCGGTTTTAACCATTGGGAAATTTGCTCAGCGCCCCGCGTTTCTGGAAATCTTTCAACATCCAGCAGCACGCTTTAAAAATTTACTTCATTTTACAAAACAGGCGACGCGGCGATGCCGCGTCATCATCCGAATCGCAGGATGTCCGATCGTCGGACGGCCAGCTTCATTTGCTGACAGCGCCCAGGTCGAGAAGAGACGTGTCCAGCGAGCTGATCCCGCCATGCCGCCCCCGCGGATGAAGGGGATTGTTCCTGTAACGATCATTTCGCCCTAGGCGGCGCGGACAAGTTGGTCGTTCGCTGGCGGTCTTTGTCACTCTTCGACTATCGAGCGGATGACCTTGGCCGGGTTGCCGCCGACCAGTGTGTTGGCGGGCACATCCTTCGTAACGACGGAACCGGCAGCGACAACGGAGTTTTCGCCAATTGTCACGCCTCCTATGACCGTCACGTTGGCAGCGATCCATACGTTGCGCTCAATGACAATCGGGCTGGCGGTTACACCCGCTCGACGCTGCGAAGGAGCGATGGGATGGCCTGAAGTTATGAGGCTGACATTCGGACCGATCATCACGTCATCCGCGATGTCGAGGCCGCCCAGGTCGTACATTGTGCAGTTTTGATTGATAAAGACATTACGCCCGATGCGAGTGTTGCCTCCCCCGGTCGCATAGAGGGGGGGAATGAGACTCACGGTGCTATCCAGCTCCTTTCCTATCAGGTCGCCAAACATGGTCCGAATCCGTTCGGCATCATCATGCGACAGCCGGTTGATCGCCGCCGTCATTTGCCGTGCCCGGCTTACGGCAGCCACCATTGCCGCGGATTCAGGCGTCCTGCGGGGGATGAATTTGGCCCGGTCGTTCGTCATTTGGTGTCCGCTTTGCCAAGTGTTGTTCGCTCGATGGGGAGTGCGGCAACGACATGGAATTCGCAATGCTCGTGCAGGATTGACCATGTTCCAGTTGGTTGACCCAAGACTGCTTCGGGAGGCTGGCTTGAGCGGAGGCGATCTCACCGAGGCTGGATGACCTATTCTGAAAAGCTTGCCGCTTATCGCCTTAATATCGCGGACGGGGCAGTTCGGCTGAGCAGAACCGTTCGATTATCACGGCACCCTTTGGCGCTCCGCCACAGTTCATGTCGGCCGGCGAGGAATTGGCTCAAATCTGTCCACACCGCCTAGTTCCCGACTGAACCGTCCAAAAGCGAACAAAAATGCTGTGCGAACGTGAAAGCGCAAAAAACCCCGCAAGCCGTTGAGCTTACGGGGTTTTTTGTGCCTAGATTGGTATAACCAGGGAGGTTATACGAACGGTGGTTGCGGGAGCCGGATCGGGACGATACCTCACACCTGCGATCCGCTTCATGACGTGACTACGTCAGCGACATTCAACGCCCACATCGCTTCAGAAGCAGTCATTGCGTCAGAGTGAGAAGGCGACTCTAGTTCGGCTCGCAAGCCACCACATAATCGGCGCCGCATCGTAAACCGTTGCGCTCGGCACAGAGCGCGAGTCCTTTTCCGCGAAGAGTTTCAACCCGCGAGGCAAGGCTCCGGGCCAGCCCGTCGTTTGCGACCCGGGGCAAGCGCCGCACAGCCATATCCAGTTGACCGTTCACCCATTTCGCCTTGTAGCGATTGGGAAAGCGACGGGCTGAAAGCACCCTGAAGCCGGCGCTGGCGAGCGCATTCAACGTCCACTCCGCCGGATACTCCCGGTAGGGCGTCTCGTCCGCCAGGAGCAGGACCGCGTCGCGGAGTCTGCCGATCTCACGCACCATTCGGGCCTCGTCTGTATCGGCCGGTCCGACGATGTAGGGATCCAGGCCGACGACATAGAGGCGACGCCCGGTCATGGGCCTCAACCGGCGCAGAAGGGTTTGCTGGAAATAGGGCGCGAAGCCCTCGACGGCGCCGATGAGATAATCGGCCAGCACCGTGTCGAAGACCCCGCCTTCCAGCAGGGTCGCGTCGGTCCAGTTGCCGAGCAGCAGCCGGTCGTGCGGCCGAATACGCTCCCCGACCGAGGCGCGCACCTGATCCGCATGACCGGCCGCAGCCGTCACGCCCGTCCAGGTGTCCGTGGCCAGACCCGTGCTCCACAGACTGGAGTTGACCCCTGTCCCGGCGTCCAGAAAACGACCCCACGGAAGGTCGCCCTGCAGCGCCTCCACGTGATCGAACAGGCTCATTGCGCCTCGGCCCGGGCAGCGCGAAACGTCGCTCGGCGGACCAGCCGCACTTCGAGATCATGACCCATGGCGTCGGCCAGGCGCACCGCCGCCTTCAGGGTCATGCGCTCCCGATCCCTCAGCCACAGGCAGACCTGTCCCCGCGGGACGCCGAGCCTTCTCGCCAGATCGGACTGACTGAGACCGTTGGCCCGACACGTCTCGAAGACCCGCCCGATCATTCGCCAGACCTCGACCTGCACCCGCTCGGCCTCCGCCAAAGCCCCCTCGCTGCTCATTTCAATCTCCCTCATGCTCGCTTGATGAATGTTACGATATAACATAATAGCGACTCTCTTCATGAACGGGGAGCGTCATGCACTCAAGATCGATCCTGCTCGCGGCGGCGAGTTTCTCAGCCATTTCGACGGCGGCCTGGGCCGACGCCCTGCCCCAGTCCGGTCCGGCCGCGACCCGCTTGGAAGACGTCGTGGTGACCGCCGACGCCCTGGGCCGTTCGAGCAGGGAGGTGGTGTCCAATGTGGCGGTGCTGCGAGGCGACGAACTGGTCCAGCGCCGGCAATCGACCCTGGGCGAGACGCTGACCGGCCTGCCCGGGATCAACTCGGACACCTTCGGCGGCGGGGCCAGCCGTCCGGTTATCCGCGGCCAGACCGCGCCGCGCGTGAAAGTCCTGACCGACGGCTCGGCCCTGATGGACGCTTCGGAAGTCTCGCCCGACCACGCCGTGTCCGGCGAACCCCTGTTGCTGGACGGCGTCGAGATCCTGCGCGGCCCGTCCGCCCTGCTCTACGGCGGCGGCGCCATCGGCGGGGCGGTCAATCTGATCGACAAGAAGATCCCGACGCGCATTCCAGAGAACGGCGGCGAAGGCGTCGCCGAGTTCCGCCTGGGCACGGCGGACAATGAAGAAGCCGGCGTGGTCGGCCTGACCGCCGGCGCGGGATCGTTCGCCATCCGGGTCGAGGCCGCCGGACGCCGCACCGATGACTATGAGGTCCCCGACTTCGACGAAGCCACGCTGGACGGGTCGTTCAACCGCAGTTCGACCGCGACCCTGGGCCTGTCATGGATCGGGTCGCGCGGCTATCTGGGCGCCGCCTATACGGAGCAGCGCAGCGAATACGGCCTGCCGGGACATACGCACGAGTATGAATCCTGCCACCCGCACGGCTCCAGCCTGCACTGCGGCGGTCACGACCACGGCGACGACGACCATGACCACGATCATGATCACGACCACGATCATGACCATGTCCCGATCGTCGATCTGATCAGCAAGCGGGTGGACGTGCGCGGCGAGATCGAGGATCCGTTCGCCGGGATCGAACGCATCCGCTTCCGCGGCGGCTTCACCGACTATCGCCACGACGAGATCGACGACGGCGAGATCGCCACCACCTTCACCAATGAAGGCTATGACGCCCGCGTCGAGGTGCAGCACGCCGCCATCGGCGGGGTGCGCGGCGTGGTCGGCGCCCAGACCTCGCGTAGCGATTTCGCCGCCGTCGGCGCCGAATCCTTCATTCCCGAAAGCCGCACCGAGAACCACGCCCTGTTCCTGGTCGAGGAATACGTCGCCGGCGACTGGCGCTTCGAAGGCGCCCTGCGTCAGGAGTGGCAGGAGGCCCGCGCCCTGGGACGCGCCGATACGAGCCACTCGCCCTTCTCCCTTTCCGGCGGCGCCAGTTGGACCTTGACGCCCGGCTATGTCGCCAGCGTGACCCTGGCCCGATCCCAGCGCGCGCCGACGGCGCAGGAGCTGTATGCGCGCGGCGTCCACCTGGCGACCAACACCTATGAGATCGGCGACGCCGATCTGGACGTCGAGACGGCCAATTCGATCGAACTGGGCCTGAAGAAGATCGAGGGCGCCACGACCTTCGCCGCCAGCCTCTATCACTACGACTATGACGGCTACATCTTCGCCGACACCCTCGACCAGTTCGAGGACTTCCGCCTGATCCGCTACACCCAGGCCGACGCCCGCTTCACCGGGATCGAAGGCCAGGTCACCCACGCGTTCAGGCCGGGCCTGTCGGCCACGGCCTTCGGCGACTACGTCCGCGCCGAGCTGAAGGGCGACGGCGGCGACCTGCCGCGCATTCCGGCCGGCCGTCTGGGCGCCCGCGGCGACTTCTACAAGGGCGCCTGGTCGGGCAATCTGGAATACGTCCACGTCTTCGAGCAGGACCGCATCGCCGCCTTCGAGCGCAAGACGCCCGGCTACGACATGGTCAACGCCACCCTGGCCTATGACGTCCCGACGATCGCCGACATCAGCGGGCAGATCTTCATGCGCGGGACCAATCTGCTGGACGAGAAGGCGCTGAACCACGCCTCCTTCATCAGCCATCTGGCACCCCTGCGCGGCCGCAATCTCGTCCTGGGTTTCCGCGCCCGATTCTGATCCTTCCCCTCCTCCCCCCGCCTGGCCGCGGCGTCCCATGACGTCGCGGCCGACTTTCCTCTGAAAGGATCGCCATGAACGCTCGTGTCCAGACCTGGGGCGACGCCGCCGCCGTCGGCCTGTCCTGCCTGTGCATGATCCACTGCCTCGCCCTGCCTCTGGTCGCAGGACTGCTGCCGGTTCTCGGCCTGTTCGCCGAGGCGCCCTGGGTGCACTGGGCCTTCGCCCTGACCGCCGCGCCCATCGCCGCCTGGACCCTGACGCGCCCGACGCCGGACGGTCGTCGCGCCTGGCCGCTGATCGGCCTGGGCGCGCTCGGCGTCGCCCTGCTGGTCCTGGCCGCCGCCGAATGGCCGACGCACGAGGCCGAGACGCCGATCACCGTCGCCGGCGGCCTGCTGCTCAGCGCCGCTCACCTGATGAACTGGCGGCGCAGGCCGCACGCCCACTGACGTCCTGGACATCCCACACCATGAAATCCGCTATTCCGCAGGCCTCTGCGACGGCGCTCGCCGCCGCCCTCGGCGCTGCTTTTCCCGCCATCGCCGAAGAGGCCGCGCCGCAACGCCTGCCTGACGTGGTCGTCACCGCCACATCCACCCAGCGGACGACGACCGACGCGCCCGCCAGCGTCACCGTCATCGACCGCGAAGAGCTTCTTAGGCGGCCGGTTCAAGACCTGACCGACGTCCTGCGCGACGTGCCGGGCGTGACGCTCAACGGCGCCGGACTGACCCGGCGCGGCGTCTCCATCCGCGGCATGCCCAGCGAACACACCCTCTTCCTCCTCGATGGGCGACGGGTGAACGCCGCCGCCAACGCCGTCCAGCACGCCGACTTCGACCTGGGCTGGATGCCGGCCGAAGCCATCGAACGCGTCGAGGTCGTACGCGGGCCGATGTCGTCGCTCTACGGATCCGAGGCCCTCGGCGGCGTGGTCAACGTCATCACCCGCAGCGCGTCCGACGAATGGCGCGGCAGCCTGACCGCCATGGGCGGATTACGCGAGGATGGCCGAGGCGGCGAAACCTATCAGGTCGGCGCCTATGCGGGCGGCCCGCTGGCGCAGGACCGTCTCGGTCTCAGCCTGTTCGCGGAATCCAAGGCGCGGGCCAATACGCCCCAGGCGACGAACCGTCGCCTTTCCGACCTCGAAGATCGCGAGACCGTCACCGGCTCGGCGACCTTGAGCTGGACGCCGGATGCGGCGCAGCGGATCGACCTGACCATTCTGGGCGGGCGCGACGACCGCTATCGCGACACGGCGACCACAGGCGCATCGCCCGTCTACTATCGCTTCGCCGACACGGTGCAGCGCCGCCAGTACGCACTGTCGCATCGCGGACTCTGGGGCTGGGGCGAAACAGCCGTCCGCGCCTACCGTTCGACGCTGGATCGCGAGAATGCGGTGACGGCTGGACAGACCCCTTCGCGCCCTGTGGGGATGCAGGAAGACATCCTTGACGGCCGGGCCACCTTCGACCGCTGGGCGAGCCATCGCCTGAGCGTGGGCGGCGAATGGCGGCGCGAGCGGCTGGAAGACGCGGCCGCCTCCCGCTCCGGCCGGCTGGAAGGCGAACGCTACGCCCTGTTCCTGCAGGACGAATGGACCCTGACGTCCTCGCTGTCGCTGACCGGCGGCGCGCGGTTCGATCACCACGAGCAGTACGGGTGGCAGACCAGCCCGCGCCTCTACGCCGTCTGGTCGCCCCTCGAGGGGCTGACGTTCAAGGCCGGGGGCGGCCGGGGCTTCAAGTCGCCTAGCCTGAAACAACTGTCGCCGGAGTTCGAGACCATAGCGGCCGCAGGCCGTTTCCGGGTCTACGGCAACCCCGACCTGAAGCCCGAGATCGGCACCTCCTACGAGGCCTCGGCCGAATACCGCCGGGGCGGCTGGATGGGCCGCGTCGGCGTTTTCGACAACGACATCGAGGACCTGATCGAAACTCGCTGCACCGCATTCTGCGGCGTGCGCGGCCGTGAAATCCGTCTGTATCAGAACATCGCGGAGGCTCGAATTCGCGGCGTAGAACTGGCCGGCGCCGCGCCCCTGCCGGGCGGTTTCAGCCTGAGAGCCGACTACACCTACCTGGACAGCGAAAACCGGGAGACGGGCTCTCCCTTGTCCGAACGGCCCGAGCACAGCGGCCACGCCACCCTGCGCTGGCAACCTGAGGAAACCCGCTTCGTCCAGCTTCGCGGCGAGTACGTCGGCGAGCAATGGATGGTCTCCAACTCCGTACAGCAGCCGGTTCCCGACTATGCCCTGGTCTCGCTGGAAGGCGGCTACCAGATTCAGCCGAACCTGTGGGTGCGCGCCGGGGTTCAGAACCTGACCGACGTGCGTCTGGCCGAGGAATCCGCCTTCTTCTCCTTCGCCGAGCCCGGCCGCTTCTACCACCTCGGCTTTACGGCGAGCTTCTGAGCCGTGGCGTTCCTCCTCCGCCTCCTCCTGATCGTCGCTGTCTGCCTGACCCCGGCCCTGCGGGTCGCCGCCCAGGACGCGCCGGGCCCACGCGTGCAGGTGATCGGCAGCGATTTCATCCTGCCCGCCAAGTTCGTGCGCTTGCAGGCCATGGCTGGGGCGGAGGACGTCGCCTTGCGCGGAACATCCCTCTCCACGCTTGACGATCAACCGGACTGGGCGCGGGCCGACTTCATCCTGCTCGACACGCCGCGTCCCTCCGATGTCGAAGCGGTGCAGGCCGTGATCGGCGACAGGCTCGAGATCGGCGACCGGCCCTGGGTTCGCATCGGCGGCGGCGCGCCGGCCTTCGGCAACCTGTCGCCCGAGGCGGCGCGGCGCATCGCCGGCTACTATGCGGCGGGCGGACAGGAGAATTTCACCCTCCTGTTCCGATATCTGAAGCTCCACGCCATGGGCGGCGACGCCGCCGCGCTTCCGCCGCCGCGCCCGCTGGAGCAGGTCGGCTATCATCACCCGAGCCTGGAGGCGCACGACGCCGAAGCTCTCGACGCCTGGCTTGCCGAGCGGCCGGCGCGCGCCCGCGCGGCGATCTTGATGTCGAGTTCACAGGTTGCGGATGGCGACACCGCCGTGATCGACGCCCTGATCGCCGCGCTCGGCGCCAGGGGCCTGGAGGGCGTCGGCGTGTGGTTCGACCAACGTCGTCCGCAGGGCCTGACCGAGGCGCTCGCGCCGCTCGCCCCCGATCTGCTCCTCAACACCCAGCATATCGTCGCCGGCGACCCGATCCGCGACCAACTCATCGCGCTCGACATCCCCGCCCTGATGACCTTCTCCTACCGGGAAGGCGGCGTCGAGGCCTGGCGCGCGGCCGATACCGGCCTGCCCAGCCGGTCCGCCGCCGCCCTGATGGCGCCCGCCGAGGCCTGGGGCATGAGCGATCCCATGGTGATTTCGGCTTTCGAGAACGGCGCTCTCGCCCCGATTCCCGAACAGGTCGAAGCCGTCGCCGCCCGCGCCGCCCGCCTCGTCGCCCTTCGCCGCAGGCCCAACGCCGACAAGCGGCTGGCCCTGATGTTCTGGAACCATCCCGGCGGCGAGGCGAACGTCTCGGCCTCGAACCTGAATGTTCCGCGCAGCCTGGAGGCGTTGAGCCTGGATCTGAACGCGGCGGGCTATGCGATTCCGCCGCTTTCCGAAGCCCGCTGGATCGACGCGGCGCGCGCCATGCTGGGCGCCTTCTACCGGCATGAGGAACTGGACGGTCTGCGGGAGCGGGAATTGGCCGTGACCCTGCCCGTCGCCCGCTATCGCGCCTGGCTTGACGCCCTGCCCGCCGTCCGGCGTGACGCCGTCCAGGCCCGCTGGGGCGACCCGGCGCGGCATTGGTCGGTGCGGACCATCGACGGCGAGACGGTTTTCGTCATCCCCGCCTTCCGCGACGGCGCCCTGACCGTCCTGCCCCAACCGCCCCGGGCCGCCCGCGTGGGCGAGGCCTATCACGACACCGCCGCACCGCCCGACCATCTGTATCTGGCCGCCTATCTGTGGGTGCGCGACGTTCTGGACGCCGACGCCCTCATCCATCTGGGCACCCATGGGACGCAGGAGTTCCTGCCCGGCAAGGACCGGGGACTGTCGGCGCACGATGACGCCTTCGTCGTGCTGGGCGGCCTGCCGGTCGTCTATCCCTACATCCAGGACAACATCGGCGAGGCCATGCAGGCGAAGCGGCGCGGCCGCGCCGTCACCGTCAGCCATCAGACCCCGCCCTTTTCTCCCGCCGGTCTGAATGACGAGCTCAAAACCCTCCACGACCTGATCCATCAGCACCAGCAGTTGGAAGAGGGCGCGGTGCAGGACGCTGTGCGGGAGCAGATTCTCGACCTCGCGGCGCAACGAAGCGTGGACGCAGACATGGGCTGGACGCGATCGACCGCGCGCATCGACTTCGCGGCCTTCCTGAACCAGTTGCACGACTATCTGCATCAGGTCGGCGGCGCGCCCACGCCGCTCGGACTGCACGTGTTCGGTCGTCCGGCCTCGCCGGATCACCGGTTGACCACCGTCATGCAGCAACTGGGCGCGCCCTACTTCGAGGCGCTTGGCCTGGACGAGCAGGAGGTGCTCGCCAAGGATCAGGCCGCCCTGCACGCCGATCCGGCCTTCCAGACGCTGCAACATCACCTTCGCGACGGCCTTCCTTCCAGTTCCATCGCCGATCCCCTTCTGCGCGCCCAGATCGAACGCGCTGAAATCCTCGACCGGCGCCTGACGGAAACCGGAGAGACAGACGCCCTGCTCAGGGCCCTGTCCGGCCGTTTCGTCCTGCCGGGCGAAGGCGGCGATCCGGTGCGCAATCCCGAAGCCGTCGGCGGCCGAAATCTCTACGCCTTCGCGCCCGACAAAATCCCCGCCCAGGCCGCCTATGACGCCGCCGCCGAGGCCCTGGACAGCCTGCGTCAGGCCTATGCCGAAGAGCACGATGGACGCCCGCTGACCAAGATGGCCGTCAGCCTGTGGTCGTCCGAGTCCGTCCGCACCCTCGGCCTTCCTGAGGGACAGATTCTGCGCGCCCTGGGATTACGGCCCCGCTGGGACGCGGGAGGACGCATCGTCGCGCTCGACATCATACCGGCCGTCGAACTGGGGCGGCCGCGCATCGACGTGGTGGTGCACGCCACCGGCGTCTATCGCGATCAGTTCGACGGCTTCCTGCGCCTGCTGGCCGACGCTGTCGAACGCATCGCCGAACAGAACGAGCCCGGCGATCCCGTCGCGGAGAACAGCCGCGCCGCCGCCGCTCGCCTGGTCGCCGAAGGCCTCTCGACCGATGAGGCCGAGGCCCTGGGCCGCGCCCGCATCTTCAGCAATGCGCCCGGCGACTACGGCAGCGGCGTGCCCGACGCCGTGCGCGACGCCGACAGCTGGAATGACGCCGAGGATCTGGCCGATCCCTTCCTGGACCGCCTGGGCTATGTCTATGGCGCGGGACGCTGGGGCCGGAAAGCGGAGGGCGGCGTCTTCGCGGCCCAGCTCGCCGGAGTCCAGGCCGCCGCCCTGTCGCGATCCAGCAATCTGCACGGCGTCCTGTCGACCGATCACCCTTTCGAATACCTGGGCGGCCTGTCGCTGGCGATCCGGCGGGCCGGCGGCGAGGCGCCTTCTCTCTACATCACCGACGCGCGGGCCGGGTCGCCGAGGACGGTCGCCGCTCGCGACTTTCTGGCTGCGGAAATGCGCAGCCGCTACACTAACCGCACCTGGATCCAGGCCATGCAGGCCGAAGGCTATGCCGGGACGCTGGCTGTTGTGGATCTGGCCGACAATCTGTTCGGCTGGCAAGCCACCGCGCCCGGCATGGTCCGACAGGATCAGTGGCAGGCGCTTCACGACGTCTATGTCCGCGACGAGCGCGGCCTGGGCGTGCGGGAATGGTTCGAAGCCCACAACCCCATGGCCGAGCGACAGATGATCCAGCGCCTGCGCGACGCCGTCGCCAAGGGCTACTGGTCTCCCGACGCGGCGACGCGGAAAGCGCTTGAGGCGCGCCTAGCGCAGATCGACAGTCCTTCGCCCCCCGGAGCGACGACGCCTCCCGGCTTTGGCCAGGGAGCGGCTCGCTCAGCGGCCGCCTCGGTCCCGGAGCCTGCCCCGGCGGGCACGCCCTCCGACCTCGTGCGGGGCCAGGTCCTTGAGCCGATCCCGCCGCCCGCCCCTGCCCCGTCCCTTCCCCCACCGTGGGGCCGCCTGCTGTTTCTCCTCGCCTTCCTGGCCGGCGGCGTCAGCCGTCTCGTCTCTCTCCCTCGAAAGGTCCCTCATGCCCCAGCTTGAAGCCGGCCTCTATCAGGTTTCCAGCCTGTTCCTCGCGCCGGCGCTGATCCTCATCCTGGCCGCGATGGCCTATGCCCTGTTCGCCCTCGGCGCCTTCCTGGTGGAGGCCGGTCAGCGCCGACGCGCCGACTGGCGCAGTCCCCTATGGCGCCGCTGGCGAGCGACCGACGCCGCCAGCGACGATCTGGAACTGATGATCCTCAAGGACCTCGAGGGCCTGCGCATCGTCTCGCGCAGCGCCCCCATGCTGGGCCTTGTCGCCACCATGATCCCCATGGGCCCCGCCCTGCTGGCGCTGGGACGTGGCGACGCCTCGGGCGTAGGCGAGAACATGGTGGTGGCCTTCTCAGGCGTCACACTGGCCCTGATCGCCGCCAGCATCGCCCACTATGTCCTGACCGTGCGCCGGCGCTGGCTGCTTCAGGACCTGCGCGCCATCGAACGCGCGCGGGAGGCCGGTTGATGCGCTTCCTCGACGAAGAAGACGACGATCCCATCACCGCCGTTGTCAATCTGATCGACCTGTTCGTGGTGATCATCGCCGTCCTGCTCGTGGTTCTGGTGCAGAACCCGCTCAACCCCTTCAACGCGCGCGACCTGATGGTGATCGAGAACCCTGGCAAGGCCGACATGCGCATCACCGTGAAGGAGGGCGACGAACTGACCCGCTACGAATCCCAGGGCCGGATCGGCGAAGGCCAGGGCGTCAAGGCGGGCTCAGCCTATCGCCTCCCCGACGGTAGGATGATCTATGTGCCGGAATAGAAGATCGGATCATAAATCCCAGTCCAAAGCCGGCGCTCCATAGGAAAGGCTTCCAGTGCTTGATCTGAACCGCAGCCAAGGGAGGAAAGGGGTATGAATAAATCGAAGTCACTGTATCCCTGCTTTCGAGTTGCGCCAATCTGGGTCTTCTGGCGGCTCCGTAAGGCGCGCCTCCCGTCCGACACACAGCGACTGCTGGGTAGCAGGGGGGTGACGAAATCGTCCTTGGCGCCCGTGCTATAGCTGCCCCTCGGACGACCCCGCTCCTCCCAAAGGACCTCATGGCGCGACAACCCAGGATCTCGACCAGGCTTTCCGCAGCCAACCTCGTCCATCTCGGGGCGCCCCGTCTGGCGGACCTGCTGATCGAGGCCGGCGCCGGGAACGCCAATCTTAAGCGTCGTCTTCGTCTGGAACTGGCGGCCGAGGCCGGCCCCGACCTCCTCGCCCTTGAGATCGGCAAGCGCATCACCGCCGTCTCCGTCGCCCGCACACGTGTGTCCTGGCGCAAGCGCGGCGAACTGATCGACGACCTGAACATGCACCGCGACATGATCTTGGAGCGCCTGGCGCCCGAGGTCCCCGGCGAGGCGCTCGCCGTCCTCATTCGCTGGTTCGACCTCTATCCTGGCTTGGCCGCCCGCGTGAAGGACACCAAGGGGGAACTGCCCGCCGCCTTCGAAGCTGCGGCGCCGGACCTCTTCACCCTCGCCGAAACCGCAGGAGACGAGGCGCTGCGCGACCTGGTCGATGCGCTCCGCCGGCGCCCCCAGGACTATGCGCGCTGGATATCCTCCGCCGGCGAGGCCCTCGGCCCGCTCACGGCGCGCCGACTTCTGGACGGCCTGGACGTATCGACCCGCAAAACTCCGGCCGGCCGCAACCTGCTGCGCCGCCTCGCGGATCGGGCCGGCGACCTCGATCTATGGCTGTCCCTCGTCACGCCTGAACAGGCCGGATCGCCCGACATCGCCGCCGACATCGCCCGCCGGCTCCTTGAGGTAGGCCGCACTGCAGAAGCCCGCGCCGCCCTGGAAGCCGCCCTGAACCCCTCCCCCCTTAACCGTCGCTGGACCTATGGGCGCGACCCGACTGACGGCGCGCCCCGACTGACCCCGGCCTGGGAGGCCGCATCCATCGAGGTGATGGACGCCGAGGGCCATCGCCAGGAAGCCCAGGACCTTCGCTGGCGCCTGTTCGAGCGCGACCTGTCGGCGCCCGTCCTTCGCGACTACCTCTCGCGCCTGGCGGACTTCGACGATGTCGAAGCGCTCGACCAGGCCTTCGTTCACGCCTCGACCCACCCAGACTTCGAAGCGGCCATGCGCCTGCTGATGGACTGGCCCGCCCATCGCGAAGCGGCCGCCCTCGTCCTGGCGCGCCCCCGCGAAGCCCGGCAGGTGCGCCCCGCATCGGCGGACTGGGCCTCGCGCCTGGCCCAGCGCTACCCTGAAGCCGCCGAAATCCTGACGGGTTAGGCCCGCCTGTCAAGCCAAGGTCCTGAAGGTGACGGAGTAGCGCAGCGCCGTCATCGGCGAGATGGAATGCTCCCAGTCGCTCCGCGCCTCGCCGGAAAGGCGATAGACGGAGCCCGGCCCCAGCGCCGCTCCGGCGCGACGCCACTTCGACCCCGCCTTGCGACGAAGGCGCATGACGCAGGGCGCAAGGAAGGAGACGCCCAGGATCTTCCCATAGACGGGACGGTCGCGGTGCCATCCGATCCCGGCGCCGGGCGCATATTCATTGACGAGGGCCTGCACGAACGCCCCCTCATCAAGACTGAGCGGTCCAGCCAGGCGATCCAGAAGCGCTTTAAGGAAATCCGGCCAAGGTTCGGCCGTCTCCAGTCGACGTCGCTCAAGGTCGTAGCGGCGTCCAAAAGCTGCGATCCGTCTGAAGCCCTGATAGCCCATATGCTCATAGGGCCTGAAGCTCAGCTTCTGCAGGTGAGCGACCACCGCCGCCTGTTCGGCCGCCGTGAAGACGTCCGGCCAATAGTCGAAACCCGCTGGCGCGGCCGGCCGCGGGACGTGGCCGAACAGATCGGTCTGGAGCATGGCCGTCACAGCGCCAGTTCGCCCGCTGGCGTCCATGACGGGATTCCAGGTGAAGCCTTCTCCAGATTGGACAGGGTCACGCCGACAAGCCGCACGCCCCTGGTTGGCGGATAGAGGGAGCGCACCAGCAGGCGGGCGATCTCACGCAACCGCGCCTTCGAGGCGACCGGCTCCTTGAAGGACCGACTGCGGGTCGACTGTTGGAAGTTCGCCCACTTGACCTTCACCGTCACGGTCCGGCCGAGCGCCCCCGCCTTTTCGCACCAGGCCCAGACCTCGTCGGCCATCCGATCCACGCCCGCCTCGATCGCCGCTGGATCGACCAAGTCGCTGGCGAAGGTGGTCTCCGAGCCGCTGGACCTGCGCTCGCGGTCCGGATTGACGGGGCGCGGATCGTCCCCGCGCGCCACGCCGTAGTACCAGGCGCCGGATTTGCCGAAATGATGCTGAAGGAAGGCCAAGGACTGACGCTTGAGGTCCGCGCCGGTCTCGATACCCAGGCGGTTCATCTTCTCAGCCGTCACCGGCCCGACGCCGTGGAAACGCTTGACCGGCAGGACCTCGACAAAGGCCTCTCCTCGCCCTGGCGGGACCACGAACTGGCCGTTCGGCTTGCGCTGGTCCGAGGCCAACTTGGCCAGGAACTTATTGTAGGAAATCCCGGCCGAGGCCGTCAGACCGGTCTCCTCGAGGATGCGCGCGCGTATCTCCTCGGCCGTCGCCGAGGCCGTCGGCAGTCCTCGGATATTAGCCGTGACGTCGAGATAGGCCTCGTCGAGGGACAGGGGTTCGATCAGGTTCGTATAGTCGGCGAAGATGGCATGGATCTGCGCCGAGACGGCGCGATAGACCTCGAACCGGGGCGGCGTGAAGATCAGTTCCGGGCACTTCCGCAAGGCTGTGCTCGACGGCATGGCCGACCGCACGCCGAACTTGCGCGCCTCATAGCTGGCGGCGGCGACCACGCCGCGCGAAGCGGCGTGGCCTACGGCGACGGGACGACCGCGCAAGGCGGGATCGTCCCTCTGCTCCACCGAGGCGAAGAAAGCGTCCATGTCCACGTGGATGATCTTGCGGGTGGGGGCAACGTCCATGGACAACGCTTAGCAAGACTCGAACAAAATGAGAACATTCTTCCGGTAGCGTGACGGCTCCAGCCTGAAATGCGCCGTATCGGAAGCGGAACGAGAAAGGGTCGGACCTGTTCTGCAAATTCGCTTGCCCACCCCCGCTGGCGTTCGCGATCAGCTAAGCGCTGGAGAGCTCCATGACGGACTTCACCCTCTATTATTGGCCGGTTCCCTTCCGGGGCCAATTCGTTCGCGCCCTTCTCGCCCATGCTGCCCGGACATGGTCGGAGACGAACGAAGCGGCGATCAGCGCGCTCATGCAGAGGCCGCCAGGAGAGATGCCCGTGCCTTTCATGGGGCCGCCCGTATTGGTCGATCACGCTTCCGGAGCGGCGATCTCCCAGATGCCCGCGATCCTGCTGTATCTGGGAGAGACGCTTGAACTGCTTCCTTCCACGCCAGAGCTGCGCGCCTTGACGATGAAGGTGGTCAATGACGCGAACGACGTCATCGATGAGATCACTCTGGACGGCGGCCGACAGATGTGGACCGAGGCGCGCTGGTCGAGCTTCGCGCCCCGTCTGGGAAAATGGATGGCGTTGTGGGAGGACCTGGGCCGACGCCATGGCCTGACGGCGCATTCCGGCTTCTTGCTGGGTGGAGAAAAACCGGGCGTGGCCGACATCGTCACCGCGACCTTCTGGTCCGCCCTGACCGAGCGCTTCCGCCCTATCGAATTAATGCTTGAAGAAACCGCCCCCATGACCGCGGGCCTTGCACGGCGCCTCTCAAGGACGCCAGCCCTGGCCCGCTTGGCGGAGTGGTCGCGCCGTGAATACGGCGACGCCTATTGCGGCGGCGACATCGAGCAATCCCTGCGTAGAGTTCTGAACGTCTGAGGCGCTCGAACGCGAGAGCCTCGCGAAAGCCGGTGAGCGCCTGAACCCGCGCAGGCCGACCCGGCACGTGGCGCCCTTTGCCGGTTGGGGCGTTAATCAGCCTCACCGGAGGCGATCTTGATCGACAGGCCTGGAGCGAAATCGGCGATCGACAGCGTGCGCCAGAAAGCGGAAGCGGCCCTGCGGCGCACAGCGGAGGGCCGCGACGCCATTTGCGCCTATGTGGTCGCTCGGGATCCCGTATGGCTCGCCGTTCGTCGTCCCGGCCAGCCGGAGTTCATCGCGGCGGCGATCACCTTGGGCCTCGTCGCCGCCTTTCTCCTGTTCCTCGTTCTGTTCGACTGGAACTGGGTGCGCGACCCTATCGGTCGCGCCGCCTCCGCCTCGACCGGCCGGGAGGTGGCTCTGAAAGGGGACCTGGATGTCAGGCTGTTCAGTTGGACGCCCTCGGCGACGGTGCGCGGTCTCAGCGTCGGCGGGCCCACATGGGCGTCCGGGCGCAATACCGCCGAGATCGAACGGCTCGACGTCTCGATACGATTGCGACGGCTGTTTCTGGGCCAGATCGAAGTGGCTTCGCTGACCCTCACCCGCCCGCGGGTCCACCTGGTCGTCGACAGCCAGGGCCGGCGCAGCTGGGACCTGGAGCCGGACCGACCCGATGACGGGCGGGGCGCCAGGCTGCCCGTCATACAGCGCCTGGTCATTCACGACGGCCGGCTGACCTTGAACGAGCAGCGACGCGGCATGACGCTCGACGCCGTGGTCACGGCGCGTGAGGCGCGCTCGCCCCAGGATGGAGAGAGCGGCTTCGTGCTCGACGGCAAGGGGACCATGAACGGCGAGCCCTTGACGCTTCGCGTGACGGGCGGTCCCTTCATCAACATACGCCGCGACCGGCCCTACGCCTTTACGGCTGAATTGGCCGGAGCGAGCTCCAGGCTGAGCGCCGCTGGAGCCGTCACCCGGCCCTTCGACCTGGGTCGTTTCAACGCCAGGCTCGAGCTGCAAGGTCGTGATTTGGCCGACCTCTACCTTCTGACCGGGATTACGACCCCCAACACGCCGCCTTATCGGCTGAGAGGAAGCCTGACTCGCGACGGAGCCCGGTTCCGCTTCGCGGACTTCAGCGGGCAGGTCGGATCGTCGGACCTGTCGGGGACCCTGGAGGTGAACAGGGTCGAAGGGCGCCGCCGCGTCGATGCCGAGCTCGCGTCCCGCGCCCTGGACATCGACGACCTGGCGGCCGTGTTGGGCGCGCGCCCGCAGGTCACGACTGCGGGCACGGTCGCGACCTCGGGCCAGCCCGGCAAACTGCTGCCCGACGCGCCCTTGCGAACAGAACGTCTGCGCGTGATGGACGGAACCCTCGCCTATCGCGCCGCTTCGGTGAAAGCCAACGCCTTCGACATTCGGCAGGTCCGGCTCGGCGCGGATCTGAAGGACGGCGTTTTAAAGCTCGATCCGGTCTCCTTCGCTTTCAACCGCGGCGAACTGAACGGAACCGCGCGGATCGACGCCACGAAGGACACGCCTTACAGCGCCGTCGACTTCCGTCTCAGCGGCTATCCGCTGGAGTCCATCATACCCGCACGGGACGGTGCGCCGACGGTGACGGGCCGCGCCCTGGGCCGGGCGAAGCTGGAAGGGCCCGGCGCGTCCATTCATGAACTGGCGGCCCGTTCGAAGGGAAGCCTCAGCCTCGTCGTTCCTCAAGGACGGATGCGTTCGGCCTTCGCCGAACTGCTGGGGATCAACGTCGGCGCCGGCCTGCGCAAGCTGCTTTCGGGCGATCAGTCCGCTTCGCCCATCCGCTGCGCCGTCGCCGATTTCAAGGTCTCAGACGGCGTCGCTACAGCCCGCACCCTGGTGATCGACACGGACGTGGTCCTGGCCCAGGGATCGGGAACCATCGACCTGGGGGCCGAGAGGCTGAATCTAAAGATCGACGGCGAAACCAAAAAGCCTCGTCTTCTGCGGGTCTGGGCCCCGATCACCATCACCGGCCCCCTCGCCTCTCCGGATCTCGGCGTGGACCTGTCGGCCGTCGCCACACAGGGCGGCGTCGTCGGCGCCCTGGCCACGCTCGTCAGCCCCATCGCAGCGCTGCTCGGGTTTATCGATCCCGGCCTGGCGGAAGACGCGGACTGCGGCTCGCTAATCGCCAGCGCGCGATAACCCTATGGTCCGGAAACGCCCTCGCGCGATCCGGCCGCGTGGGGCGGAGGGCGGGAGGCGCTGCGCACGCCCAGAGCCGTCAGGGCCGTAACAGGTTCAAGCGCCTAGCTTTGCCGCTACTCCTCGCTCAGGCGGACCTGCATCCGCTCTTGAAGGGGATTGTCACTGCCGCACGACATTCAAATTATAGGCGCTTTCTCCGGCTTCGTTGCGAGCGACTTCCTGATGAAGACGCCGACCAACATAGGAAAAAACCACCCGCGCATGTCAGGGACCGTTTTGTACATTGGATTATTGTTTCATTTTTCTCACAAAATGATTCTTTCTATTTCTCATTGAGCCTTCAGCGCACATTTCGAAGATGGCGCAGTTTTTCGACGTCGGCGTGAATTTCATTCCGCCCCACGAACAATAACCGAAACTCCTGCTCCCGCCTCAGTGCTAGCGATTCAGGAGTCGGCTAAGCGCCGACAGACGCTTGCAGGGGCCGCGGCCCCCGATCTTGGGAGGGATTGAGGCTTGCGGACCACGACAGGGGTGAAGGCTGCCTTCAGGCGAGCGCGCGCGGTTTGCGCCGCTGCTGACGGGAGCGTCGATCCAGCTGACGACGCAGGCCAGGCGGGGCTCACGAACGCTACGCTCGATCCGCCCCGTCGCGGCGCGTCAGGCTGGAGAACCATCGCCGCGATGGCACTCAAGGCGCAAATTCAAATCAAAAAACGAGGGGTGATCCGATGAGACTGTCTGCGTATCTGAAGACCGGGACGATAATCGCCGGTCTAGCCGTCACAGCCGCCGCCCAGCCGGCCTGGGCTCAATCCGAAGCGCCGCCCGCCGAGCCCGAAGCCAGCGCCGTCGCCGATATCGTGGTGACCGGCTCGCGTATCCGACGGCCGAACGTCGAGGCCTCGACTCCGGTCAACGTCGTCGACGCCCAGGAGATCGAGAACATCGGCGTCACCAACCTGATCGACGCCATGGCGCGCCAGCCGCAGGTCGGCCTCGGCGCATCGGCCTCCAGCACCACCAATACGGTGGCCGGACAGGGGCTGGCGACGCTGAACCTGCGCAACCTGGGCGCCAGCCGCACCCTGGTGCTGGTGAACGGACGACGCCATGTGGCGGGGTCGAGCGGCACCAGCGCGGTGGACGTCAACACCATCTCCAAGACCACGATCGCGCGCGTCGATACGGTGACGGGCGGCTCCTCGGCCGTCTATGGCGCCGACGCCGTGGCCGGGGTGGTCAACTTCATCACCAAGCAGGATTTCGACGGCATCGCCGCCCAGGCCCAGTACGGCTCGGCCGACGGCCCGAACACCTACTACGGCTCGGTGGCCGTCGGACGGAACTTCAACGACGGTCGCACCAACGTCATGGCCGCCGCCACCTATGACAAGACAGAGGGACTGTACCGGCACGAGCGCGACTACGCCATGAGCGGCCTGGCCTATATCCCGAACCCGGACAAGAAGAGCCCGGACGACGGCCTTCCATCCTTCATTACCGCGCGGGACGTCTACACCAACATAACCAACGATTCCTTCACTCCGGTGATCGTCACGCCGATCGGCTCGAACGCGGCCTACAGCCTGACCTTCACCGAGGACGGGCGGCTTGTTCCCTTCGATCGCGGCCAGATCGTCGTCGACGGCGCCGGGCGGCCGCAGAAGGTCTCCATCGGCGGCGACGGCTTCAAGTTCCGCGAAGACGCCCTGCGCACTCCAGTCGAGCGCTATGGCGGCGAGCTGCAGCTGCGCCATCAGTTCCAGCCCTCCGGCGACGTCATCACCGAACTGAACCTGTTCGCCGAGGCCAAGTATTTCCATACCGAGGCGAACAGCCAGCGCGAGAACGGAACCTTCGCCGGAGACGTCGCGGGCACGGCCACCGGCAACGCCTACCGCATCCAGGCGGACAACGCCTTCCTGCCGTCGGATCTGCGCGCGATGCTGACGGCCGCGGGGGTGGAGGAATTCGATATCACCCGCAATGACCGGGATTTCGGCATCCGCACCTATGAGAGCGTGTACGACACCACCCGTTTCGTGGCCGGGTTCGACGGCGCCTTCAGCAACGGCTGGCGGTTCGAGACCTACGTCAACTACGGCCAGACCGAGTCCCAGTTCACCAACTTCGACCGACTGCAGAGGGAGTTCTACGAGTCGATCGACGCCATCGAAATGAACGGCAAGATCGTCTGCGCTGACGCGGACGCGCGGGCTCGAGGCTGTAAGCCGCTGAACCTGTTCGGAGCGGGCATCGCCTCCCAGGAAGCGATCGATTACTCCTACATCTACACCGTCCGGGACGACGTGACCCGTCAGTGGAACGCCGTGGCCAGCGTCAACGGCGAACTGTTCTCCTATCCGTCTCTGTTCAGCGGCACCAGCCTGCCGGTCGCCTTCGCCGCGGGCGTCGAATGGCGCAAGGAATACGCTCGTTCGGTGCCGGACAAGCGTTCACAGGATGCGTTGATCTTCCAGAACTCGCAGCAGATCACCGAGGGCCGCTATGAATCCAAGGAGATCTTCGGCGAAATCAATGTGCCGCTGCTGGCCGATGTCCCGTTCGTGCAATACTTGGATCTGACGGCGGCCTATCGCTATCAGGACTACACCACCACGGGCGGCGACAGCAGCTACGGCGTCGGCCTGGAATGGACGGTCGACCGCAACATCCGCTTCCGCGGAAACTTCGCCAAGGCGGTGCGAGCGCCCAATATCAACGAACTGTTCGGCGGCGGCAGCGAGGGCTACAGCCAGATCGAGGACCCGTGCGACGCCACGCGTGTGAACCTGGGCAACTTCTCCTCCAACCGCCGGGCGAACTGCGCGGCCCTGGGCCTGTCGCCCGACTTCGTCCAGTCCACCGCCACGCGGCCAGTGGTCAGCCAGGGCAATCCCGACCTGGCGCCCGAAGAGGGCGAAACCCTAACCCTGGGCGTCGTCTTGACGCCGTCCTTCCTACCAGGGCTGGCGGTGACCATCGACCACTATGACATCAAGATGAGCGACGTGATCGCCTCGCTCGGATGGCGGAACATCATCAACAACTGCGTCGACAGCCCTGACCTGAATAATCCCTTCTGCACCAGCGTATCGCGCGGCTCGGACGGCAACATCACCCGCGTGCTGAACCAGGTTCTGAACGTGGCCGAATACACCAACTCGGGTTGGGACGTGACGGCCTCCTACCGGACGGATCTGGCCAAGCTGGGTCTGCCGGATTACGGCTCCTTGTCCTTCAACGCGGCCGCCGGCTTCCTGGAGGACCTGACCTATGATCCGGTTCCGGGCGACGCCAGCGTGCGCGACGAGCAGGCGGGCGAACTGCCCAATCCCAAGCGCCGGATGAACTTCCGCGTGACCTGGGACTATGACCGCGTGTCGGTGTCCTACGCCAACCAGTATCTGAGCAGCATGGTCCGCAGCAATCAGGACCAGCCGGGAACCTACGAGCCCTACAAGTCCCCGTCATGGCTCACCCACGACATCCGCGCCGAGTATCGCTTCGACAGGTTCTCCGTCTTCGCCGGCGTGAACAACTTCACCAATGAGGAGCCGCCGCAGACGCCCTTCACCTGGACGGGTACGTCGCTCAATACCGGCTTCAACGCCAGCATCTACAATAATCTGGGCCGCTACGCCTACATCGGCGTGAACGCCAAATTCTAATCGAACAGGTTTGAGGCCGCCCTGCGAGGGGCGGCCTCTTTCATGACGGGCGTCCGGTCGGCGCCCAGAAGATCCAGGGGGAGAAGAAAGATGAAGACCGTGATCGCTCACAGCGCCATCGCCGTCGCACTCGGCGTTCTGGCGATTGGCGCCGGCGTAGCGCCGACGCCGGCCCTGGCGCAGACCCAGGCCGACGCCGCGCCTGCCGCCGCGCGCCAGGCTCCGCCGCCGCTGACAGATCTTGACCGGCAGTTCCGCGCCATCGCCGATGAAGAATGGGCGTGGCGTCAGCGTGAATTGCCCTCGCGCCTCTCCAAGCCGATGAATCTGCCGGATGTGAGTGCTGCGACCCAGGAGCGCCGTCTCGCCTACTGGATGGATGTGCAGCGACGTCTGAATGCGATTTCCCCGGATCAGCTATCGCCGTCCGAGCGCACCAACTACGCCGTCTACAAGAACCAGATCGACAACTTCGTCGATGACGGACGCTTCCGCCTTTACGAGATGCCCTTCAACGCGGACAGCTCGTTCTGGTCGAGCATCGCCGGCATGGCCAACGGAACCTTTGGCTCCGTAGCTGACTACGAACGCTACCTCTCACAGCTGGGCGATACGCCGCGATACTTCGACCAGCAGATCGCCAATATGCGCGCCGGCGTCGCGCGCGGCTTCGTTCAGCCGCGAGAAGCCCTTTCAGGACGCGATGTTTCGATCACGGCTGTGACGGATCCGACCGACCCGCTCAAGAACCCCTTCTATGCGCCCTTTATCGACATGACGGGCATCTCGGACGCTGACAAGCAAAGGTTGCGGAGGGCCGCGATCGAGGTCATCCAGCAGAAAGTCGTGCCTGCGCACCGAACTCTGCTGACCTTCTATCGGAACGAATACCTGCCAGCGGCCCGCGACACCCTGGGGGCCAACCAGCTGCCGGATGGAGAGGCCTTCTATCAGAGCCAGATCCGCCAATACACGAGCATCAACCTGACGCCGGACGAGATCCACCGGATCGGCCAGGCGGAGGTCGCCCGTATTCGCGCGGAGATGGAAACCGTGATGCGCAGCACCGGCTGGACCGGCACGTTCAACGAGTTCACCCGCTTCCTGAAGACCGACCCTCAATTCGTCTACGACAAGCCCGAGCATCTGCTGTGGCACGGCGCCTGGGTGGTCAAGAAGGTCGACGGAAAGATGAGCCAGTTTTTCGGCCTTCAACCGCGTGACACCTTCAGCGTCTCGGCGGTCCCGGCCAATATCGCTCCCTTCTACACTGCGGGGCGCGGCAACTGCTCGCTCAACACCTACGACCTGCCGTCGCGCCCGCGCTACAATATCCCGGCCTTGACGGTGCACGAGTGCAACCCGGGCCATGCTTGGCACGGAAAGATGCGCAAGGAGTTTCCGGGCATTCCCGAATGGCGTCTGCAGGCCAATATTTCGGCCTTCGGCGAAGGTTGGGGGCTCTACACCGAAAAGCTTGGCGTGGAGATGGGCGTGTACGAGGACGCCTATGAAGACTTCGGCCGCCTGAATTATGAAATGTGGCGCGCCGCTCGCCTGGTGATCGATACGGGTCTTCACTCCAAGGGATGGACCCGCGCTCAGGCTATCGCCTTCCTGAGCGACAATACGGCTCTGTCAGACCACGAAATCCAGACGGAGATCGATCGCTACATCACCTGGCCCGGCCAGGCCCTGGCCTACAAGTTGGGCGAGATCGAGATCGTTCGCCTGCGACGCAAGGCGGAAACGGAGCTGGGCGCCGATTTCGATATCAGGGCCTTCCACGACAAGCTGATCAGTCTGCTTGTCGCCACGATCCCGGCGATGACGGCCGAGATGGAAGACTTCATCAGCCAGAGCAAGGCGACCGCGAACGCGGCGCGCGCCGAGTAGGCCATCCGGCCGATCCACGGCTGGCGGTTTTCTCCCAGATCGTCGGCCCCCGCCGCCTGTTGATCCGTTTGCGGATCAGCAGGCGGTTTGTCATCGTTCGGAGTAGTCAGGATGCGTAAGGGGGAGCCGCGCATGAGCGCGGCGGGATACAAGCTGGACGACGCCGACCGCCGCATCCTGCAGGTGCTTCAGCAGGATGGACGGATCACCAATCAGGATCTGGCCGCCGCCTGCAACATGTCGGCGTCATCCTGTTTCGAGCGGGTGCGCCGCCTGCGCGAGCGCGGCGTCATCGCCGGCTATAGGGCCCTGATCGACCCGAAGTTCGTTGAGCGCGAGCTGCTGATCTTCATCGAAGTGCTGCTGGACCGCACGACCTCGGACATCTTCGACCAGTTCGCCGAACGAATCCGCCGCTCGTCCGAGGTGCTGGAGTGCCACATGGTGGCGGGGCGCTTCGATTATCTGGTCAAGGTGCGAATGAGGGACATGGCCGCCTACCGCGGCTTCCTGGCCGGCGCGCTGAGCGTCATGCCAGGGGTGCGCGAGACCCGCACCTATGCGGTGATGGAAGAGGTCAAGGACACCTCGGTCCTCGCGCTGTAGCCAATCGACGTCATGGCGCCTCGCAGATTTCCGCGCCAGCCGGATGGCGGAAGACCAACGCGACGCGTAACGACAGACGATCCGCAACTCGCGGGAGACACGCCTCGAGCGCTGGCCAAGGCGCTGAAGCTGCTCGAAACCGCAGAGGCCCGACTGGAGCGTCGAGTCGATCTATCGCCCGGGAGCGGCGCCTGCGGGAGCGACGCGCCAAACCGTGTTGGAGAGGTCGTCGGCCACCAGCAGCATCCGGCGCTGAGGATCGAACCAGACGCCCACGGGACGGCCGCGAGCTTCGCCTTTGTCCGTCAGAAAGCCGGTCAGGAAGTCGACGGGCGGGCCGGCCGGCCGGCCGCCGGAGAACGGAACCCAGGCCACCTTGTAGCCCGCCAGATCCTGGCGATTCCAGCTCCCATGCTGTCCGATGAAGGCCCCTTCGGCGAAGGCGCCGCCGAAGCCGCCGTCGCGGGCGAACGAGAGACCGAGGGCCGCCACATGGGCTCCCAGGGCGTAATCCGGCTTCACGGCCGTGGCCACCAGTTCCGGCTTCTGGGGCCGCACGCGCGGGTCGACATTCTGTCCCCAGTAGCTGTATGGCCAGCCGTAGAAGGCGCCGTCGCGGACCGAGGTCAGATAGTCCGGAACGAGCTGGGGTCCGATTTCATCTCTTTCATTCACTACGGCCCAGAGGGCGGCGCTCGACGGCTCGATCGCCAGGGCGGTGGGATTGCGGATGCCGCGGGCGATGGTCCGACGCGCGCCCGTGGCCCGATCGACGGCCCAGACGACCGCCCGCTCCTCCTCCACGGCCATACCCCGCTCGCCCGCATTGCTGTTGGAGCCGATGCCGACGTAGAGGGTCGATCCATCGGCGCTGGCGGTCAGGGCCTTGGTCCAGTGATGATTGAGGGCGGACGGCAGGCGAGTCACCTCTTCAGCGGAGGCCGAGATCCGGGTCTGTCCTTCGACATAGGGGAAGCTGACCAGGGCGTCCTGCTCGGCCACATAGATGCGGCCGTCGACATAGGCCAGGCCATAGGGCGCGTTGAGACCGTCGATGAAGACCGAGCGGACTTCGGCGCGACCGTCGTTATCGGCGTCGCGCAACAGCGTGACACGGTCCCCGCCCTCGACCTTCGTGTTGCCCTGCTTCTTGATGACCCCAGCGATGACGTCCTTCGGCCTCAAGGCCGGCGCGCCGCCGCCCCGCCCCTCGGCCACGAGGATGTCGCCGTTGGGCAGGACCAGCATCTGACGCGGAATACGCAGATCCGTAGCGAGGGCCGTCACCACGAAGCCTTCGGGGGCGCGCGGCGTCTCATCTCCCCATCCTACAGGCCGGGCGATACGCATCGGCGGCAGCAGGGTTTCCCTGATCTCCGGCAAGTCAGGCGCCGGCCCGACTTCGTTGATCCCTTTTTCGCTTCGACCGCAGGCGGCCAAAGCAACGGCGCCGGCCAGGGCCCCGTACACAAGGAGGTTGGTGCGGATCATCGGCCAGCCTCCTCGTCCAGCATCCCGGAATAGCGCAGCCAGCCCGCAATCAGGGCCAGAACGCAGCACAGGGCGGACAGGGTGACGCCGAGCGCGCCCACGGAGCTCCATCCGTCCTGACTATGCTTGAATGCGTTCGCAAGCCCGACAAGGCACAAGGCCCCGAGGACCCCGCTGTACAGAAAACGCGAGACCCCGCGGCGTCCCCAGGCCAGGTCGATCAGGCTCCATACGAAAGCCGCCCCGCCGAAGATCAGACCGCCGACGATCGCCCAGGAAGAGAAGTTGCTCCACTGCATCTGCGCGGTCCGGAGATAGGCCGCATCCGTCGCGGTCCCGAGGCTGAACAGAGCCACCGGAACGCTCAGGATCAGCCCCTGCACGGCCCGGACCGGACCGGTCCACGCGGTCACGGCCGGCTCTCGACCAGTTCGACGCGACGGACCGCGCGGGCGCCGCGCGCCTTCATCCGCCGTCTCAGCTGCTCGCGGATGCTCCAGCCTTCCAAATGCATCAGGTCGCTGATCGTATAGCCTTCCCGGGAAAGCGCTTCGCGCACGTCGCTGACCTTAAGGCAGGCGTGGTCTCGCTCGGCGATTTCAAAAGCGCGTTCGATGACATGGGTCTGGTTCATGGCTCCTCCTTCGCCTGACCCAATCGGCCCTAGGCCATGCGGTTCCGAGCCCGAACGATATGACGCAGGCTGGCGATGGTCCTGCAGGAGATTCCGCCCGCTTTCGAGGGCCAGACGCCCGGCGTGACGGCTCGCGCTCCGCTGCCGCCCAACGAGAACAGGATTTCAATGTGCGTGGGACATGGCGTCTGGGTGAGAAGGACCTCGGTCTTCCCTCCGCCCCGACGGCCAAGGCGGCGTCAACTCGTCGAAATGTTCGGCTGATGCGTGAATCCCCTGACGCCTGTCAGCGCGCGCGCGTCGCGTCTGATTTCCACCTCGCTCTGAGCATAGAGGGTCAGGAGGCGAGCCAGATCGACCAGAGCGCTCTGATGGATGCGTTCGTAGCCATGGCTGGCGTCCACGCCGAACGTCACCAGGGCCGTGCGGATGTCGGCGCCGGATTCCAATGCAGAGGCGGAATCCGAACGGTAGTAACGGAACACGTCTTTCTGGTGCGGGATGTCGTGATCCCGCGCCAGTTGGACCAGCTTTCGGGAAAGGTGCCAGTCGAAGGGACCCGTCTGATCCGCCATGGCGATGGTGACGCCGAACTCGGACGAGTTCTGACCCGGCGCAGTGGTTCCGTTGTCCACCGTGACCATCGCCGCCACGTCCGGCACGAGCACGGCGGAGGCGCCCAGGCCCACCTCTTCAGCGATGGTGAACAGCCACCAGGTATCGACCGTGGGCGTGCGTTCTTCGCGCAGCATGCATTCCAGAGCGGCCAGCATGACCGCGACGCCGGCCTTGTCGTCCAGATGACGTGAAACAATGAAGCCGCTGTCGGTGAACTCGGGCTGGGCGTCGATGGCGACAATGTCGCCGACATCCACGCCCAGAGCCAGGGTGTCGGCCCGCCCGTGGGTCACGGCGTCGATCCGCAGTTCGACCTGACGCCAATGGACGGGTTGATCGTCCACCTCTTCGTTGAAGGCGTGCCCGGAGGCCTTCAGGGGAAGGATCGTTCCGCGATAGCCTCCACCTTCCGCGAAGACGGTGCAGCGGGCCCCCTCGGCGAAGCGTGACGACCAGTGGCCGATCGGCACAAGCTCCAGCCTGCCGTTGTCCTTCACCGCCTTCACCTGGGCGCCGAGCGTATCGACGTGCGCCACGATGGCCCGGGCCGGGGCGGCTTCGAGACCCGGCAGGCGCGCCCGGATCGCGCCGCGTCGGGTCAGTTCATAATCCAGGCCCAGACGCTCCAGTTCCCGGCACAGGGCCCAGACGGCTTCGTCCGTGTAGCCCGTCGGACTGGGCAGGCTCAGGAGTTCCCCCAGGCGGGCGTTCAGGTAGTCCAGGTCGATCTTCGGGGAGGTCAAGGTCGCTCCTGACATAGTCTCAGGCGTCGGGGCGCGCCGACAGCGGGAACAGCAGATCGATGAACCGTTCTGCCGTGGGGCGGGGTTCGTGATTGGCCAGGCCAGGGCGCTCATTGGCCTCGATGAAGGCGTAATCCGGCTGATCCGGCGCACGCACCATGAGGTCGATCCCCGTCACCGGGATGTCGATGGCCCGCGCCGCCGCCACGGCCGCTTCGACCAGAACCGGATGCACCTCGTCCGTCACGTCATGGATGGTGCCGCCGAGATGCAGGTTGGCCGCCTTGCGCACGAGGATCTCCTCGCCCTCCCCTGCGACGTCATCCAGGCCATAACCGGCCTCCGCCAGGGTGCGCTCCGTTTCCGCATCGATGGGAATGCTGGATTCGCCCCCGGTGGCGGCGGCGCGCCGACGGCTCTGATGCTCGATGAGGACCCGCAAGGTCGAGCGTCCGTCGCCGATGACGCGCGGCGGACGCCGCACGGCGCAGGCCACGACCTCATAGTCGATCACGACCAGGCGCAGATCCTCGCCTTCCACCTGCTCCTCGACAAGGACGTCCGGACAGATGCGCCGGGCGCGCAGCAGGGCCGCCTGGACGTCGGCCATGGTCTTCAAACCCACGGCCACGCCCTTGCCCTGTTCCCCTCGCGCAGGCTTGACCACGAGCTGACCATAGGTCTCCAGCGCTTCGTCGATCGCGCCGAGATTCTGCGGATCGATGCGGCGCGGCACGCGCACTCCGGCGGCTTCCACGATCCTGCGGGTCACCCTCTTGTCGTCGCAGATGCTGAGAGCCACGGCCGAGGTCAGCTCCGAAAGGCTTTCGCGGCAGCGGACGGAGCGTCCGCCCCAGGAAAGGCGGAACAGCCCTCCTTCCGAGTCGATGATATCGGTCTGGATGCCCCGTCGCCGCGCTTCATCCACGATGATCCGGGCATAGGGATTGAGCGCATGATCATCCGAGGGCCCGACGAACAAGGCTTCGTTGATCGGGTTCTTGCGCTTCACGCCGAAGAAATGGACGCGCCGGAAACCCAGCTTCTCATAGAGGGCGATCGCTTGGGCGTTATCGTGCATGACCGACAGGTCCATGTGGGCCAGGCCGTGCGTCCTGAAGTGCTCCGCCAGACGGCGGACCAGAGCCTCGCCGATCCCCGGCTGTGTCGCCTGGGGATCGACCGCCAGGCACCAGAGGGATGCGCCGTTCTCCGGATCCTCGAAGGCGCGAGCGTGGTTCACACCCGTCACCGTGCCGATCACCGCTCCGGTCGTCAGGTCCTCCGCGACGAAATAGGAGAGGGTCCGGTCGTCGCGATGCGACCAGAGGAAATCCGGCGGCGCCTGCACCATGCGACGCTTGGCGTAGATATCATTGACCGTCTGGGCGTCCGCTTCCGACATCAGACGGCGAACGGTGAAGCCCCGCGGCTGACGGCGGCTGGACCGATAGGTCGCCAGGTCCAGCCGATAGGTATGGGACGGATCGAGGAACAGCTCCTGCGGCGCCGAGGCCAGCAGGACGTGGGGATTGCGGACGTAGAAGGCGATGTCGCGGCGATCCGGCCCCTCCGCGCGCAGAGCCTCGACCAGAGGCGCGGCGGTCTCGAAGGTCTGGGCGAACAGAAGGCGGCCCCAGCCGCAGTCAAGGACGGCATCGCGCACGGACTCACGTCCCGAGGGCACGGGCGGTTTGAGGCCTTCATGACGCATGCGTTTCAGCCGGTGCGCCTTGGGACGCGCGAGACGAAGATCAGACGCCATGTTGCTGCATCCACATCTCGAGGACGGCGACCTGCCACAGCTCCGAACCACGCAAAGGGGTGATATGGCCTGTCGGGTCGTTGAACAGCCGATCCAGGTAGGCCCTGTCGAACAGCCCGCGGTCGCGCGCCGCCTGATTGGTCAGGGTCTCACGCACCATGTCGAGATAGGGACCCTGGATGTATTTGAGCGCGGGCACCGGGAAGTAGCCCTTCTTGCGATCGATCACCTCTGATGGGACGACAAGGCGCGCCGCCGCCTTGAGCACGCCTTTGCCGCCCTGGGCCAGCTTGTGTTCCGGCGGGATACGTCCGGCCAGTTCGACCAGTTCATGGTCCAGGAAGGGCACGCGCGCCTCCAGTCCCCAGGCCATGGTCATGTTATCAACCCGCTTCACCGGATCATCGACCAGCATCACCTGGCTATCCAGCCGCAGCGCCTTGTCGACAGAGGTCTCCGCCCCGGCTTGCGCGAAATGCGCCTCGACCAGAGCCCGGCTGACATCGACATCCGTAATATAGGCGCCGTTCAACTGGGTTTTCAGGGTTTCGTGGCTGCGGTCGAAGAAGGCGCCGGCGTAGGCCTCGACAGGGTCGGCGGCCCCGACCATCGGAGGATACCAATGGTAACCGCCGAACACCTCGTCGGCCCCTTGCCCGGACTGGACGACCTTGATGTGTTTCGAGACTTCCTGGCTCAGCAGGTAGAAGCCGACATTGTCATAGCTGACCATCGGCTCGGACATGGCGCCGATCGTGCCGGGCAGAGCCTCCATCAGCCGCTGGTGCGGCACGAAGATCTGATGATGCTTCGTCCCATAGTGTCTGGCGATCAGGTCGGAATAGACGAACTCGTCTCCCTTCTCGCCGTTGGCCTCCTCGAAGCCGACCGAAAAGGTCATCAGGTCCTTCTGACCCAGTTCGGCCAACAGGCCGACGATCAGGCTGGAATCCACTCCACCCGACAGCAGCACGCCGACGGGCACATCGGCGACCATGCGGCGCTTCACCGCTATGCGCAGGCCGTCCAGCACCTGATCGCGCCAGTCCTCGGCGGTCAGGGCTGCGTCCCCGGCGTGGCGCGCCATGTCCGGGCGCCAGTAGACCCGTTCGCGCGACGCGCCGTCCGGCTCGATCACACGTATCGTCGCCGGCGGAAACTTCTTCACCCCCTTCAGAATGGTGTGGGGCGGCGGCACCACCGCATGAAAGGTCATATAATGGTGCAGACCCACCGGATCGATTGTCCTGTCGACGTCGCCCGCCGCCAGAAGCGCCGGGAGGGTCGAGGCGAAACGCAGCCGCCTGCCTCGTTCGGCCAGATACAGCGGCTTGATGCCGAAACGGTCGCGCGCGATTACGATCCGACCGCTGTCGCGTTCGTGCAGGACGAAGGCGAACATCCCCTTGAACCGCTCGACGCAGGCCTCGCCCCAGGCCTTCCAGGCCTTGATGATCACCTCCGTGTCGCCGTGCGAGAAGAAGCGGAAACCCAGGCCCTGAAGCTCCTCGCGCAATTCCGGATAGTTGTAGATGCAGCCGTTGAAGGCCAGAGTGACGCCCAGATCGGCGTCCACCATCGGTTGCTGCGCCTTCTCCGACAGGTCGATGATCATGAGGCGCCGATGTCCCAATCCCACTGGCCCACGCATCACTATGCCGGATCCGTCCGGTCCCCGGGGCGAGAGGGCGTCCGTCATCCGCTGTACCGCGCCGGCGTCGGCGGGGCGCCCGTCGAAGTTGATCTCGCCGCTAAGACCGCACATGGGTCCTCCTTGAAGTGTGGATGCAGCGCGTACAAATGGTTAGTTCACGAATGAGTTCAACCCAATGAGCGAAATTCCCCTGCCGTCAGCCGCCGACGCCACGGCGTCATTGGTGCGCTCGGTCCGCCGCATCGCCCAGGCGATCGACGTCCGCTCGCGCGAGATCGCCCGGCTGACAGGCCTGACGCTGCCGCAGCTTCTGGTGCTGCAATCCATCCGTCGTCTCGGCGAGGTCAGCACCCGCGCCATTTCCCAGGACGTCTCCATGTCGCCGCCGACCGTGGTGGCGGTGCTCGACCGACTGGAGGCGCGCGGCCTCATCGTCCGGTACAGATCGACCACGGATCGTCGCATCGTCCACGCGCGCCTGACCGAGCCGGGGCACCAGGCCCTGGCCGAGGCGCCGGACCTACTTCATTCGGATGTGCTGGCGAGGCTCGCGCTGCTGTCGCCGAACAAGCGACGCCAGATCGCCGGCGCCGTCGCCGCCCTCGCCGATCTCATGGCGCCTTCCGACTTGGGTACGGAAGCACATCGAAACGCCTAAACAGATCGACGCGGCGTTTCCCTCATCAGGCCTTCCCGGCGCCCGCGACAGCGGCGTCGCCTATGCCCGAACGCATGCTCAAGGCTAGGCCAGGTCCAACGGGATACGCCCAGCCGCAACAGCAGCTTGCTCCAGGCCCTTTTCCCGCAAGCGCTCCATCCGGTTGATCTGCCGGCGAACGCTCTCCCTTCGGCGAGCAGCCGCTCCGGGGGCGCAGCGTTCTTCCGCGCCTCGCCGATAGATGGCGATGTCACGGATGGTCCCTGCGAAACATGATCTGATCGAGCACGAGAAACAGACCCGCCGCCAGGGCCGCCCAGGCCCGGCCCAGCGGCGAGGCATCTCCGATCTGAAAGCTGGAGCCTGCCGTCATGAGCCCGAGCCCGATCAGGACCAGGCCTGCGAAGCCCTGCATTAAATGCGCGCCTCTCATCGCGGCGTTTCCCTTGCAGGCGCCCCGCCCCCCTGGCCGTCGTCCTGAAAATAAGGCGCGGCCTCCGGAAGCAGACCGTTGTCGACGGGCGCTTCCGAAAGGGGCTTCGACCAGGATAGCCAAACCAGGCCGAACCCCACAGCCGTCAAGGCGAGGCCCGCCGCGAGGATGATCATAATGCGCCTCCCGCCGCGACCCTGGCGGGCGTACTGCGCTTCAATCGGACGCTGCTCGTGAACAGCGGTGGCGGATTTTTCATGTGGGCTTGGCGGCATGGTCAGACTCCTGATGCTCAGCCGCTCCACAATCATTCGTACGAACTGAGGTTGCCCTAAGGACGCCTTCAGACAAGCGGAACCCGGCGCCGACGGCTCCTAAAGCCTGCGGCTTAACCCATGTGAACGTGAGCTCTTCGGCGGCATGCCATGCTCCCGACGTGGAGGAATTCCCATGTCGCGTTTGTCTTCGTTCTCGCCTAGCCGTGCCTTCATCACCGCCCCCGCCCGCGAACTGGGGGTCGCCGACCATCCGGTCTTTCAAGCGCTGCCGCTTGAAGCTCGAAAGCGAATAGAGGCGACAGGCCGTCTGCAACGGACTCAGAGCTTCGGCCGGGCACTCGCCGAGCACGAACTGCATTTCGTCTTGAACGGCGCGGTGGGCCTGTTCCCGGGGGCCGGCGACATCTGCGTTTCGCTCGTACCCGCCGGGGCGGTTCAAGGATGGGACCGCGCCCTATGGCCGACCTCCCCCGGTCCAGTGGCCGTCCCCCTGGTGGAAACCCTGCTGTTCAGCACCCCCGCGGCCTCGATCCTCGACACGCTCGGTCGGGATTGGCTGACACGACTGGTCATGCTGCAGGCGCAGCAGCGTCTGCGTGGACTGGAGGCCGAGGCCTGCTGCAACGCCTCCCATGCGGTCCTGGATCGGCTCGCCAAATGGATTGTACGACTGCACGAGGGATCCGCCGGCGCGCCGCTGCATATCACCCAGGCCCAGTTCGGCCAGATGTTGGGCGTCCAGCGCACCAGCGTCAATGTCGCAGCGGCCCGGCTCCAGGCTCTGGGTCTGGTTCGTTTCGGCAGAGGGCGGGCCCGCATCCTGGATTTGGAAGGTCTCCGGGCCGCCTCTTGCTGCGTCGCCCCCGCTGCGAGCCTCGCCGACCGGGCCGCGCCTGTGCGCGCTCCTGAAAGCAAGAGCTTCCTTCAGGCGCCGGAGTCGCCCCTCAGGAGAATTGCCTGACGGGAAGGAGCGGCTCCCGCTCGGGAGCCGCAACGACTACGAACCGCTGGCGTTGGCCTGTATTCGCAAGAGGACGCCATGCTCCACCTTCCTCCCACGCGTCGGCTCGAACTCAAGCTCGCCAGACGCGACTGTCTGACCGCTCAGGAATCCGCAGCCTTGGCCGGACTCGTGGAAGAGCCGGTGCTCAAACCGGCCGGCGCGCAGCTCGTCGGCCCAGGCGAACGGCCGGAGATCAGCACCCTTCTCCTTTCCGGCTTCGCCGCCCGGTACAGCGAGCTGGCCGACGGACGGCGCCAGTACACCCAGGTCAACTGCCCAGGCGATTTCGTCGACTTGCACAGCCTCGTCATGCGGCAGATGGATCATGGCGTCCTGTGTCTTTCACCCTGCGTCGTGTCGGCCGTTCCACATGACCGACTGAGGCGCATCACCGAGGATCAGCCGCACCTGACGCGGCTCCTCTGGCTGGAGACGGTCGTGGACGCCGCCATGCATCGCGAATGGTTGCTGGCGGTCGGCCAGCAGACGGCTCTGGAGCGACTAGCACTGTTTCTTTGCGAGATGCAGGCTCGGCTGGGCGCAGTCGGCCTCGTCGACGACGGCGTCTTCGACCTGCCGATCCGACAGCAGGATCTGGCGGATTTTCTGGGCATGTCCGCGGTGCATCTCAACCGCACCTTGCAGATTTTGCGCGACACGGGCTGGATTAGCTGGAAAGGCGCCCAGGTTCGCGTCATCGATCGCCAACGCCTCATCGAGGCGGCCGAGTTCGACGACGCCTACCTTCGCCTTGACTGTTCTCCGGTCTGACCGCCGCAATGTCGTCCTCCGCACGCAGGCAACGCCCTCGCCGCGTGCGCGCTGGCCTTAAGGATCAAGAAAAGGAACAGTGCTCATGCGGCGAAACAAGGCGGCCTGGATCATCACAGGCGTATTCATTCTTATCGTAGTGCTTGCCGTATTCCTGACGCCGCGCGGGCGCGACATGAACGCGGCGCCCGGGACGCTCGTCGATCAACCGGACCCAGCCGCCCAATCAGGGAGCTAGTCGGCCGTGTCGCGCGCAGCCGCCGCAGGCCTTCGCGCGTCCAGGTCGAAGCCGTCGCCATGAGCCAGCACATGCATGCGGATGTCGAACAGCGACAGGGCGTCGTCAGCCTGGCCTTCCGCAATATTGGAATGAGTGGCGGCTTCGCCGTCGACCACATAGACTGCTCCGGCGCCCAAAACAGTCATCCGGCGTCCTTCGACCACGAGGGCGGTGTCCTCGTCTACGCCAAGGCCCAGCAGTCTCGGATTATGCGCCACGGCGCCGAGCAGACGTCCATAACGCCCACGCTCGGCGAAATGCTGGTCGATGATGGCGTCCCGCAGCAATCCCAGTCCCGGCGCCATATGCAGCTCGCCGATGCGATAGGATTCTTCGGCCGTCCCCTTCACAAGCATGGTCTCGCTCATGACGGAGGCGCCGGCCGAGGTGCCGGCGATCAGGCCGCCCCTCTCATACAGACGCCGGACGCTCCGTTCGATCGGAGTGTCTCCAATCTGGCTGGATAAGCGGAGCTGGTCGCCGCCGGTGAAGAAGACTCCCGCGGCGTTCTCGAAGGGGGAGAGCTTGTCGGCGTCCCAGCTTTCGGCGCGCTCGTCGACGTAGATTTCGACCAGATCGTCGACGCCCAATCCGCTGAAGGCCTTGCGATAGGCGTCGAAATAGCCATCCGGCTCATGGGAGGCGACGGTGCAGACGATCAGTCGGCCTCCCTTCAGTCGACGCGCCACCTCCTTGAGGATGAGGCGCTCGCCCATCTTGTCCTCGTGCCCGCCGATGATGATAAGCGCACCGTCAGCCATGAGCCGGTTCCAACAGGACTTCCGAGGGGCGATCTGCGGTCTCCGGGGGCCTGAAGGCCTGGATTTGCGCCCAGACCTCCTCCACGCGCGTGGGGGTAAGCACCACAAGATCCCCCGGCCGTCCCGCCTGAAGGCAGGCGTCGACGGCGTCCTCTTCTCGCACGCAGGCATCCAGCCGTGAGGGGTCGCATCCCGCGCCGAGCGCGCCCTCGCGCAGAAGGCGATTGACCTCCCCGACCGGACGGCCGCGGTTGTCCGGCGTTTCTCGAAATACGATGGAGTCGAAATACTCGGCCGCTATCTCGCCCATGGCGCGGATTTCCTCCTCGCGCCGATCGCCCGGAATACTCACCATGCCGATGATCCGGCCCGTCGCGGGCCGCATCGCCTGCACCAGTCTTCCCAGCGCTCGCAGGCCTTCAGGATTATGAGCGTAGTCCAGGATCACCCTGAAGCCATGGCCGTCATGAATGTTCAGGCGGCCTGGGTTCTGCTCGAAGCTGGACGCAAAGCTGCGCAGCGACGATCCGATCCGATCCGCCTTGACGCCCAAGCCATGGCAAACGGCGACGGCCGCAAGGGCGTTGGCGACATTGAAGGCGGCGCGCCCCTCGAGGGTCGCCGGGATTTCGGCCGCGCGGCACACCAGGTCCGTCCCGCCCCTGTCGTGGAGCTCGATGTCGTCGGTCGCAGCGTCATAAAGAACCGCAGCACCGCCTTCTGCGATATGCTTCAACACGAAGCCTGGCGTCTCGGCCCCGCCCCGCATGCTGAACCAGCACAGCCGACCGCCCGCGTGCCTGGCCATACGAATGGTCAGGGGGTCGTCAGCGTTGAGCACGCTCAGGCCCCGACGCGCCACGCTTTCGACCACCACAGACTTGATGCGGGCGAGATCTTCGAGCGTCTCGACCCCCTTAAGTCCCAGATGGTCGGGCTGAACATTCAGCACGCAACCGACGTCGCACCGGTCGAAGGCGAGACCTTCGCGAAGGATGCCCCCGCGGGCGCACTCCATCACAGCCGCCTCGACAGTCGGATCGCGCAGCACCATGCGCGCGCTTCGCGGTCCGCTGGCGTCTCCCTTCCAGACCCGTTCGCCCCCTATGTAGACCCCGCTGGTGTTGGTGAGGCCCGTAGTCAGGCCTTGGACCGTCAGCACATGGGCGACCATCCGCCCCACCGTTGACTTGCCGTTCGTCCCGGTGACGGCCGCAATCGGCACGCGTGCGCGCGCCCCCGGCGGAAACATCATGTCGATGATCGGTCGCGCAACATCGCGCGGCGCGCCTTCCGACGGCGCCAGGTGCATGCGCAGCCCAGGGGCTGCATTGACCTCGACCACGCCTCCACCGGTTTCCCGTACGGACCGGCGAATATCCGGCGCCAGCATATCGACGCCAGCGACGTCCAGCCCCAGAGCCAAGGCGGCCCGTCGGGCGATAGCCGCATTTTCGGGGTGGATTTCGTCCGTGCGATCAATCGCCGACCCGCCTCTTGAGAGATTGGCCGCCGGATGCAGGCGGACCTTCTGACCGGCCGCCGGACGGTCCCGCATGGAAAGCCCCTGACGCAGGAGGCTGGCGAGGACGGCCTGGTCGTCGAGTCGAACCCGGGTCATGAACTTCTCGTGGCCGTCGCCGCGTCTGGGATCGCTGTTCAGCGCTTCGACCAGTTCGGCTACCGTGCTGAGCCCGTCGCCGACGACAAAGGGCGGCTGACGTTCCGACACCGCCAAGACGCGCCCTCCAACCACCAGTATGCGATGGTCCCGGCCCTCCAGATGCCGTTCCACGATGACGCGCCGGCTGTGAGCGACAGCCCCGTAAAAGGCCCGGACGACCTCCTCCGGCTCCGACAGGGCGGTCGACACTCCGCGTCCATGATTGGCGTCCAAAGGCTTGACCGCCACAAGTCCGCCGAGGCGTCGCGCTGCGGCCTTGGCGGCCTCAGCGGATGAGACGATTTCACCTTCGGCCACCGGACAACCGATGGCCGCCAGAAGGGCCTTCGCCTGGGCCTTGTCCCCGGCCAGCTCGGCCGCAATCAATCCCGTCCGGTCTGTCACGCTGGCGCGCAACAGGCGTTGACGCGCCCCCCAACCCAGCCGGATCAGGCTCTGCCCATTCATCCGTTCGAGCGGGACGCCTCGGCGACGCGCGGCGTCGACCAACGCCTTGGTCGAGGGTCCCAGGGCGTGGCGCCGCATGAGGCCCGTCAGGGCCTCGACGGCCGCTTCCGCGGAGCGGATCTTTTCGACGCCTGGCGCAGTATCGTCGCTGCAGATCCGGTCCAGGCCTTCGACGCCGCTGAGTTCGATGGGCAGAAGACCGTCGCAAAGCTGCAGCGCGAGGCGGCCCGCCAAGAGGGCCGCTTCCTCCACGCCATACGCATAAAGGATGTCATAGACGCCGGGCCGACCGCGCACCGAGCGCGTCTTGCCGCGACTGACCGGCGCGCCGGCGAGGGTCTGCAACTCAAGCGCCACGTGTTCGACGACATGTCCAAACCAGGTCCCTGCCTCAAGGCGCCGCACGAACCCGCCGGGCTCCCCGTAGCAGCAGCCGTGGTTGCGGAGACCTGGTAGCAGGGTCAGCAGCAACGATGTGAAGTCCCCCAGACGATCCGTGGGCCAATTCTCCAAACGCCCGAGATCGAGCTGGATCCTGGCCATGGGCGTGGCGCTGTAGAGATGAGGTCCGCGATAGAGGGCGCGCTCCAGAACTCGCGCGGGACGGTCCGAAGACGTCATGCCGCCATCTCCATCCGAGCTGCGGGGGCGGTTACGCCTGCGACCAGGCAGCGGATCACCATGGCCGCCGCTATAGGGCGCGTCGGCGCCGTCCCCTGAAGCGCCGGCCGCGTCTCGCCTCGCGCAGATATCGTCCAAGTCCACGTCGATCCAGAGCCCTGGATCATCCAGTCAAAACCTTTGTGTTCCACTGCCTTACTCCGTTAGGGGCTTGCTTGAACCCGCCCTCCCGGCGGCAGTTCCTGTGTCTTAAACCGGTCTCGCGCGTCCCCTGATCACGGCAATTTCCGCCTGCGGGAACCGCCCGATGAAACGCCGCGTATGGAGAGCCCAAGCACTCAGGAGCCGATCATGACCCGCTCGGGCCTCGCCTCGACCTTCCGCCCCTTCGACGCCCTCGAGCCGGCCGCGCTTCACCGCCGCCTGGCCGAATGGAATCATCGCCGCCTCAACCCCGCCCTGCCCCACGACGACTGGGAGAGGGAGCTTCGAGCGGACGCCGAAATGCGTCTTCTGGAGGGCGCGGCCATGGAACGCGCCCGGGAAGCGGCCCAGCCTTGGCTGGCCGACATGCCCACAGAGCCCGCCGACTTCGTCGGCTGGTTCGAGGCGCTTCAAGGGCGAGGTCCCGGTGAGAACGACCCGCTCTTCCCCTGGCTCGCCGAAACGGCGACGCTTGAGGACATGCGCTGGTTCCTGCTTCAGGAGGTGGCCGGCGAGGCGGGATTCGACGACCTGGTCGCCATGGCCCAGGTGAAGATGCCGATCAGACCGAAGCTGGAGCTTGCGCGCAACTACTGGGATGAGATGGGTCGGGGACGCGAGGGCGGCATGCACGGGCCCATGCTGGACCGGCTGGCCCAGGCGCTTGATCTCCGGCCCGCTATTGAGCGCACCGTCTGGCCATCGCTCGCGCTGGGCAACACGCTCGTGGCCTTCTCGACGACTCGACGCTACGCCTATCACGCCCTGGGCGCCCTGGGGGCGGTCGAGCTGACCGCACCCTGGCGGGCCGCTCACGTCGCCGAGGGCCTGAAGCGGCTGGGGATCGGGGCCGAGCGGAAGTATTTCGCCCTGCACGCCACCCTCGATGTGGAGCACTCCAAAGCCTGGAATGGGGAGATTCTGCGCCCCCTGGCGGCGGAGAGGCCCGACTGTCTTCGCGCCCTGGCTGAAGGCGCCGTCATGCGCCTGCAGGCCGGCGCGAAATGCTTCGAAGCCTATCGCGCGACGCTCTGGGGCCCGGACGCTGCGCTGAGGAGAGCCTCATGAGTTCTCGGGCGTCGCGCGACAGCAGAGGAAAGGCGCGGCCTCCGGGCGGGGATGCCGCGGCGATCGATCCGACCGTGACGCCCCCTGCGCGGACAGACGGCCGATCCGACGGCATCTCCTCCCCGGAAATCAAGGTCTACAAGGCCGGCGAGAACGCGAAAAGCGATGACCGTTCCACGGCGGCGGCGACGCGAACCACCTGATCTGGCTCACCTCCGGCCGGGAACTTCATCGGCCGCGACGGAAGAGACCTCGCGGGCGCCGCGCAGAAGGTCCTGGCCGGCGATGAAGACGCCCGACAAAGCCACGGCCCCCGCCGCGAGCCAGGCCGCTGTCCAGGCAAGCCGATGGGGCCGCCTTCGCGTGCGGCGCGGAAACGGGATGACCACGCCCCTGATGTCCTGGGGGCGGGATGCGCCGCAACCTGAACGGCGGAATGGTCTAGCCATCCCTACGGGACCCGCCCTGAGCGGGTGAGCTGTCCTCGCCGGCATGATGTTCGATGCGGCCGCGCTCGACCTCCGTGCGGGCAAAGACTTCTTCCTGACCGTCGATCAGGAGCTCGGCGACCTCGCCGTCCCCGACGGCCCCGTCCGCGCTGGTGTAGACGCCGTAGTCGTCGAATCTCACGCTCCCGACTCCCACGGCCGAGCCCGCGAAACGATCATGTCGACTAGCCATGGCCGCCGTCGCGCGATCGCCGTCCGACATGGCGCCCCCGCCCTTCCCGGCCGTTTTGTTCCAACGTGGCGCCGCCGCGTCTGCGCTGGCGTCGTCCTCGGCGATCTCAGCCGCCGTTTCGTTCCCGCGCCCATATCGTTCCTGGAGTCCCGCCATGGTCTTTCTCCTGCTGCACCTGACCGATACGCATCCAACAGCCACGGGTGGCGAAGGTCCGCTTCCCGACATGCTCACAGACCATCCCAGCCATAGGGGTCGGGCCCAAGGATCAGCCCGCCGCCCGGCCGAGGCTCCGCCGTCAGATAGAGCAGATAGACAGGCACCGGCTCGACCAGATCCACCCGTTGCTCGGCCGAACCGTCAGCCAGATCCGCGAGGTTTCGGCCTGCAATCCATCGTCCGAAGGCTTGAGCGTCCTCCAACCGGACGCAGCCGGCGCTGAAAGCGCGCTGGGGGGCGCTGAAGAGACCGCGCGACGGCGTGTCGTGAAGATAGATGCCCAGATCGTTGGGCAACATGAACTTGACCGCCCCCATCATATTGCGGTCGCCCGGCAGCTGCCGCACGCGCACGCGTCGTTCGCCGGCCGCAACGGCCTTCCAATCGACCTCATCGGCGCGCAGGCGTCGTGCCTTCGGAGACCAGTCTGACAGGGCTTCGAAACCGCCCGCCTTCAACGCCGCGTCACCCCGGATGAGCGCCACCGGCGCGACCCGGCTCTGAACCAGATCCTGCGGGAGATTCCAGTAAGGGCTGAGCACGAGGTAACGCACGGCGCCGGCGAGCATCGGGGTGGGCGTGTCCTTGCGTCCGACGACCACGCGCATGGTCAGAACCGTCTCGCCGTTCTCCTTCGCCGTCAGAACTGCCGAAGCGATATTCACCTGCACGCGGCGGCGCGGTTCTGTTATCGGCAAGGCGCGGAGTCGAGCCATATTGGTCAGGATCAGCCTCTCATACTCCTCAGGATCGCGATTGAGCGCCCTGACCGTCGGCCCGTTCAGGATTCCGGTTGGGTCCAGGCCGTGCCATCGCTGAAAATCCTCCAGGCGCGAGGCCAATACGGGGTCAAGCATGGCGGATGCCCCGCCTGGCGCGAGGCCCAGCCGCGTCCGGAGGGCAGGCATGCGCTTATCGGTTGCGCCTGGGCGAACAGCCGGGCCCTCGCGCAACTGCAGTCGAGGGAGGTTGCGCCAGCGCCCTCGCCATTGTTCGAGCGTGTCTGCCAGACGTTCGTATTCTGGCGCCAGTCTGACGACATGTTCGGGCCCCTCTCGCCTGACCGCGCTCAGAGTTTCAGAGGGCGTAAGGGGTTTGAGCGATGCGGCGGGGTCGACCACCTGAACCATGGCTCCTGGGGAGCGAACATCGGAGGCGAAGCGGAAAAACGCTTCGGCGAGCGCTTCCTCCGCCTTCAGCGCGGCGCGCTGGTTCGGCCGCGCCGCCATTTCACTCAAGCGACTCTCAAGCGCAGGGGTCAGATACAGCTCGGACCGGAGCCCGTGCCTTTCCGCCGCCGCCATCAACTTCAGGACGGTTTCCGCTTCAGACGTGAGTCGTCCATCGCGGATCCACGTCCGCTCGTAAAGCTGCAGAGGCTCAGAGCTGGTCGACGGCCTCGGCGGCGACGCTTCGGGGCTGGACAGAGCCAACAACAGGCAGCCGCCGACGACGGCCAAGACCGTTCGTCGGCGATCACCCTGCCCCGCTCCTGGTTTAGTCGGTCGCGTCTTGCGAGGGCTCAGCCCCGTTCGCCGGCCCATTGCGAGGCCGAACCGTCCTGCATGGCGTTCTGCGACCCCATGGTGGAGCTCTGATTATAGGGCGTCGCCGTGTCCTGATTGGACATCTGGTCGGAGGATCGCGTCTGCATGCTGGGGTCAGGCTGATTATTCTGTGCGCCGGTGGTCTGGGCCACCGCTACGCCGCCAAGGATCAGGACGCCTAAGGCGCCGGCTGCGAGCATCTTCTTCATGTCGTTTCTCCGTCGATTGCACCCCGCTCGACAACGGGAGGTCAGACGGGCTGTTCCAGACAAGACAGCTCTGACCGGTCGTGGTCTCAAGCCGTTACGGCTCCGACCAGCCCAGCACGCGCAAAGCCGGATCCGGCTTGTTCGCCTGCGAGAAGACCAGGCTGGCCTTCTTCTCTCCCCGTCCGGGAACATAGTCGAGCGAGGCGCCGGAGCGTTCGCCGCCGACCTGACCCTCGATATCCACGGCGGCGGCGGCCAGGTCGCCCTGGTTGGCGACCACGACGTCGACCACCCATCCGCCGGACGAAGGTCGAACCGCCTCGCTTCTGATCGTCAGCGCCGCCGGCGACGGAACCGAAAAAGCCGCTCGCGCCAGCACGCCCGCCGCGCCGAGCGTGATGAGGAGCCCAATCAGGGCGCAGGCGCACTGCAGCCGCGACACGCCCTTCTTCCCTGCTTTCTGCTTCTCCTTGTCCGTCACGACTACACCAGAAGCCGCGCGGCCGCGGCCCCGATCGCCGCCGGAAAGGCCAGGATCACGACATTGGCCATGAGCGCCTGGAGCCCATGACCGTCCGCCCCGCCGAACACCCACAGCATGGCGAGGCTGGCCAGCAGGCACAGGGCGTAGCCCGGTAGGGTGAAGTCGAAGAAGGCCCGAACCGGCGTTTCCGCCTCTTCCTGCCCCGCGAAACCCGCCTCGAAGACGATCAGGTGCAGCAAGATCACCGACAGGACCAGGACGCCCAACGCGCCCAGCGGCGTAGTCATATAGGCGATCAGCCGCATCTCCTCGGTCGGAGCCAGGTT
>NZ_JBSHMV010000007.1:0-46416 GCF_053645695.1 Brevundimonas sp. NPDC055311
AAGACGAGACGCCGCTCCGGCTCCGCAGCGAAGCCGAGCGCCCACATCTCCATCGTCATCAGCAGGGGCAGGCTGAACAGCAGCGCGCCGCCGAAGGCTCGGCCCAGATCGCGGATGTAGGGGCTGTCGTCCGCCCGCGCGGCGTCCTGCATCGAAGTCATTCCCAAGCAACGCCGCCGTCCGGTTTCGGCTCCCGCAAGGGCTGTGCCCCTTAGTTCAACCGGTTGCGGAGGCGCCGTTCCGCAGGGCCGTCCGCCAAGCGGGCGTCGCAATCGCAGGCCGCTTCCGAAAGCGCGTCCTGATCGACGACAACCAGTCGCGCGCGACGAATCCGGACGGCGCCCCGGTCCTGCAGATGGCGGCACGCTGCGTTGACGCTGGTGCGCTGCAGGCCGAGCAGGCTCCCCAGTTCGCCCTGGGTGATTGAAATTCCCCTCTCCTCCCCGGCGGCGTTGTTAAGACGCGCGATCCATTTCGCCAGGCGCTGGAGGGCCGTATGCCGGGCGTTGCAGGCGGCCTCGACGCCGAGCGCGCGCGCGCGCGACGCGGCATAGGCGGCGAGAAACTGGTGAATCCAGGCGTCCCTCAACACGGCGTGGACTGGCTTCAACGGCGCGACATAGCCCTCGGTCGGCAGGACGGCTCGCGTCTCATGAGCCTGGAGGGTCGCGCCGATGGCGGCCTCCCAGCCCAGAACGCCGCCGGGAGGGATCACGCCCACGCAAATTCGCCGCCCGGACGGAAAGAAGCCCAGGGCGCCGTTCAGGACGAAATAGAGGGCGTCGCCTGGAGGAGACTCTCCCGCACCCAGCGGAAGGCGCCGCGCGGTTTCTGTCAGGACAGCCTGAACCTTCGGCGGCAGGACCACGTAGACGGGATGGTCCTCCAGCCTCGTCCTGCCGCGCGCGGACGAACGCCCGCCCCCGACATCGGCGTGAAATCCAGTCATGATTTGATCCAGAAGGCCCTTGGCTCTTGGTCCAAGCGGCGCCGAACGATTTCGTTCAATCAATGGTAAGCCCCTGCATCCGGGACGGTTCCTCCCGACGCGAAAAAGGAGGCCGCTGCCGCGGCCTCCTTTACACCCGGGCAAAAGGGATCAGCGTTCCCCGCCCTTTCGTCCGGCCTCCGCAGCGCGTTCGGGATCGTCGGCGAAATTGCCGCCGCGCCCCGAACCGTCGCTGTCATCGTCCCGACGCGAGGCGGAGGCTCCTCCCCCTCCATGCGAAGCCTGCCCGCCCTTCCGACCCGCATCCGCCGCCAGTTCATGGTCCTTGGAGAAGCTGCGGTCTTCCGGATCGACGCTGGACCCGCCCTTGCTGGCGATCTCGCGCTGTTTGTCCTCGTCCATGGCGGCGAAGCCGCGATTGGACGACGACGAGCCTTGCTGTTGCTGACCCTGTTGCTGGTTCTCAGCCATTGTTCACTCCCTTGTTTTCACTGATCGCTCCGAGGGGCTCCCTTCCAACCCGCCCTCCTTCGCAGGGTTCACCCTTCGCCTGCCATTGACCGTCACCCGACAGAAGGCGCTCGCCCCGTCGCCGACGGGAACAATTTCAGGCCCCGTCCTCTCCTCAGTGCAAAGCCATGACGGGAGAGTCCGATGGGCCAACAGAAGCAGTCCGAGGGTCGAGAGCGAAACGCAGCCATCCCTGGCGGCAAGCCCGACGCCGACACGCCGGATGAGGTCGTGCGTCGGGTCGGACGCGAATCCCGCCGTCGCGCGGGTCCGGACGGCCCTGACGCGCGCGAGATCGGCGACACCTTCAAGAAGACGCCGACCGCACGCCCTTCCGGCGCGAAGCCGCACGGCGGCGCCTGAGCGCCGTGCCTGACGTCGTCATCCCGCCCGTGGCCGGAGGTCCGCGCAACGGCGACCTCCCCGCCTATGTCAGCAACGGCCTGATCGGCCTTCGCGTGCGGGAGGTTCCCCTGATCGCCGGCATGGTGCTGGTCAGCGGCCTGGCGGGCGAACATCCGGAACGCCAGATCGAGGCCGCCGCCGCCGCGCCCTATCCCCTTGCGGGCGATCTGGCGTTGAACGGCGTCTGGATGAGCGACCAGCCCTGGGCGATCAGCGACCTGCGCCAGAGCTATGATTTCGCCTTCGGGGAGCTGTCCTCCCAGTTCCGCTTCACCGCCGCAGGACGGACGCTCTCGGTCGAAGTGCTGACCTTCGCCAGCCGGGCCGCGCCCGCCATCGTGGCCCAGAAAGTCCGGCTGACCGCCGACGCCGCCTGCGACCTGACCTTCCGCGCCCTGGTCGATATCGACGGGGTGCATGGGCGGATGCTTCGGCGCCGCACGGACACGCCCGGCGAGCCCGAGCCCGCGTGCGACGGCAGCCTGTTGTGGGAGACCGAAGGCGGCCTGGGTCGCTGCGGCGTCGCCCTGCTGACCGAAGGCCCGGACGGCGCCCGACGTCAGGTGATGGCGCATCCGCAAGGGCCGCTGTGCACCGAACATCAGTTGCGTCTGTCAGCGGGGCGTCCCGTACGTTTCCGTCAGCTCGCCGCCCTTATCCCGTCGGTCCAGCATGAACGGCCTGACGAGGAAGCCGTGCGGCGCGTTGCGCGGGCCGGGCGCACGGGCTTCGATGACCTGCGACGCTGCAATCGCGAGGCGTGGTCGGATCTGTGGCGCGGCCGCATCGTCGTGGACGGCGCCGCCCCGGACCATCAGGCGCTGATCGATGCCGCCTTCTACTATCTCAACGCCTCGGCGCACCCGGCCTCGCCGTCGTCGACCTCCATCTTCGGCCTCGCGACCTGGCACGACTATCACTACTACTACGGCCATGTGATGTGGGACGTGGACGCCTTCTGCCTGCCGCCTCTCCTGCTGATGCAGCCCGACGCGGCGCAGGCGCTGCTGGCCTTTCGCACGCGGGGCCGGGCGGCGGCGGGGACCAACGCCCGCCTGTCCGCCCGCCAGGGCCTGCAGTTCCCCTGGCAGGCCGCGCCGACGACCGGGCAGGAAGCCGCGCCGGGCGCTGGCGACGCCGCCCAGCATGAGGATCATGTCTCCCTTCACGTGGCGCGGGGCTTTTCGCTATACGCCGACGCGACCGGGGACGAGCGCTTCCTGAGAGAGGACGCCTGGCCGGTGTTGAGCGGGGTGGCCGACTGGTTCGTCAGCCGGGTTCAGCGGACGCCCCGCGGGTTTGAACTGCCGTGCGCCATGGGACCGGCCGAGGTGCCGCAACCGCCCGACAACGACGCCTTCACCCTGATGGCCGGGGCGGACATCCTTCGACGCGCGGGGCGCGCCGCCGAGCGCCTGGGCGAGCCGGCCCCGGCCGCATGGCGCGAGGTGGCGGCGAACCTCTATCTGCCCGTCCGATCGGACGGGGTAATCGCCGCGCACGACGACTTCACCGTTCGCGAACCCAAGGGGGCGACGCCTTCGCCGCTGGCGGGTCTGTTTCCCTATGACTATCCCGCCTCCGCCGCCCAGAGACGCAGGACGCTGGATTTCTACCTGAAGCTCTGGCCCGATTATGTGGGCGCGCCCATGCTGCCGGCCCTCTACTGCGTCTGGGCGACGATGGCGGGCGACCGGAAGCTGGCGCTCAAGCTGTTCGAGGAAGGCTACGCCGCCTACGATCAGCCCCGTTTCCACCAATGTCTCGAGTACCGGCTGGATCAGGCCGAAGGCACCGCGGCCGGCCCTTTCTTCGCCAATCTGGGCGGGCTGCTGATGGGCCTGACCTATGGGCTGACGGGCCTTCAGATTGACGACGGGCCGCCCGAAGCTTGGGCGCGGCGCCCCGTGGTTCTCCCGGAAGGCTGGAGGGAGATCAGGATCGAACGGCTGTGGGTCCGCGGGCGCCCCGCACGCCTTACTGCGCGGCACGGCGCCGAGCGCGCCAAACTGACATTCCTTTGAAGCGAAGCCGGGCCAGCACCCCTTCGCGATGCAGGATGTAGACCCCGCTCGACACGACCAGCCCCATGCCCAGGGCCGCCGGTCCGTCCGGCGTCCAGCCGAAGACGAGCCCGCCCAGCAAGGCGGCGAAGATCACCTGGGCGTAGGAGAAGGGCGCCAGCAGAGACGCCTCGCCGCGCCCATAGGCGGCGATCAACAGCAGTTGGCCGACGGCGTAGCACAAGCCCATGGCGGCAGCCGCCGCCAGGGCGACCGGGGCCATCGGCGCAAACCACAGCGGCGCCGTCGCGCTGAGCAGGACAAAGCCGACGAGAGCGGAACAGAGCAGGGTCGCAGCCGGCGCGTCGTCGCCGCCGATGCGACGCGTCAGGATAATGGCGGTGGCGCCGAAGAAGGCGGATCCGAGCGGGAAAAGCGCCGCCGGGCTGAACAGCGCGCCGCCGGGCCGCAACAGAATCAGAATCCCGACCAGACCGACCAGCAGCGCCGTCCAGCGCCGCCTCGCCACGGCTTCGCGAAGGAGGAGAATGGCCATCAGCGTGGCGAAGGTCGGAGTCACGAAGGAGACCGCCGTCGCCTCCGGCAGCGGCAAATGGCCGAGCCCCAGGATGAACAGTCCGCCGGACGCCAGCACCGCCAGACCACGCAGTCCCTGCAAGAGCGGCCGCCGTACGCGCCACGCCGCCCGGCCGCGATCTGCGGCGACGACCAGTCCCAGGACCAGCATGGCGACATAGCGCACCCAGACGACCTGGGCCGGCGGCGTGTCGTGGGTCAGCAGCTTGGCGAAAACGTCCGCCAGGGCGAAAAGCCCGACGGCCCCGACCACCATCAGTATGGTCAGGCCCGACGCGGCGGCCGGAGTCACGCCGACGAGAACCGGCGGGGCCTCGCCGTCGGGTCCAGGCCAGGCGGCGACGGGACGGCCGCTCATGTCCAGTTGGCGCAGTCGGCGGCGTCGACGCTGATGGTTTCGCCGCTGACGAAACGCGCCTCATCACTGAGCAGGAACAGGACGACGGCGGCCACGTCCTCGGGCTTGATCCAGGCCAGGCCCATGGGGGTGGCGTCCTTGCGGGCCTCCAGATAGTCGTCGCGGGTCGGGTCGGGCTTATCGGGAACCGCCTGACGAAATCGCTGCGGGCTCGACATCATGGGGGTATCCGTCGGCCCCGGCAGGACCGCATTGACCGTCACGCCGTGTTCGGCGACCTCCAGCGCCGCCGTCTTGCACAGGCCGATCAGGCCGAATTTCGAGGCGACGTAGGCGCCTGCCTCCGCCTCAGCATGCTTGCCCGCCCCGCTGTCGATGGCGACGACGCGGCCGCGCCCGGCTTCCGTCATCAGGCGCAGGGCCGGCGCCATGACGTTGAAGACGCCGTGCAGATTGGTCCGCACCACGGCGTCGAACTGATCGGCCGCCAGGTCCGTCAGCCGTCCTTCCAGGGTCACGGCCGCGTTCGCGATCAGGAAATCCAGCCGTCCGAAAGAGGCTCGCGCCGCTTCGATCAGAGCCTCGCCTTCGCTCGCCTCGCGCACATCCATGCGCAGGCCGATGCAGCGCACGCCGCTGGCGCCGGCCGCCGCGACCGTCTGGTCCAGGTCCGCCTGGGTCGCCTTGGGATAGGGAGTTCCGTCGGGCAGGCCTTCCAGAACATCGCCGATGACGAGATCGCAGCCCTCGCGCGCCAGAGCCAGGGCGATGGCGCGTCCTATGCCGCGCGCGCCCCCGGTGACCACTGCGACCCGGCCCTGGAATCGCGGCGGCGCGCCGGGAGGCGGGGCGGGCGTCGGATCGTGAGGGTTCATGGAGGCGGCCTCCCTTACCGCCTCCCTGCAATCGCCGTCCCCGGACGCCGTTCCGGAGCGTCCGGATTCAGACTTTCATCCGGGCTCCCTCAGTGCAGCTTGAGCCGCCCGGACACGCGGCGCATCAGCAGGCGGGACAGGGCCAGAAGCGCTGTGCGCCGCAAGCCGATCACCGCACGATAGTGGTCAAGGTGAAGGCTCATATAGGCCTGCCGCGCCAGCCAGCCCTCGATCAGGAAGTTCGGCCCGACCAGACCGCCCATCAGCGACCCCACGCCGCCTTCGCGGCCCAGGGACACCAGGGAGCCGCGGTCGCGATAGACGTAGGGGCCCGGATCGCCCGCCTTGAGCAGGGCGCGAGCCAGATACCTGGCCTGCTGGGCCGCCGCCTGAGCGCGTGCCGGGACGAAGCCGGCGTCATGCGGAATCTGGGCGCAGTCTCCCATGGCGTAGACGTCCGGGGCGGACGTCCTGAGGCGATCATCCGTCACGAACTGATTGAGACGCCCGGTCTCAAGTCCGAAATCGCGATTGCGGGGCGACGCCAGAACGCCCGCCGCCCATACGGTCAGGTCCGATCGAATCCAGCCCCGGCTGGTCTGCAGTCCGTCCGCCGCAACCTGCTCAACCCTGGCGTCCACGGCGAGGGTCACGCCCCGGCGCTCCAGTTCCTGCGCCGCCTTGGCGGCCACGGTTTCGGGCAGACCGCCGAGGATGCGCGGCCCCGCCTCGACCACTGTCACCCCCAGATCGAACTTCTGATGGGCCCCCAGACCGGCTGAAAGGGCCCGGTGGCCTTCGATCAACTCGGTCGACAGCTCGACCCCCGTGGCGCCCGCTCCGACGATGGCGATGTCCAGCCTTTGGCCGGGCGCATAGGCCGAGGCCAGGAAGGCGCCGGTCAGGCGCCGGTTGAAGGCTTCGGCGTCCGCCACGTCCTCCAGCAGGTGGGCGTGCTCGGCGGCCCCCGGCGTATTGAACAGATTGGAGCCGCTGCCCATCGCCAGCACCAACCGGTCATAGGCCAGCGTTCGCGGCGGAATCAGAACCCCGCCGTCGTCGTCCCGCACTTCGGCCAGACTCAGCCTCTTTTCAGCGGCGTTCAGTCCCTCCAGGTCTCCGAAGGCGAAACTGAAGTGATTGCGCCGGGCCAGCAGCGGATACGCCAGGCCTTCCTGATGCGAATCCAGCGAGCCGGCCGCGACCTCGTGCAGGGAGGGCTTCCACAGGTGAAAGATGGTCCGGTCGATCAGCAGCACGCGTCGCGGACCTTCATTGCGGCCCAACGCGCGCCCCAGCCGGGCGGCGAGCTCCAGGCCGCCCGCGCCTCCGCCGACGATGATGATTTCGTGGCGCATGTTTTCTCCTCGCGTGGCAAAGGCCGAACCCGAGCCTCAATGCGGATATGGATACGGCCGACGCCTGACGCGCCGGCCGCTCCGCGAATGCGACGATGTTTCGCATCGTCCGTCCGCAACCCCCGCCTCCCCTTCTTGATGTGAAACGACCGCTCCCTAGCCCGGCGGAACGGATGGGACCGGCCGAGTTCGCCCCGCGCCTGGGCCGGCCCCGAGGTCCGCGCCGGTCAACGGATCGGATTCGGGATCGGAACGCGTGCGACCGGCGAATGTCTCCACCGCCTTTTCTTCGTCGGCCGAAAGCGCCACCTCGGCGCGGCCGTCCCCGCCGTCGACAGCCATTTGAGCTTCGCGCTCGTCGACGGTGTCCCACTGCTCGCCCGTGTTCCACGGTCCGGATGCGTCGCCCTCGCCCTGGGACATGTTGTAGTATTTGTCCGCGAAGTCCGGATGGCCCGGCAGCTTGCCCGGCGGGAAGTTGGCGGGGATGGCGTAGAGGGCCTTCTCGAACGACTTCTGGTGGGCGACCTCACGCGTCATCAGAAAGGTCAGGGCGTCCTTGATTCCCGGGTCGTCGGTGACGTTGATCAGTCGCTCATAGACGATCTTGGCCCGCGACTCCGCCGCGATGTTGGAGCGTAGGTCGCAGGCCGGATCCCCGATCGAGTCCACATAGGCCGCCGTCCAGGGCACGCCCGCCGAATTGATCAGGGCCGCGCCGCCTCCATAGAGGATGGACGTGGTGTGGCTTTCGCCCCCCGAGGTCATGCTGGCGTAGAGGTCGGCCTCCTCCTCCGCCGCCTCGGCCAGGCGCCCCTTGGCGCCGCGGTTCAGCATGGCGACGATCGAACCGATGATCTCGAGGTGGCTGAGCTCCTCGGTCGCGATGTCCATCAGCATGTCGCGGCGGGCGACGTCCTCGTCCGCCAGACCCTGCGTAAAGTAGCGCATCGCCGCCGCCAGTTCGCCCTGCGGCCCGCCGAACTGCTCCAGCATCAGGGTCGCCAGGGCCGGATTGGGTTCTGAAACCCGCACCGTGTACATCAGCTTCTTGTTGTGCATGAACATCTCGCGTCTCCTTGCGACAGCGATCAGCGGCTGGGGTTCTCGCCCGCGCGCTTCAGCATCAGGAATTTCTCGGTGAGGGCCGGCAGGCTCTGGTCCACCCAGGCCGCCATGCGCGCTTCTTCATCCAGCGAGGCGTTCAGCGGATCCAACGCGACAGAGTAGCCGCCGTGCTCGGCCAGGACGATCAGTCCCTTGTAGGCCGCGACCTCATAGTTCTCGAAGGCGAAGTTGGCGAAGGCGTTCTTGAGAATTTCGTCCTCGGCGAAGGTGTGGCCCAGGGCTGCCATGTTGCCGCTCATGGACATCGCGGCGTCCTTCAGACCTGACGGACTCTCGTCAAGGCCCGAGAGAATCTGCTCAAGCCGTGAAATCTGCTGCTCGGTTTCAAGCCGGTGCGCCTTCAGCTTCTCCGCCACCTCCATGAAATTTCTGGCGCGGTCGATCTGCCGATCCATCAGGGCCAGGGCCTGACGCTCCACGGCATGGGCGTTCTTCAGGCCAGTCACGAACACGTCGCGCCAGACGTCGTCGTTGTTGATCATGTCGATCTCCTTCGGTTTGCGGGTCTCTGGCAAACCGGCGGAGCGGATGAGGGGTCCGGCTGTCGGATACCCGTCACTTCATCGATCTCCGCAACGAACCCGCTGTCGGTCCATTGGCTCTTCACGCACCGGAGCCAGACATGACCGATCGTCCGATTTCGACTGACGCCGATGTGGATTCCTCGGCCTTCCGCGACAGCGACCTTCACGAAGGGCGCCACGCGGCCGACAGCTTGCGCGCCATGCTGATCCGACGGCCCCGATCGGCCCTCTACAACTATTGGCGCGATCTTTTGAACCTGCCCGTCTTCTCGGAGACGGTGAAGTCTGTCGAAGTTCTGGACGCGACGCATTCCCGATGGGTCGTCGAAGGACCGGGCGGAAAGGACGTCGCGCTGACCTCCGTGGTCACAGAGGACCTGGCGGACCGTCGCATCGCCTGGACCTCGACCCAGGGCTCCGACGTCGACCATGAGGGTTGGATCGAGTTCCGGGACCATCCTTTCGGGCGCGGCACGGAGGTCCGGCTCTTCATCAGCTACGATCCGCCCGGCGGGGTCGTGGGCAAGGCGATCGCCAAGGTCATGCAGCGCGAGCCGCGCCTGCAGGCGCGGCGCGAACTGCGGCGCTTCAAGCAGCTCATGGAGACGGGCGAGATTTCGACCTCAAGGGCGCCGGATGCAGCGCCGCGCGGCTCCCGCCGCCTCTGATCGCAGCAGAAAGGATCGCCCATGCGCGCCCTCACCTGGCACGGCAAGCATAACGTCCAGATGGACACGGTTCCCGACCCGGAGATCATCAACCCTCGCGACGCCGTCATCAGGATTACGGCCACGGCCATCTGCGGCTCGGATCTGCATCTGTACGACAGCTACATCCCCGGAATGTCGAACGGCGACATCCTCGGCCATGAATTCATGGGCGAAGTCGTGGACGTCGGGCGCGGAAACACCAGCCTGAAGAAGGGGGACCGGGTCGTGGTGCCCTTCGTCATCGCCTGCGGCCAATGTTTCTTCTGCCAGAAGTCCCTTCCCGCCGCCTGCGACAATTCCAATCCGGCGGATAAGGCCGACGCATCGGAGATCGCCTTCGGCCAGGTGATGACCGGCGCCTTCGGCTATTCGCACCTGACCGGCGGCTACGCCGGAGGACAGGCCGAGTACGCGCGGGTGCCCTATTCCGACTACGGGCCGATCAAGATCCCGGACGGCGTCGAGGACGAGAAGGTGCTCTTTCTGTCCGACATCTTCCCCACGGGCTGGATGGCCGCCGAGAACTGCCAGATCGAGCGCGGCGACACCGTCGCCGTCTGGGGCTGCGGGCCGGTGGGTCTGTTCGCGATCAAATGCGCCTTCCTTCAGGGCGCGGGCCGCGTCATCGCCATCGATCACCATCCCAACCGCCTGGCCCTGGCCAGGGCCAACGGCGCCGAGGTCCTCAACTACCACGAGGTCAGGGTCCGCGAGGCGCTCCAGGAAATGACGGCGGGCCTCGGGCCCGACAGCTGCATCGACGCCGTGGGAATGGAAAGCCACGGCTTCTCGCCCGACAACATCGTCGACGCCGTAAAGACCTCGACCCGCATGGGGACAGACCGCGCCCACGTGTTGCGCGAAACCATCATGGCGGTGCGCAAGGGCGGCACGGTGTCGGTGCCCGGCGTCTACGGCGGCTTCGCGGACAAGGTGCCGGTCGGCGCCTTCATGCAGAAAGGCCTGACCCTCAAAACCGGCCAGACACATGTGCAGCGCTACCTCCCCGCCCTGCTCGAGATGATCCTGGACGGCCGCATCGACACCACTGATCTGATCAGCCACCGCCTGCCGCTCGAGCAGGCCCCCGAGGCCTACCGCAACTTCAAAGAGAACCAGAACGAATGGACGAAGGTGGTGCTTCATCCGGAATGAAGCTGCAGCAGGCGCTGCGACGCCGGGCTTTTCCGCCGCTTCGTCAGATTCTGGAGCTGGCCGCGCCTTTCTCGTGAGAGCCGCAGCGGGGCCACGGGGCGATCAGCCGCATCGTTCATCAGCAAGTCTGTGCGGCGAATCCAGCATAGGTTATTGCAAGGTCTGCACGCGTCCTTAGGCAGGGCGCTCTCGCTCCTCGTCCAGGGTTCACAACTTGATGAAATCGTCACGTCGTCCGTCTGCGGGCTCGAAGATGGAGGCCTGGGCGGTTCTGGGGTTGGCCCTGGTTCTTTCCTTCTTCCTCGCCACCGGGCTTGTCGCCTGGAGGAATGTCGAAGTTCTGCGCGCCAACAACCAGCAGATCATCCATACGCACGAGGTGATCGTCGCGGTTGATGAACTGTTGTCCGCCGCTCAGGACGCCGAGACGGGCCAGCGCGGCTATCTGCTGACGGGCAACGTCTCCTATCTGCAGCCCTACGAGACGGCGACCCGGGATCTCAACCGACGGCTGGGCGATATCGCGGAGCTCACCCGCGACAACCCTGTCCAACAAGGTCACCTGAATCAGCTGCGCGCTCGCCTCGACGCCAAACTGGCCGAGCTGGACGCGGCCCTACAGGCGCGCCGCACCGAGGGCATGCAGGCCGCGCTGGCGCGGATGGCCACGGATCAGGGCAAGCAGGAGATGGACGCGATCCGGGCCCAGGTCGCCCTCATGCGTCAGGAAGAGCAGAGCGTGCGTCAGCAGCGACTGACGGAAATGAACGCCGCCTATCGCACGGCGCTGATCAGCGGCGTGCTTTCGGGCGTGCTCGGTGCTGTCCTGACGATCACGGTCTTCATGCTGGTCCGTCGCAGCGCCAGGGCGCGCGCGCGCCAGGAATGGCTGCATGAAGGCCAGGTGGGCCTCGGCGTCGCCATGATGGGCGATCAGTCGCTGGAACAGCTGGGAGACAGCATTCTCGCCTATCTGGGACGGTACGCCGGCGTCCAGGCGGCCGCCCTGTTCAAAGGCGAAGGCGGCCTTTATCGACGCATCGCCGCGCTCGGCGTCCCGTCGGACGCGCCCGTCGCTGAACGCTTCGGCCCGCGCGAGGGGCTGCTCGGGCAGGTGGCGGCGGACGGTCAGATTCTGACCCTGTCCGACGTGCCTGAGGGCTATCTGACGATCGGTTCGGCCCTCGGCCGCGACAAGCCGAGGCACCTGGTGATCGCCCCCGCCCGGGCGGACGGCGCGGTCAATGCGGTTCTGGAACTCGGCTTTCTGCACACGCCGGACGAACGGCTTATGGCCCTGCTTGAAGAAACCGGGCCCGCCATCGGCACAGCCTTGCGCTCGGCCCGCTACCGCGCCCAGCTGCAGAACATGCTGGAGGAAACCCAGCGCCAGGCCGAGGAGCTCCAGGTCCAGAGCGAGGAGTTGCGCGTCTCCAACGAAGAGTTGGAGGAACAGGGTCGGGCGCTGAAGGAATCCCAGACGCGACTGGAGCAGCAGCAGGCGGAGCTGGAGCAGACCAACAGCCAACTGGAGGAGCAGGCCCAGTTGCTGGAAACCCAGCGCGACGATCTGGAGCGCGGCGCCTCGGCGCTGACGCTGAAGGCGCGCGAACTCGAACAGGCCAGCCAGTATAAGTCCGACTTCCTGGCCAATATGTCCCATGAGCTGCGGACCCCGCTCAACTCCCTGCTGATCCTGTCCAAACTTCTGGCCGACAACCCAGAGGGAACGCTGTCGGAGGAACAGGTCAACTACGCCCGCACGATTCAGTCGTCCGGCAATGATCTCCTGGCCTTGATCAACGACATCCTCGACCTGTCCAAGATCGAGGCAGGCCACATTCAGGCGCGTCCCGAGGCGGTGTCGATGCAACGGTTGACGGAGGACGTCCGGCAACTCTTCCAGCCGGTGGCGGACGATCGCGGTCTGGCCTTCGAGATCGAACTGGACGCTGGAGCCGATCTGATGGAGACGGATCGCCAGCGGCTGGAGCAGATTCTCAAGAACCTGCTGTCGAACGCCTTCAAGTTTACGGAAATCGGGGGTGTGAAGCTGGGCATATCGGCCCAGCCCGGGGACAGGATCGCCTTCGCCGTGTCGGATACCGGCATCGGCATATCCCCCGAGCAGCAGACGGGGATTTTCGAGGCCTTCCAGCAGGCCGACGGAACCATCAGCCGCAGATACGGCGGCACGGGCCTGGGCCTGTCGATCTCGCGCGAACTGGCGCGCCTGCTCGGCGGACGGATCACCCTGGAAAGCCGAGTGGGCGAAGGGAGCGTCTTCACTCTGACCCTGCCACGCGCCTATGACGCTGCGCAGGTCGCTCCGCGCGAGACGCCTGCCCCTGCCCCGCATGTTTCCCCCCCGTCGAAACCGCCTCCCGAGCGGCGTCAATCAATGTCTGCGAGCGTCGAGGACGACCGCGATCATCTGGCCGGAACGCGCCGCCTGCTGCTGGTTGTCGAGGACGACGACCGCTTCGCCGCCATCGTCCGCGACCTGTCCCGCGAGCTGGGCTTCCAGTGCATCGTGGCGGGCACGGCCCAGGAGGCTCTCAAGCTGGCCAAGCGCCATCGTCCCAGCGCGGTCGTGCTGGACGTGGGCCTGCCCGATCAGTCGGGCCTGACCGTTCTCGACGTGCTGAAGCGCGACGATGACACCCGCCACATCCCCATCCACGTCGTCTCGGCCGAGGATCACAGCCAGACCGCCCTGTCGCTGGGCGCCATCGGCTATCTGGTCAAGCCGGTGAAGCGCGAGGATCTCGCCGAGGTTCTGCGCACTCTCGAGGACACGCTGACCCGCACCGTACGTCGCGTGCTCATCGTGGAGGACGATCTGGTCCAGCGCGACGCGGTGAGCCGCCTGCTGGCCTCCGGCGACGTAGAAACCGTAGGCGTGGGCACCGCCGCCGAATGCCTGGAGCAACTCAGAACCCAGACCTTCGACTGCATGGTGCTGGATCTCACCCTGCCTGACGCGTCGGGCTTCTCCCTGCTGGAGACCCTCAGCCGCGAGGGCGGCCATGGCTTCCCGCCCGTGATCGTCTATACGGGGCGCGATCTGTCGCCCGATCACGAGCAGCAGCTGCGCCGCTATTCGAGCTCCATCATCATCAAGGGCGCCAAGTCGCCGGAGCGGCTGCTCGACGAGGTCTCCCTCTTCCTCCACCAGGTGGTGTCCGAGCTTCCGCCCGAGCAGCAGAAGATGATCCGCAAGGCGCGCAATCGCGACGCCGTGCTGGAAGGGCGCCGGATTCTGATCGTCGAGGACGACGTCCGCAACGTCTACTCCCTGACCAATGTCCTTGAACCGCGCGGCGCCCTGGTGGAGATCGCCCGCAACGGCAAGGAAGCGCTCGAGGCGCTGGAGCAGGCCTCGACCGATCCTTCGAAGGCTGTCGACCTTGTGCTGATGGACGTGATGATGCCGGTCATGGACGGCCTGACGGCGACGCGTGAGATGAGAAAGGATCCGCGCTGGACGACTCTGCCGGTGCTGATGCTGACCGCCAAGGCCATGCCGGACGACCAGGAGCGCTGCATGGCGGCCGGGGCGAACGACTACATGGCCAAGCCGCTGGACGTGGACAAGCTGCTGTCCCTGGTCCGCGTCTGGATGCCCCGCTGAGTCCGCCATGACGAACGAGATCGAGGATATCGAGATCGGTCTGCTGCTGGAGGCGCTATACCAGCGCTACCATTACGACTTCCGCCAGTACGCACGGGCGTCGACCAAGCGCCGCCTGATTCAGGCGCGCAGCCATTTCGGCCTGCCGAGCCTGACGGCCCTGCAGGAGCGGGTCCTGCACGATCCCGAAATGCTGCCTCGTCTGCTCGCCTTCCTGACAGTTCAGGTCAGCGAGATGTTCCGCGATCCCGGCTACTTTCGCGCCCTGCGTGAGCAGGTGCTGCCCCATCTGCGCACCTATCCCTCGCTCAAGGTGTGGATCGCGGGGTGCAGCGCCGGGGAGGAGCTGTATTCCATGGCCATCCTGTTCCGCGAGGAAGGCCTGTTCGATCGCACCCTCTTCTACGCCACCGACATCAATCCCGACGCCCTGCGCGCCGCGGAAGCGGGGATCTATCCCCTCGATCGAATCCGCAAATTCACCGAAAATCACCAGAAGTCCGGCGGCCGTTCGTCCCTGTCCGACTACTATAGGGCGGATTATGGCCGGGCGGTCTTCGACAAGTCTCTGCGCGCCAATGTCGTCTTCTCGGACCACAGCCTAGTCACGGACGCCGTCTTCGCCGAGATGCAGCTCATCTCCTGCCGCAACGTCATGATCTATTTCGACCGGGGCCTTCAGGATCGCGCCGTGGGCCTGTTCAAGGACTCCCTGGCGCGCAACGGCTTTCTGGGGATCGGGTCGAAGGAAAGCCTGCGCTTCTCGCGCCATGCGGCCGCCTTCTCCGAGTTCGTCCCGGCGGAGAAGATCTACAGGAAACGCGAACCATGAGTCCGTCGCCCGACCGGGCCGTGGTGATCGGCGCCTCCGCCGGTGGGGTGCAGGCCCTGCTCGCCCTCCTCCCGACGCTGTCGGCGGACTTCCCCTGGCCGATCTTCATCGTCCTGCACGTCCCGGCCGATCGCAGCAACGTCCTGGCCCCCCTGTTCGAGGCCAAATGCCGGGTCGAGGTCAAGGAGGCCGAGGACAAGGAGACCGCCCGTCCCGGCGTGGTCTATTTCGCCCCCTCGGACTACCACCTTCTGGTCGAGAGCAACGGCGATCTGGCCCTGTCCTCCGACGAAGCCGTCAACTATTCCCGTCCCTCCATCGACGTGCTGTTCGAAAGCGCGGCGGACGCCTACGGCGCCGGCCTGACCGGGGTGATCCTGACCGGCGCCAATGAGGACGGCGCGGCCGGGCTGAGCGCCGTCGCCGCCGCGGGCGGCGCCGCCCTGGTGGAGGAGCCGGCCGCCGCCTACGCCCAGGCCATGCCCCAGGCCGCCCGCAACGCCTGCGCGGCGGCCGTCGCCCTGCCCCTCGAAGGCATCGCCGAACATCTGAAAGGTCTCGAAACAGAATGAGCAGCCCGGAACAGCCGATTCACCTCCTGCTGGTCGACGACCTTGAAGAGAACCTGCTCGCGCTGGAGGCGCTGCTGAAGCGGGAGGACATCGTCTGCCTGAAGGCCCGCTCGGGCGACGAGGCGCTGGAGCTGCTGCTGGTCCACGATGTCGCCCTGGCCCTGGTGGACGTGCAGATGCCGGGCATGGACGGTTTCCAGCTGGCTGAGTTCATGCGCGGCAATGTGAACGCGCGTCACGTCCCCATCATCTTCGTCACGGCGGGAAGCGCCGACCTGCAGCGACGGTTCAGGGGCTATGAGGCCGGGGCGGTCGACTTCATCCAGAAACCGATCGAAACCGACATCCTGCGCAGCAAGGCGAACGTTTTCATCGACCTCTATCGTCAGCGCATGGAGATTCTCGCCCAGCGCGATGAACTGGAGGCCTACGCTAACGCCCTGCGCGCGGCCGACCGCCGCAAGAACGACTTCATCGCCATGCTGGGCCATGAGTTGCGCAACCCGATCATGGCGCTCCGCGCCGGTCTTCAGCTTCTGGAGCGCCAGTCGGACAAGAACCGCAAGGCCGACATCCAGGCGCGGATGGAGGTTCAGGCCCACCACCTCTCGCGGCTGATCGAGGACCTGCTCGACGTCGCCCGGATCGACCAGGGCAAGATTTCCCTTCAGCGCGAGCGTGTGAGTCTGCAGAGCGTCATCGAGTCCGCCGTGGACACCAGCCGCCCCAAGATCGAGGCGGGCGCGCATGACCTGACGGTCGCCCTGCCTTCCCAGCCCCTGTGGCTCGAAGGCGATTTCACCCGCCTGTCGCAGGTCGTCAGCAACCTGCTGACCAACGCCGCCAAATACACGCCGTCCGAAGGACAAATCCGTGTTTCCGCGGATGTCGTCCAGGACGAGGTGCGGATCGACATCGCCGACAACGGCGTGGGCGTGCCGCATGACATGCAGGGCCGCATCTTCGATCTGTTCACTCAGTCGAAGGGGCCGGACGATCGCTCGCGCGAAGGTCTCGGCATCGGCCTGGCTCTCGTAAAGCAGTTGGTCGAGATGCATGACGGAGCCATAGAGCTGGCCAGCGACGGCCCCGGTCGAGGCAGTTGCTTCACACTGCGTTTTCCGGTCGTCGCCTGACCGGCGTTCACGCGTCCGATCCGCTCTTCCTCGCGTCGCGAAAGCGCCATTTCATAACCAGAACCGCCGACGCCATCACGAGGGCGCAAGCATTGGCGAAGGTCACAGGCCAGGCCGAGGTCATCACGCCGTAGATCGTCCACAGGATGAAGCAGCTGACGGTCAGGGAATAGGTTTTGAGGCTCACCGCCGAGGCGTCGCGCTCCTTCCAGATCTTGTACGCCTGCGGGGCAAAGCTCGTAATCGAGCAGATTGCTGCAGCCGAGCCGATAAGGGTTGCAACATCGCCAGCCATGACGGGCCAACGTCACGCTGGCCACGCTGTTCCCAAGGCGCATGTTCGCCGCTGAGGTCAATGCAGTGACGATCACCTCAGCGTCGCCGACAACGATCCTAATGGATCGGTGCCTTTTCCGATTGCGCCGGGGTGGGCCGATGGGTCGATCAAAGCCATCTACGCTTGCGCCTGTAGCGGGAACAGGGACGGACGCGGCCGATCTCGCGCCGCCGTCCCACCGCGACCGCCCGCTTACTCTGGAGGCGACTCCAGGTAGGCCTTATCGAACTCGGCCAGGGCGGCCAGCGCGCCCCAATCCTTCAGATGGACAAGGGCCCCCTTCCACTCCACGAGACCTTCTCGTCGAAGCTCCGCCACGACGCGGTTCACATGGACGGTTGAAAGCCCAAGGATATCCGCTATCTCCGCCTGGGTCATAGGCAACTGGAAGCAGCAGTCTTCCGCGCGGCCCACCGGTTCCAGTCGGCAGTAGAGTTCACACAGGAACCAGGCCAGGCGCTCCTTTGCGCTCTGGGCGCCGAGCGCAAGAATCCACTCGCGGCTTACGGCGCCGTCGACCAGGGTGTCCAGCCACAGGCTTCTGACCAGGTCGCCGTCGGCGTCGATCAACCGATCAAGGCGAGCATGGGGAATGGAGGCCGCCCGACAGTCCGTCAGGGCGACGACGCCCTGCGGCTGGCGCTTCTTCAACAAAGAGCCGAGATTGACGAAATCGCCTGGGAGACAAATCTCGGTGAATTGGCGCCGCCCATTCCGCAACAAACGGTAGCGTGCCGCAAACCCGTTCAAAAGCAGGAGGCAGGACGAGGCTTTGACGCCCTGGACGATGAGGTCGTCGCTCGCAGGGATGAGGGCCAGAGGATTGAACGCTTCACTGAGCTTGCGGAGGGTTGCTGGAGACACGCTCCTGCGCCGCGTCAGCTTGATCGTGATCAGATCGTGGAGTTCGTCGCCGGACCACATCCCCTCTTCGCCTTCCCGCTCCACACTTCGCGCATTCCCATCGCCGCCGCTCATGCGACGCGGCGTCGATAACGTCCTCGACGCCCAGGCGTTGCTTTAACGGTTCCCCTTCGCATGGGTCGGATCGCCTGGCGCCAGGCCGAGAGACGCCGATCAGCAGAGTCATCCTAGGTTCAGGCTCGGGCGTATAGGTTTCTGTCATGGCGCTCTACGATTTCCTCGTTGCCGGTCTGGAGGCGGATCGGGTCCATGAAGCCGAGGCTTCGACGGACGCCGAGGCGCGTCGTCAAGGGTTTCGCTTCGCCGGCGATCTGATCAAAGAGCGCGAGATCCTGAGCCGGGAATCCGTCGCCTTCGAAGTGAGAGTGAAGACGAAGGACGGCCGCCAGATCTGCGCGGTCAATGTGAGGCTGGATTAGGATGCCCGAAAATGGGCCTCGAGCGATCGGCCGGTTGCTCTAACAGGACATGACGGTTGGGCATGGTCTCGGACGACGGTTATGTTACAGATTAACAATGCCTTCTTCCCGATCGACCGCCTCGCCGCCCTTCTTCAACCAGGAGATGGCCGACGCCTACGACCATCGGAATCGCGCGCTCGCTCCGATCTCCAATTGCCTCCACTTCCTGACAGGCCTGGTCCTGGCCGAATGTCCGAGCGAGGCGCGAGTGCTGTGCGTCGGCGTGGGAACGGGCGCTGAAATCCTCTCCTTGGCCCAAGTGCGTCCAGGATGGTTTTTCGTCGGGGTCGATCCTTCCGCCGAGATGCTGAATGTCGGCCGGGACCGGTTAAAGGAAGCGGGCGTTCTGGAGCGATGCGAGCTTATCCAGGGCTACGCCGAGGACGCGCCCGCCGGCCCATTCGACGCCGCCGTCAGTCTGTTGGTCGCCCATTTCATCAGACGGGAACAACGGCCGGCCTTTTACAGCGCCATTCATGATCGACTGAAGCGGGGCGGTCGCTTCGTCAGCGCCGAAATCAGCGCCGATCTCGAAGGTGCGGCGTTTCCAGACATGTTGAAAGACTGGAAGCAGGTCCAGACCCTGATGGGCGCGACCCCCGAATCGTCGGCCAGGCTAGAGAGCATGCTGCGCGACGCGCTGGGGGTTCTGCCGGCGGCCGAGACCGAGGCCCTTTGGCGGGCAGCAGGGTTTGCGACGCCCGTGTCCTTCTTCCAGGCCTTCATGATCCGAGGCTGGCACGCAATGAAGGCGTAGGCCGGACGCGATCCGGGCCGGGACGCTGGCCGGCCTTTGCTGACGCAGTCGCAATGGCCGGCCGTCGGTTGGAAGCCCCCAAACTTATGGAACAGCCTGCCGGGCTGGACTACAGCGCCCCTTGAACCGTCTCCGCGGCCATCCAAATAGCGACCGCCTTCACTCTTCACTGGAGATGCTTCGATGCGAACCGTCGTTGTAGAACCCTTTGGCGACGTCTGGGCCGTCCGCGTGGATGACGTCGAGCCTCAGCTGTTTGCGCGCGGGCGCGCCGCGGAAGACGTCGCCAAGACCGTGGCGGAGCGGCTGGGGGCCGCCGGCGACCACGTCGAGATCCATCTGTTCCTACGGAACGGCCAAAAGGCGGCGCGATTTGTTTGCCTACCTCCCCTTTCAGCCGAGGACTCTCCTCTGCTGATCGGAGGAAGCCTGCTGGCCCAGGCGGCGGCGAACGTCGACGATACCGACCAGCGCGTAAACGCCTGACGGCCAAGGCGGAGTGCAGCAGGTAGAAGGGGGCGCCAGAAGAGCGCTGCGGACTCGCCCTTCCCTATGCTGCCCAGGAGGGATTTATCCAGGTCGCCGAGCCGGTCCGTCGATGCGGCCGGTCGAGGGCTGGACAGCCATGCAAATTGTAAAATAGTAACATCGTTCACGACGGGAGGCGGAACGTGCCGGGGCGGCCCAAACGAACGGGACGGATGATAGAGGCGGTCCTGATCGCCCTGTGTCTTGCGATCTTCGGCATCCTTTACTGGATTGCGACCGGATAACGTGAAGCGGGCCGGCTTCGGCTGTCATTCCGCAGTTGGTCGAAGAGCCGCCCCCGTGGAACCCATCGCCCTCGGGACGGCTAAGGATTGTCTTCCGCGCGGAAGTCTGCGGCCCGGAGCGCAACCCCCCTGAGCACCGCTCCGGGCCGCAACCCCTGACGAGAAAGGCGCGACCGAGAGGAACCAGGCCGGGCTTAAGCAGTTTGCCGGGCATCCCCTTCTTCCTGGCGCCGGGAGATCGTCTTTGCGCAAACAAAAATCTCCCATCCCCCGCTGGTGGCGTCTAGCCGGGTGGGAGGCGGCGCGGCTGCTCGGAACGCTTTCGTTCATAGGGATCGTCGGGTGCGCCTACATGGGCTGGATGGGCTGAGACGGAACCCCGGATGGTCCTCGAGCTTTAAGGAGGCGCATTCCGGCGCTGGCGTGCGATGCGGCCCGGCGCGCAGCCACGCACCCCCTGCGGCGCACCGGGCCGCAACCAATTCCGGCGCAGCTTGTTGGCTTCGCATGACTGGATTTGGCGGACACCTGCTCGCGGCGCTCGATCGCCTATTCAAACGCCTGACCGGGAACGAGCGCCTCCTCTAGGCGGCCTCCGTCCCTCGACTGCGGCGGCGTGCGGGCTGAAATATCAAAAGCGCTGCCGTTAATCATCACAGGTTAAACGCGCAAAGCGCTTGGAGATCTAAGCTCGCCCAGTCGCTCGCCTCCTGAGCGGGCCTGCTCCAGTCCCTCGCGCACCTCCTGAAAGAGCGGGGCTGGACCGACGGTAGAGGAACGCGACTTGCCCAGACGTCCCCAATGGCGACCCAGCTTCGGCGAATGGTCGGTGGTGATTGCGATTTTGGCCCTACTCGCGATCGCCGCTTCCTCGGCCTTCGAGTGATCGGACAGACTCATTGATGTCGGCCGTCAGGTCGTCGGCCGTGCGGCGAGGTTGCTTTCAGGTGGCCATGACGACAAGGAGACCACCCCATGGCGGAACGTCGATTTTCGCAATGGCGCAACCTCGGCCTGGCGGCCCCGGTGATCTTTGCCGCTAATCGAGTGCGGCGGCCTCGCCTGTCCAGCTGGCATCCGAGTGTCGTCTGCGGGGCTTCGCCGTCGCGGGCGTCGCCACCGGCTCCCTGATAAGGTTTCTGGCCGTGCTGTCGGCCTTGCAACGCCTGCGTCCCGTCTGCTGCTAGCCCCGGCCGGTCTTCCGTAGAGAGAAGCTTGGGAGGTCGTGGCGCCGACAGCGACGGCGACACCATCAATGTGAGCGCTGGCCCGGCCGGCGGATGTGGCTCCCGCCCGTGCGAGCGTTTCTTCTGTAGGCAAATGAAGACCCCTCGCCGGCGCCTGGGGCCTCCAACGAGGGGCTTCGCGGTTCAACAGAGGGCAGCTCCAGGGGTTAGAGAGCTGCGATGGGCCAACTCACGGGAATGAGAACGGTTCCGAACGTCAAGGACATGCCCCCCGAAGCGAGAGCACGCCTGAGGCGCGTCTGCAGTAAACTTCAAGCGCCAAAGGCCGCTCTCCGAATACCCGCCAAACCGGAGGCCCTGCAATCCGGGCTCGCTCCCTCTCGCAGCTGAGCTTTCAGGCTCGTTAGGCCCGCCTGAGTCCCAATGCGGCAGATCGGTTTTCTTATGCTCGCCTAACAAGTCCAGCATGCTGAGGCGCGCCTTCGCGTCCCGCCGGTCGTCGACGGAGCCGTCATATCGGGCCACCGCCGATGGCGACGTCCAAAGCGCGCGGCCCGCTGTAGAGCTGTCCTCCGGACAGTTCGCTCTTTCAGCCCGCCGACGCGTTCGTTCAAGTCGTGGATACCTCGGAGAGCGCCGATGACCTGCGGGACCGCCGACCACCCTCTCTATCGTTTCGCCCTGTTCGGGCACCGCTCCGCCTTCTGCGCGGAGATCGCGGCGGCCACGGACGACGACGCATACAGGGAAGCTCTGCGCTTCATGGGCGAGCTGTTGAAAGAGGGCGACACCATGAGGGACGACGGCTTTTCGTATCGGGTCACGGTGACCGCGATCGACGGCCGCCGAATCTGCGACATCACAAGCTGCGGCGCAAACCACGCGAGCCGAGATTGATCGCGTCGGACGCGTACGCCCGAGCGCCCGCTCGGATGCAACGCCGCAGGCGCGGGAGCCTTATCTAGAAGGCCCAGCGTCAGATCGACGACGGCCGGTTTCAAAGCTTGAGCGCCTCCTCGTTTGGTTAGGACCGTCAGGAAATCCGCATGTTCTTCCCCACCCGCCGGCCCAGGTCGTCCGCGCCGCCGCTCCCGGCCGGCCGTCGCAAGCCAAGCCATCCGGCCGCCCGGCTCGAAGGCGACCTGATGGAAGGAGCGCCCGATCACAGCGATCGCCGCCCTGGACCTAGCCCCGCCGACATGGGGATTGGGCAGCGGCGCGCGGCCCTGGTCGCCCTTCTCGACCTGCTGGCGGCCGCCGGGTACGATTTCGTGAGCCCGACCCCCGCCACCCACAGACGGGTGGCGTCCCGGCGGGAGCGCGCCCGCGCCGCCAACCTGCGAGACATCTTCGGCTGGGGGCGCCCCTTCGAACCGAACGACCTCGACCCTACCCTCCTCGCCACGATGTCGAGCGGCGGGCTCCTCGTCGACGAGGGCGCGTCGCTTCGATCCGCTGTCAGGGTCAGTGCGCTTGACGGGCGCCTGCACCTGCACTCCGCCCGGAGCGACGCCCCCGACGCCGTCTTCCTTGGACCGGACAGCTACCGCTTCGTCCGCTTCCTGACCTCCGTGCTATGCGGTACGCAGCCGCGCTCGATCCTCGACGTCGGCGCCGGCGCCGGCGCCGGCGCGCTGGCGCTGGCCGCACGCTTGCCGCATTCCAGGGTCGTGGCCGGGGACGTGAACACCTTCGCCCTTGCTCTCCTCGCCGCCAATGCCGCCCACGCCCGCCTATCGATTGAACTTGTCGCGGGCTCTGGGCCCGAGGCCGCAGCCGGCGAGTTCGATCTCATCATCGCCAACCCGCCCTATCTGGCCGACGGCGAGCACCGGACCTATCGCGATGGAGGCGGCGCCTTGGGCATGGACCTCGCCTTGGCGTGGGTCTCTGTTGGACTGCATCGCCTGCGTCCGCGGGGGCGCTTCGTGCTCTACACGGGCAGCCCGATCATCGAAGGCCGAGATATGCTGCGCATCGAGCTCGAGCGGCTCGCCGCCGAGGCAGGCGCGAGCATGACATATGAGGAGATCGACCCGGATGTCTTCGGGGGGATGCTGGCGCACGAAGGCTATCGAGAGGTCGAAAGGATCGCGGCCATCGGCGCTGTCCTGTCTCGCCAGGCCGCGCCGCGAAGGTTATTCGCCACCCGGGGCCTTCGCCCTTAGACCGCTTGGGCTTCGGTGAAGGCTGCGTTCCTTATGCCAGCCTTCGGTCGCATCCGCGTGAGGAGGAACGGGATTCCGGAGCGCCGGTTAAACCTCTGAAGGCCTTAATAGAGGGCGTGGCTAGAGAGTATGTGCACAGGTCCATGACGCAGATCGACGTAAGTTCGCCAGAGCCCCAGCTCTGCCTCCGATGCGCGGGATCAGGCATCTTCGACACGGGCGTCTGCCACATGTGCGACGGGTCCGGGAAGGCGCAGATCGACACCGACCTTTCAGCCGCCGCCGAGCAAGAGTCGAATCCCAGATCGCAGCCGAATTCTTCCGCTCGCCTCGCGGCCCAGCGCTGATGGACGACGGCCTTTACAAGATCGGCTTCAGGACACGGCTGGGACCGGGCTATGGGGTAGTCGTGCTCCAGGGCGGGCGCATCATCGGCGGCGACAGCAGCTCGTTCTATGTCGGCTCCTATGTCATTCACGGAGCGAGGTTCAAGGCCAGCCTGCAGCTCGATCGGCATACCATTCCTGTCCTGCGATCCGTGTTCGGCGTCGAGCGTGCGCGTATCGAGTTGGAAGGCGATATCCTCGGCCAGGACGCGCTCATGTCGGGGTCTTCGCCCGATGCGCCCGAAGTGAGTTTCGAGGCCGTGATGAGCAGACTGGCCTAGACGGCGCGCCGTCGTTTACGGCCAGATCAACAACGACCGCCTCCGCCGATCGAGGCTGCGCCTTCGCAATCGCCTTCCATCACCAGGCGACCGACCACTTCTGCTCCGCCCTGCAGGGCCATGAGCTTGTCTTCAGCGTCCTCCCAGTCCTCCGCTTCCAACTGAAGAGAAAAGCAACGCTCGCCCTGCTGGTAGTCCACGAGAAACATCGGCATCGCCTATCCTACCACCAACCAGGCTGAGGGACGTTCTCGAGCCGCGAGACGGCGAGCGACGCTCCAGGCGAAGGCCCGTTTCGCCGCAGCTTTATCATCATAGCGGCGCGGCTTGTCCGTCCCATCTCCGGTCAGGCGATACCACGCCTCCCGTCGTCTTGAGCCGGGCTGGATGCGTTCAAGTCTGACGCCCACGCGGGAGCGTAACAGGCGTTTTCTTTTCATTTCTCCGTCCTCCTGCCCCCGCGCGAGGCGGCGAAGGCGGCGCAAAGCGCCCGCGCCGCCTCCCCTGCGCGCCTTATCGATATCGAGCGCGCTCCGCAGCGATCTCGTCGGTTGTATAGGGAGCCCCGGCGGGGTCAAAGCGCGTCCAGCCCGTCTCGCGGTAGGCGGCCCCTCGAGCGGCGGCGTCCCAGCCGCGGCTCTCGTCCAGGATCGCCTGCGCCCGGGCCCGCTCCGTTTCATTGACGCGAACGCTGACAAGGGTTCCGCCCCGACGCACGCCTTCGGCGTAGACGTGGGCGTCATCGTCATCATGACCCGCCTCCTTAAGCGCGCCGAGAATTCCGCCGACGGCCCCGCCCGCAGCGGCGCCCGCGGCCCCCGCAACCGCCGCCGACGCGAGCCAGCCTGCTGCCACCACGGGGCCCATGCCCGGCACCGCCAGCATGCCCAGGCCCGCGAGAACGCCGGCGCCCACGCCGAGCGCGCCGCCGGTCGCCGCCCCCTTGCCCGCGCCTTCTGCGACGTCGTTCTCGCCGTCGCCGTTCATGTCACCGGGCGCCCGCCCGTGATGCCGGTGGCTCTCGTGCCAGTTGTCGGCGTTATTGGAGATGACGCTGATGTCAGCCGCTCCAAAGCCGGCGGCTTCGAGGGCGGACACGGCGTCCATCGCTTCGGTGTGAGTATCGTAGAGTCGCGTGATAGTGGACATGGAAATCTCCTTCAGCATCAGGAAGCGGGCGACGCGCTGACGACGCCTTTGTAGTCTACGGAAACCCTCGACTCGACGCCGTCCTTGACGGCGGTCGCCGTCCAGACGCCGTCTTCGCCCTGGCTCAAACCGCCGACCTGGGCGTAGCCCTGTTTCTCAATGGCGCTTCTCGCCTGCCCCTCGGTAAAGGAATTTGCGCCCGGCGTGATCGTCCCCTCTGCAGCGTTCTCCGTCGTGTCGACGGCGGGGTTCCGAGGTGTCTCCGACGCGGACACCACAGGCCCTTCGACAGGGGATTGGGCGTCGCGGTTATCTCCGCACGCTCCAAGCAGAACGACGGCTCCGATCAGACCTATGGAAGCTCTCATGGGTTTCTCCTTTGATGAGGTGTTGAGGGAAGTCGCCCGGATTCAAAGCGTTCCGCCGCGTCGAAGACTTTCCCGCGGACCGTAAGGTTCCGGGTCATCCAGCCCGCTCCGAGGTCCGCGCTTCGCCCGTCTCTGCGGCCGAAACGCCATCTCGCCTCGACGCCAGTCGGTACAAGGCATGCTCGTCGTCGAAGACTTCAGCGGAAGAAAAGGGCTAGCCGCCGCCGCGCCTCGGCCATGGCGGCCGCGGCGTCCTCCACCGTGACGCATTCGACGCGCAGGACGCCTGTCCCCGCTCCACTGTAGCGAATGGTGAAGTGAGGCATTTCGCGGCTCCTCTGTGACGGTGAAGCAAGAACCCGCCGCGCGACCTGTTCCTTGGGTCGCCTAGCGGACCCATGCGGAAGCAGGCTGGCGCTCGAGAGCCGAATCCTCTTTCGCGCTGGCATCCCCGTTTCGAGACACGGCCGGGACACGGCCTCAGCAAAGTCGATCGGACCTGGCTCCCACGATCTCGAATCCAAGCGCTGGAAGAGCCGCATTACCTTTGCAACTCGGCGCGACACCTATCCCTGCCGCAATTCGCGTTGATGGGCGTAGGCGAGGCGAACACCGGCGAGACAGTCATGGCGCCAGGTTCTGGAACGCCTCCTCGCCCCCTCAACTTCTCTGGGAATAAGAGGAGAGAGCCATGACCGAGACCCCACGTGATCCGCCTGAACAGCTCAACAATGAGGACGGCGACCTGACGCCGGTCAAAGCCGACACAGTATCGAGGGGTGATCCAGCCGAACGGCTTCGCGGCGTCGGCCAGGAGAACATCTCCGCCCGTCCGGTCAAGCCGAAACCATCGGACCCGCCCCCTGCCCCGCCGGAGTTGGACGACGACGCCACACAGATGAAGAAGATCGAGGACGCCGCCGGTACGGAGCCTTCACCGCCTGGCGTCGCCGAGCCGGAGGGCGCACGCGAACTGCCCAGGCCGCCGCTTGCGGATCCGATCTGATGGCTCCGCGGCTCAAGCTGTTCGAATGGTCGGACGGCTTCCACACCTTCACCGTGGCGGCCAGCTCGCGACCGAAGGCGTTAGCCGCTTGGGGCAGCGGCCAGGATCTCTTCGCCACCGGCCTGGCCAAGGAAATCGACGACAGCCCCGACGCTGAGGCCGCCAAGGCTTCGCCCGGCACGGTGATTGAGCGCAGGCTCGACGTGAAGCTCCCGGCGAGCGCTCCGAAGAAGGGCGCGGCGAAGAAGACGAAGCAGCCCAGCGCCGCCGATCGGAAACGCGTGGAGGAAGCCCAAATCGCCCTGGACGACCTCGACGCCATGCACGGTCAGGCCGCACGGCGGCTGGATGAAGAGCTGCAAGCCATTAGGGCGCGCAGGGAAGAGGAACGGACGGCCTATGAAGCGCAGCGCGAGAAACTACAGGCTCGCCTGGAGAGGGCGCGCGCTAAGCTCTAGCCCTCATCGTCTTCGTCGTCCTCGGCCTCGGCCTCGGCCTCGGCCCCGAAATCCGCGAACACGAGCTGCATCTCAACCCTCACCTCGTCCATGGTCTGCTGGACCCAGGCGTGAAGGGCGCGGACGGTCTTCTCGGCTGATACGGCGTCCGGCGAGAACAGACGCTCCATGACGTCCGTCAGCGCCTGGTTCCTGCCCATGAGCACGCCAGCCCGATAAATCGGGTCGTCTGAAGGGTCGATGTCGTCGTCTTCGTCCATGTGCGACCTTCTGGCGCGCCAACACTCTTGTGAGTTGCGCACTCGCGTAACGGTTGTGACCCTCTCGCCAGGAGATAGTCTTCATCGGGAGAGTTATATGTCCGTAAAACTATAGGCGTCGCGATGGCTGCCCTCACGATGAATGTTATGGCCGCGGGCGCGGCGCCCGTGCCGCCTGACTGGTAACCTTCCGCGGCGCTTCGCCGTCAACAAATCCCTTCAATGGGATCAGCGGCCCGGCTTGAGGACAGTCCCCCGGTTCTCGCTGGGCCGTTTCGATTCGCGAAGTAGCTCGGAACCAGTGAACCTCCCACCGCTTGGTTTCAGGCAACCAACAGGGAGATGACCATGACCGACGTCCAACCGAACGATCCGAACCGCAATCCCAGGGAAGCGCCCGAACTGGACGGCGATGAAGTCGAAGCCGGCCGCCAGGCTCGCAAGAGCGGAGCCAATCAAGACCCTCTGGCGAACAACAATCCGGCCGACAGGAACACATCGCCTTCGACCGGCGGCGACGGCGCCGCGGGCGCCGGCGGTCCGAAGGGCTTTGGCACGGGCGCCTGATCAGCAGGAATGGGTGGCTGGCCGAATCTCCGGAGCGGCGCCCATTCGACTGATTGATCGTCGGTGGCGGCGGCGCTCTTGCGCCGCCGCACAGCTTGAGCGCCGCCCTGTTCCGGCGACGCCCTATACACTTGGCGTCCGGGCTCACCGAGCCGCCCTGACCGCCTATCTCCGATCGTCGCGGGTGCGATCTCGCAGTTCACCAGAGCGGCGCGCAACCATCGGGCTCACGCTGTGCAAATCTGACGCCGTCAGGCTGGTCGGCTAAGGCCGCCGCGCGCGTGTCGCACCAGCGACCGTCGCAACGCCAAGGCCTGCAACGACAAGGTCCTCGACGATCCCGCTGCGGGTCTGGCCAATGCGCCGCAGCGCGGCCTTTCGGCCGGCCAGCGTCAGATAGGCCAGCGGTATGGCGACGCCCACGGCCAGGGCGGCGCCGCGCCGCTCGCGTCCCCTCGGCGCCAGGGCGCCGCCGGCGATCCCGGCGCTCGCGATCCGGGCAAGCAGGCCGAGGAATACCGTACGATCCGGCGCGGACTTCATCTTGTCGCCCAGCAGTTCGCCAACGCCCATCGCCAGCGCACCGAACCTGAATAACGGACGGTCGAGCAGAACGAGTCTGCCCGGCGTGGCGCGGCGGCCCAGGCGCGCTGCGGCGATGACGGCCATGGGCGTCATCGAACGCGCGCTGGCGGCGGCGCCGATCAGGACCGAGGGAAGCAGGTCGAGGAAGCGCATGAAGGCTCAACCCTCTCCGACCGGGCGGGTTGCGTCGGCCGTCTCACGAAGCCTCCTTCCACCCTCGCACATTTCCGGCGAGGACCGCCACGACCGAAAAGGGCAATGAGATATTCTGAGATCGCCCCTGGTGGAGGCCGGTCAGCGCCGACGCGCCGACTGGACCCCTATATCCTCGCATGGCCAGTCGCTGTCATGCCTTGCGCACGCCCAGACCACAGAGATTCTCTATCTGTCGGGCATCGCCTCCGGTCCGGCCTTCCCGGAGGCGAACCCCCAGTGACACAAAATGGACCTTCAACTCGCCGCTCACAGTTGCGGGGGCAGCGCCGGCATCGACCGAGGTCTCACCGGCTTCCCTCTTAGCTTCGCGCAGTCCGAGGACCGTGCGGAGAACCACGACGGCGTGAACATGACACGCCAGCCGCCAGAGTCAATTATTATATAAAGATATCTTTATATAATTATGCTAGTACTGCGAGCTCATCGGCTTCTCGCCAGGCCTGAATGTCGGCCTGCGTCAGCGCCTGAATGCGCTCTGAGCCATAGGGATGGACATCAGATGGCCGCGACGGATGTTGGCGAAGCCTGCTGCGACGCCACCGATCTCGTCGCATGGCTCGAGGCCAGGAAGCCGGTCGCAGGCGCTGTGCTGCTCGACCACGGCGAGCACAGCCCTAGCCGCTCTGGCGGCCCGGCTGACCGAGGCTGGTTATGCTCTAGTGACGTCTGAGCTTGATCAGTCCTATCGACTGACTCGCGCCTCGATTACGCCTCTCGCGCGTGGCGCGGCCAGATTGACTCCTGGCCAGGCGACCCGTCCAGACTGGCACAATGATCGCGCCGCCTTCCTGGTCGCCCTGAACGAACGACTGCAGAGTCTGGCGAACGATCCGGAACGGACTAGACTGCTCTCCGAGCTGAATGGAGTGCTCGAGGGGTATGCCTCGGTTGGAAAGTCGTCGTCATCCTACGGAAAATCCGCGGAAACAGCGCCACCTTATGCCGCCCAACCTAAATCATCCGTAGAGCATCCCACCGAGCTTCAAAGGGATCGACGGCAGCGCGCCTCTGCGAAGGCGGAGCGTTCCGCCCTCGCGGATAGGGAAATAGACTCCAAGTCCGGATTAAAAAAGCCCACATAATACATTGATTTTACTGGATTTATATTGCCTCAGATCGGCATAGTCAGAGCGACTATGCGAACGCCGATACCTCACACTTGGTTTTCTCGCCTGATATCTTAAAGTTCAGCCGACGCGACCGCGAGGTCCGCCAGGAACCTGGCGCGTTCTTTATCCCTCGTCGTTGGATCAGGCAGGCGCAGCAGATAGGCGGGATGAACCGTTAACAGCACCCGCGCGCCGTCGTCCGCCGTGATGATCTGGCCGCGCTCCGCCTGCACGGCGGGCTTTCGGCCCAGAAGCGCCAGACCCGCCGTCGCGCCCAGCGCCAGGATCAACCGAGGCTTCACCAGGCGCCGCTCATGATCAAGCCACCAGCGGCAGGCCTGGACCTCGCTCGCATTGGGCGTCTTGTGCAGACGGCGCTTGCCGCGCGGCTCGTGCTTGAAATGCTTGACCGCATTGGTGAGGTAGAGGTCGCGCCGATCCAGCCCCGCCGCCTCCAGCATGGTGTCCAGCAGGCGTCCGGCCGGGCCGACGAAGGGACGTCCGGCCAGGTCTTCCTGATCGCCTGGCTGTTCGCCGACCACCATCAGGCCGGCGCGCGCCGGCCCCTCGCCGCAGACGCCCTGGGTGGCGTCCCGCCACAAGGGACAGCGGCGGCAGCCCTGAACGCCGCGCGCCAGGTCGTCGAGAGTCTCGGGAACCAGATCATCGGTCGTGGCGCGATCAATCGCGGGCGCGCGAACACGCTGGAACCGTTCGTTGGGTCGAGGCGCGGGCTGGGTCACCATGGCTTCTGTGCGAACCGACGCATCCGCGGTCAGTTCCGGGATCAGCGCCGCCTCGGGCAGGTTTTTCCAGTAGCGCTTGGGCATTTCCGAGCGCATGGCCTGGAGCCGCAGCCGCGCCGGATTGAATGTCGAGGCGTAATAGGTGCGCCAGAATTCCTCCATCGCGTCTTCCCTAGGCGCCTGCGCCTGATCGGGGGGCGGCCCATAGGTCAAGGCCTCGCCGTTCCAATGGGCGGACCCGTCCGGCGTCAGGATCGACCACCGCATGGTGCTGAACCGCCGCGCGAAGAAGGGGGCCGTCGCCGGCAACACGCGATGGGCCGGCTCGAACCAGGCGCCCCAATGCTCGCCCGTCTCGTCTTCAGCCTGTCGGAAACGAACGAAGGCCTTCATCTTGTGAGCGGCGCGGCGCACCGCCTTCACCCGATCAGCCGCCTCGGCGACGTCACGATCCGACAGAACGGCCATCAGGTTCGGCTGATCCTTCAAGCGCCATAGCAGGCGATACATCAGGTCGAAGCGATCATCGGATCGATGCTGGATCAACCGGGTCGCCGTTTCCCAGAAGGTGCGCGGGACGCTGAACGCGCCATCAACCCGGGGAAGAGCAGCAGCTTCGTCGAACAGGCCGCCGAAGGACTGCCCCACCACGAACTGCACCCGCGCCGGCTCGACGCCGGCCAGCCGCAACCGCCGCGCCGCCTCGCGCCAGCCGTCGAAATCCAGCGGGTCGGCTAGAACCGCGGTCTGCATCAGAACAGGCTCAACTGCTCGGCTTTGCGGCGGGGCGCCAGGCGCGCGCGCAGGTCCGCCGCATCGGTCAGGCCGCCGGGCGTCCAGTCCAGCGCCGTGATCCACGGCCGCACGGCCTCAATGGAGCGAGTCAGCCGCCCGATGTCCTCGAGCCGCAAGGTCCGATGCCGCCGCACCGACAGGATGCGGTCGACCGCCTTCACGCCCAGGCCCGGCACCCGCAGCAGACTCTCTCTCGCAGCCCGGTTGACGTCCAAAGGAAAGGCCTCGCGTCGCCGCAGCGCCCAGGCCAGCTTGGGATCGACGTCCAGGTCCAACATGCCGCCGTTCGCACCCTCCCCGATCTCGGGCGCGGTGAAGCCGTAGAACCGCATCAGCCAATCGGCCTGATAGAGCCTGTGCTCGCGCATCAAGGGCGGCTTGGTCGGCGGCAACAGGCTGGAGCCGTCGGGAATGGGGCTGAAGGCGGAATAATAGACCCGGCGCAGGCCATACCCGCCGTACAGCGAGGCGCTGCGGGCCATGATCTCCGTGTCCGGCGCGCCGTCGGCGCCGACGATCAGCTGCGTCGACTGACCCGCAGGGGCGAAGGCGGGCGGCCGCTTGCGGTCTCTCCTTTCCGGCTGCGCCGCTTCCAGCTTCAGCCGCACCTGCCCCATGGTCTTGCGGATCGTCCTAGCGTCCTTTTCCGGGGCGAGACGGCCCAGAGCCTCATCGCGAGGCAGTTCGATATTGGCCGACAGGCGATCCGCATAGAGGCCTGCCAATTCCACCAGCCGTGCATCCGCCTCAGGAATCAACTTCAGGTGGATGTAGCCACGAAAGTCGTGCTCCTCGCGCAGGCGTCGCGCGACCTCGACCAGTTCCTCCATGGTGTAGTCGCCGTTGCGGATCACGCCCGACGACAGGAACAACCCCTCGATGTAGTTTCGCTTGTAGAAGGCCAGGGTCAGATCCACGACCTCCTGCACCGTGAAGCGCGCCCGCTCGACGTTCGAGGACACCCGGTTGATGCAGTAGGCGCAGTCGTAGATGCAGAAGTTGGTCAGCAGTATCTTCAGCAGGCTGACGCACCGTCCATCCGGCGTATAGGCGTGGCAGATGCCCATGCCCTCGGTCGAGCCGATCCCTCGACCGCCCAGAGAATCCCGTTTGGTTGAACCCGATGAGGCGCACGAAGCGTCGTATTTCGCCGCATCCGCCAGAACCGCCAGCTTTCGTTTCAGATCAATCCGCGCCATATGTTCATGATATGTTCCAATCTATCGGCGATCCAGTACGCCCGGATAGATTTTTCAGAACGCCAGCGGCGTCGTCTGCCACGTCACCCCAACGGCGGCGACAAGCGCGCCAGTCAGAGCCACGCGTCGCTCCCACAGACCCGGCCCATCGGGGAGAGGACGCCGCGCCATGACGACAGCCACGACGGCGATCAGCGCCAAACACAGAAGGCTGAAGCCCAGCCCTATCCAGCGCCCAGCGGCCGCCTCGGTCGACGACCAGACGTCTGCGGCGCTGGCCAGCAGATAGAGACCGAGAAAGTGCGCGGCCCAGATCAGCAGGCCCGCCGTCATGGCCAGCCAGCGCGTCACGATCCGCCGCCCGGAAACAGCCGGATCAGCAGCACGACCATCGCCGCCTGCCCCGCCGTATAAGCCATGAAGAGGCCGATCAGATCGACCGTGGAGGGCCGGTCGGCCGACACCCGTCCAAACGTTCGACGCAACAGGATATAGAGTCCCATCAAGGCCCCGATCCCCGCGAAAGTCCCCGCCCAGCCCAGAAGAGCGAAGACAGCGGCGCCCTGACTGGTAGCGTCCGGCTTCAAGCCGGCGAACCACCAAGCCCGAAGCTCCAACCCTGTCGCCGTCGCGACGCCGATGGCGCTGACGAGCAGGAGAGCCGTGGCGAGCGTCTCCGCTCCCCTCCTCGCCCGGCGCAACACGCGCGGCGCGGCTGCCGCGCACAGCCCCGCCAGGGCCAGGGCTCCGAGGTGCAGCATCATCGACGCCGTCTCCGGCGGCGCCTGCCACAGATCCGGCCGTCGGCTCCACAAGAAGACATAGGAGAAGCCTGCCAGCAGGCAGACCATGCCGCCGACGATCAGCACGATCACCATGGCCCACCAGCCATGACTGGACGGCCCCGAAACATAGTTGGGCATGCGGACGCCCGCCCCGATGTCCGTGGTCTTGCGACTGTAGGGCGCATCCAGGAACCAGCACCAGCGCATGATGCAGTAGATCGCCAGCACCCCGCTGATCACCGCGGCGGCATAGGCCTGGATGGTCAGGATCAGGAAGAAACCGGCGGTGAAGACCGCGCCGAAAACGTGCCAAGGGGACGGGCGCGGGAGGCGCAAGACATACTGCGGCTCCGCGTTAAGGGGGCTGGTGACCAGGGTCTGGCGCTCGCCTCCCGCCGCGCCGGGCAAAAACCAGCGCCCCTCCCGCACCTCCTTCGCCAACCCCTTCTGCTCCCAGAGCGGATAGAGGCTATTCACCACCGGGACGGAGCGCACGGAATAATAGCCGCTGGGCAGCCATTCCAGACCGGGGCCGTCGTGGATGTTGCCCGCCTCGCGCGGGCCGAAGGGGCGGAAGTTGCGGATCATGTCGATGACCCAGAGCAGGACCGCCAGCCCGAACAGGAAGGCCCCTATGGTCGAGATGAAGTTGGGCAGGTCCCAGCCGCGTCCCGGCAGATAGGTGTAGACCCGGCGCGGCATCCCCATCAGCCCCGTCAGGTGCATGGGCAGGAAGGCGATGTTGTGTCCGGCGAACATCAGCCAGAATATCCATTTACCCATGCGCTCGCTCAGCGGCCGGACGCTGGACATGGGCAGCCAGTAGTAGATGGCCGCGAACATGGGAAAGACCATGCCGCCGATCAGGACGTAGTGCAGGTGGGCGACGATGAAGTAGCTGTCGTGGGCCTGCCAGTCGAAGGGCACCATGGCGACCATGACCCCGGTCAGCCCGCCCATGACGAAGATGACCAAGCCGCCCACGGCGAACAGGCCGGGCGTGGTGAAGCGCATCTTTCCGGCCGCTATGGTGGCGATCCAGGCGAAGACCTGCACCCCGGCAGGCACGCTGACCGCCATGGAGGCGGCGCTGAAGTAGTTGATGCTGATCTGCGGCATGCCGGTGGTGAACATGTGGTGCGCCCACACGCCGAAGCTGATGAAGCCGGTCGCCAGCATGGCCATCACCACCAGGGGATGACCGACCAGCTTCGTGCGCGCCATGGCGGGGATGATGGTCGACATGGCCCCGGCCGCCGGCAGGAAGATGATGTAGACCTCCGGGTGGCCGAAGAACCAGAACAGGTGCTGCCACAGCATGGGATCGCCGCCCTTCAATGGATCGAAGAAGGGCCAGCTCAGCGCCCTCTCCAGCTCCAGCAGCAAGGTCGCTAGGATCACCGAGGGAAAAGCGATGATGATCATGCAGGCGAAGATCAGCATGGCCCAGGCGAAGACCGGCAGCTTGTCCAGCGTCATGCCGGGCGCGCGCGTCTTCAGCACCCCGACGATGATCTCGATCGCTCCGGCGATGGCCGAGATCTCGATAAAGCCGATGCCCAGCAGCCAGAAGTCGGCGTTGATCCCCGGCGAATAGGTCATGCCGGTCAGCGGCGGATACATGAACCATCCCCCGTCCGGCGCCAGGCCGAAAAACAGGGAACAGAAGAAGGCCAGGCCGCCGATCAGATAGGCCCAGAAGGCATAGGCCCCCAGACGCGGAAACGGCAGGTCGCGCGCGCCCAGCATCTGCGGCAGAAGCAGCACGCCCAGCGCCTCGACCGCCGGCACGGCGAACAGGAACATCATCACCGTGCCGTGCATGGTGAAGATCTGGTTGTAGGTCTCCTGCGGCAGGAAGCCGGTCATCGGCAGGGCCAGCTGGGTGCGCATCAGCAGCGCCAGCCCCCCCGCAAGCACGAAGAACAGCATGGCCGCGCCGACGTAATAGACGCCGATGATGTTGTTGTTGATCGCCGTGATCCACTCGCCGGGACGGCGCGGACCGCACCAGGCGGCCTCCAGCTTCTCCAGCTCGCCGTCCGGACGCGGCTCCTCGGTGGGAAAGCGATCGTATTTGCGGACGTCGAAGCCGGTTTCCGACGTCATTTCAGACCGTCCAGATAGGCGGCCAGGTCGCGCAGCTCGCGCCCGGTCAGCACCGGATAGGACGGCATGCGGTTGCCCGGCTTGATCCCTTGGCTGTCCGCGATCCACCCCGCCATCGCGCCCTGATTGTTGGGCAGGATGCCCGCGCCCAGCGTCTGGCGCGAACCGACGTGGGTCAGGTCCGGTCCGGCCAGGCCGTTGGCCTCCGTTCCGCGTATGGTATGGCAGGCGCCGCAGCCCGAGGCGCCGAACACCGCCGCACCCGGCAGGGCGGACGGCGCAGCGGGCGCGGCTTGCCTGGCCCGCCAGGCCTCGAAGTCGGCCTCGGCATGGGCGACGACGACGAAGCCCATCAGGGCGTGAGGTCCGCCGCAATATTCGGCGCACTGTCCCGCATAGACGCCCGGCTTGTCAGCCTGCAGGCGCATGAAGTTGCGGCGGCCTGGGATCATGTCCGTCTTGCCCCCCAGGCGTGGCACCCACAGGCTATGGATGACGTCGGCGCTTTCCAGCTCGATCACCACCGGACGGCCGACGGGGATGTGGACCTCATTGGCGTCCTGGACCGTTTCGCGGCCCTGGCCGTCCAGATAGGCCACGCGCCACCACCACATCTCGCCGGTGACGCGCACGCGCATCTCGCCGTCACGCGGCGCATCCGACACGCGCGCGGTGACGCTGAGGCCGTAGATCAGCAGGCCCGTCAACACGACCACCGGAAAGGCCAGGCCGCCGATCCAGACCAGCCGCTCGCCGCCGACGCGACGTTTCCACTTCCTCGGCCCGAACAGGGCGACGCCCAGTGCGATCAGGACGACGGCCAGCACGACCGCGCCCATGACGAACAGCACCCAGGCGACGACCGTCACCGGCCCGGCGAACGGCCCTGCCGGGTCCAGCACCGGCGGCGGCCAGCCGCCCAGCATGTCCCGCGTCTCAGTCGTCATCGAGCGTATAGAGATAGGCCGCTATGTCGCGGGCTTCGGCTTCGCTCAGGGGCATGGGCGGCATGCCGGTGTCGGGTAGCAGCGACGGCGCGTCGCGCACGAAGGCGGCCATGATCGCAGGCTGGTTCGGCAGGCGCCCTGCGATCATCGGCCGCGCCCCGACGCCCGCCAGCGATCCGCCGGTCCGCCCCTGGGGCCAGGCCACGCCGGGAATGGCGTGGCAGGCGCCGCAGCCCTGCGTCCGGACAAGGCGCAACCCTTGCGCCGGATCGGCGCCCGCCAGGTCGCGCGGCGCCCCGGCCTTGTCCGCGCAGGCGGCCAAGCCTAGCAGGCCGACGGCCGAGACCGCCGCCCCTATCTTCCCCATCGTCGCGACATGACGGCATCCGGCCCCTTTCAGCTTCGCCAGAACCAATCCATCGGGCGGCCGGGGGTTCCGAAGCGGAACCGGCGCCGCAAGGCCGGTGTTGGATCGGGGTGCGCGCCCTGCCCCTCGCTTTTCTGGGACTGACCCTCGCCGCCTGCGATACGACGCCGGGTGAGACCGATCGCGCCTTTCAGGCGTCCGGCGAGATCATCGCCATGAGCGGCGGCGCGGGCGGCGCGGGCAACGCCTGCTTCACGTGTCACGGCCTGAAAGGCGAAGGCGACGGCGTTTCCTCGCCGCGCCTGGCAGGTCTGGACCGGGGCTATCTGCAGAAGCAGATGGAGGATTACGCCAGCGGCCTGCGTCCCGACGACGTCATGACCCGCGTGGCGCGCGGCCTTGACTCCGACGCCCGCCGCATCGTGGCCGCCTGGTACGCCGGACTGCCCGCTCCGCCCGCCGGTGCGTCAGCCGCCCCTCCGCCGTCGATCTGGCTGACCGGCGACACAGCACGAGGGATCACCGCCTGCGCCGCCTGCCATGGAACTGAAGGCCAGGGCGCAGGCGCAGGTCAGCCGATCGTCGCCCGGCAGCCCGCCGCCTATACTCTGGAGCAGATCGACCGCTGGAAGTCCGGCCGGCGGCGTAACGACCCGCGCGGCGTCATGGCCGCCGCCGTCCAGCATCTGACGGAAGAAGAAGCCCGCGCCATAGCCGCGTGGCTGTCGACCCGACCCGCCGCTCAAGCGCACGCCAACGCCTCTGCCAGCGCGTCCGTTTCGGCTTCGGCTGCGGCACGACCGGCAGCATCGCGTGAAATACGTCGTCCCGATCGATCAGATGGTGCTTGAGCGCCGCCCCCGCATGGATCGGGATCATCAGAAGAAGGGTCAGGACCAGACCCCAGTGCATCCACTCGGCCGTCGCCTCGACCGCCCAGAGCTGACGGTTCGACAGATCCTGCATCGGCAACAGCGGCCAGGGGATGAAGCCCGCCGCCGCCAGCTGGGTGTCCCGCGCCGTCGCCGAGATCATAGCCCAGCCCGACAGCGGCAGGCCGAACAGGCAAAGATAGAAGACATAGTGGGTGACGTGGGCGGCGGTGCTTTCCCAGCCCGGCTTGTCCGCGTCATTGATCAGGTCCGGCGCGACCAGCCGCCAGGTCAGGCGACCGATGACTAGCAGCAGCATCAGCACGCCGACGGCGAAATGCACTTCATAGGCCGCCACCTTCTCGCCGCCGACCGGCAGCCGCCCCATCCACCAGCCCCAGCCCAGCTGGAATACGACCAGACCCGCCATGATCCAGTGAAACCAGATGGCCACGGGGGAATAGCGCCCCTCATCATGATGACCGGCGGCCCACTCCAGCGCCTGGGCGATCAGCCGGTCGATCATGCCGCCGCCTCGCCCGCCGGCTTCAGCAGACCGTGAATCCGCCACAGTGCGACCAGGAGGTAGGCCGCCGCCGCCGGCGCCCACATGATGAGCCCGGCCGCCTGCTGATCCTCCAGCGGCGTCATGTTCCAGGCCAGCGTGCTGGCGAAATGCGGGGCGTACAGGGGCTGGCCCGCGAACACGATCAGGGCGCCCAGCAGCCCCATCAGCAGCATGGCCGCCAGCAGAGCGGCCACGGCCGCATGGCCCCTGGCGCTTCGCACCGCCGCCCAGAACCAGACGGCGCTCCCCAGGATGCTGATCTGCATCAGCCAATAGATCCCGTCATGCGACAGGGCCTGAGTGTAGAGTCCGGGCGCGTGCCAGGCCCAGAAGACCACCGCCTGCACCGCGGTGGCCGCCGCCAGACGCGGCCGTTTCAGCCGGGGCAGACACAGGGCCAGCAAGGGCGCCGCCGCCAGCACCAGCAAAAGGTGATGCAAGGTCCGTGCGGTGAACAGGGCCGAACTCAGCGCGCACAGAGGCGAGATAAAGCCGATCGCCAGCACCGCCATCGCCGCCGCGCATCGCCCCTTTTCCGGTCCGCGCAGCAGAACCAGCCCCGCGACCGTCGCAGCCGTCAGAACGGCCCAGAGAACCGGGTCGCCGTTCCAGCGGCTCAGCGCCTCGGCCGGATCGGGCGCGGGCCCGCAATAAGGTGTCCAGACGGCATCGACCATCCTGGGCCAACGCCTGCGTGCAGCGACGGTTCACCGACCCGGATCACGCCAGGCCTGCGCCCTCCGGGGCGGAACCCGGCTTCGATATGCGCCGTTCCCCTGCCCTGTTCAGGAACCCGCACCCCATGTCCGACACGGTCGCCGACCCTGCTTTTGAACCACCGCCCGAAGCCCAGGCCTTCTATGAGGAGGCCCTGCGCCTGCTGAAGAAATCCGGGGTGCCCTTCCTGCTGTCGGGCACCTATGCGGTTACCGCCTATACGGGAATCCGTCGGCCGACCAAGGATCTCGACGTCTTCTGCAAGCCCGGCGACTACCCTCGAATCCTCGCCTTCTTCCAAGCGCGCGGCTATCGCACCGACGTCGAGGACGAACGCTGGATCGCCAAGGTCTGGAAGGACGACAAGCATTTCTTCGACGTGATCTTCGCCATGTCGAACGGCACGATCGCCGTGTCCGACAGCTGGTTCGGGCCGGACCGCATCACCGTCTACGGGCATGAGGTGACGATCACCCCGCCGACCGCCCTGATCCTGTCCAAGGCCTTCATCCAGGACCGCTATCGCTACGACGGCGCCGATGTGAACCACGTCATCCTGAAACAGGCCGAGGCCATCGACTGGAAGTCGCTGCTGGATCAGATGGACCTCTATTGGGAGGTGCTGATGGCGCACCTGCTCAACTTCCGCTTCGCCTATCCGACCGAGCGCGGCCTCGTGCCCGCCTGGCTGATGACCGAACTGATCGGTCGCCTTCAGGCCCAGGTCGATCTGCCGCCGCCGCGCGTTAAGGTCTGCCGAGGCCGTCTGTTCAGCCCGCGCGACTATATCGCCGACATCTCCGAATGGGGCTTCGGCGATGTGGTGGGCAAGGGACTGGAGGAACGCCATGACCCCGTCGCCTGACACCGCCGCCGCCCCCGAAGGCCAGACGCCCCAGCCGGGCATGGAGTCCGGGCCGAAGAAGAAGCTGCGCGTCGCCGCCGTGGCCGACCTGCACGTGGGCGAAACCTCGCATCGCGCCTATCGCGACCTGTTCGACCGGGTGCATGAGGATGCGGACGTGCTGTGCTTGTGCGGCGACCTGGTCAACTTCGGCAAGACGGTCGAAGTGGAGAACCTGCTGGAAGACCTGCGCGCCTGCCGCATCCCCATGGTCGGCGTCCTGGGCAATCATGAGCATGAGTGCGGCCAGCCGCAGGACGTGACCCGTATGCTGACGGAGGCCGGGGTCAGGATGCTGACCGGCGAGGCTTATGAAATCGACGGCGTCGGCTTCGCCGGGGGCAAGGGCTTCGTCGGCGGTTTCGGCCGCTACATGCTCAGCTCTTTCGGCGAGGCCTCGATCAAGACCTTCGTCAATGAGGCGGTGGAGGACGCCAATCTCATCGAGAATTCGATCCGGACCCTGCGCACCGAGCGGAGCGTGGTTCTGCTCCACTACGCCCCCGTGGTGGATACGGTGATCGGCGAGCCGCCCGAGATTCACGCCTTCCTCGGCTCGTCGCGGCTGGCCGAGGTCGTCGATCGTTATGAGAACGTCAAGCTGGTGCTGCACGGCCACGCTCATCGCGGCGCGCCGGAAGGCCGCACCGCCCGCGGTGTCCCGGTCTACAACGTCGCCCTGCCCGTTCTGCGCACGCTGGGCGATACGCCCTATCGCGTGTTCGAGGTCTGAAGAGGGTCAGGCGATCCCGGCGCCGCCGGTGACGCCCCAGACCTCGCCGGTGACGAAGCTGGCCTCCTGCGAGGCCAGCAGCACGTAGACGGATGCGATCTCGACCGGCTGGCCCGGGCGGCCGAAGGCGCTGTGGGCGCCGAACTTCTCGACCTTCTCCTGAGGCTGGCCGCCGCTGGGCTGCAGCACTGTCCAGAAGGGGCCCGGCGCCACGGCGTTCACCCGCACGCCCTTCTCGATCATCTGCTTGGCCAGGGCCTTGGTGTAGGTGACGATCCCGCCCTTGGTGGTGGCGTAGTCCAGCAGGATATCCGACGGCTCATAGGCCTGGATCGAAGCCGTGGTGATGACCGCCGCGCCCGGCGGCAGGTGCGGCGTCGCCGCCTGACACAGCCAGTGCAGGGCGTAGAGATTGGTCTTCAGCGTGGCGTCGAAATCCTCGGTCGAGATCTGGCCCACGTCCTTGCGGAACTGCTGCCGGCCGGCGTTGACGACCAGGATGTCCAGGCCGCCGAAGGCCTGGAGCGCGCGCTCCACCATGGTCGCATTCCACGCCTCGTCGCGCACGTCCCCCGGCAGGGCCAGCGCCTTGACGCCCTCCGCCTCGATCAGGGCGATCACCTCGCGCGCGTCGGCTTCCTCCGAGGGGAGATAGGAAATCGCCACGTCGGCGCCCTCACGGGCGTAGGCGATGGCCACCGCGCGACCGATGCCGGAATCAGCGCCGGTGATCAGGGCGCGCCGCCCCTTCAATCGCCCGTGGCCGTGATAGGCCTCCTCCCCGTGATCAGGCTGAGGCTCCATTCTGGCGACCAGGCCCGGCGCAGGCTGAGGCTGACGCGGAAACGGCGGGCGCGGATACTGATTGCGGGGATCCTGCATGGTCAGGCGGTCGGACATGACAGCTCCTCTGAACGACTGAAGGCGTGCCTTCCTAAGTCGCCCCCTGCGCGAGCGTTCCCCGCGGGGTTCGGCTCGCCGGCGCGCGTCATCCTCGACAGCGTGACGGCGGCTCGCCTGGAGAAGGCCTCGAACCACCGCGCCGGAAAATCGAGAAGCGACCGGCGCCGTATGGAACGGGCCGCGCGCCTTTTCCTTCTCCTCCACGACGAAAGGAGTTCCTCTTGCCCCTCGCAAACAAGGAAAAGCCCCCGATCCTGCGACAGCCGCGGCGGCTGATGATGATCGTCGGCGCCATCCTGGCCCTGTTGTTTGTCGTGTATCTGGCCACGGCCGCGACGGGCTTCCTGCGCACCCAGACCAAGGTTCCGGATCCGCGCATGACGGGTACGGAAGCGCCTCTGGAGCGCGCCATGTAACGGCGTGTTCAGGCTTGGCCGTTTGGAACGGCGGCGCGCCTGACCGCTTAACCTCCTGTCACAGGGAGGAAAGAATGAACCGACTTCGCACTCGCCCGCCCCCCGCCGTCCTCGTGGGAGGCCGTCATGCGTTTCTATGAAGTGGTGGTCGGCAGCGACAGCGGCCCGCAGCGGCGCCTGCGCGTGACCTCGCCCACGGACGCGCAGGCCGCAGACGCCGCCGCGCCCCTGATGCGGGCGCACGAAGCCATCCTGTCCATTCGAGAAACGCCTGACGACGGGCTGCAGCAGGCCGACGCCCCGCCGCCCAAGACCCAGGCGGAAGAGCTGGCCCCCGACACGCCGGGCATGGCCGCCAAATCCTGATCCATCGCAAGGAGATACACTGATGATGAAACAAACCATGGCCGTTATGGCCGTCTCGGCCGCCGCTCTCACCCTGGCGGCCTGCAACCAGCAACAGGGTTCCGAGGCCGTCGACAAGGCTCAGGACGCCGTTTCCGAGCCGGTCGGCCAGACCTCGGCCGCCACCATGGGCGCCAATATGGTCAGCGCCTATGTTCCCAACGCCGCCATGGGCGACATGTACGAAATCCAGGCCGCCGACATCGCCCTGGAACGGTCGCAGAACGCCCAGGTCAAGGAATTGGCCCAGATGATCAAGACCGATCACACGGCCGCCTCAGCCGCCCTGAAGACCGCCGCTGCGCAGGCGGCGCCGGACACCGCCGTGCCGACCGAACTGGATCAGCGTCGCAAGGGTCTTATCGATAACCTGCGCTCGGCCACGGCGGCGAACTTCGACAAGACCTATATCGATCAACAGGTCGCCGCCCACGAGGAGGCCGTCACCCTGCATCGCGGCTTCTCGGACAAGACAGATGTCCCGGCCCTGGCCGAGCACGCCCGCACGGTCCTGCCCAAGATCGAAGCGCACCTGGAACGCGCCAAGCAGTTGCAGTCCAGCCTGGGCGGCTGACGCCGCCCCCGTTGCGAAGCGAGAGGGGCGGGCCGCGGTCCGTCCCTTTTTTCAACGCGTCGGCAGACTTCCGCACCTCATAGGGCGGGTCTAGGCGTCTGTCCGGATGCAGACACACCGGAACGCCGCGACGTATCTCCCGCTTCGAAGGCGCCCACTCGTTTTGAGGAGACAACCATGGTCGAGAAAACGCTGCAGACCCTGTTTCACGACACTCTGCGCGACATCTACTACGCTGAGCGCAAGATTCTGAAGTCTCTGCCCAAGATGGCCCGCGCGGCTCAATCACCCGAGCTCAAGGCGGCCTTCGAGAAGCATCGGGAGCAGACGGAAGGACAGATCGAGCGCCTGCAGCAGGTGTTCGAGATCATCGGCAAGCCCGCCCGCGGCAAGACTTGCGACGCCATCGAAGGCATCCTGGCCGAGGGCGACGAGATCGCCGAGGAATACAAGGACACGGCGGCGCTCGACGCGGGTCTGCTGGCCGCGGCCCAAGCGGTCGAGCATTATGAGATCACCCGCTACGGCACGCTGAAGCGATGGGCGCAGGTGATGGGGTTGAAGGACGCCGTCAAACTGCTGGACGAGACCCTCCAGGAGGAAAGCCAGACGGACGAGGACCTGACGGCCATCGCCGACTCTGCGGTCAACGCCGAGGCGCTGCAACCCGCCTGACGGCCGGTCTCCCCGCCGCCTCGTCGGCGGCGGGGACGAACCGCCTCAGACCGGCAGCTTCTCCAGTCGGAGGTAGGACGGATTGAACTCGGCCGCATCGGCCAGTCGCTCCCAGGCGAGGATGCGGACGTCGGCCCCGCTCCATTCCAGCCACCCCGCCTCTCGCATGACTTTCAGCGTGCGGTTCACATGCACCGCCGACATGCCCAGAAGGTCGGCGATCTCCGCCTGGATGATCGGAAAACGAAAGGCTCCGTCGCGAGCGAGTCCGACGGCTTCCAGGCGGGTGTAGACTTCACAGACCAGCAGGGCGGTCCGCTCCAGCGCCTCTTGCCGCCCCAGCGCCAAGAGCCATTCGCGATGCATGGCGGCGTCCACCACCGTCTCCAGCCACAGCAGACGCGTCAGGTGCGGGTGCTGCTCCGTCAGGCGTCGCAGACGGTCGTGGGGAGCCTCTGCGATGAGGCAATCGGTCAAGGCGCGCACCCCGTGATCGACCCGCTTCAGCACGAAGCCGTGCAGGTCGATGAAATCCCCGGGAAGGTTGATCTGGGTGTATTGACGCCGCCCGTCGCTCAGGTCGCGGTAGCGCGCGCAGAACCCCCCGATAACCAAGCTGGAGTGATCGACCAGGGCGTCCTGTGAAACGATGTCGCTGCCCGCCGGCTTGACTACGATATTGACCAGCACGCTTCGCAAGGCCTGTCGTTCCTCGTCCCCGAGGGCGTCGCGACGCTCCAGCTTGTTCTCCAACAGGCGGCTATGGTCGTGCATGGGGCGGCTCCGCTGACGCTTGCCAAAGCTCAACGTCGCCCGACGGCGAATGTTGCCGCCAAGCTCGCCTCCGCCCGGTTCCGTAACGCCGCAAAGGCGACACAAAGAACCGGCTACGGCCTAGCTGCGTTGGTTTCGCGTAACAGGGGAGTTTGCATTGTGAACAGGACACCAGTCATTGAGCGGGCCTTTGAGCTGGCGCGCAGCGGTCGCTTCCGTATCCCAAGCGAGGTCCGCAAGGCGTTGATATCCGACCGCTATACCCAGGCCGAGCTGTTCCAGCTCGAAGGCAAGGCCACTTGGCGCCAGCTGCGAACCTTGTGCGCGGATTCCTACCATCGCGCCTGAGACCGATCTATCAGCCCTGCGGCGGCGCTGCGACTAACCTATGTAAAGAACGAAACACCCCTGGCCGTGCTGTTGGTCAGGGGGATGAAGAATCAGTCTTATCAAGATGATGTAGACATAGCGGCGGCGTCGTTGGAACGGATGCTTTCCAGCTTCGCCGTGCTGTCGTCTTCTGACGTCGATCGCATTCGCGGCTGGTTCCGGGGTCCGGCGTTGGCCCACCCTCCCGGCGGCCCCATCCCTCTTCATCCCGAACGCAAGGACGCCCGGGTCGTAGCGCGCGGCTGGGTGGCGCGGGGCGCCATGCTGGAGGACGGTCGTCGGCAGATCGTGGGATTGAGTTTGCCCGGCGACGTCATCCTGGCGACCGACTCGGTGGACGCAGATATGGCGGTCTGGGCATTGACCGACGCCTCGACCCTCGACGCAACCCTGCTGTGGGACGCCATTTCAGAAGGTGCGGACTTCAGCCCGCGCCTCCTGGAGGCCTGGCGCCAATTTCGCTCTGCGGAGCGTCTGCGGCTGGCGCGACATGTGATCCGGCTCGGTCGGCTCAGCGCCTATGAGCGCACCGCGCACCTCCTGCTGGAGTTGTACGAGCGGCAAAGCCGTCTGGGCGCTGTCGAACCCGGCGTCCTGCATCTTCCCCTCACCCAGGACATGCTCGCCGACATCCTGGGCCTCAGCGCCGTGCATATGAACCGCACCCTGCAGCAGCTTCGCCGCGCGGGCCTCGTTGATTACCGGACGGGCCGCGCCATCCTGCCCGACCTGTCGGGCCTGGCGCTGGCCGCCGGCCTCAGCATAGCCGACGCTCTCGCGGACGCGCGGAACTTCGGCGACTAACCCATGTAAGTGGCGCCCCCCTGCATTCATGGCACGGCTCCTTCCCCAGGAGGGCTCATGCCTGCAGATTCCGCCGCCACGCTGCCTCCGTCCGTCCCGCTTCCCGGGCGTCCGCGCGCCCATATCGGAGATCATCCGGTCTATGACGCCTTGCCGCCGGACGCGCAGCGGCGCCTGATCGCGGAAGGGACGGAAGTCGATCTCCCGGGTGATACGCGCCTGGCCCTGGACAGAGACCACCTCTGGTTCGTCATCTCCGGCGTGCTCGGCGCCTTCCCGCCCGACAGCGAGGTCTGCGTCGCGCCGGTCGTATCCGGCACCGTCTACGGGTGGGATCACGCCCTCGGCTTCAGCGGCAGCGGCGCACAGGTTCGCCCCCTGCTGGACGTGCGGCTGTTCCAGGTTCCCGCCGCCGCCGCACGCGAAGCGCTGGGGTATGACTGGCTGGCGCGTTTCGTCGCTCTGCAGGCGGTCCAGCGTCTGACGTTTCTGGAACAGGAAGCCGCCTGCAACGCCTCCCACCGGGTGTCGGAGCGGCTGGCGAAATGGCTGCTTCGCCTGCATCACGGCGGGAACGGCGCGCCGGTTCGCCTGAATCAGGCCCGACTGGCGGCCATGCTCGGCGTCCAACGCACCAGCATCAACGTGGCGGCGCGCAACCTTCAGGCGACGGGCGGCGTGCGGTTCAGTCGCGGCAAGGCCTCCATTCTGGATGTGGCCAAGCTGACCGCGAGTTCATGTCGGTGCGGCACGACGGATTAACGAGGATCGCAGCCGGCAATCGGCGAGCGGCGGCGTTCGGAGCGTCAGGGCTCCGACCAGCCCAGCTCGCGCAAAGCCGGCTCTGGCTTGTCCGCCTGCGAGAAGACCAGGCTGGCCTTCTTCTCTCCCCGGCCGGGGACATAGTCGAGCGAGGCGCCGGAGCGTTCGCCGCCGACCTGACCCTCGATATCCACGGCGGCGGCGGCCAGGTCGCCCTGGTTGGCGACCACGAC
>NZ_JBSHMV010000008.1:0-23107 GCF_053645695.1 Brevundimonas sp. NPDC055311
TTCTCAGATTATGGTCGCGCGGGGCGGTGAAGGCCGTGCCCGACAGCTGTTCGGCATAGAGGCCCAGCGCCGGACGCTGCGGCGAGTTGCGACCCGCCGGCAGGGCGCCGTCCACCGCCTCCGTCGCGAAGTGGTTGGCGAAACCGCTCTGATAGGCGGGCGCGTCAGCGGCCATGTTCAGGCCTCGACCTTGATGACGCCGCGACGGATCTGGTCCAGTTCGATGGACTCGAACAGGGCCTGGAAATTGCCATTGCCGAAGCCCTCATTGCCCTTGCGCTGGATGATCTCGAAGAAGATCGGACCGAACAGATTCTCGGTGAAGATCTGCAGCAGCAGGCCTTCCTCGCCAACGCTTCCATCGATCAGGATGCGGTTCTTCTTGAGCCGTTCCAGGTCCTCGCCGTGCCCCGGCACACGCTTGTCGACCAGTTCATAATAGGTCTCGATGGTGTCCTGCAGTTGGACTCCTCGGGCGCGCAGCTTCTCGACCGTCTCGTAGATGTTGTCGGTCGTCATCGCCAGGTGCTGGATGCCCTCGCCATTGTACTGGCGGATGAACTCCTCGATCTGGGACTTGTCGTCCTGGCTCTCGTTCAGGGGGATGCGGATCGCCTTGTCCGGGGCGATCATGGCCTGGGAGAAGAGGCCCGTCGCCTGCCCCTTGATGTCGAAATATTTCTGCTCCTCAAATCCGAAGATCTGGTTGTAGAAGCCAGACCAGGTGCGCATCTCGCCGCGCCGCACATTGTGGGTCAGGTGGTCAAGCAGGTCCAGGCCGACGCTGTTCGCCGCCTCGGCTTCGCGCCAGCCCTCGATCTCGGTCCAGGCGTCATAGAGGGAGCCCTTCGTCCCGAACCGGTCGATCAGATAGAGGTAAGAACCGCCGATGCCCTGCAGCACCTTGGCGTCCGCGCCCAGGGCGCCCGTCGCGGCCTCAGCCGCCTTAGCCCCGCGCGACAGGGCCAGTTCATAGGCCTGGGCGGCGTCGGCGACCCGGAAGGCCATGCCGCTGGCGGACGGGCCGTGGACCGCGCGGAAATCAGCGGCCTGACCGGTCGGCTCGCCGTTGACCAGCAGATTGGTGCGGCCCTGCTTGTAGCGCACGATGTCCTTCGTCGGATGGCGGTGCGTGGCGACGAAGCCCAGTTGCTCGATCAGAGCCTTCATCGCCGACGGATCAGGGCTGGTGAACTCGACGAACTCGAAACCGTCGAGGCCGATGGGATTTTCAGGCGTGATGGTCATGGGTCTGGCTCCGCGGGTCGCGCGCCTCGGCGGCGCACAAGAAAGGATCAGGGAAGAAACAGGAGCCGGCCGCCGCCGTTTCCACTCCTGCTGCTCAGAATGGCGCGAAGAAGGCGCGATTGCCTTTCAAAACCCCTCGTGGGATGGACCAAGACGAAAGTTATGGTTCCAATTTCGAGCAAATATGAAACAGACGTCTCTCGACGAGGTCGATCGTCGGCTCCTTCGACTGCTCCAGGATGACGCCAGCCTCAGCCACGCGGCCTTGGCGGAAAAGGCGGGGTCCTCGCCGGCGTCCTGCTGGCGACGAATCCGGGCCCTGGAAGAGGCGGGCGTTCTGCGGAGCACCGTTCGGCTGGTGGACGCGGCCCGCGTCGGTAGGGGCGTCAATGTGATGTGCCAGTTACGGATGCGCTCCCACGCGCCCGATGATCGTCAGGCCTTCGAGAGCTTCCTGCAGACCAAGCCAGAGGTGATGGAGGCTCACTCCATGTCGGGGGAATGGGACTATCTGCTGCGGATCGTCGCCGAGGACGTGGCGGGTTATGAGCGGTTCCTGATGCGCGATCTGCTGAACCATCCGAACGTGTCCAACGCCGCCTCCCACTTCGCCCTTAGCCAGGTGAAATACACGACAGCGGTGCCGATCTGACGCGAGTGTGAAATTTATGCACGCTTCACCCCCATAACGCATGACCCATGCTCGACCTGAGGGCGACGCTTCGTGTTTGCATGAAACTAGCGCATGACGGCGATTAATCTGACGATGGGAAACATCGTCGAGGGGGATGACTCATGTTGCGACGCGTCTTGGCGGTCGGCTTTCTGCTGATGTCCGCCTCCGCCGGCTGGGCGGCCGAGCCCCAAACCTTGGCGGTGACCCTCAAGCCTCTACCCGACGGTCAGGGCGGAATAGCTCGACTGAACGTCGAGATGCGCCTGCCGTCGCCGTCGATCGCGGACGGCGAGGCCCTGCTCAGAATGCCAGTGACTCTGGTCTCCACGCCCACGGCCGCCTACGCCGCCGAGGACATCCATGTTCGTGACAGCCAGGGCGACCTTCCGCTCCGGGCCGTGGATGATCCCGCCACGCCGGAAGGCGTCTATCGCCGCTACTTGCCGCAGCGCGCCGCAGCGGGCGATCTCGTCGTCTCCTACGGCGCCGAGCCGCGCGCCGTATCGGCGGAAACCCGCAACGGTCCGCTGTTCGATCTGCGCGCCCAGCCGGGCGGGCTGATGGGAGCCGGAGTCTATTTCTTCGCCCTGCCGGTCAGCGACGATCCCTATCGCATCACTCTGAACTGGGATCTGTCGGCGCTGCCGGACGGCGCGCGTGGGGTCTGGAGCCTAGGCGAGGGCGAACGGACCATCACCGCCCCGGCCAGCACCCTCTCCTTCTCCTTCTACGCGGTTGGAGCGGTTTCAAGCGAGCCGGAGGCGGGGGCCGAGGACTTCGCCCTCTACTGGCTGGCCCAGCCGCCCTTCGACATCGAGGAACTGGCTGGAGAGACCCGCGCGCTCTACACCTATATGGCCCGGTTCTTCGGCGACGAGCATGCGCCCTATCGTGTCTTCGTCCGTGAAAACCCCTATCCGGCAGGCGGCGGCACGGCCTTGGCCAAATCCTTCATGTTCGGCTACGGCGCGAACGGGCAGACCACGGCCGGCGGGCTGCAGATGCTGCTGGCGCACGAGATGGCCCACAACTGGCCGCGTCTGACCGACAGCGCCCACCCTCTGACCGCCTGGTACACGGAAGGCGCGGCCGAATACTATTCCTCGACCCTGGCCTACCGGGCGGGCTTGCTGAGCGCAGACGACTTGCTGGACATCGTCAATCGCCGCGCCGACGGCTACTATGCCAACCCGCACTTGGGCCTCTCCAACGCCGAGGCCGGCAAGATATTCTGGAGCGACGCCCGGGCCCAGCGCGTGCCCTATGGCCGGGGCTTCATGTATCTGACCAACGTCAATGCCCAGGTTAGGGCGGCATCGGGGGGACAGCGCTCGCTCGACGACCTGGTGCTGGAATTGCTGGCCCGCCAGCGTCGCGGAGAGCCCGCCGGCCTGACAGAGTGGCGCGCCCTGCTGGTCGCTGAACTGGGGGAGACGGCCGGGCAAGAGTTCGACGCCATGACCGAGGGCGAGTTGATCACTCCCCTGCCCGACTCGCTCGGCCCCTGCTTCCGCGCCGTCGCGGTCCAGGCCCGCCCCTATGATCTGGGCTTCGACGAAATGCGTCTCGGCGTCGTCGCCGACCTGCGCGCCGGCTCGGCCGCCGCCCGCGCCGGCCTGGCGAACGGCGATGAAATCCTGACCCTGACGCCCATCCCCGAGTTGCAGAAGGACGAGGGCCGCATGATGGAAATGACCACACGTCGCGATGGCCGAACCTATGGCGTTCGCTATCTGCCGCGCGGCGAGCCTGTCAGCGGCTGGCGCTGGGAACGGGTCGAGGACGTCGCCGCCGACCATTGCGCCCTGTGATCTCGTGTCGAGGAGGATAAGCATGAGCCGCACCTCGGAAGGCCTGACCCGTCGAACCTGGCTGGCCGCCTCGGCCGCCCTGCCCGCCGCCTCCGCCGTGGCGGGCGGAGCGACGGCGGAGCCTGCCTCCATCCTGCCTTCGCCCGCTTCCGGCCTTGGCGGCGCGCAGTTCCCCGACATCCAGGGAACCTATCTCGACGCCGGATCGGTCCACCCCTTCAGCGTCGGCGCACGTGAGGCCGTGAAGCGATACCTCGACTCCCGCGCCATGAACGGCCGCCCCGAAGGCTATGAGTTCGGCCCCTTGCGCCGGTCGGTGCTGGCGCGCTTCGCCGCCCTGATCAATGCCACGCCGGGCGAAGTCGCCTATGTCCAGAGCACCTCCGCCGGCGAACAGATGGCGGTGACCGCCCTGGGGCTGCCCGAGGCGGGCGGGCGAATCGTCACCGACGCCCTGCATTTCTTCGGCTCCTTTCATCTCTACAACGAACTGGAGCGGGCGGGGATGGAGGTGATCATCCTGCCGATCCGCGACGGCCGCATCCTGATGTCCGACATGGAGGCGGCGGTGAACGACCGCACGCGTCTGGTCGCGGTCTCCGCCATCTCGACCATCAACGGCTTCCAGCACGACCTGAAGGCGGTCTGCGACCTGGCTCACGCCCACGGCGCACGGGTCTATGTCGACGCGGTTCACGCCGTCGGCTCGACGCCGATCGACGTCAGGGCGACCGGCGTCGATCTGCTGGCGACCAGCAGCTACAAATGGCTGATGGGCGACATGGGACTGGGCTTCATCTACGCCCGCGCCGATCTGATCCCGCATTTGAAGCGCCCGCAGGCCGGCTATCAGCAGGTCGCCGCCTTCGCCAGCCACGCCTATCCCTACGACCCGCCGGGCGATCGGCCCTTCGTCACCCGCGCCCGAGACGACGCCACGGGCCTGTTCGCCATGGGCACCTTCAGCAACACCGGCGTGGCTCATCTGGACTGGTCACTGGACTATATCCAGGGCCTGGGCGTCGAAGCCATTCAGGCCTGGCGCCGGCCGATCATCGAGCGTGCGCGGCGCGAACTGCCCCGCCTGGGCTTCGAACCGATGACGCCAGAAGACAGCACCGGCCCCCTGATCGCCTTCGCCTATAAGGACGCGCGCCAGACCTTCGGCGAGCGGCTGAAGCGCGCCGGGGTTCAGGTCACGCTCGGCGCCCACCGGCTGCGCGTATCGGCGTCCGTATTCAACACCCCGGCCGATATCGACCGTCTGCTGGAAGCCCTGGCGTGAGCGAGGGCCTGATCGTCATGGACGCGGAGGCGGTGCGGGCGCGTCTGACGATCGCCGCCTGCATTCCGCTGATGCGCGAAGCCATGACCGCCCTGTCGTCCGGTCGGGTCGAACAGCATCTGCGCAGTTTCCTGTCGGTCGGCGAAGGACGCACCTTCGCCCTGATGCCCGCCGCTTCGGCCGACGGGTTCGGTGCCAAGCTGGTCAGCGTCTACCAGGATACGGACCATCCCGGCCGTCGACGGCATCAGGGGCTGGTCGTCCTGTTCGATCCTGAAAGCGGCGCCCCGGCCTTCATCGGCGATGCTGAAGAGATCACCCGCATCCGCACCGCCGCCGCCAGCGCCGCCGCCACGGACGCCCTGGCTCGGCCTGACGCCTCGATCCTGGCCGTGATCGGAACCGGCGCCCAGGCGCAGGCCCATCTGGAGGCCATCGCCCTAGTGCGGCCCCTGACCGAGGTCCGAGTCTGGGGCCGCGACGCCGAGGGCGCCCGCCGCTTCGCCGAAGCGATGCAGAAAAAGTACGACTGCCCCGTCCGCGCCTGCGCGACGGTCGAGGCCGCCGTCCAGGTCGCCGACATCATCTGCACGGTCACCGCATCACGCGACCCGATCCTGCAACGGGACTGGGTGACGCCCGGCGCCCATGTGAACCTTGTCGGCTCCAGCGGCCCGCATGCCGCAGAGGCCGATATCGAGCTGGTCGCCGCCAGCCGCTTCATCGGCGATCATCGCGCGCATGTCCTGGCCCACGGAGGGGAATTCCTGCGCGCGCGCCAGGCTGGACGCGTGACCGACGACCATGTCGCGGCCGAAATCGGCGAGGTGTTCGCCAGCCGCCGGAACGGCCGCATCAGCCCCGCCGACATCACCCTGTACAAATCCCTGGGCCACGCGGTCCAGGACCTGGCCGCGGCCGCCTGGCTGCTCTCCCTCGAAAGGACCGCCCGTCATGGCTGACGCTCCCCGCCTTCGTCAGGGCGTAGGCCTGCTTTCCGTCGTCGCCCTGGGCATGGGGCTGGCTGTGGGCGTGTCCATCTTCTCGGTCATCGCTCCCGCGACGGCGCTTGCGGGACCGGCCATGCTGCTGGCCGTCGTCGTGGCCGCCGCGCCCATGTTCATCATCGCCGTCACCTACGCCTTCATGGGCTCCGCCCTGCCGACCGCCGGCGCCTCATACGAATGGCCCCGGCGCTTCCTGTCGCCGGCGACCGGCTTCATGATCGCCTGGCTGCGCATCGTCGGCAGCGTCGGCGCCATGCTGATCCTGGCCCTGGTGCTGACTCGCTATGTGTCGATGATCGTGCCCGTGCCGACCAAGCCGACCATGCTGGCGGTCTTCGCCCTGGTCTTCGGGCTGAATCTGGTCGGCGTCGCCCTGGCCGCACGGATGCAGACCCTGCTGATGGGCGCCCTGATCCTCCTGTTCGTCGTTTTCGCCCTGTGGGGCGCGCCCTCGATCAAGCCCGCCGCCTTCACGCCTTTCATCAGCGAGGGCTGGGGCGGGGTCCTGGCGGCGACGCCCCTGCTGATCGGCCTCTTCTTCGGCATCGAGGCGGCGACGGAAGTCGGCGACGAGGTCAGGAACAGCCGCCGCGCCATTCCCATCGGAGTCGCAGCCTCCATCCTGTCGGCCATGGCCCTGTATCTGATGGTCGCGGGCGTCGCCATCGGCGTGCTGGGCCCCGAGAAGCTGGCCGCCAGCGAAACACCGGTGCTGGACGCCGCCGCCGTCTTCATGGGGCACGACGTTGCGGGCCCGCTGATCGTCGTCGCCGCCGTCCTCGCCATCGGCAAGTCGCTGAACGCTTTGGCCATGGTGTTCAGCCGCTACCTCTACGCCATGGCGCGGGCCGGCGCCCTGCCCTCGCCCCTGGCTCGCATCCACCCGCGTTTCCAGACGCCTCACATCGCCCTGGCCGTGGCCTTCGGCTTCTGCTGTCTGGGCCTGCTGGCGCCGATGAACCTGACCGCCCTCTTCCTGGCGGTGAACGTGCCGACCCTGCTGAAATACGGCGCGACCTGCCTGGCGGCGGTCCGTATCGCCCGAAAACACCCGGAGATTCACGCCCAGGCCGTGTTCCGTCCCAGCCGCGCCTTCGTAGCCGTCTGGGGCTGGTTGGGCGCCGTCGCCTCCCTGGTCGTCGTTCTGCTGGGCCTGACCACGGATTGGAAGCCCTATGTCGCCCTGCTCGTCTGGGGCCTGATCGGCGCGCTCTGGTATGCCGTGCGCGGCCGCTTCGGCGCTCCGATTTCGGAAACCGCTCAATGACCCGAAAATCTTTCCTGACGGTCGTCGGCCTGGCCGCCGCCCTGCTCGTCTCGCCTCAGGCCGTTAGCGCCCAGCCGCAGGCCGCATCGGCCATCGCTGCGTCGCCGCGCGCCGTCGTCACCCGTCACGACCTGACTCTGGGCGGGTCCCGGATCGCCTATGAAGCCGTGGTGGCCGAAACCATCGTGGCCGCGCCGGAAGGCGAGGACGAGGCGACGATCGTCACCACCTCCTATCTCCGCACCGGCGTGGCGACGGCGGACCGGCCGGTGCTGTTCATCTTCAACGGCGGCCCCGGCGCCTCGACCACGCCTTTGCATTTCGGCGCCTTCGGACCGATGCAGCGGCTGGGCGAAGGCGAAGCGCAATTCCTCGTTCCCAACGCCCACAGCCTGATCGACGCGGTCGACCTGGTGTTCATCGACCCGACAGGCACGGGCTACAGTCGGCCGCAGGATCCGTCCCTCGGCCAGGGCGCGCCCTTCTGGAGCCGTACCGGCGATGCGCGTTCGGTGGCGCAGGTGATCGAGCGCTGGCTGACGACCCACGACCGCGCAGCCTCGCCGCGCTACCTGCTGGGCCAGAGCTATGGCACCGTGCGCGCCGCCGAAGTGACGCGTGTCGCCCCGGACCTGGCGTTCGACGGCGTGCTGCTGTTCGCCCTGGTGCCGGGCGAACGCAGCGGGCCGTTGGCCTATATGTCGTCCCTGCCCAGCTACGCCGCCACCGCCTGGCTGCACGATCGCATCGACCGCAAGGGCCGCAGCGTCGAGCAGGTCTATGACGAGGCCGTCCGCTTCGCCCGCACCGACTATGTCTCGGCGCTGATCCAGGGCGGCGCCCTGCCCGCCGCCGAGAAGACGGCGATCGCCCGTCGCTTGTCGGACCTGACGGGCCTGTCGACCGCCTTGATCGAAGAGAACGATCTGAAGATCGACAACCGGCTCTTCATGTTCAACCTGCTGGCCGATCAGGGCCTGCGCACGGGGCAGCTCGACACCCGCGCGACGGCGCGCCTGGACGCTCCGGCCAAACAGCCCCCGCATGACGACCCCGGCCTGAGTTACGCCCCCGAGGCGGACCGCCCGATCGCTCCGGGCCAAACTGTGTTTCGCGCCAGCGACGGCGGATCGGTCGTCGACGCCTACTATCGTGAAACGCTGAACTATCGCGCGCTCGACGCCTATCAGGCCCTGAACCTGAGGGTGAACAGCGCCTGGAACCATGAAGGCTTCAAGGACGCCATGCCCTATCTGGCGGAAGCGATGAAGCGCGATCCAGACATGCGGCTGTTCTGGGCGGCGGGCTACTACGACCTGTCCACGCCGGCCTATGGCGGGCGCTACACCCTGGATCAGGCAGGCATTCCGGCGGATCGCCTGACGGCGGCCTACTTCGCCTCAGGCCACTCGGTCTTCGTCGAGGACAGCAATCTGGCGGCCCTGGCGCAGGCGGTTCGTCGCTTTATGAGGGTCTCCGGCGAAGGCCGCTGACACGCCGGCTAAAAAGGAACGACCGTTCCTTCGCCCATTTCACGCGCCGTCTGGACCAGCCAGGCGGCGCTGGCCAGATCCTGAACGACATGGCCCAGGGATTTGTAGAGGGTGACCTGGGCCTCATCCTGACGTCCCGCCAGATCGCCGGCGAACACCTGGCCGATCTCTCCGACCACATGGCTGTCATCCACATGGCCCGTGGCCTTGGCGGCCAGAAACTCGGCGCCCTGCGCCAGGACGCCGGGATGGTAGTCCGCGATGAAGCGGCTGCGCGCCACAAGGTCGGCGGCGATTTCCACCGGTCCGGCGTAGCTGGAGCCCACCGCATTGACGTGCGCCCCGTCGCGCACCCAGGCGCTGTACAGGATCGGGTCTGCGGCCGCCGTGGTCGTGCAGATGATGTCTGCATCACGCACCGCCGTTTCGACATCGGCGCAGGCGGATATGGCCAGACCCAGATGCGCGCCGACGCGGTCCGCGAAGTCCTGCGCCCGCTCTGGCGAACGTCCCCACACACGCACCTCGCGCAAGGGCCGAACCGCCGCCATGGCCTCGACATGGGCCTCAGCCTGTTCGCCATAGCCGAGAACCGCCAGGCGCGAGGCGTCAGGTCGCGCCAGCGCGTCCGTCGCCGCCGCGCTGGCGCAGGCGGTGCGGATGCGCGTCACCTCCCCGGCGTCGACCAGGGCGGCCAGCGTCCCGTCCTGCGGATCAAAGACCGCGATCGCGCCCTGATGCGAGGGACGGCCTTGAGCGAAATTCTCGGGATAGACGCTGACCAGCTTGGCCCCGAAGACCGCGTCCTCGGCTCCCATGGCGCCGGGCATGACGCCAAAGGCGCGCCCCTTGGCCAGATGCACCACGCTGCGCAGCGGCTGCAGGCTGCGGCCGGCCGAGAGGTCGATCATCGCCTGCCGCACCAGCGGAATGCAAACCTCGACCGTCAGGCGACGGCGGACGAAGTCTCGGTCCAGCAACAGCATGGTCATGCCCCTCGCACGCAACCCGCGGGTCAGTGATAGTGTCCCTCCAGCCCTTCGGGGCCGAACAAGGCTGACGGCGTATCCGCCGCTTCTGTCCGCTTCGTCGGCTGGGCGGGCGCATGGATCGTCACCCCGGAAGCGAACGGTCGGATTCCCATCTCAGGATAGATCTCGGCCGGTTGATAGGCCGCTCCGCCCTTCATCACCAGACGAATGGCGCGGATGGCGTTGATGTCCTGTGTCGGGTCGCCCGGCACCAGGAAGAAGTCCGCCATCTTGCCCCGCGCGATGCTGCCCAGATCCTGATCGCGCCCCATGTAGCGTTCGGGCGTCAGCGTGCCGGCCGTCAGAGCCTCGGCCGGGGTCAGACCCGCCAGGGTGAACAACTCCATCTCGCGGTGAACCGTGAGGCCGAGCGTATCGTCGGTGCCCGGCAACAGGGTTACGCCCGCATCGTGCAGCCGCTTGATGGTCTCCAGAATCTTCTGGAAGCCGCCGCGATAGGCGGCGTCGGCCTCGGGCGTGTTGATATCGACGAAGGCGCGACGGCGATAGCGCTGATAGCCGATCGGCATGTTATCGATGAAGGCGGCGGCCATAGGCGGAATCTCGCCCGCCCGGCTCATCATCAACGTCTCCAGCGTGACGGCGGTGACGTCCAGGGCCGACTTCTGCTCCACCATGGTGCGGATCGTCCGCTGCACCCGCTCGCTGTCCATGTCCAGGGCCGCGCCGCGCGCCATGGCGGTCAGGCGCAGCGGCGTGCGCGAATCCTCGCCCGGCTCCAGCAGCCAGCCCAGCATCAGCTGGTTGATGTGCGAAATTTCGTCATAGCCGGACGCCAACGCCTGGTCGGGCGTAACGAAGGCGGGCACGTGACCGGTCACGCCCAGGCCCAGCCGATGAGCCTCCGCGGCCACCGGCGCCACCCACTCCGGATGCAGGGAGTTGTAGATCTTCAGCTGCCAGTAGCCGTGATCGGCGTACCAGCGCACCGCCTCCAACGCCTCTTCTAGGGTATCCGCCAGAAGACCGGTTCGCACAGAATAGGGACTGCGCCCCTCCAGCATGCCGTTACGCACGATGCGCGGGCCGGGCAGCTCGCCGCGTTCGATCTCCCCGATCAGGTCGATCAGCCGCGCATTGTCATTGCCCATGTCGCGCGTCGAGGTGACGCCCGCCAGCAGATAGTTCAGCCCGCTCTGGGTGTTGTTGTGAGCGTGCATGTCGTGCAGGCCCGGCACCAGGGTCCCGCCTTCCCCGTCGATCTCATAGATGTCCGCTCGGCGCGGGCCGCCGGTCTCAGGCAGAATGGTCGCGATCCGATCGCCGAAGACGGTGACCTCCGACAGCGGCGACAGGTCGCCCGTCTCGGGCTGAAAGATGCGGACGTTGCGGAAACGGACAGGCGCGTCGAAGGCCTGAGCGAAACGCGACTGGATTTCTCGGATGCGCTGGGTCTCGAGTTCCGCCTGAAGGCGGCGCAGCGCCGGCTCTTCTTCAGCCAGGTCCTCGCGGATCAGACCGCCAAGACCGCCGACCAGATCACCTTTGTCGTCCAGCAGCAGATAGCTGGGCGCCAGGTTCAGCCCGGTCAGACGATAGACGACGGCGTTCACCGTCCCGCCCTTCAACGGCAGGCGCCTAACCTCCGTCAGGGTGATCCGACCGCCCGGCGCGACGTCCAGCGTCTGTTGCGGCGCGTCCGACAGGGCGTTGGCGTAGAGGGCCAGGCTCCAGGGACTGGCGTCATTGGCGACATAGAGACGGCCCGCCGATACGGGCGCTTCGCCGGAGTCGGCCTGGCTGGTCCAGCGCACCCGATCGCCCGTACGCTCGAAGCGTTCGTTGATCGCGCCGCCGAACAGAGAGGTTCCGTCAATGGTCCACAGCGTTGGATAGCCCTGGGCGTCTAGAACCAGATGCTCCTTGTGCTTGGGGCCTCGGCCGTTGTTGTCGACATGATAGTCGATGCGAACCTCGTCCTGCTCGCGGTCAACGACCATCCAGCCCACGTTTTCTCCGCCGGCCACGACGTTATAGCGAACCGTCTCGGCCCAGGCCGACGGCAGGGCCAGCGCCGCCCAGGATACGGCGGTCGCAGCCAGAATGCGCCAAGCGGAGCGGCGGTGAGACAGTTTCATGGTCAGTTTCCTCCAGGTCCTCTCGGCTCTTTGCGGCCTTTTCAATCAGGGTTTCGTCGGTCAGCGCTTCAGCGCTTCATGAAGACGGGACAGCCCCTCGTCCATCAGCTCCGGCGACAGACCGATGCCGAGCCGCATATATCCGGGCAGGCCGAACATCTCGCCCGGAGCTGTGACCAGGCCGTCTTCGCGCCACAACCGCTCGGCCAGGGACAAGGTGTCCGCATGGCGGACGACGCGCGGAAAGGCCATGCAGCCGAACTCCGGCATGGCGCCGTCCAACAGGCCATCGGCGCGCATCGCCGCCAGGTGATGTTCCAGGATCGGCCGCCGCTCGGCCAGAACCGTTCGCCAATGCGCCTCGAACGGGTCGGGGTTTTCCAGGATCAGGGCGCTGACGGCGTGGGTCAGCTTGGAGACGCCGAACTCACGCGTGGCGTTGGCGGCGGCGATCCGTGCGGCCGCCGTAGGATCGGCGAGAATCCAGCCGCAACGCAAACCATAGAGGCCGAAGACCTTGGCCAGGCTGTTGAGGCGGATGAGATTGGGCGCTGCCGGCAGGCTCACAACCGTCGGCCGTGCGAAGTCCGCATAGACTTCATCGATCACCAGCCAGGCGCCCTTTTCCGCCGCCGCCCGCGCAAGGTCCAGCACAGTCTCTTCACTCAGGCGTCGTCCCGACGGATTATGCAGGTTGGTGATCACCGCCATGCGCACGCCCGGCGCGAGCGCTTCGCGCAAGGCGTCCGCCGTCAGATCGAAGTCCGGCGCCGCGCGGACCAGCGGCATGGCGACGCCGCCTGCCGCTTCGGTCAGGCCGCCCAGAACATCGAAGCCAGGCGTCTCGATCAGAACCCCATCGCCCGGCTGGATGAAGGCGGCCAGAACCTGACTCAACCCGTTGGCCACCCCGGTTGTGGTCAGCACGGCTCGCTCCGGCGCGCCGTATCGTGCGGCGACCGCCGAGATCAGATAGGGATTCCCTCGCCCGAAAACGCTCGTGTAGCGATCGGTCGGTCGCCCATCGAAAGCGCCTGAAACCAGGGCCGACAACAGGGCCGTCGGCTCCTCGATCGTGCTTTCGAACAGCAGGCGCGCATCCGCCTGCAAAGGCATCAACCGGTAGAGATTCCGGCTCCATGCGCTGTAGCTGGCGCCGTTATACAGGGAGGGTGAGTCCACAGCCGGCCGCGCGACGCTTTCAGCGCCCTTGGCGGAGGCGGACAAGGGATTGGTCGGCATCCTCGGCCTTGGCGTTCAGCGGGAAACCAGCCCGTTCCCATGCCCGCATCATATCCTCGGGCTTGGCGGGCGATCTTTGCGTTTGTCAGCGTAACCTCCTCCATGCATGAATAGACAATGCAGGCTTTGAGGAGAGGGAGCGAAATCAATGTCAGCCGCCTTGGACGCCATCGACGTACGGATTCTGGAGCAACTTCAAAGGGACTGCTCGATCTCCACCTCGGAACTGGCCGAGCGGGTCGGCCTGTCCCAATCGCCCTGCTGGCGGCGCATTCAGCGGCTGAAGGACGAAGGCTACATCAAGGCTCAGGTGGCGATTCTGGACGCCGAGAAAGCCGGCTTCCAACTGCACGTCTTCGCTCAGCTGAAGATCAAACACCTCAGCGAAGAAGAACGCGAACGCTTCCTGGCCGCCATCGAGGCCACGCCGGAAATCGTCGAGTGCTATTCAATCCTTGGCGAGCGCGACGCCATGATCAAGGTGATCGCTCCTGACATCCGCTGGTATCAGGACTTCATCTTCCGCAAGATCCTGAAGCTGCCCGGCGTCGAGGACATCAACTCGACCGTCGCTCTTTCGGAGATGAAGCGTTCGACCTTCCTGCCGGTCCGTCACCTCGCCAAGGCGAGCTGAGGCGAGCGTTCGGTTCACCAGGCGCTCATCGCCTTCGCATAGAAGCGACGCAGATGATCCGTCGCCTCGGCGCGGGCGTCGGGGTCGGAAAACACCGCATGGCCGGCGACAAAGACCCGATGATCGAAGCGATCCGACGGCAGGTCGGCGGCCAGATAATCCTGCACGGGCCGCGCATAGGGAATGGTCAGGTCGTAATAGCCCGCCATCAGCGTCACATGCAGCCGATCATCACGCCGCATCAACTCGGAAAAGAGCGCGGGGATCATCACCGGGCCGCCGCTCCGGTTCCAGTTCCACGCCCGATTGGCGTCTATCGATAGACGGACATAGCCGTTGACCGGTCGATAGCCGATCTCCTCGCGGAACAAGGCCTCGACCGCTCCAGTCTGGTCGTAGGTCAGCGTGTAAGGCGAGGTCGAGGGATCGTCATAAGGCGGGCTGCGCCGCTCGGTCACAGCGCGCGACGCCTTGGCGCGGCTGTCCGATCCGCCGATCCTCATCCCTTGGTCGGCCATAAGCTCCCGCGTGAACAGGGCCGCGGGAATTTTCAGGCCGTTGTCCAGAATGAGCGCCTCATCCAGACCCGTATAGGCGGACAGGGCGCGCGCCATTTCGCGGCGAGGCGCTTCGGCCAAGGCGTCGCCCTCGGCAAGGGCGTCAGCGTAGGGACCGCTGGCGAAGGTCCAGGCCTGATCCGCGAGTTGCTGCACCGACATCGCCACATAGGCGCCCTGGCCATGGTGACGCGCCGTCGCCGCCAGGGTGGGCAGGGCCAGGACCGCAGCGTCATACGTCTTTCCGCCCGGCGCCTCCCCGCGCCCCGCCATCGTGGAGGGCGACACCAGGGCGACCCCGGCCAGACGCGGCGCGGCGTTCATCGCCGCCAGGCATTCCGCGACCAGCCCCACCCGAATGCCGGCATAGCTCTCGCCCACCAGAAAGACCGGCGCCCCTTCCCGCCCATGGGCGCTCAACCAGGCCAGAATGAAATCGGTGATAGCCGCCGCGTCCTCGTCCACGCCCCAATAGGCCGACGACGCATTATCCCCGAAGAAACGCCCATAGCCGGTGCCGGGCGCATCCACGAAAACCAGGTCCGTCGTATCGATCAGGCTGTCCGGGTTGTCGACAAAGCGATACGCGCCGCGCGGATCGGCGCCCGCTGTGATCCGAGGAGCCAGACCTTCGCGCAGGGCGATGGTGGCGCCGCCCGGCCCGCCGTTGAACAGGAAGGTCACCGGACGCGGCCCCACCGCCTCGCCGACATAGGACACGGCGGACAAGGTGGCCCTGGCGCGCCCCTGTGGGTCGCGTAGCAGGGTCTCCGACGCCTCCGCGACGTAGGGCAAGATCCGTCCCCGCACCGTGATCGTTCCGCGCGTCGAAGCGGCGGCGGGAACGAAGGGGTCGGCGGCCTGAGGTTCGCTGCTGGCCGAAGTTTGGCCCTGGGCCTGGGCCGGCGCGGCCAAAGACAATGCGGCCATGCACAGCCCCGCCATCAGGACCGCGGCGCGATGTTTGCAAAGCCTCATGCCCAGAACTCCAAGATCGTCAGTCAGCGGTCAGGCGGCCGATGTAACGGTCGCGCAAAGCCCGGTTCCGGGCGGTCAGGGGCTGTTCGACGCCGCGGATCATCACCATGCGGGCGACGCTGCTTGTCTCCAGAGGATCGCCGCTCCACAGCACGAGGTCGGCGTCCTTGCCCGGTTCGATCGAGCCGAAGCGATCGGCGAAACCGAAGATGACGGCAGGATTGATCGTCACCGCTTCCATCGCCTCGTTCCAGCTCAGTCCATGCCGCACCGCCCGCCCGGCGATGAAACGCGGCGTACGGATCAGGAAGACGATACGCGCAACCGACGGCTTGAAGGCGATCTTCACGCCCGCTCTGCTGAGAATGGCGGCGTTGTCGTAGGTGGCGTTCAGGCTGTCGAAGGTGAAGGCCTGATTGTCCTCGCCGTTCAGCACCACGGGAACGCGGGCGGCGGCGATGCGGTCAGCCACCATCCACCCCTCAGCCGCGCCCGACAGGATCAGCCTGACGTCCTGCTGCTCGGCGAAGTTCAGGATGTTGACGATGTCGGACGCCCGCTCGACCTCGACCAGCAAGGGCCGCTCGCCCCGCGTCACGGGAACGAGGGCCTGCAGATCCAGTTCGGAGACCGGCGCATGTTCCAGACGCGCGCGATCGAACGCGCGCGGATTTCGGTCATAGGCGCGCACCAGATCCAGCACCTGCGCCAGACGCGTCAGCAAGGCCCCGCGTCCGCCGCCCGCCGCCGCTGCGCCCTGAGCCCCGGCGTTCATCACCACGGCTGCGCCCGGCCGGACCGTCAGCTCATAGCCCTGGCCCAAATGGATGACAGAGGCCTGCCCGCCGAACAGCCGCGCCGAACCGTCGCTCGCCCGGCCCGGCGCATTGGGGGCCAGCACGGCGCGGGTCACGCCCTCGATGCGGGCCTCGGGAATCTGGGGCGAGTTGGGATTGACGTCAGCCAGAACATCAAACCCGGCGCCGAGATCAGGCGCGGTCGAGCCCAGACCGCCCCAGCCGCTGCCGATCGTGTCGTTCAGCCCCAGAGGAGTTATGGCGGCGACCAGGCCGGGCGTCAGGATCATCCCCTCCCCGTCGATCACCCTCGCCTCCGTCGGCACGGCGATATCCCGCCCGACCTCGGCGATGCGCCCGTCGCGCACAACGACGACGCCGCGCTCCAGATCCCCCTCAGGCCCCAGAGAGACGACGCGCGCGTTGACGACCGCAACGGTTTCGGCGTCGGCAGCCATCGGCGCGCCCAACCCGACCAGTATCGAGCCGACGCACAGCAGGCGAATAATCCGCGAGCCGCTCATCGCGGCGCCTCCGCCACGTCTGGGCGCCGCACGTGTCCCAGCTCGAAATCGGAACGGGGCGCGGCGTCCGCCGCCGCGCGATCGTGGACCTGCGCCCCATCCATGAAGACCAGATCGGGCGCCGAGTAGACGCTGAACGGATCGGCGCTCCACACGATGACATCGGCGATCTTGCCCGGCTCCAGCGAGCCGGTCCGATCATCCAGCCCCAGGACGCGCGCCGGATTCAGGGTGATCCAGCGGATCGCCTGCTCCGGCGTGGTCGCCAGTCCCGCCTCGCGCCCGGCCGTCATCGCGCGGCCGGCCTCATGGTTCAGGTGCTGCATCAGCATGACGTCGTCGGAGTGCAGCGCCGCGACGCCGCCCGCCGCCTCGATGAAGGCGGCGTTCTCCATGATGGAGTCGTAGGCCTCCATCTTGTAGCCGGACCAGTCCCCCGCCCAGGTGACGACCGGCACGCCCTCGCGGACCAGTTCCGGCGCGATCTTGAAGGCCTCCAATGCGTGATGGAAGGCCGCGATGCGGAAGCCGAACTCATGCGACAGATCGATCATCTGCAGCATTTCATCGGCGCGGTAGCAATGGATGTGCACGGGGATATCGCCCTTCAGCGCGCCCGCGACCGTCTCAAGCGTCAAATCGCGACCAGGCGGATCAGCGCGCTCGCCCGCCGCCGTCTTGCGACGATAGGCGTCCCAGCGCGCGGCGTATGCGGCTGCGGCGATGAAGGTGTTCCGATAGCCCATCATGGCGCCCGCGCGCGTGCCGGGCTTGCCGGCGCCGCCGCTGGACGGGTTCTCGCCGCAGGCCATCTTCAGGCCCTGGCGAGCGTCAGGAAACTTCATGGCCTGCGGCGACAGCGCCTCGACATTGCGCAGCACGACCGTGCGGCCGTTGAACATGTTCGACGAGCCGGGAAGGATCTGCATGGTCACGACGCCCGCAGCCAGAGCGCGCTCGAACATCGGATCCTGCGGCCAGACGGAATGTTCGACCCAGACCCCGCCGGGATTCGGGCCGCTCTCATTGCTGGAGTCGCCGCCCGCCGCACCGGGGCTGGAGCCGGCCCCGATGTGAGCGTGCGGGTCGATGATGCCCGGCGTGACCCAGCGCCCGACGGCGTCGATGACGCGGGCGTCCGTCGGCACGGCGACATCGCGGCCCACCGCCTCGATGCGCCCCTCGCGCATCAGCACCGTTCCGCCGTCGATGCGCGGACCGGCAGCCGTGAGGATCACGGCGTTGATAATGGCGGTCGGCGGAGCCTGCAGCGCTCGATAGGTTGATGGATAGGCCGGCGGATCGGCGTAGGGATCCAGTCCTCTCGCCACCGCCGGGAATGATGCGGGCGACGCGACTGCAGGCCCCTCAACCTGAGCCGTCGCGCCGCCCGCCGCGGCTGCGCTCAGCGCCGCAAGACCCAGAATCCGCACCATTCCCCTCACGGTTATCTTCCCGCGATGAAGGCGCGCAGATCCTGGGCCATGGCCGTCCGGGCGTCCGGATTGCTGTAGGTCATATGGCCGCCCTCATATTCCTTCAGCACGATGCGTTCGCGCGGATAGGCGGCTTGATCGGCCAGATAGCGGGCGGCGCCGATGGTGGTGGTCGTGTCGAACACGCCCGTCCCCAGCATCAGGCGGAAACGCGGATTGGCCGCCATCGCCCGCTCGACGCCTCGATCATAGAAGTAGTCGTCGAAGGGGCCGCCGGCCCCCTCGGTCGGCTCATAGCCCCACGGTCCCGGCCGGGGCGCCGATCCGCGATAGTCCGACATCGACAGGCGCACGCCCAGGCTCTCGGTCATATGGCGCGCCAGCAGGGGCGCGACCATGGCGTTGACCTTGTTGTACGGGTCGGACGGCCGTTCGCCGGCGCGCGGCGCCGGACCGCTGTAACGGGCGTCGTACATGCCCAGGATCAGCCCCTGATCCTTCAGCAGCTCGACGCAGAAATCCATCTTGGTGATGACCAGACGGTTGGCCAGGTAATAGTCGGCGGAAATGCCGGTCAGGCTCTGAAGCCGCTCCGCCGTCGCGCGCCGCTCGGCCGCCGTCAGCTGATTGCCGCGCCGCAGGGCCGACAGATAGTCGGTCATCGCGAAGGTCCAGGACTCCTCGATCCGGGCCTTCAGGTCCTCGCTGCCGGGAATGCGCTTGTGGAAGGCTGCGATCGCCGTCAGCGCCGGCAGGTTGACCGCATAGGAGACGATATTGCCCCGACGCTGACTGGTCTCGATCATGTTCAGCGCCTGTCCCATCAGGGCGACGCCATCCAGCGGCAGGCTTTCGCTCAGCAACCCGGCGGTCAGGGCGGCGCGCAAGGTGCCGTAGCTTTCTCCGACCAGATATCGGGGCGACCCTGCGCGTCCAGCCCTCCTCAGCCAGGCCTCGATGAAGCCCGCCGTCATGCGAGAGTCCGCTCCATCGGAATAGGCGGCCTTGCGGTCGGCCTCATCGACCAACCGGCTGAATCCCGTCTCGGGCGGATCGATGAACACCAGGTCCGCAACGTCCAGCAAAGAGTCTGCGTTATCCAGCAGGGCGTAGGGCTCGGGCACATCCTCCGTGACGTCGCGAGGCGGGTCGTACCGCTTGGGTCCGAAGGCTCCCATGTGCAGATAGGACGAGGCGACGATCGGGCCGCCGTTGAAGAAGAACAGGACCGGCCGGGTCGCATCGACCGGTTCGGCCACATAGGCCGTTGTGACGAAGCGCGCGGCAGGCCGACGTTCAGCCGACGCCACCAGCGTCTCCTCGACCGTCGCGGTGTAGTTCAGTGCGCGGCCGTTGAAACGGCCCTGATGACGCGACACGAAGCGGATCGGTCCTGTCGCCTCCGGCCGCGTCGTCTCCTGCGCGATCGCTGCCGGTGCGACGCCGGCCGATAGGGCCAAACCCGCCAGAAGCGACCGTCGGCTGGGAGCGAAGGACATGAGTTTCTCCAGAATTACGGCCTGTTACGACAGGAAGGCGGCGCCTGCGGACGCCGCCTCCCCTATCGCATCAGAAGCGGGCGTTCACCCCGACGAACAACTGACGCCCCAGGATGTCGCCATAGTTGCGCGTGGGGAAGGACGGCTGCTCATCCGTCAGATTGGTGACCCCGGCCCGCAGCGTGTATTTGCCGAAGTCGTACAACGCTGAAACGTTGTGACGAATATTGGCGTCGATATCGGGCGTCGGCGTCGATTCGATCGTATCGAACCGGTTGACCTTGGTCTTGGGCAGATAGGACATCGAATAGGTCAGGCGCAGCGGCCCGCGCGCATAGCGCACGTCATAGCGCGACACCCAGTCAGGCGAGGCCGTCGTACCGTCGGTGCGCAGGTAGTCGAAGCCCGTGACCGAGGTCTCCAGCAACGCCGTATGGGTGACTTCGGCGTTCAGCTCCAGCGAGCCGTAGTAGCCGCCCTGGAACCAGTCATCTAGGCTGAAGCCGTAGTTGATGTTGTAGACCTCGCCTTCATACCGGACACGACCGGCGTTGAAGGTCGTCGAGATCGCCGTCGCGACATGCCCCTGGTCATTGTAGGTGAAGGTGTCGCAGGCGCTGCTGCGCTCGCTGGAGTCGAAGCAGGTCGCCATGAAGTCCACCGGTGCGAACGGCGAAAGCCCGTCCTTCAGCTCCACTTCCACCCGGTCCGCCACGATGGTCAGGCCCGGAATAAATCGCGGCTGCAGGATGACCCCATAGGTGGTGGTGTCCGACAGTTCGTTGCGCAGGTCCGGATTGCCGCCAGAGGTGATCATGACGTTGTTGAAGTTCTCGCCCGGATCCTGAAAGCCTTCCAGCGGCCCCCAGCCCGGATTGGCGGCGAACAAGGCCTCGCAGTTGGCGCGGCGGACAGCGGGATTAGGCCCGGTGGCGATGCGGTCGGCGTCGCAGGGGTTGCGAGTGATGGACCCCAGGCTGGTGGTCGACGGGGCGAACAACTGGTTCAGCGTCGGCGCGCGGAAGTTGCGGCTGCGCGATACGCGAACCGTGACGCCGTCGACCACGCCCCAGCGCAGACCGGCGCCCCAGACGTTCTCGCGGCCGGCGATGGAGTTGTCGACGACCCGATAGGCGCCGTCGAGCTCCAGCGACTGGACGAACGGCAGGGTGAAGTCGCCGCCCAGGACGGGGATCAGCAATTCGGCGGAGAACTCATTGGTGTTGTAGTCGCCCGAGGTCGGGACCGATTTCGCGCCCGATCCCGTCAGGCCCTGCTGGCCTGCTTCAGACGGAGTGAAGGCGGCGTCCTCGGCGCGATACTCATAGGCCAGAGAGAAACTAACCGGACCGGCCGGCAGTTCGAACATGGTCCCGCCAAGCGTCGCCAGGAAGTTGTCCTGGGTGTTCTCATAGGTCTCGCCTACGCGCACCGACACATAGTCGCGCATGGCGTCTGTCACGGTGCCGGCGCCGAAGATGTTGATGGGCACGCAACCGGCGTCGTCGTTCGAGGGATCGGCGTCGGCGTTGACGGCGCAGACGACCTGACCGCCCTGGTTCACAGCGTTCACAGCCTTCTGCATCCGCTGCGTCCAGACGCCCCATCCGGACCGTTCACCGTCCACCTGCGCACGGCTGTAGGACAGGCTCCAGTAGAAGTTGCGATCAGCGAAATCGAAGTCGCCTTCCAGGCCGATCTGGCCGCGCCAGACATCCGTCGCGTGGACGAACTCACGCGTCGGCACGGCGTCCGCCCATTGCTTGGACAGGAACAGAGGCGCGCCGGCTGCGAAAGCCGGGCTCGCCGCTTCCAACTGGGCGCGCGCCTGCGGCGTCAGGAAGGCGTTGTTGCGCGTGAAGGTCAGGACCCCAGCACCCGAGGCGGCGTTGTTCAGAACCGTATTGCTGCCTCCCTGGGTGCCGAACGGATCACGACCTTCCGTCTGGGCATAGGTGAACTCGCCGGTCAGGCGCACCCGATCCGTCAGATCGAAGCGGCCGATCAGACTGGTGTTGAACCGCTCCACGCCTGAGTAGAGCGCCGCAATCTCGCGATAGTCCCAGCCGTCTCCACCAGAGGCGAAAGGCACGCCGTAGATCGTTCCCGTGTCATAGCCGACCACGCTCTGGCCATCGGCCGCGAACTGGGTCGGCGCGCCGCCGATCTGCAACAACATAGCCGGAACCGGCGCGGGCGTGGTGTAGATCACCCCGTTGTAATTGAAGGGCCAGAACCGCCCATGAAGGATTTCCTTCAAGGCCGGAATGCCGTCATTTGGGCCCGTATCTGCGGAATTGCTGGTGGTCAGCCGCGCCAGATTCGAGATCGGGCGATCGTAGCTCAGCAGGGAATCGCTCTCCGACCACTCGATGCTGCCGGCCAGGTTGGCTCGCCCGTCCAGGAAGTTGCGGCCGGCCGTCAGGCGCAGGCTGCTTTGCGGATAGTCGCCACGCCAGCTCAAGCCGTACTGGGCGTCCAGCTCCAGGCCGTCGAAGTCGTCACGCAGCACATAGTTGATGACCCCGGCGATCGCGTCCGACCCATAGACCGCCGCGCCGCCGGCCTGAACCACGTCGACGCGCTTCAACAGCCCCACCGGAATGATGTTGGTGTCCACCACCCGATCACCCATGCCCTGGGCCGTGGTGACGAAACGGCGCCCGTTCACCAGCGTCAGGGTGCGGCCCGCCCCCAGGCCGAACAGGTTGGGAAACTGTTGCCCGCCGCCCGACTGGTCCCCGCTGCCGTCCGCCATCGGCGTGGACGGCACGACCGACGTGTTCTGATTGAGGGCCTGCCCCGCCTGGACATAGCCGCGCTCATTCAGAACCTCGCGATCAACCGCCACCAGCGGCGCCGACGTCGAAGTGTCGGCGCGCCGGATACGCGTACCCGTGACGACGATCTCTCCGACTTCCGATATTTGCTCGCTGTCGGCCAAGTCCGCCGTCTGAGCCTGAACGCTCGTCGAGGTCAGCAGCGTCGACAGGGCCGCCCCGACCACGGTCGAGGCCATCAGCGCCCGTTTCGATAATTTATTCACGATCCAGTCCCTCCCGACATGGGCGCAAGGGATTCCCCGATCCCTCATTTATGTGAAACTTAGGCTGGGTCGGGTGGTTTGTTGTTTCGTTTTGTCGGAAGCCGGCGCCGCTGACCGAATGATAATGCCGCCGTGTCTCGAAACTGCGATTAAATAATGTGTTTACGCTGCTCGCATAGGCGCGCCATGCGAGGAATGACTTCGGCAGGAAGTCGTCCTGGCAGGATCACGACACGCTCTTCCGCGCAAAAATCCTGGCGGACCGCGATCCCACAGCTGACGAAGCTGCAGGAATGACAGCGTCAAACCAAGATGGAATGCCCTGGCACCACCCCAAAGCATAGATCCTCACAGTGTCTTCGCTCAGTATTCCATTCGCAGACCCAGCGACAGGGTGCGGGGCGGGGCGTAGCCGGCGACGCCGCCGGCGGTTTCGGAGACCTCGACCTCGGCGTCGAACAGATTGTCGGCCGCCAG
>NZ_JBSHMV010000009.1:0-21422 GCF_053645695.1 Brevundimonas sp. NPDC055311
CTTTACGCACCGCCTTGCCGCGGGATGGAGCAGCCCGGTAGCTCGTCAGGCTCATAACCTGAAGGTCGCAGGTTCAAATCCTGCTCCCGCACCCAGCATTACCTCACACCCGGACGTGAGGCTCTGATCTACGGAAACCCCATGGCCCCCAGCCGTGGGGTTTCTTGCGTTTCGGGCCTGCCCTAGCGCCAGCAAGGCGGCCAGGCTGCCGTGCACTTCCAACTGGAACTTGCCCATTCACCTCGCCGCAGAACATGGTCGAGCCGTTGGAGTGCTCGATGCGGCGTACATTCCGGAACGGGGCTGACGACGGATCGCGCAGTTTATTCACAACCGCCTGGCGCGCGGCGGTGCGAATGCGCGTCGGCGTCCAGTTCACGGGCGGTGTGCGGGCGCGCTGCGCTTCAACACAGGCCGCATAGGCGCTTCCGCATCCGCGCCATGACCGCATTGGGGCTCCCGGGCGGATAGCCGCCATTCGTGGAGCAGGCGTCGGCTTGTGCGGATGCGGCGCCTCCGAACGCAATGACTGCAATCAGAACTGAAATGGCGAAGACGATCTTCTTCATCAGAACCCTCCAGATTTAATCCGTAGGATATCCCGTGGTTTAACGAGCGGTGAAGCTGTCGCTTGCCGCCATGAACGGACGGGCGCTGGTGGCGTGGAATCTCAAGAAGCCGCGGACGGAACGCGGCATCTCGCAGGAGCGCTTGGCCGCTGATGCGGGCATTGATCGTGCCTATCTGAGCGAGATCGAGCGCCAGTTGGGCAATGCGTCGGTCGATCTGCTGGATCGACTCGCGGGCGTACTGGGGGTGTCCGTTTCGGCGTTTTTCGTTCTGCCTGAGCAGGGGGAGGCTGAGCCGCGATCACTACCGAGTGGCCGCCACCCTAAATCCTAAGGACCGCCCCTGACTCAAAGCGGTGGTTCGAAATGTCTGCTCTCAGCACGATGCGTCGGATCTCGTGCTAAGATGCGCACCGATTCTAAACGAATGCTGCCAGTCGCTGCGCATCTTCCACGACAGTTGTCGTCAAGGTTTTAGGGGCCGCAGTTGGGTTGCAGCCCCTTTGGCGTCACCAACCGTATTTCATCCCGAACTGAGCGCCGTGGCTGATGCTGGCGTCACCGAAGGCGCCGCGATAGCCGATGTTGAGCATCAGGCGCTCGCTCAACGACCATTCGTTCTCCAGAGCCAGATTGAGCACGTTGCGCGACCAGGCGTTCAGCGGGACCAGATAGGTCGGGCTCGTCGTCCAATCAGCATAACGTACGCCCTGTTCGCCGATATCCTCGAGCTCATGAGACCACTCGATACGGGCGCTGGGGCGGAATTGGCCGTGGCGACGGATGTCCAGCGTCCAGCGCCAGGACGCGCCTAGGTTCACCGATAGGCTCTTCTGCTGGATCTCATCCCAGCTGAGTGCGGACAGGCCGCTACCGGTTTCGACGAAACCGTCCAGGGAGATGTCGCGAGCGTCCAGTCGTGCATAGAGGTCACGGGCCACCCGCTCGCCGTTTTGAACGCGACCGAGGGCGACCGAGGCGAAGCGCACGTCGCCGGACCGATCGCCCTCGGCATAGCTGTCCGCCTGACCGGCCAGTCCCGCAGCCCAGCGACGGGAGGTGAAGTCGAGATCCGCGTAGCCGACCAGGCCATCGACATAGAAGGCCTCGGCCGGACGCCAACTGGCGTAGAAGGCGCCGGTGACGGCCTGGCCGAGGGTCAGCGAGCCGTTGTCGCCGATCCGGGTCTTGTCCTCACCATAGCCGACGCCGGCGCCGACGATCAGCTGATTAGAGATCTTGACGTCCAGACCCACCGTCAGGCCCTGCGTGGTGAAGCGGCTGTCGCTCTGGCCGGTCGCATCCTGACGTCCCCAGTCCACCGAACCGGCGGTCCACAGGCCAACCGGGGCGCCAGCGTCATTCGCGGACTGCGGCGTCGTGTTCAAGCGATCGTCGCTTGCGGCTGTCGGGGTTGCGAGTTGCATTCGGCCAGCCCAGAGGTCCAAGCCCAGCATGTCACGCTCGCGATCGTCGCCCAAGGCGTCGGGATCGAGACGGCGATCCAGTCCCAGCTGACGGCGAAGAGCTTGTCGCGGATCGCGGTCCGCATCAGCGCCGCCCAGTCCCAGGTTCAGGCTCAGACCATTGGACGAGGCGTTGGTCCCGTCGTGCAGATCGCGCAGACGTTGCTGGAAGTTGTTGATCTGAGCGTCAGCGAAGCGACGGGCAGAGGTGACCTGGCTGGTCGCCACCCCTCTGACTTCGGGATCCAGCGACGGATCTGGTCGCGCCTCGACCGTGACGGTCAGGGTGCTGCGGGTCGTGCCGAAGGCGTTGCTGAGGCTGTAGCTGACAATCGCTTCGCCCGTGAAGTCGCCGATCGAGACGAAGGTCAGGTCATAGTCGTTCCCGACCTTGGCGATGCTCGCCTCGCCCGCAGCCGTCGGCCCCATCGAGATCGTGGCGGCGGCGGTGAAGGGGCCGCCTTCGACATCGCTAATCCGAACCGTCACTGGCGCCCCCTGAAGGGTCTGAGCGACCAGAGCCGCTGAAGCCGGCAAGGCGTCGGCCGTCAGGTCAATCCGCCCCGGGGCCGAGGCGCCGAACGGCAGTTCGATGACATAGTCGAGCGAGGTCGCGCCGCCGTTGACGCCGGGCGTGAAGACGAGGCTTAGACCGTTCACAGTGACCGTGCCGAAGTCCGGCGCGCGGGTGATGCGCAGACCTTGGAATTGGTCCCCCACCAGTGCGGCTGTCGGCATGAAGGTCACAGAAGCGCCAGAAGTCACTTGCGCCGACAAATCCGGCGCCTTGCCCGCCACCAGGAAGGTGAAGGTCGCCGGCGCAGAATCGCCGCCGGGACCATAGGCCACCACGTTTACCGTGTCCGTGCCCATGAAGTTCGCAGCGGATTTATAGGTCAGTTGATAGGGGCGCGCCGCCTTCGGCGCCGCTGAAGCCTTCAGGGTTGAAGCAGCGGCGCTATCGATAATCTCGGCTACGCCAAACCGGCTGGCGCCCGTAATTCGGTAACCATCGATTGCGCCCTGACTGATAAGGCTGAGATTGACCGAAACCGAACCGCCGCCCGGGGCATGAGGCGCCATGACCGGATCGGTCGGTTGTTCCACGACCGGCGGAGACGGTGTCGCTACCGTCACCGTCACCGTGGCCGGAGCCGAAGTCCCGCCGGGTCCTGCGGCCGTATAGGTGAAGCTGTCCGGACCGTAGTAGAGAGGCTTCGGCGTATAGGTGATCACGTCGCCGGCCACGGCGACAGCGCCGTGCGCCGGCCCGCTTGCGACCGCAATGCTGGTGTGAACCCCGGTGACCACGCCGCTGAGGTCGATGGCCTGGGGCGTCTCATAGCCCACGCCGGCCGAAGCCGCCGCTGCGACGGGTGCCGACGGCGCGGCCACGGTCACCGTCACTGTGGCCGGAGCCGAAGTCCCGCCGGGTCCTGTGGCCGTATAGGTGAAGCTGTCCGGACCGTAGTAGAGAGGCTTCGGCGTATAGGTGATCACGTCGCCGGCCACGGCGACAGCGCCGTGCGCCGGCCCGCTTGCGACCGCAATGCTGGTGTGAACCCCGGTGACCACGCCGCTGAGGTCGATGGCCTGGGGCGTCTCATAGCCCGCGCCGGCCGAAGCCGCCGCTGCGACGGGCGCCGCCGGCGCGGCCACGGTCACCGTCACTGTGGCCGGAGCCGAGGTCCCGCCAGGCCCTGCGGCCGTATAGGTGAAGCTGTCCGGACCGTAGTAGAGGGGCGCGGGCGTATAGATGATCACGTCGCCGGCCACGGCGACAGCGCCGTGCGCCGGCCAGCTGCCGAGCCCAATGCTCGTGTGAATCCCGGTGATGACGCCGCTGAGGTCGATGGCCTGGGGCGTCTCATAGCCCACGCTGGCCGAAGCCGCCGATGCGACGGGCGCCGGGGCATAGGTGTACTGATCGGCCAATGACGTGGCGCTGGTTCCACCTGCCGTGGTCACCTGAACGTCGACGGTCCCGGTTCCGGCGGGAGCCGCCGCCGTGATCTGGTTGCTGCTGGTGACTGCATAGGCAAGCGCCGCCGTTCCGCCGAACATCACGCTTTTCACATTGGTGAAGTTGGTTCCAGTGATTGTCACTATCGTTCCGCCTGCCGTCGGGCCCGCCCTCGGCGAGAGCGAGGCCACCGTCGGCGCCGCGGCATAGGTGTACTGATCGGCCGATGACGCGGCGCTGGTTCCGCCTGCCGTTCTCACCTGAACGTTCACGGTCCCGGTTCCGGCCGGAGCCGTCGCCGTGATCTGTGTGTCGCTGTTGATCGTATAGCTCGCCGCCGTCCCGCCGAACGTCACCCTCGTTGCGCCGCTGAAGTTGGTTCCGGTGATCGTCACCGTCGTCCCACCTGCAGCCAGGCCTGTCGCTGGCGAAATCGAGGTCACTGTCGGCGCCGCGACATAGGTGTACTGATCCGCCGCCGAGACAGCGCTGGTTCCGCCCGCCGTGGTTACGCGAATGTCCACCGTCCCGGTACCGGCCGGAGCCGTCGCCCAGATCGACGATCCGCTGATCGTATAGCGAGACGCCGCCGTTCCACCAAACGACACCCCCTTCACGTCGGTGAAGTTGGTTCCGGTGATCTGCACCGTCGCACCACCTGTGGTCGGACCCTCTGAGGGCGAGACCGAGGTCACCGTCGGCGCCGGGATATAGGTGTAAAAACCCCCAATTGACCAGGCGCTGGGTCCGCCCGCGGTGGTCACACGAATGTCCACCGTTCCGGTTCCGGCTGGAGCTGTCGCCGTGATCTGGGTGTCGCTGTTGACCGTATAGCTCGCCGCCGTCCCGCCGAACGTCACCCTCGTTGCGCCGCTGAAGTTGGTTCCGGTGATCGTCACCGTCGTCCCACCTGCAGCCAGGCCTGTCGCTGGCGAAATCGAGGTCACTGTCGGCGCCGCGACATAGGTGTACAGATCCGCGGCCGAGACGGCGCCGCCCGCTGTGGTCACACCAACGTCCACCGTTCCGGTTCCGGCTGGAGCTGTCGCCGTGATCTGGGTGTCGCTGTTGACGGCATATCCGAGCGCCGATTTCTCGCCGAACGTCACTCCCGTTGCGTGAGTGAAGTTGGTTCCGATGATCGTCACCTTCGTCCCGGCTGTGGTCGGCCCGGCCGCCGGCGAGATCGAGCTCACCGTGGGAGGCGCGACATAGGTGTACTGATCCGCCGATGACGTGGCGCTGGTTCCGCTCGGTGTCGTGACAGTGATGTCATAGGTTCCGGCTGCATTGGCGGGCGTCGTCGCCCTGATCCGGGTGTCGCTCTGAATAGTATAGGTCGCGTTCGTCGCCCCAATTTTCACGGCTCCTGTAGGCTGCGCAAGGAGGAAGCCTGAGCCGCTGATGGACACGAGCGCGCCGCCCGCAGTCGGCCCGGCCTTCGGCGTGACCGAGCTCACCGTGGGGGCCGCCATATCGCTCTGCGCGGAAGCAGGCGAAACCAGACCCAACAGCATGATGAGGGATAAGGCCAAGCTGGCCGCCCTCACGCCGAACCGCGCCGTCGCAGCGGCCTCGTCACGATTCCGGACAGCAGCCCCGCAGACCGTCAAAAAACCCGCGCGCGACATCGCCGAATGCCATAATGCCCCCAGGCGGGAACAGGACCCGCAAGCTTCACCTTAAACGCGGCGTCGATGCACGAAACTGATTTACCAGTGGTTTACGATTGTGGCCGTCTTCGCAGGATAGCGTCCCCAAAAAACTGCTCTGGGCACCGATCACAATGACCGCTCCTGGCGCTGAGGCGACCCCGATCTGGGTCCGCCAGCCTAGGTCACAGACCTCCATAACAGGCTTTGAGTGACTCGCCTCACTGCTGAGCGAGGATTTGGTGATGGCGCGCTTTGATCTGATGGATTTCGAGTGGTCGGTGATCCAGCCCTTGCTGCCGAACAAGCCGCGCGTCGTGCCTCGGGTCGATGACCGGCGGGTGTTGAACGGCATCTTCTGGAGATTGCGTACGGGGCTCCGTGGGCGGACATCCCCGATCGTTCGCGGGGCGGCTGACGACCAAAATCCACGTCCTGGTCGACGCCAACGGGCTGCCGATCGCCTGAAACTGACCGAAGGCCAGGCCCACGATGGACGCTCCGCCCAGGCCATGCTCGACACGATCAGGCGGGCGACATCCTGGCTGACACGACTCATGTGTACAAGCTCGCCCTGCACACGCCGCAGGCGGTCAGGTCGACGAGCTCCCGATTGGATTCCGGGGCACAATTAATGCCGTCTTTCTCAAAGACCTGGCCGACAAGGCGCGCCGCCGGCCAACGAGGGCGCATCGAAATAGACGGTCCGGAGGCGGCATAGCCTATGGATATATCGCAATTCTTGATGGCGGCGACCATGCGAGGCCACGTGGCGCGAGGGACGGGCATTCTGAATAACGAACTCTACCGTGACGCCTTGATCTGAAACCGCCTCCTCTATGTGAAAAATCCGCGAACTGGACGTGGGCAGGCACGCTTCAATCCCGAAAGTGAATGGGTGCGCCGGGACATTCTTGTTCTCCGCATTTGGGAGTGCGTGAAAGCCCGGCAGCTAGACGTCAAACAACGAACCGCAGCAGTCCGGGAAGGAGCTCAGCGGACCAGGTTGGCGCGTTCGCGCGGGCTGAGCGCTCGATCTTCTATCCTGTGTCGCCTGTTGATCTGGGCCCGCGAAGCTGATGCATAAATGCTTATGCTGTCGTCGCAGCATATCGAGTGAAGGAGAGTGGAGTGCGTTTTTTATTTGTTGGTCTGGCTGGAGCAGGGGCGTTGGCTGTCGCGGTGGGGGCTTCGGCGATGACGAGGCAGGCCGACGGGGCGGCCGCCCGGACGCCGCAGCCGTCTGCCGTCACAGCTTACAGCCTGCCCGACGGCGAAGGGCGGGCGCTGACTCAGCAGATCTGCGGTCAATGCCATTCGGTCGGCATGTTCGCCTCCCAGCGGCACACCCAGGATGAGTGGAACGAAGTCATCGGCCGCATGATGGCCAAGGGCATGACGGCGGCCGAGGACGATCTCTATGACGTCTCCGACTATCTCGCAGCTAATCTGGGCAAGGACGAAGCCGCGTCGATGGGCGGTTGATCACTCGTCGCGCGTGACGCCGTAGCCGGTTGCGAAGGCGTCGCGGATCGCCATGACGCGACGGTTGTCGGCGTCGCCGCTGCGGCACACGAAGGCGATCTTGCGTGTCGGGGTATCGTCGTCGAGGCGGATCTGGCGCACCGGAGCCCGTACCCGCGAACTGGTCGGCAGGCGCGGAATGATGGAGACGCCGAGCCCGGCCGAAACCATGGCCAGGACGGCCTCGATCGACTCCAGTTCGAAGCGCGGGCGCGTTCCCGGGGACAGTCGATGCAGATAGCTGGCGGCGGTGCGGCCGCTGGTGAGCGAGGTGTCGAACTGAATCCAGTCGTAGCGGCTGATGAGCGCCTCCGCCGTGGTTTCGATGCTGTCGGGCGGCGCGACGAATACGAAGGGCTGTTGTTCGAGGTCCTGCCAGTAAAGGCGGCTTGATCCGCCGGACGTCGGGCGCACCAGGGCGGCGCCGTCCAGCCGTCCCGCCTTGAGGTGCTCCAGAAGCTCGCCGGAGTCGCCCTGGATCACGCGCACGCTGAGGCTCGGGTGCCGTCCGCCGATCTCGCGCAGCACCAGGGGAATCATCGTGGGTTGCAGCGAGCGGATGGCGCCGATGACGACCCGGCCGGTCAGGGCTGCGGCATGGCGAGTGCGCGCCTCCTCCATGGCGTCGAGCGCGCCGCGCACGTTTTCAGCCAGTTCGACCGCGAGGGGGGTCGGGCGGACAGATCGCCCCGAGCGGTCGAAAAGCGGCTGACCCAGATATTCCTCCAGCCTTTTCATCTGCAGGCTGACGGCGCTGGCGGTCAGGCCCACGTCGTCGGCGGCATTGGCGAAACTGCCGTGCCTCAGGACGGAGTTGAGGGTCATCAGGAATTCGAACTTCATCTTTCATCCGCCTCGACGCGCTGCGGGAGGGCGACGGCAGCTGCCCTATACATAAGGAAACGTTACCTATCGAAACAGCAAACGTCACTATTCCTTCAGTGTGGCGATTGTTACCACTCACAAGACGGATCGCGAGGTCGCTCGCGGTTCGGCAAGGTCCCAACGTCCGGAGAGGCGAGGGACAGGGAAGAGAGAATGCAGGATCAATACGACATCAGGATGCTGATCGACGGCCGGTGGATCGAGGGCGAAGGCCCGGTGATCCCGGTGATCGACAAGTGGACCGGCGAGGCGCTGGGGCGCGTCCGTTCGGCCGCCGCAGCTCAGGTCGATGCGGCGGTTGCGGCCGCCCGCGCCGCCTTCGCCGCCGTCCGTATCGAGCCTTACGAGCGCAGTCGGCTGCTGCATCGGGTCGCCGATCTGATCCTGAGGGATCGCGAGGCGCTGGCCGCGACGATCGTCGCCGAGTCCGGCGTGCCGTGGAAGGATTCAGACAATGAAGTCGCCCGCGCCGCCGAGACGTTCCGGGTGTCGGCCGAGGAAGGTCGGCGCCTGACCGGCGAGATCGTGCCGATCCAGGGCGCGGCCGGTCAGTCGGGGCGCATGGCCTATACCTTGCGCGCGCCGCGGGGGGTGGTCGGGGGCATCAGCTCGTTCAACTCGCCGCTGAACATGGTGGCGCATAAGGTCGCGCCCGCCCTGGCTTCGGGCAACGCCGTGGTGTTCAAGCCGCCGGTCGCCACGCCTCTGGCGGCGACGCGTCTGTTCGAGTTGATGCTCGAGGCGGGGATTCCCGGCGGACTGATCAACCTGGTTCATGGCGGCGGCGCCGATGTGGGCGCGCCGCTGGCCGCCCATCCCGGCGTGGACTTCTTCACCTTCACCGGCAGCACGCCGGTCGGCAAGGCGATCCAGGCCGGCAGGGGTATGCGCGCCACGGCTCTGGAGCTGGGCAGCATCGCCGCCACCATCGTCTGCGCCGACGGCGATCTGGAGCGGGCGGCCGTTCGTTGCGCCCAGTCCGGCTTCCGCCGTCAGGGCCAGGCCTGCACCTCGACCCAGCGACTGTTCGTCGAGCGGTCGGTCCTGGAGCGTTTCCTGCCGATGTTCCTGGCCCAGGTCGCCGCGCTCAAGGTGGGCGACCCGCGCAACCACTCTACCGATGTCGGCCCGATGATCAGCGAGGCCGAGGCCGCGCGCGCCGAGGCCTGGGTCCGCGAGGCCGAGGCGAAGGGCGCCAGGGTGCTGGCGGGCGGCGAACGGCGCGGGGCCGTTCTGGCCCCCACCGTCCTGGCCGAGGTCGATCCTGGATCGAAGGTGCTGTGCGAGGAGATCTTCGCCCCGGTCCTGACCATCCTGCCGTTCGACACGCTGGATGAAGCGATCGAGCGTGTGAACGCCACCCCCTTTGGCCTGGCGGCGGGTCTGTTCACTCGCGACCTGAGCCGCGCCCTGAAGGCCGCAGAGCGTCTGCACGTCGGGGTGGTGCACCTGAACGAAGCCTCCAGCAGCCGCGTCGACCTGATGCCTTTCGGCGGCGTCAAGGACAGCGGCGTCGGGGTCGAGGGCCCCCGCTACGCCATGCGCGAGATGACCGAAGAGCGTCTCGTCACGATCACTCTGTGATGGATTTGGATATGTCAGCAGACAGCGTAACCGCCGCCATCTTCATGGCGCAGTGCCTCAAGGAAGAAGGCGTCGAGAAGGTCTTCGGCCAGTGCGGCCATACCAACTACGCCCTGATCGACGCCTGCGACCGGCTGGGCATCGAATATGTCTCCTTCCGCCATGAGCAGCAGGCGGTCCACGCGGCCGACGCCTACTACCGGGTATCGCGCAAGCTGGCGGTGATCAATGTCCACCTGTCGCCCGGACTGACCAACACCGTCACCGGGGTCGCTTCGGCGGCGATGGATGGAACGCCGATGCTGGTCATAACCGGCAACACCCCGACCTATCACCACCCGCGCGAGGCGCATCAGAGCATGCGCCTGCACGCCGACGCTTCCCAGGGCGATATATTCAGGCCGATCTGCAAGCGGGTCTGGCGCGTGGACGACGCCCGCCACCTGCCGGACGTGATGCACCGGGCCCTGAACATCGCCCAGACAGGCCGACCCGGCGCGGTGTTGCTGGACATCCCGATGGACGTCTTCGCCCAGAAGATTTCGGCCGAGGCCCAGACGCGTTCGCGCCGCCCGAACTTCGCCCGCCCCATGGGCGACGCCGAAGGCGTGGCCGAGGCCGCCGCCCTGCTGAAGGCCGCCGCCAATCCGGTGATCTTCGCCGGCAACGGCGTGGCTCTGTCGGGCGCCTATGAGGCGCTGAAGACTCTGGCTGAGCAACTTGGCGCGCCGGTGGCGACCACCCTGGTCGGCAAGGGCGTCTTTCCGGAAAGCCATCCGCTGTCGGTCGGCACGACCGGCATCTGGGGCGCGCGCGTCGCCAACGATACGGCGCGCACGGCCGACGTCATCCTGGCTGTCGGCACGGCCTTCGGCGAGGCAGACTGCAGCTCCTGGCGGCCCGAGCACACCTTCAACATTCCCGGCACGGCGCTGATCCAGATCGATCTGGACCCGCAGGAGATCGGCAAGAGCTATCCGGTTGACGTCGGCATCGTCGGCGACGCGCGGGCGACCCTGACGCAACTGTCAGCCGCCCTCGGCGATCAGCCCCGCCCGCAGGCGGCCGTCGAGGCCCAGCGCGTCCTGCTGGACCAGCGCAAGGCCGCCTGGCGCGAAGAGCTGAAGGAGACGCAGGAGATCGACACCAAGCCGATCCATCCGGCGCGGCTGCTTAAGGTGCTGTCCGATGCGGCGCCCGCAGACGCCATTTTCGTGACGGATGTGGGCTGGAACAAGAACGGCGCCGGTCAGCAACTGGAGATCCAGGGCCGCAACGGCTTCCTGACCAGCGGCGGCATGGCGACCATGGGCTATTCTCCCGCCGCCGCCGTCGGCGCCGCCATGGGCGCGCCCGATCGCAAGGTGCTGGGCCTTGTCGGGGACGGTGGTCTGATGTCGGTGCTGGGCGCGCTGACCACGGCGGTCGAACTGGACATTCCCGTGCTGTGGGTCCTGTTCAACAACTTCTGCTACTCGACCATCCGCACCGTCGGTTCGACCTATTTCAACAACAAGTACGGCACGGAATTCCGATCGCCGGACGGCGAACTCTACAATCCCGACTTCCAGCTTCTGGCCAGGTCGTTCAACATCAAGTCGGCGCTGATCGAGGAGCCGGCCGATCTGGAGGCGGGCGTACGCGCCGCCATGGCCGAGCGCGGCCCCTTCCTGCTGGAAGTGCGCACGCGCGGGGACGTGCCGATGCCGCGCACGGGCTATTGGGACATCGCCGACTTCCTGGCGACCGGCAATGACTGACGCGCCGCCGCTCAAACCGGGTCTGCGTCAGCGGGACTATCAGCCGGACGCCGTTGGACCGCTCGACGGGGTCCGGGTGCTGGACCTGTCCAGACTGTTCGCCGGCAACGTCCTGACCCAGATCCTGGGCGACTTCGGCGCCGAGGTGATCAAGGTCGAGCCGCCCGCCGGGGACACCCTGCGCGGCTGGAAGACCGAAGGCGTCTCCACCCACTGGAAGATCTACGCCCGCAACAAGAAGAGCCTGGGTCTGGATCTGCGCAATCCGCGCGCCGGCGAGATCTTTCGCAAGCTGGTCCCCACCGCGCACATCCTCGTCGAGAGCTTCCGGCCGGGCGTGCTCGAGAAGATGGGCCTAAGCCCCGAGGTTCTGCACGCGCTCAATCCTCGCCTGGTGATCGTTCGCGTGTCCGGCTGGGGGCAGGGCGGGCCCTACCGCAAGCGGCCGGGCTTCGGCACGGTGATCGAGGGCATGTCCGGGTTCGCCGCCATCAACGGCTTCGAGGACCGCGAGCCGGTCCTGCCGCCCATGTATCTGGCGGACGGCGTGGCGGGGACCTATGGCGCCTCGGCCGCCTTGCTGGCCCTGCGCGAGGCGGAACGTCCCGACGGAAAGGGGCAGGTGATCGACCTGCCGCTCTATGATCCCCTGTTCGCCCTTCTGGGGCCGCAGGCGGCCAATTATCGCCTCAGCGGCAAGACGCGTCGCCGCGAAGGCAGCCGGTCCAGCAACTCGGCGCCGCGCAACGTCTATCGCTGTCGCGACGGCAAATACGTCAGCCTGTCGGGGTCGACCCAGACCATGGCCATGCGGATTCTCCAGGCGATCGGTCGCGCGGATCTTGCGGCTGATCCCCGGTTCGCCGCCAACGCCGATCGGCTGAAGCACGTGGAAGAACTGGACGCCGCGATCGGCGACTTCATCGGTCGACACGACCAGGCGGCTCTGGTCGCCCTGATGGAGGAGGCCGAGGTCACCGTCGGTCCGATCTACGACGTCTCGCAGATCATGGAAGATCCGCACGTCGTGGAGCGCGAAATCCTGGCCGATTATCCGGATGCGGAGATCGAGCATCTGCCGATGCATCACGTGGTGCCGCGCCTGTCGGGCACGCCCGGCTCGATCCGCCTGCCGGCGCCGGTCCTGGGCCAGCATTCGCGCGATATCCTGGAGCAGCTCGGCTTCGACGAGGCGGAGGCCGCCCGTCTGATCTCCGAAGGCGTGGTCATCGATGCGGCCCTGCCTCTGACGGAGGATGCGGCATGACGCCCGTCTGGCGATCCCTCCTCTATGTGCCGGCGCATCAGGAAAAGCATGTCGGCTCCGCGCGGGTGCGTGAGGCGGACGCCGTCATCCTGGACCTTGAAGACGCCGTGCCGCCGGAACTGAAAGCGACGGCTCGGGCGGCCCTGGGCGCAGCGATCAAGGCTGTCGGCCGTTGGGGCGCGGACGTTCTGGTGCGCGTCAACGCGGAGGCGGGGCTGATCGAGGAGGATGTCCGCGCGGCCGTGCGGCCCGGCGTCTGCGCCCTGGTGCTGCCGAAGGTGGAGAGCGGGGACGAAATCCGCCGCATCGACCGCCTGGTCCAGGCTGCAGAAACCGAAGCTGGCGTGGCGCACGGCGCGACCCGTCTGCTGGTGCTGGTTGAAACGGCGAAGGGGCTTCTGGCCTTGCCGTCCATTCTCGAGGCCAGCGCGCGGATCATCGCGGTCAACCTGGGCAATGAGGATTTTGCGCGCGACCTCGGCGTGGAGCCGAGCGAGGAGACCTTGCGCCTGCCTCGTCAGCAGATGGTGATCGCGGCGGCGGCCAACGGGGTCGCGCCCCTGGGTCTGGTCGGCCAGGCGACGCGCTTCGACGACCTGGACGGCTATCGCGAGGTGGCGGTCCGCTCGCGCCGGCTGGGCCATGTGGGGGCGGCCTGCATCCACCCGTCGCAGATTGCGGTGCTGAACGCGGTCTTCGCGCCGAGCGAGGCGGAGGTCAGCGAGGCGCTGGCCATCGTCGACGCGGCGCGCATGGCCGGCGTCGGCGCCTTCGCGCTCAACGGACGCATGATTGACAAACCGATCCTGAGCCGGGCGCAGGCCCTGCTCGAAAGGAGGCGAATGATCGAACGCAAGATCGAAGATCGAGGGAACAACTAAGGGAAAGCAAAGGCCTGCGCAGAAAGAACAGCAGGCTTGCGGGGAGGATGACAGTGTCGATTGAAGGAATGAGCCAGGCTCCTGCAAGGAGCCGGGGACGGCGCGTGCGCGCCATTTTGATGGGAACGACGGCGGCCGGCGTCGTGCTGACGGGCCATGCGGCCTGGGCTCAGCAGACGGCCGCGCCGGCGCCCGAGGCGGTCGAGGTCGAGGCGATCGTCGTCACCGGCACGGCCATTCGCGGGGTCGCTCCCGTGGGGTCGGCCACGGTCGGCATGACGCGTGAGGATCTGGTCCAGGCGCCGGCCAAGGACGCCAGCGCCCTGGTGGCCAGCCTGCCTCAGGCCTCCAGCCAGGGCACGACCCTGGCGTCGTCGGGCGGCCGGGCGGCGGGCGTCAACCTGCGCGGTCTGGGCAACAACGCCACCCTGGTGCTGTTCGACAGCCGCCGGGTGGTGCCGCAGGGCGGCAACGCCCAGGTCTCGGACCCGAACCTCATTCCCTTCTCCGCCATCGAGCGGGTCGAGGTCGTCACGGACGGCGCCTCGGCCATCTACGGCTCGGATGCGGTGGCGGGCGTGGTCAACTACATCACGCGCCGCAACTACGACGGCGCCGAGATCACCGGCCGCTGGGTCAACTCCCTGTACGATCAGTACGTCATCGACGGCGTGATCGGCCGCACCTGGGAAGGCGGCGGGGTCATGTTCGCCGGGTCTTGGGACAAGAACGACAGCGTTCCGCGCAGCACGCGCGATTACATGAGGCAGGATCTGCGTCCCTTCGGCGGCAATGACAACCGTCTGGTCGGCACGACCGTCTATCCGGGGGCGCCTGGGGCGCTGATCATCGGCAATACGGTCTACGGCCTGCCGCAGACCAACGGGGCAATCCCCAACGCCGCCGACGTGCTGGCGCTGCAGGGCACGCCCGAGCTCTACGACTCCTCGTATCTCTACGACTTCTACACGGCGCGCGAACGCCATGCGGCCATGTTCAAACTGCGCCAGGAAGTCGCTCCGGGTTTCGAGCTGGGCTATACCGGCATCTATAACCTGCGTGAGAACTCCTCCCGATCGGGCGACGGTTTCGAGCGCGTCTCGATCCGGCTGACGCCCGACAGCCCCTACTATATTCCGGGCATGCCGAACCCGACGGCGAACCAGACGCTGGTCTACAACTTCTCGCTCAATAACCCGGACGTCTCGCGCAGCCAGGACAACCGCGAGGAGACGATCAACCACTCGATCGACATGACCCTGGACCTGCCCAGGGACTATCGGTTCTCGGGGCTGCTGACCTACGGGAAGACGGATTCGTGCAACGTCTGCCAGCCGCAGGTGAACACGACGGTCGGCAACGTCATCGCCAGCAACGCCTCCTGGGGCTTCAATCCCTATCTCCTGGGATCACAGCCGGGCGCCGACGCCCTCGTCGGGGGCTTCATCCAGCAGTACGACACGGTTCTGTTCGACGCCGTGGCCAAGATCGACGGCCCGCTGTTCAGCCTGCCCGCCGGCGAGGTCCGTCTGGCGGCGGGCGCCGAGTTCTCCCGCCACAAGCTGTATCTGAAGGCGCAGAACACGCTCAACCTGGCCGGCGACTATCAGACTTCGCGCTTCACCAAGAGCATGCGCGAGGTGAAATCCGCCTTCGCCGAGGTCTTCGTGCCGATCGTGTCGGAGGCGCAGGGCGTACCGCTGATGCAGTCGCTCGATCTGAGCGCGGCCATTCGTTACGACAGCTATTCGGATGCGGGCGACACCACCAATCCGAAGATCGGTCTGACCTGGCGTCCGAACGAGGAGTTCCTGGTTCGCGCCAGCTGGGGCACCTCCTTCCGCGCTCCGACGCTGATCGAGGCCAACCCGGCCACGGTCGGCCAGACCAACCGCGTCTATGTCAGCAACGGCCTGAACGATCCGAACATCCCGGTGACCAATCCGGCCTCGGGCCAGAGCGCGGTCCTGTCGCGTACCGGCAACACCGCCGGCCTGCGGCCGGAGTCGGCGACCATCTGGTCTCTGGGCGGCGAATATCGTCCGAACTACCTGCCGGACCTGAAGCTCAGCCTGACCTATTACAACGTCAACTATGAGGATCGGATCGAGAACCTTCCGAACCAGACCCTGATCCTGTCGAGCCCGGAAAACCTGGCGCTCTACAAGGATTTCTTCATCGCTGCGCCTCAGCCGACCAGCTGCGTCAACGGCGACTATTCGACCTACAACCCCGCCTATCGGCCGTGGTTGACGGACCCGAACGCCGTCTACTCGCCGTCGACCATCAACGACTGCTCCATGGTCGGCATCATCACCGGCGGCCGGCTGAACCTGGGCCAGGTCAAGCAGAGCGGCCTGGATTTCGGGGTCAACTATCTGCACGAGACTTCGATCGGCGACTTCGCCTTCAACGCCAGCGTCTCCAAGGTGCTGAACCTGGAGAAGAGCGTGGTGGCGGGCGGTCCGCTGTTCGACGCCCTCGACACCTATGGCTTCCAGGTGTCCGAGCGGGGGCGCTTCAACGTCAACTACCGGCGCGACGGCCTCACCGCCAATGTGACGGCCAACTATGTCGGCTCCTATCTGAACAACGCCACCATCACCGTCGGCGGGGTCAAGCTGCCGGACACGGAGATTCCGGCCTGGACGACCTGGGACGCCGGCCTGGCCTATGACTTCGACGACGGCGGGGTTCTGGACGGCGTCCGCGTGGCGGTGAATGTGCAGAACTTCACCGACGAACAGCCGCCCATCGTGCTCAGCGGCACGACGGCGGTGGATCTGGGCAATCACAACCCGTTCGGACGGGTCTGGTCGGTGGAGCTGACCAAACGGTTCTGACACCGGTCGGAAGCGGCGGGGTTTCGACCCTCGCCGCTTCCGATGCTTTCGCAGGGAGGAGCGGATGAGCAAGTTGAAGACGTGGCTGGCGGTGCTGGCGGGGGCGATCAGCCTGATGCTGGGGGCCGGGACCGTCTGCGCCCAGGCGCCGGCGCCGGGACAGGCCATGCCGGACCCCTATGCGGGCAAGAAGAAGCTGCTGGTCATCGCCGACGTGCAGACGGGCTTCCATCACGACTCGATCAATCACGCCATGGCCGTGATCGAACGGCTCGGACGCGAGAGCGGCGCCTATGTGGCCTTCCTGCGCACCGATTCCCAGTTGATCACCCGCACGCCGATCCTCGGCACGGGCAGCCGCTACGAAGGGCGGCCGATCAATGCGCGCAACCTCGACTATTTCGACGCCGTCTTCATGCTCAGCAGCGGCGCCGGAACGCTGTCGGACCAGCAGAAGGCCGACCTGCTCGCCTTCGTGAAGGAGGACGGCAAGGGGTTCATCGGCGGCCACGCGGCCACCATCGCCTTCTACGACTGGCCTGAATACGGCGAGATGATCGGCGGCTTCATGGCCGGCGAGTATCGGGTGGAGCCGACGGGGGTGATCGTCGCCGATCCGGACTTCCCAGGCGCAGCCGCCTTGCCGGACACCATCACCGATCAATTTCCCTATCTCGGCGCCCCCTATGTGAAGGGCGGCGTCCACACCATCCTGAGGCTGGATCCCTCGCGCCTGACGCCGGAACAGCTGGCGCGTCGTCCGGACGGCGACTTCCCGGTCGCCTGGGCCAAGACCTATGGCCGGGGCCGCGTCTTCGTCAGCTCCCTCGGCCACGTCGAGGCGATCTGGGACGATCCTGTCCTCAGCAACTTCCAGCTCGAAGGCATCAAATGGGCGCTCGGCCTGACCGACGCCGACGTCACGCCCGATCCCGCACAATGAACAAGCAAGAGGAACGCCCCATGACCAAGAGCGCTCTCAAAGGCGTCGGCGCCAGCCTGGCGCTGATCCTCATGGCCGCATCTCCGGCCCTGGCCCAATCCGGGGCCCAATCCGGAGGACAAACGCCCGACGACGGAACGACCTGGCGCAGCTACGGCCAGAATCCCGGCGCGACCAACTTCTCGCCCCTGACGCAGATCACGCCGGAGAATGTCGGCGGCCTTCAGCGAGCCTGGACCTTCCGCTACGGCGGCGGAACCGACGACGAGGGCGATCGTGGTCTGGATTACCGCTGGGAGGTGACGCCCCTGGTGATCGACGGGGTCATGTATGTCTCGACGCCGACCAATCCGAACATTCCCGAGCTGAAGTCCACCATCACCGCCCTGGAGCCAGAGACCGGCAAGGTGCTGTGGAAGTGGGAGTCGGAGCGCAACATCCACGGTCGCGGCATCGCCTGGTGGCCGGGCGACGCGACCCACGGCCCACGCATCATCTTCGCGACGGACAAGGGTTATCTGGCGGCGCTGGACGTGCGTACGCGCCAGTTGGCGGCGGATTTCGGCCAGGGCGGACAGGTCGACGCCTATGTCGGCGTGGTGTCGGACGTGGTGGGCGAAAGCCGTCGCGACACCTTCACCATTCCCAACCCGGTCGCCCTCTACGACAACCTGATCATCACCGGCTCGCGTCCCGGCGAAATGGGCCCTCCCGGTCCGCGTGGCGACGTGCGCGCCTGGGACGTGCGGACGGGCGAACTGGTCTGGGCCTTCCACACCGTGCCCCAGCCTGGCGAGGCCAACCATGAAGGCTATGTCGGCGACGAGTGGAAGGACCGCAGCGGCGCCAATGTCTGGTCCACCATCACCATCGATGAGGAGAACGGCATCGTCTTCGCGCCGGTGGGCGACCTGAACGGCCGCGCCACGGGATCCGAACTGTACGCCAACAGCCTGCTGGCGCTGGACGCCCGCACCGGCGCGCTCAAATGGCACCATCAGGTCACGCACAAGGACCTGTGGGATTGGGACATGCCCACCCCGCCGATCCTGGTGAATTTCCGCGAGGGCGACCACACCGTTCCGGCCGTGGCCCTGACCGGCAAGCAGAGCCTTCTGTTCGTCTACGACCGCCTGACCGGGCGGCCCCTGCACGAGATCGAAGAGCGGCCCACGCCGCGCAGCGACGACCCCAAGGACGAGGCCTGGCCCACGCAACCCTTCCCGGTTCGCCCCGGTCCGCTGGCGCGGGTCACGATGACGCGGGATGAAATCCCCTACATCACGCCGGAACAGCACGCCTACTGCACCGCTTTCTGGGATGAGAACAACATCCAGGTGACGGGGCTCTACGGGCGGCCGCTGATGACGCGCGGCACGCTCAGCTTCCCCTCGACCCTGGGCGGACCGAACTGGGGCGGGCCGTCCTACAATCCGAACTCGGACGTTTTCATCGTCAATGTTCAGAACATGGCGCAATTCCGCCCGGCTGGGCCGGTGACCCCGATCTTCGGCGGTCCGCGCCCTCCGCGCCGCCGCGTCGCCGCCGAGCCGGGCGCGCCGATCACCCAGTCCGGCTTCGCCTACCGCATCGACGCCGACACCATGCTGCCCTGCACCCCCACGCCGTGGGGCGAACTGGTGGCGGTCGACATCAGCAAGGGCGAGATCCTGTGGCGCGCGCCCTTGGGAACCATTCCCGGCCTGAAGACCGATGTGGCCACCGGAGCGCGCAACCTAGGCGGCAACATCCAGACGGCGGGCGGCCTGGTCTTCATCGGGGCTGCCAACGACCGCACCTTCCGCGCCTATGACGCCCGTACCGGCGAAGAGAAGTGGTCGGTCGAACTGGACGCCAGCGCCCACACCACGCCGATCACCTTCATGGGCAAGGACGGCAAGCAGTATGTGGTCGTCACCGGCGCCGGCGGCACCGCCGTGGCCGCGCGACGGATGTCCGACACCTTGAACGCCTTCGTCCTCCCCTAGCGCCTGACGCCCCGCGAGGAAGACCTCGCGGGGCGTGTTTTTCGCCCGGCGTCGTCGGGCCGTCTCTAGTCAGTGGATTCAGCCAATGGACGCAGCCCTGTCCGCCTCGCCGAAAAAGAGGACCCGCGCGCGCTATGTCGTGCTGGCCCTGATCGCCGTCGGGACGATGATCAACTATCTGGACCGTTCGCTCCTGGCGGTCGCGGCGCCCAGCATGTCGCAGGATCTGGCGCTCGGCGCGGCGACCATGGGCGTGCTGTTCTCGGCCTTCTCCTGGAGCTACGCTTTGGCGCAAATTCCGGGCGGGATGTTCCTGGATCGCTTCGGCGTCCGACTGACCTACGCTCTGTCGGTCGGGGTCTGGTCGGTGTTCACCGCCCTGCAGGGCGCGGCGACGGGACTGATCTCGCTCATCGTCTATCGCCTGGGCCTTGGCGCGGCCGAGGCGCCGTGTTTCCCCGCCAACAGCCGCATCCTGGTGTCCTGGTTCCCGCAGCAGGAGCGGGCCCGCGCCAACAGCGTCTACTCCGTGGGCATGTATTTCGGCATCGCCTTCCTCAGCCCGGTCCTGTTCTGGGTGACAGGGACCTTCGGCTGGCGCGCTCTGTTCATCATCGCCGGCGTCATCGGCGTGCTGTTCGCGCTGCTGTGGTGGCAGGTCTATCGTGATCCCGAGCACAGCCGCATGGTCAACCAGGCCGAGCTGGATCACATCGCGGCGGGCGGCGGCGGCCTGGCGTCGACGGCGGGCAAGACGTCTTTCTCATGGAAGCAGATCGGCTGGCTGCTCGGCAAGCGTCAGATCCTGGGCGCCTCCATCGGCCAGTTCGCCACCAACGCCACCCTCGTTTTCTTCCTGACCTGGTTCCCCACCTATCTGGTGGCTGAACGCAACATGCCCTGGCTCAAGGTCGGCTGGATGGCGGTGCTGCCCTTCATCGCCGCCTCGGTCGGCGTGCTGATCGGCGGCCAGCTTTCGGACGCCCTGGTCAAGCGCAGCGGCTCGGCCACCTTCGGACGCAAACTGCCGATCGTCGGGGGGCTGCTGCTGTCTTCGACGATCATCTCGGCGGCTTTCCTCAAGTCCGACGTTCTGGTGATCGCCGTCATGTCTGTGGCCTTCTTCGGTCAGGGCATGTCGAACCTGGGCTGGACCCTGATTTCAGACGTGGCGCCCAAGAGCCTGATCGGCCTGACCGCCGGGGTCTTCAACTTCTGCACCAATCTGGCGGGCATCGTCACGCCGATGATGATCGGCTTCATCGTCGCCGCGACCGGGTCGTTCTTCGGCGGTCTGGCCTTCATCGGCGTGCTCGCCCTGATCGGGGCTCTTTCCTACACCTTCCTGGTCGGCCGAGTGGAACGCATCGCCGAGCCCGCCGCAGAGGAGTTCAAGTGATGCGGTCGATGTTCCCGATTTCGCCTACCGTCTGCGTCTCGGCCGGCGCTCTGGTTGCGGCCCTGAGTCTGGCGGCGTGCCAACCCTCTCACTCGGCCCGGCCGGAAGCGACGTCGGAACCGTCGTCCGCCCCGATCGCTGAGGCGCCCGCAGCGGCGCACCCCGAAGTGGCGCCCGCGCCGACCGAGGTCGCATCCGAGGCTCCGGCGCAAGCCGCGCCGCCTGTCACTGCGCCCAGGACGCCGCCGGAGGAGGCGGCTGCGCGCCCGTCCGTGGCCCCCTCCGCGCTCGCCCCCGCCGTGAAGGTGAATGTCCCGGCGCAACAGACGCCGCCTCCTCCGCCCGCCGCGAAGCCGGCGGTCCAACCGGGCGTCCTGCCCGCCGGTGCGGGGCGCAATGTGGCCCAGCGCCTGTGCGGGACCTGTCACTCCCTTGTCCTGGTGACCGCTACAGGCCACACCGAAGCGGAATGGGATTCCATCGTGGCTCGCATGGAGGCCAATGGCATGCAGGCCTCGGCGGACGACATCGACACGGTGATCGGCTATCTCGGCAAGGCCTTGCCGCCCAGGTAGCCGTGCAGGTCGTGAGTTGAGGGGGGTTCCAGGTGATTGAGTCTCAGCCGGTTGTCGTTGACGAGGTTGTGGTGACGGCGGCGCGTCTGCCGGCGGCGGCGGGGGAGGCGGCGTTCTCGGTCA
>NZ_JBSHMV010000010.1:0-12131 GCF_053645695.1 Brevundimonas sp. NPDC055311
CGCCGCCATGCTGCCGCCGGTCACCGACGTCTGGCGCCCCAGGGCGTCGTAACCCGAGGTGAAGGTGTTGCCGCCGCGATTGCGATAGGTCAGCACGTTGCCGGCGGCGTCGTAGGAATACAGCTCATAGTCGTTGATGTTGGAGCCGCCGCCCGTGGCGTTGGGGTAGTTCATCCTCGCCAGCCGGTCGAAGCCGTCATAGATCAGCGTCGTGACGTTGTTCTTGCCGTCGCTCAGGGTGATCGGCTTGCCGTTGGCGTTGTAGGTCGCACGTTCGCTGATCGGATCAATCTCGCGCCCCGTAGTGATTGAAGTGAGCTGGCTGGCAGCATCATAGGCGTATTTGGTTATCCTATCCGGGCCGAAGGCGCCTTCTGCGGCGAGAGTGCAGGCCGAGCCTGGAGGATTGGCGAAGGTCGCAGGATTCATGCGCACGGTTTCGCAATTTAGGCGACCCGCTGAGTCGTAACTCGTCTGCACCAACGAATGCGTGGTCGAGCCGGACTGCTGGCGCTGGTGCGTCAGTCGACCATAGCTGTCATAGGTCGTCGCCGTCTTCTGCAGGCTGGCGAAGGCGGCCCAGAGGGCGTCGCTCGTCCCGGTCACCGTTCCGACTTCGGCGAGTGTGACCTGGCCGCGTGGATTATAGGTATAGCGCTCAGCTCGGCGCAACAGCGGACCGGTTCCGTCCGGATCGGGGCCGACGACGCCGATAAGCTGGCGCGCATTGTCGTAGCGATAGAGGGTGGTGTCTGCCGTTCCGGCCAGCGGGCCGTTGACCGTGGCGACATCGCCGTTGGGCGTATAGGTCATCGTGGTCGTGGCGCTCAGCGAACCGTTCCCGGCCCCCGTCGTCACCGAGGTGGGCAGCAGGTTGTTGGCCACGCCCGAGGCTCCGTAGACGATCGACGTCTTCACCTCATTGGCCGCGCCCGCGCAACTCGCGCCGGTGACGCATTCCGAGATCGAGACGGGGAGGGTGACGGCCGACGGTGCAGCCACTAGCACGCCTGAGGCGTTCTTATACCAGGCCGTCTGCGGCGCATAGGTGATGCGGGTCTGCGGCCGGGCCGTCCCTGCGGCGGGTGCCGGCGCGGTGATGGTCAGCACGCCGCCGTGCGCGGCGTCATAGGTGTAGTTGGTGATGTTTCCGAGCGCGTCGGTCGTCGAGGTCGGCTGGTTGCACGTGACCGGGTTGGCGCAACTCGCCGGATAGACGGCGGAGGTGGTGATGTTCGCCAGCCCCGTTCCCGGCTTGGGGGCGTGCAGCACCTGGGTGACGTTGCCGCGCGCGTCATAGGTCAGTTCGCCGTAGTCGCCTTCCGGCTGCGTCACCCGCTTCAGGCGGCGCTGAGCATCGTACGTCGAGGTTGTGGTGCGATTGAGCGCATCCTTGACCGAAGTCGTCCTTTGAATAGTTAGGTTAGAGATAGCCGTTTGCGCTTGGCCAAGGGGACCGGTCACCGTTGTGGTTCGCGTTGCGCCGACATCCGAGTAGCCATAATTCCAAGCTCCCGATGCATCTGTAAGCGTGGCAACTCGCCCTGCAGCATCGTGCGTCATAGCAATACTTGCCGTCGAGCTACCGGGCAGTGTCACCGAGGATATGGCGCCGCTCGTGAAGGACAGGGCGGTTGTGCGTCCCAAGGCGTCGGTGCTGGAAAATGCGGAGACGCTGCTGGAATAGGTCGCAGTCGGCCATACCCGCGAATAGATGCAGTTTGTAGCGATCGGATCGCACGCATCTATCGTCGTATTGAATCCCGTCGCAGAGACGAGACGATTATATCCAGACAGATCGGAAAACTCGAAAGCAAAATCCTCCTTATACTTTAGATGTATTCTATATCCTCTGTTGTTCGATATCGACTGGAGGCGACCAAACGTTATGCGAAATCCTGAAGGCATCAAGACGGATGTGTACCGGTAATGAAATTCCGTTAAAGTCCCGTCGGTTGAGCGAATAGACAGGAGGCGGCCATTGTTTGCTTCGGGATGATTGGGCACGGACGCCGCAGGTCCGCCGAACGTCAGCACTTCACCTCGTCCGGTCGTGTAAATTAGATTAGATCCCGACTTTACAAGAGTTTGACCTCGATTGGTCACGGGAGTGTAGGTGGTGCCGCTGACGGCAAAGAGATCCGACGTTCCGCCGATACTTATGGCCATGGTCGAGCCTGTCAGATTGGCGGTCCCGGTCGCGGAGTCTCGGTATTGCCCGCCAATCCATGTACGACCAAAACTCAGGCCGCCGCTCTCTTGAGGCCCTATGGTGACATCGGTAGTGCTGAAGATGAAAGCGCCCGAGATGAGGTCTACGCGTTGCTGGTCGTGATTCACATAGGCTGGTGGCGGCGTGACACGAGCCGATTGCGCTGCCGCGTGTGTCGCCGATAGGCTTCCAAGAAAAAGCGCGCTGCTGGCTAGGAGGGCGAGTTTGAGCGGAGTTTTCATTTTACGCCCTCAGGGTTCGGCGAGGCGCCTGGTGCGACCTCGAATTCTCCCTCCTCGTCCTGGCCGCCTTGGGGCTCCGCCCAGGCCTCGCCAGGAGCCTGGCTCTGTTCGGTTCCTTGGGGCGGGCTCATCAGGCCTGAAACCGGCGCGCCGGTCGCCCGGCCCGTGCGGTTGTCGGCCTTGTCGAGGACGTAGGTCGTGGCCTGGCTCGTCGAGCCCGTCGTGCGGGTGACGCCCGTCAATCGGCCATGCACGTCATAGGCGTAGGTCTGCGTCTGCTGCGCCGAAGCGCTCGTCGCTACGACCGCCAATACGGCGGCTCCCAAGGCTATCCGACCGATCATTCCGCCCTCCCATTTCGAGAACCACGGTTTCGGGAGTGCGACGAACGGTCAAGCTTAGGTTGAGCCAATCACAACAATGTTACGTGAAGCGCATCCTCACCTCGGACATGCCCCGGCGCCCGGCGGTCCGCGACAAGTGCACATAGACGTCGATGGTCGATCGCACGTAGTGGACCACATCCTCTCGCCGCAGCCGCGTTCCGCCCTGGAGGACGAGCAGCGCGATCTGCTCGACCGCCCGCTCCGGCGTATCGGCATGGACCGTCGTCATTGAGCCGGGGTGGCCGGTGTTGACGGCGCGCAGGAAGGTGTAGGCCTCGGGGCCGCGCAGTTCGCCCAGGATGATGCGATCCGGCCGCATGCGCAGGGAGGCGTTGAGAAGATCTTCAGCCGCGACGGCGGCCTCGCCCAAGGCGCTGCGGGCGGCCAGCAGACCCAGGGCGTTGGGATGGCGCAGGTGCAACTCGGGCGTGTCCTCGATGAAGATCAGCCGCTCTTCCTCGGGGATTTCGCGGATCAGGGCGTTGAGGAAGGTGGTCTTTCCGGTCGAAGTGCCGCCGGAGACGAGAATGTTGCGACGCCCGCGAACGGCAGCCGACAGAAGGCCCGAGATATCGCCCGCGTCGCGCTTCGCCTGGAGTTCGGCGTCGAGGGCGGCGCGCGGCGAGGCGCCGCCGTTGTTGAGGGAGGCGAAGGCCCCCGAGGCGGCGTAGTCGGACAGGGCCATGTCCGCAGCCACCTGCTTGCGGATGGCGAAGGCGACGCCGCCGCGCGTGGCGGGCGGGGCGACGACCTGCACGCGCTCGCCGCCCGGTAAGGTCGCCGACAAAATGGGATGCTCGCGGCTGACGCCTTGATGGGTGAAAGCCGCGATCTGTCGAGCGAGACGCATCAAAAGGGCGTCTGTCAGCTCTGGAGCGACGTGACGCTCGAGGCCTCCGCCCAGGCTTTCCGCCCAGAGCTCGCCGGGCGCGTTGACGTAGATGTCGGTGACGTCCGGCCGCGCCAGAATGTCGGCGAACGGCGCCAGATAGCTGCGCAGATAGACCTGGCCTTCGGCGGGCGCGGCTTTCATCGCGCGTCGCCGCCCGGAAACTCCAGGTCACGCGCCACGAAGACGCTGACGCGCGCGCCGGCGTCCACGCGCAAGGTCGGCTGGATGTTGGTCGGGGCGACCGTCGAACCGCCGCCTTGCGTCGATCCGGGCAGGGCGACGATGACGGAGGCATCGCCGCTGAGGCTGCGGCTGGCGGCGGCGACGCCGATGTTGAGGGTGGTCTGCAGCAGGGCGGAGCCGAACCGCTGCAGGAAATGGGTGTCGACGCGCCCGCGCACGCCGGCCCGCCCCTGGGCGTCGGCGACCGGCGAGGCGATGGAGATGGAGACGCCGTCCGGGCGAACGAGACGCGTCCATTGCACCAGGGCGCGGTTCTGACCGGCGGTCAAGTCGGCCTGGTATTCGCCGAAGAGACGCGAACCGCGCGGGATCAGGACGCGACTGCCGTCGAAGCCGCGCACGTCGCTGGAGACGATGGCCCGGGCGAAACCGGGACGGGTGGAATCCAGCGCCGTCTCCAGCACGGCCGGGATCAGCGTACCCTGGGCGACGGTGGACGAACGGCGGGTCAGGCGGGAGGTTTGCACGGCGCCGTTCTCGCGAACAGCGCCGCCATTGGTGGGCGCCCCGTCTACGGCGCCCGTATCGCCGCGAGGGGACGAGGTGGTGTCGATCACCAGGGCCGAGGCCCCCGATGAGGACGCCTGCATCTGAGGCGGCGCCGGCGGCTGCGGCTCATTCAGCCAGGGCGGCGGCGCATAGTTGGGCGGCGGCGGTTGCGGCGCAAAGGGCGATTGCGGCGGCTGAGGTTGCGTCGGGACCTGAGCCATAGGCGCCGCGCCGCCGGCGTCTTGCATAGCGGACGGCTCGGGCGGCGCAGGCGGGCCTGGCGTTTCAGGCAGGATGTAGAGGGGCGGCAGCGCCTGGGACGGACCGGCGGCGCCCGCGGCCGCCAGCGTCGTCGTCGGGGCCGTGCGGGCGCGCCGCTGGCCGTCGAGAAGGTTGAACAGCAGGACCGCGCCCAAGGCCACCCCGCCGGCCGCCAGCCAAACCGTCATCGGCCCTTGCCGTCCGGCGACGACCGGGCGGATATCGGCTTCGGGCGACGCCGCAGGCCGAGGATCGCGGGCGTTCATCGTCATCGCGAGGTCCTCACGCGCAGGCGCTCGGCGCGGGCGCTCTGGCGCTCCAGCCGGAACAACAGGGCGGGATGGACGGCGTCGACCACATAGCGGCCGTCGCGCATATGGCCGTCCAGCAGGATTTCATCGCCGCGTTCGTCGATGGCGAAGACGACCGGCAGGGTCTGGCGCGGCCGCCATTCGATATAGGTGCGCAGGCCGTCGTCGCTGATCGAGGCGGGCCGCAACGCCCGGGCGCCGCTGAGACGATAGCGGCCGATGTCGGGCTGGAGCTCGGGCCGCTCGGCGTCGGCGCGCTCGGCCGGCGCGAAGCGGACGGTGAACGGGGCGTCCGGAGCGGGCCCATAGGCAGACGACAGTTCGAAATTATAGACCCGGGCGTCGGTTATGACCGTCATATTGGTGGCGACCCCGGTGCGCAGAGACTTGAGGAAGAGGGCGTCGCCGCGCTTGTTCAAAGTGATCTGCCAGGCTTCGGCGTCGCCGACGGCGACGTTCTCCACCCGTTCGGCCGGATCGAAGATGACGGTGAGCTGATAGTTGGCGGCCACGGTGAGCGGCACCACCTGGTCGGCCTGATAGACCAGGGTGCGCACCCGCGGGTCAGAAGGAGGGGTGTCCGTGAGCGTCTGGGCCAGGGCAGGCGTGGCGCACAGAAGCGCGGCGACGAGGAACAGGCGCTTCATTCGACGCCTCCGGCCTCGACGGCTTCCGCCTCGACGAAGCCCTCGTCGGGCGACTGGACGATGCGCGCGGGCGCGGCGGGCGGCGCCGGCTCCAGAGTCTCGGGGTCCTTGCGGTACTTCGTGACCTGGAAGCCGAGCGGATTGACGTAGCGGTCCTCCACCGACATGGGCTCGCCGGAGAAGCCGTATTCGATGACCGCGACCCAGGCTTGCGGATCGCGGTCCGCCCCGCCTTCATCGCGGCGCACGGTTTCGAAACGCACCAGGGCCGAGCGGGCGTCCAGCGGGGAGACGCTCTTCACCCGGGTCTCGACGACGGTCGTGCGCCCGTACTGCACCAGCGGGCCGTCCAGGTTGGAGGGCTGCATCAGGGCCAGGTAGTCGGTGCGCGCCTGGCCGGCGGACCACAGGCCGATCTTGCGATAGTCGGTCTGCAGGGTCGCCATGTCGAAGCCCTCGCGGCCGATGACGTACTGCACCAGCATGGACTGGACGAGCGCCTTGTCGGGCGTGATCTGGGCCTGATCCAGCGGCTTGAGCGCCTCGACGAAGCCGGTCGTGCGATCGACCAGCAGGGTGTAGGGCTCGACCGTCTTCAGCGGCGCCAGCAGCATCAGGGCGAAGCCCTCCGCCACGGCCACGGCCACGGCCGCGCCGGCCACGATCCAGGCGACCCGGCGGGACTTGCGCAGGCTGTCGGCCTGGTCGGAGGCCCAGCTCCCGGCTTCGCGGTAATAGGCATCGAGCGCCTCTCTGGCGGGCTTCTTCATGAGCGACGGTCTCTCAGGGCGGCTCCGACCGATTTTCTCGGGCGGGCGCGGCGCAGGGCCTGGCCGTAGGCGGTGGCGTGGGCCGGCGCGGGGTCTTGTCCGCCAAGCCGGGCGGTGGAGGACGGCGAACCGCCGACGGCCGTGTCGCCTTGGGCGAAGATCAGCCGTTCGCGGCGCTGGGCGGCGCTCATGGCCTCGGCCACGGCGACGGCGCGAGGCGAACCAAGGCGCGTCGCCAATGGGGCGGCGGCAAGCGAGAGCGGAACGGCGTCGGCATGGGCGGGCGCTGTTTCAGTCGCTCTTCTTGGCGCCGCTTCACGCCATGGCGTCGGCAGATGAAGGGTGAAGGCGAGGCGCAGCAAAATGGCGAGCGCCCCGCCGAGCGCCAGCAAGAAGCCGAGGCTCATGACCAGCAGTTCGATCGGCGCCGAAGGCGTCAGGGCGTTGGCCTGGCGCATCTGCAGCACCTGGGCCAGCCAGGGCTCCAGCAGGGCCAACTGGACCCCGAACAGCAGAGTCACGGCGACCGAGGCCAGCAGGGTGAACACCAGGGCCCGCATCCACCCGACGAAGACGCCGCGCGCGACGTCGAACAGCAACAGCCCGGCGAACAGCGGCGCCAGCGCCAGAAGCAACCCGGCGGTCAGACGCACGGCGGCGAAGGCGGCCACGGCGCCGGATAGGAACAGCACCCGCGCCCAGCCCAGCGCCGGGTTGTCGGCGATCGGGGTGCGCTGCGGCGGTTCATTGGGATTGGCTGGCGGCAGGGTCGCCAGCTCGTCGCGGCCGGTGCCGTAGTTGGTCAGGCGGATGATGGCCGCATCCGCCGCCTGCAGCCGCTGGATCAGGTCGCCTTGCGCGCCGGGCAGACCGGCGGGGCGGCCGACCGCGGCGCTCAGCTGGGCGGGGCCTTCGACGACGACGTCGTAGACGACGGTCTTATAGGCGGGCCAGCTCATGGCCAGGGTCAGGACCACGCCGATCTTGACCGCCGCCATGACGCCGTCGCGCACCGAGGGCGCGCGTCCCATCATCATGGCCAGGCCGAACAGGGCGACGAAGATCGTCAGCAGGGCCGTCACGACCTGGATCGTCGGGGAGGCGGGATCGGCCAGCGCCTGATAGCCGCCGGTCCCGATCGCCTGCGCCTGGCAGTCGATGTGACGCAGCAGGGTCGACAGGAAGGCGTCGCCGGTCGAAAGGCGCGGACAGCTCGCCATGGTCACGCCTGCTCCAGCAAGGGCGCCATCCAGGCGTTCGGGTCGTCGCCGGCCAAGGCGCGCAGTTCGTCGAGCAGCCGCACGGTGCGCTCGCGCCCGGACAGCACGGTCAGGATGTCCTTCTCGCCCGACAGGTCCAGGCGGGCCACGACGCTTTCGCCGCCGCGCTTGATCAGGAAGCAGTGGGCGCTGTCCGGCAGGGTGCGGATCAGGTCGAACTCATGCGGGGTCAGGCCGAAGCCCTGCACATAGTCCTCGGCCCGCGCCTTGGCGTTGACCATGAAGATCTGGGTGGCGGCCTGTTCGACGATGGCGCTGGCGATCCGGCTTTCCAGGGCGTCCTGGGCGCTCTGGGTGGCGAAGCCGACGATGCCGTTGCGCTTGCGGATGGTCTTCTCCCAATCCTTGATGCGCCGCACGAAAACTTCGTCGTCCAGGGCCTTCCAGCCCTCGTCGACGACGATGATGGCGGGCGAGCCGTCCAGCCGTTCCTCGACGCGGTGGAAGAGGTACATCATGGCCGGGGTGCGCACCGCCGGATCGTCCAGCAGCACCGTCATGTCGAAGCCGACGGTGCGAGCCGTCAGGTCGGTCAGATCGGTGGGATTGTCGAACAGCCAGGCCCGCTCGCCATCGCCCCACCAGGGCCTGAGCCGCGCCCACAGGTCCCCGGCCTGCGGACGCCGGTCGCCGCGGAACAGCTCTGCCAGATAGCGCAGGCGCCGATGCTCCAGCGGCTGCTCGAAGTTGGCGCTGATGGCGTCGCGAATGCGCTCCATGTCCGTCACGTCCGCCCCGCCGGCGAGCTGGGCTAGCCAGTCGACCAGGAAGCCGCGATTGGCGGGCGTATCCTCCAGCTGAAGCGGATTGAGGCCCGAAGCCTGGCCCGGCCGTAGCAGATCATATCGCCCGCCGATGGCGCGGATGAACAGTTCCGCCCCGCGATCCTTGTCGAAGAAGATGATGCGCGGATCCAACTTGCGCGCTTGCGCCAGCAGGAAGTTGAGCACGACCGTCTTGCCCGAGCCCGACGGGCCTATGACGGTGAAGTTGCCCAGGTCCCCCTGGTGGAAGTTGAAGAAGTACGGCCCTGCCGCCGTAGTCTCCAGCAGGGTGACGGCGTCGCCCCAGTGGGCGCCGTTCGCCTGTCCGGTCGGGAAGTTGTGGATGCTGGCCAGGCCGGCGAAATTGCTGGTCGAGACCAGGCCGCGCCGGGCGATGTATTTGAAGTTGGCGGGGAACTGGGCCCAGAAGGCCGGCTCCAGCGCGATCTCCTCGCGCACCGCCACCACCCCCATGTCGGCCATGGCGGCTGTGACCTCGGCCACGCCCGCATCCACGGCGGCCGGGCTGTCGCCGCGCACGGCGATGGTCATGTGGTGTTCGCCGTATCCGGCGCGTCCGGCGGCCACATCGTCCTTGGCCTGGGCCAGTTCGCCGCGCAGGGAGACGGCCTCGTCTTCGGCCGAGCGCATCCGGCGCAGCGCCAGGTTCATGCGCTCCAGCGCCGCCTGGCGCTCGACGAAGGCGAAGGACTGGGTGACGGTCAGTTCGACCGGCAGCCGCATCAGCTCGTCGAACATCCCCGGCGCGCTCCAGGACGGATAGTCCTTGATCGACACTAGGCCCAGGAAGCTGCGCGGCAGATGCCCCGCCGCAGACAGCTCGACCGTCTCCTGGCCGAAACTGACCCGGCGATAGGGCAGATAGGCCCCCAGGTCCTGATGCGGCAGCAGCACCAGCCGCTGCTCGCCGTTGTACAGCTCCGACAGGAATTCCAGCGGCTCGGAGCACGGTCCCTGCGCGGTGTCATAGACGCCCAGCAGGCGCGGCTCATATTCGCCCAGCGCCGCCAGAAGAGCGTCGCGTCCGGCCGCCAACTGGGCCAGTTCATGGTTCTGCGCCGCCTTGGGCTCTGCGCCGGCCCGCGTGAACCAGCCCCGCACCTGATCGGCCAGGCCCAGCCGCCCCTGCAGCGGCCGCCGCACCAGGGTCAGATAGAGGTCGTTGACGAACAGCTGCTTGGTCGCCAGCCGCTCGGCCCAGCGGTCGCCCAGGGTCTGGGAGAAGGCGTCGGGATAGTCGACATCCAGCGCCGGCTCGACGCGGCGGCGCACCACATGGTGATAGAGGGCGAAGCGCGAGGTCCCGATGGCGCGCAGCATGGCGTCGCGCAGGCCCTTGCGATAGTTGAGCTCGCCGGTGTCCGCCGTCTCGAACAACAGGCCGCGCAGGCGGATGACCTGCAGCAGCAGGCCGTCGCGGGTCTCCAGCGTGTGGTCGTCGACATGGCGGGCGTAGGGCAGGTGGCTGCCCGCCGCCTGCTCGCGTCGCACGGTCTGTTCGCCCTGGCTCAGGGACGGTAGGAGTTGCATCGCCAGATCTTGTGATTGCGCACGCGCGGGCAGCGGCTGACCCGCGTCAGCCACAGATCGATGATCCGCGGCTCGCGCAGACACAGCAGGACGCCGATCCCGTGGATGATCAGGGCGGCCGGCAGGACCCAGACGGAGCGGAAGATGAGAAACAGCTCCGCCGCGATCACGGCGTTGATGATGAAGTAGTTGTAGGTCACGCCCGCGAACATCTGCGGCCGGGTCAGGGCGGTGAACAGGGGCGTGCGCTCAAGCTCGTCCAAGGCGGATCTATCGGATAGCCGAGGCGGTGGACTGGATGCCGGCGACGATGCTGACGGCGCCGAACAGGATGAAGCAACCCAGGATGACGACCGCGCCATAGCGCCAGTTGATGCGCCCGGTCAGCATCATGAGCCCCACGCAGGCCACGGCGATCACCGCCACGACCGTGGCCACCGTACCCAGCAGCGTGCCCTGAAGCCACTGCGCCGCCGAGACGATGGGGCCGGATCCGCGCGGGTCGGCGAGGGCGGTCTGGGCGTGGGTAATCGCGGGGAATGTGAGGCTCACAACAACAATAGAAACAAGCCGCATAATGTTAAGCAAACTTCGACGCATGTGCTCTCGCTTAATTTAGTTCCGACGTTTTTCTTTAGTGTCTTTTATGTGAAAATTTATGAATTTAAGGCTCAAAAAGTAAGTATCATTTTTTGGTTTTGCCATTCGGTAGAATTTCACAGCTCCGAAGGTGTTTTTTTAAAAAAAATCTAATGAAAATTAGAGCGCTAGTCGCAGCCGCTGACATGGCAAAAAAGCCGCCCGAAGCCATGATTTCGCTATTTGACGCAGTCTTCGAGAGCAGGTCGTAAGAAAAGCCAGCAAGACTCACGGCGCATATAAATAATCCACCCATTATAGGAATAAGAAGGCTTTTTCTAATGTCGTTTAAAAATTTGTGCATTTAACTGCATCTCCCGTCGCCCCAAGTTCTCCAGATGGTGTCGGCTGAGCCCATCGCGGGGAAACCTAACCGTTGCGCGGCAGAAGATCGGGTTTCCTTCGCTTGCCCAAGACCAAAGTAGGCTCCCGCTCCGGTGCCGATTTTAGGTATAGAGTACGAAAGTCCACGGCTTCCTTCACCCCACGTTACACTTCCTCCGCCAGATCGTCCCACCGCAATCTCGCCAGCCGCGATAGATGAAACGCTTGTGGAGCCGTCAGGTCCAAGCGCTGATGTGGAATGTTGCGCCCCTGCGGACAGTCCACTTCCCACGAATAGCCCCGCGCCCCAAAGACGAGTGTTATTGACAAAAACTGAAGTTTGAAACCCCCTCCCAGGCAGGCCCATATTGCGTGCCGGGGTGCTCATGCGCACGCCCAACCCGAAGAACTGACCAATCGGTCCGCCAAATGCTCCTCCAGAAAGCATCACCTCCGCTTGAAGGTAACCCTCTGGGCAAGTGTCCGAAGCGTCAAGATCTTGGCCAGGATTGCGTCGCCTTGTTGGTCGAGCGCCATTTCCTGAATCCAAGCGATTCACAGGCCGACGCAAGCCCCCACTGCCCCCGGCGAGAAGATCTCCCATATCGGTCGTCGGATTGCAGTCCTGACCTGGCCAACATTTCCATGTGTCGCCTGGGACATCGCTAAGCCCCAATGGATCGATTGCATTCATCGGATCTGCGCTGACATAAGCGTAGAGGTTGGCCCCATCGCCATAGCCGATGGGGTCGGTCTGCATGAAGCGCCCCAGCTGGGGCGCGTAGACACGGGCCTTGTAGTGGTAGGCCTGAGCCTGCGGCAGCCAGATCTGGCCGGTGTACTGATAGAGGCCGGTGTTGCCTGAGCCTGGCTGGCCGTATTCGTCATAGGTGTTGATGTTGAGCCCGGCGGCCGTGGCGCCGGTCAGGGCGACGACCGAGCCGCGCTCGTCCGTCATCGCCCAGCGGCGATGGGTCAGGGTGGCGTCGTTATAGGTGACCACCACCTCGTCCAGTCCGGCGCCAGGGATATGGCGGCGGGTCAGGGTTCCGGCGGCGTTGTACTCGCCGATGGCCTGGGCGCCGTCATAGAGTAGGCGCGACGCTCCCATCTGGCTCAT
>NZ_JBSHMV010000011.1:2284-5902 GCF_053645695.1 Brevundimonas sp. NPDC055311
ACGATCGCGAGCCTGGGGTTTCCCGGCTGTCGCACTGCCCTAGGCCCGTAGCTCAGGTGGTTAGAGCGTACGCCTGATAAGCGTAAGGTCGGCAGTTCGAGTCTGCCCGGGCCTACCAGTCCTCTGGTGAGGATGTGCGATGGTCGCTGATGTTGCTCTCCTGGCTTAACCCTGAACGGGGCCATAGCTCAGTTGGTAGAGCGCCTGCTTTGCAAGCAGGATGTCGTCGGTTCGACTCCGTCTGGCTCCACCATTTCTCTTTGCGCTACCGCCTGTCGGCTACTTGAGCGCAGTTTGGAGAATGTTTTCGCGATCAAACAGGTTTGCGTCTGGCGGCTTCGCCAGGTGCATTGACATTGTAAAGGAAGAATTTGACCGGCTCCTCATAAGCTTTCAGGTCAGGTTCGAGAAGATATCGTCTGGCAAAGTAAAAATCAGACGTGGGTCCGGCGGATACCTCTTTCCATCCCCCGGAGCAGCCCATGTATGAGTTTTGCTGAGAAACGATCAAGCGTTGAAGGGCTTCTGACGGATGCCTTGGCGTAGAGAGGCGATGAAGGACGTGGCAAGCTGCGATAAGAGCCGGGGAGGCGCTAGCACCCTTTGATCCGGCTATTTCCGAATGGGGAAACCCACCTTTGCGGTCTTCCAACTCTGCTCTTCTGGGCAGCGATTGGTGGATCGCTAAAAGGTACAATGACCTGAATACATAGGGTTCATTGAGCGAACCCGGGGAACTGAAACATCTCAGTACCCGGAGGAAAGGACATCAACCGAGACTCCCGTAGTAGTGGCGAGCGAACCGGGACCAGGCCAGTGCTCTTGTGAAATAAAGTCGAACGGAATGGAAAGTCCGGCCATAGCGGGTGACAGCCCCGTAGACGTCAAACAGCAAGAGACTCGAGTAGGGCGGGACACGTGAAATCCTGTCTGAACATGGGGGGACCACCCTCCAAGCCTAAGTACTCCTCTACGACCGATAGTGAACAAGTACCGTGAGGGAAAGGTGAAAAGCACCCCGACAAGGGGAGTGAAACAGATCCTGAAATCGGAAGCCTACAAGCAGTCGGAGCCGCCAAGCGCGGTGACGGCGTACCTTTTGTATAATGGGTCAGCGACTTCATGTGTCGAGCAAGCTTAAGCCGTTAGGTGTAGGCGCAGCGAAAGCGAGTCTGAATAGGGCGCTAAGTTCGACGTATGACGACCCGAAACCAGGTGATCTATCCATGAGCAGGATGAAGGTAAGGTAACACTTACTGGAGGTCCGAACCCGTGAATGTTGAAAAATTCTGGGATGACTTGTGGATAGGGGTGAAAGGCCAATCAAACCTGGACATAGCTGGTTCTCCGCGAAATCTATTTAGGTAGAGCGTCCGACGAATACCCTGGGGGGTAGAGCACTGGATGGTTGCGGGCTGCGCGAGCGGTACCAATACTAACCAAACTCCGAATACCCAGGAGTACTATCGGGCAGACACACGGCGGGTGCTAACGTCCGTCGTGAAAAGGGAAACAACCCTAACCATCATCTAAGGCCCCCAAGTCATGGCTAAGTGGGAAACGATGTGGGATTGCTTTGACAATCAGGAGGTTGGCTTAGAAGCAGCCATCCTTTAAAGAAAGCGTAACAGCTCACTGATCAAGCGATCCTGCGCGGAAAATGTAACGGGGCTAAAGCCATGCGCCGAAGATATGGGTTTGCAGTTTACTGCAAGCGGTAGCGGAGCGTTCCGTAAGCCTGTGAAGGTCAACCGTGAGGTTGGCTGGAGGTATCGGAAGTGAGAATGCTGACATGAGTAACGATAAACAGTGTGAGAAACACTGTCGCCGAAAGACCAAGGGTTCCTGCGTAAAGCTAATCTGCGCAGGGTTAGTCGGCCCCTAAGGCGAGGCTGAAAAGCGTAGTCGATGGGAAGCAGGTAAATATTCCTGCACCAGCTGGAAGTGACGGATGGCATAAGTCGTCGGGGCTTATTGGATTGTTCCCGGCGGTGGCGTTGTCCCTGGAAATAACTCCAGCAGAGACCGTACCCGAAACCGACACAGGTGGTCAGGTAGAGTATACCAAGGCGCTTGAGAGAACTGTGCTGAAGGAACTCGGCAAATTGCACGCGTAACTTCGGAAAAAGCGTGACTCACCCTGGGCAACCAGGAATGAGTGGCACAAGCCAGGGGGTAGCGACTGTTTAGCAAAAACATAGGGCTCTGCGAAGCATCAATGCGACGTATAGGGTCTGACGCCTGCCCGGTGCCTGAAGGTTAAAGGGAGGAGTGAAAGCTCCGAACTGAAGCCCAGGTAAACGGCGGCCGTAACTATAACGGTCCTAAGGTAGCGAAATTCCTTGTCGGGTAAGTTCCGACCTGCACGAATGGCGTAACGACTTCCCCACTGTCTCCAGCACAGGCTCAGTGAAATTGAATTCCCCGTGAAGATGCGGGGTTCCCGCGGTCAGACGGAAAGACCCTATGAACCTTTACTATAGCTTCGCCTTGGCGTTAGCGACCGTATGTGTAGGATAGGTGGGAGGCTATGAAGCCGGGGCGCCAGCTCTGGTGGAGCCATCCTTGAAATACCACCCTTACTGTCGTTGACGTCTAACCGAGGGCCGTTATCCGGTCCCGGGACATGGCGTGGTGGGTAGTTTGACTGGGGCGGTCGCCTCCCAAAGTGTAACGGAGGCGCGCGATGGTTAGCTCAGACCGGTCGGAAATCGGTCGTCGAGTGCAATGGCATAAGCTAGCCTGACTGCGAGACTGACAAGTCGAGCAGAGACGAAAGTCGGCCATAGTGATCCGGTGGTCCCGCGTGGAAGGGCCATCGCTCAACGGATAAAAGGTACTCTAGGGATAACAGGCTGATTTTGCCCAAGAGTCCATATCGACGGCAAAGTTTGGCACCTCGATGTCGGCTCATCACATCCTGGGGCTGGAGCAGGTCCCAAGGGTACGGCTGTTCGCCGTTTAAAGTGGTACGTGAGCTGGGTTCAGAACGTCGTGAGACAGTTTGGTCCCTATCTGCCGTGGGTGTTCGAAGCTTGAGAGGATCTGTCCCTAGTACGAGAGGACCGGGATGGACATACCTCTGGTGGACCTGTCGTGGCGCCAGCCGCGCAGCAGGGTAGCTAAGTATGGAATAGATAACCGCTGAAAGCATCTAAGCGGGAAACTAACCTCAAAACAAGGCTTCGCTGAGGATCGTGGAAGACTACCACGTTGATAGGCCAGGTGTGGAAGCGCGGTGACGTGTGAAGCTTACTGGTACTAATAATCCGATCGGCTTGATCGTTTCTCAGCAAAACTCATTCGGTTTTTACTTGCCGAAATCAAAAGACGATATCTTCTCATTTCATTCGTGTGTGTCGGGTTGACCTGGTGGCTCTGTCGGAGGTTCCCCACCCGATCCCATTCCGAACTCGGTCGTTAAGACCTCCAGAGCCGATGGTACTTCGTCTTAAGGCGCGGGAGAGTAGGTCGCCGCCGGGTCTACCCGACACACATGAATGATATTCTCGAACCTTTCTTCCTTTACGCACCGCCTTGCCGCGGGATGGAGCAGCCCGGTAGCTCGTCAGGCTCATAACCTGAAGGTCGCAGGTTCAAATCCTGCTCCCGCACCCA
>NZ_JBSHMV010000012.1:0-1358 GCF_053645695.1 Brevundimonas sp. NPDC055311
GGCGAGGCCAGCGTGTCGCTACGCGCCTCGGCCTATGACGAGGAGCGCGGCTCGGGGCTGGCCGGGGCGCGATCCAGCGCCAGCGGCCACCTGCTGTCCGCCACGGCGGCGCGGCGGGCGCAGGAGGGGCGCTATGGCTGGCGCCTGCAGGCCTGGCGGCGCGAGAGCGACTTCGCCAACACCTCCGTCGCGGTGGCGGCGGACCGCAGCGCGACCACGCCGGCCAACGACCAGTATGAGACGCCGGCGACCGGTTGGGGCGTCAACGCCGCCCTGCGTCGCTCGACGCGGGACGTCGCCGGAGGGCGGCTGGAATGGGAGCTGGGCGCCGACGCCCGCTTCAACGAGGGCGAGACGCGCGAGCGCTTCCGCTTCATGAACGGCGCCTTCACCCGCGACCGCGTAGCGGGCGGCGAGACCTCGGTGGCGGGTCTCTACGGCGAGGGTTCCTGGAGCGACGATCTGTGGCTGGTGGCCGGCGGCCTGCGCCTGGACGGCTGGCGCAACGAGAATGGTCGGCGCCGCGAATGGGACCGGGAGACGGGCCTGCCCACGCTGGACGAAACCGACCCCGACCGTTCGGGCGAGGTGGTCAGCGCCCGGCTGGCGGGGCGCCGCTTCATCGGCCGCGGGTGGGCGGCGCGGGCGGCGGCCTATTCCGGCTTCCGTCCGGCGACGCTGAACGAGCTGCACCGACCGTTCCGCGTCGGCAACGACCTGACCGAGGCCAATGCGGCGCTGGTCCCCGAAACCCTGCAGGGGGTGGAGGCGGGGCTGGCGTTCGAGGGGCCGATCTCGGCCCTGGGCGTCAATCTGTTCTGGAACCGGATCGAAGACGCCATTGTCAACGTCACCATCGCCGAGGGGCCGGGGACCTTCCCCCGCGCGGGCTTCGTCCCCGCCGGCGGCGTGCTGCGCCAGCGTCAGAACGCCGGGACCATCGAGGCCACGGGGATCGAGCTGACGGCGCGCCAGACGCTGCGCCAGGGGCTGCATCTGAACGGCGCCCTGTCGATCACCGACGCGCGGATGGACGGCGGCTCGGCGGCGCCTCAGCTGACCGGACTGCGTCCGGCCCAGGCCCCGATCTGGAGCGTCGTCGGCGGGGTGGAGTGGCAGGCGTCGGACCGGCTCGGCCTGGCGGTCCAGGCCCGCTATGAGAGCAAGCGGTTCGAGGACGATCTGAACAGCCGCGTGCTGGACGCCGCCGTCGCCGTGGACGCCCGCGCCGAATGGCGCGCCGGCGCACGCACCGTGCTGTGGCTGGCGGCCGACAATCTGTTCGACGCCGAGGTCGAGGTCTCCGAAACCGCCGGCGGCGTCGCCGGCTACGCCCCGCCCCGCACCCTGTCGCTGGG